>JAAYFK010000031.1 GCA_012728275.1 Clostridiaceae bacterium | reverse complement strand
CAGCAACTACCGTTCCAACAACGGTAGCAACGGCAGTTGCGACAACTGCTCCAGCACAAGCTACTGAACCAAGTTCTATAGCAACTACAACTACAACAACTACAACAACAAATACTGCTAATGATAATGTTGCTACTAGTACAACTGAGACAACTGCTCCAGTAGATTCTATTGATAGTACTGTAGATCCTAATGCAACAGAAGAAACGCTAGTTGAAGAGAGCGGTAGTGTTATAGTTGCAGGAGTTGCACTAAATGCTCCTAATGAAGTAAATCCAAGCAATTCCAGCAATAGTGGTGAAACGGAAGGCGCGGTTACTAGAAGAACGAGTGGAGACTCGCTATCTATTGCTCCTGGCGTTAAGAAGGAAAGCAATGGGCCATTAATCATAAGCATTATTTTTCTTCTATTTGCTTCATTTGTAGCATATAGATTCATTAAGCTTAAGACTGAGGGTATTTATGGTGCTGAATTAGCTCTACAGATTTTCTTTATTGGTGACATCATAGAGAAGGTAACGGGAAAGAATATTTTCGCGCAACCAAAGGCTGAGACTAATGCTCAAGTTGAAGTCATTAACGGTTATCTTAAGAAGTCCGACACAGCGCCTATAAGACCTGTGTATTCAAATCAAGCTGTTCTTAGCAAGCAACGTGCTCAGATTTCTCCTAGGACGCCAGGAAAGAGTTCGAATATTGCTATGGCATCGACTACCGCTGTTGTTGCAGTAAGGAAGGAAGAAAGCATTAGTACTGGTCCAAAGCCAGTAGAAAAGCATACATTTGATAGGCCTGCTAGTACATCCGTTAGTAATGCCGACGCTTTGGCTCGTAAGGAAGCGGCTCTAATGAGAAGACCTGCTGCCCCACAAGCTACAACATCAACGATTGTTAAGCCTGTGCCTCCTAAGGCAACAACATCAAGTGTTCCTTTGCAGGAACGAGCACCAATTAAGAGACCTGCCAGCACATCCGTTAGTAATGCCGATGCTCTGGCTCGTAAGGAAGCAGCTCTAATGAGAAGACCTGCTGCCACTCAAGCTACTACATCAACGATTGTTAAGCCAGAATCTCCAAAGGTCCAAGAGCAAAAGGCTGAGGCTCCTAAGGCGTCAACAAGTGTTCCTGTGCAACAAAGAGAGCCAATTAAGAGACCGGCTAGTCTTTCTGCAAATCGTGCTCAGGCTTATGCGAAAAAGCCAGAGGCTCCAGATGCTCCTAAGGCAACAACATCAAGTGTTCCTTTGCAACAAAGAGCACCAATTAAGAGACCGGCTAGTCTTTCTGCGAATCGTGCTCAAGCTTATGCGAGAAAGCCAGAGCCACCACTTACGCCTGAGATAAAACCAAGTAACAAAATGCCTATACAGCAGAGAGCACCTATTAAGAGACCAAAGAGTGCATCGGTAAATCATGCACAAAATGGAAATTCAAATGGAAATACAGTCACATAAACGATACAATAAGGCAAATCCATATTGAAGGGATGCTGTTATGAGTATTGCAATTATTACGGGAGCTTCATCTGGAATAGGTGAAGCTTTCTTGTCTGAAGTAGTTAATTCAACAGGTAAATTTGGTGGCACTAATATAGATGCCATTTGGATTATTGCACGAAGAGCCGATAGATTGGAGGCCCTTAAGAAGAAGTATTCGAATTCAAATATTGTTCCAATAGAAGCTGATTTGACTTCAGAGGAAGGCATTTCCATAATTGAACATGAATTATCTAACAAGAAGCCGACAATTGGTTTACTAATCAACTGTGCTGGGCTGGGTAAGCGTGGCAAGGTTATTGACCGAAGCAAAGATGACTTGTCAAGCACGCTTGATGTAAATTGCAAATCGCTAAGTATTCTGACTAGATTGTGCTTGCCATATATGGTTTGCACAGGGGGAGCTTTTTCTTGGAAGCAGGCTCCAAGAATCATTAATTTAGGGTCATCGGCGGCGTTCTTGCCACAACCTGGATTCGCGTGCTATGCAGCATCAAAGGCTTATGTTTTGTCATTTTCGAGAGCGCTTTCATATGAATTGCATAATCTCAAGATAGCGGTTACCGTTATCTGCCCTGGACCAGTAAATACAGAGTTCTTGTCGAAGGCGACAGATAGCAAGGAGAGCAAATTCACGGGCATAAGAGCGATGTGTGTTCTAAGTCCTGAGAAGCTTGCGAAAAAGGGGATGAAAGCTGCAATGCGTGGAAGGCATCTTTACGTTTGTGGTTTCATGCAAAAATGTTTATATCTAGCGTCCAAAATTGTCCCAACCTCCTGGATTTTAAGCATCGAGAAGATTCTTATGCCTTCTTAGGCATTTTCACATTATTTCAGTCCTTTCATAAAAAAACTTCGTATATTTCGTAAGAAGACATTAATTGAAAAGAATTGTCAAATAAAATATACTTAATGTACGATTCAAAGAGATTTTTTCAGGCATTTTTTAGGAGGAATTGATTTATGGCAAATACAGTAAAGAAGCCTTCCACAGAGATAAAGAAGGCTGCAGAGGAAGTTAAGGCAGAAGTTAAGGCGGCTGTTAAGAAGGTTGAGACAAAAGTAGCTGCTAAGAAGACAGTAGTAAAAAAGGCGGTTTCTTCAGCTAAGAAAGCGGCTGCAACAAAGGTGGTTACACCTGATTTTGATAGCATTTATGCTAGTGTTAAGTCGAAGGCTAAGGTGACAAAGTTCAAGACAAACTTCCTTGCTACACAGATTACACTTAGAGGAAACGTTGACCCAACACCTTTGTATGTTAAGGTTGATAACAAGAAGGTTGAGGTTGCTCCTTATGAGTATAACGACGCTTCATTCTATATTGATGCTGATGTAGATGTTTTTGCATCTGTTCTTAATGGTAAGAAGTGTATTTATGATGCAATCAACGATGGTTCAGTATGCATCAATGGCGATACGGGTAAGGCAATCCTATTTGTAAAGGCTTTTTTCGCTTAACAGATTGACAATTACTGTTGAATAACTATAAGACGATGTGGATAATACCATATCGTCTTTTTTTGACAAAATGCGTTTATTAGTCAGAGTGCGAAGTGTTTATTATTATTATTTTAGTATATAATTAATCCAATGTGTATGTATTCAATGTGTATGTATTCGATCGTATACCAATCGAGTTTTTGTTTTCGATTGAGTGAGCTTGAAAGGATATAAGATGGGTCTTAGATTAAACGGAATATTCAAGGATAATATGATAATCCAGAGGGATAAGGTAATTCGCGTTTTTGGTGACGTGGATTCTAAGTCAGAGATTAAGGCATCGCTTCTGGATAATTCCGGAAAGATGATCTCTGGGGGTATTGCCGAGCCTGTTTCAGGACATTTTCTAGTGAACATGACACCAGTTGAAGCAGGTGGTCCTTATAAGCTTCTTGTAAAAGCAGGGTCAAGCTCCGTTACTATTGGCGGCATCTATGCTGGCGAGGTTTGGATTGCTGGTGGTCAAAGTAACATGGAAATGCCTTTGATTAGAACTACGGATAGCAAGGATGTTATTGATGCTTGCAAGGAAGGAAGAGTCCACTATTACTGTGTTCCAGTTGCTGATGTAGTCAACGAAGATACAATCAAGGCTGAAGACGAATCTGAGTGGGTAAAGGTTTCTTCAAAGACATGTGCAAACATGTCAGGCCTGGCCTACTACTTCTCTGAGATATTGGAGAAGGAACTGGATGTTCATATTGGAATTATTGAGTGCTTTCTTGGAGGAACCTCAGTTTCTTCGTGGCAAAGTAAGGAGGCTCTCGAGTCGACTCCTGAAGGCCGTAGATATTTGAAGGAATTTGATAAGAGCGCTAATGAGCTAACACCAACTCAATATGATATGCAGAAGATTCAGTTTGACATAGCTGATAAGAAGTACTGGGATGAGGTAAATGAGAGCCTGCGCGAGAATCCTTATATGACTTATTCTGATATTCATGAGAGATTTGGTGATGGGCCTTGGCCACCACCATGTTCAAAAGATAGCATACGTAGACCAAGCGCACTATATGAGGCTATGGTCTCAAGAATAACTCCATTCTCTTCTAGAGGAGTAATCTTCTATCAAGGTGAGAACGATTGTGAGACGCGGGCAGGCGATTATGATGTGGTATTTTCGACCTTGATATTAAACTGGAGACAGGCATTTATGGATGACGAATTGCCGTTTATTTTCGCGCAACTTCCTATGTACATCTCCAAGGATCGAAAGTACATGGATTTTGATGATCTAACATGGCCTATTCTTAGGTCGAGGCAATATCGTGTCTCAAGACAAGTACCAGGCGCGTATATGGCGGTTCTTATTGATCAAGGAGAGTTTGATAATATACACCCATCTGAGAAGAGAATTCCTGCAGAGAGATTCGCAAATTTAGCGTTGAGAAATGTATATTTGAAGAGCGAGTTCTTATCGGAGTATCCAAGATGTATCGACGTAAGAAGAGGTAGCGAGGGTTTGGAGTTAACTTTCCGTGGTGACTTCTCGATGCTACTTTTGAAGGGTGCGTTTTCGGATGATTATGGTTTTGAGATGGCTGGCGACGACGGAGAATTCCATACTGCGAGCGCGTCGGTTGACTTTGATGGGAAGACATTAATTCTCTCATGTCCTAATATTGAATTGCCTATGCAAGTAAGATATGCTTACTTCAGTTACGGTAATGCTGGATTGCGTGGAGACACAGGACTTCCTGCAATTCCTTTCTTTTTGAAAGTCGATACTCCTCTTGGAAATAATCCGAACTAATTTGAATAAACACAATTTTGATAGATAGGTTGGACTTAAAGGTGCCAGTATTAAGACTTAAACCGTTTTGCACAGACTACATTTGGGGCGGCAACAAACTTCGTACTGATTATGGAATCGAATCTGATTTAGACATAATCGCTGAAGCTTGGGTACTTTCATGTCACAAAAACGGGATGTCAGTAATTGATAATGACAAGTACAAGGGTATGACTTTGGCTCAGTATATTGAGATCGAAGGACCGGATGTTCTTGGGAGCAATTACGAAGGGTACGCTGAGTTCCCAATTTTGACTAAGCTCATAGATGCCAAGGAGAATCTCTCAATTCAGGTTCATCCCGATAACACCTATGCTATGGAAAATGAGGGTAGCTTTGGCAAGTCGGAGATGTGGTACATTGTTGAGGCTGAGCCGGATGCAATTATCTATTACGGAGTAAGCAGAGCGGTATCCGAGGAAGAGTTTTGTAAGAGAATTGAGGATGGGACATTAACGGATATTTTGAATGCCGTACCTGTCAAGAAGGGTGATAGTTTCTACATTCCTGCAGGTACTTTGCATGCGATTTGTAAGGGCGTTGTTATTGCAGAAGTTCAGCAGAATTCGAACATAACATATCGAGTTTACGACTATGGTCGTAAGGACCAAGAGGGTAACAAAAGAGAGCTTCACGTTGATAGGGCCATTGAGGTAGCTCGAAGAATTCCAAACTATAGCAAGGACTTTAGTGATGGTCATCTACTCAGATGTCCTTTCTTCACAGCTGACATTCTCCATGGTGATAATGAGGACGAGGTCTCGTCGTTATCCTTCGTTTCCTTAATAGTTTTGTCTGGCCAAGGTCAAATCGAATATGTTGATGGGTGTGGAATAATGCAAAGACTATCCATTAAGAAGGGCGAAAGCCTTTTTATTCCAGCGAGTAGTGGGACGTATCAAATCAAGTCCGATTTGAATAATCCGCTTGAGATTCTTAAGACTCAAATTGGTCGAGTATAAATCAACTAAACTACAACTACAGGAGAGCTATATGGGAATAAGGCGCGTACAAGCTGAATTAGCTCGAAAGAAGTTCATCAATATGTGCCTTCTTAATGACAAGCGTCGTCTTGAGACGGAAGTTAATTGTGAAGGTGTTCAAATTTTTAGCGATATTCCTTACATGAAGGATGAAAGCACAAACCATCTTCTTGATTACTACTTGCCAAAGGGCTTCTCATTTGAGACAGACAAATGCGATAAGGCTTTCCTTGTAATTCATGGAGGTGGCCTTGTTTACGGAACGAAAGAATTGGATAGGTGTTTCTCTACTTATTTGGTAGGATATTCAGGTATTCCCGTAATGAACGTAAACTATAGTTTAATTCAAGAGAATGGTCTTTGTGGCATGCTGCAAGATATTATTGAAGCTATTAGTTTTGTAAAAAAAGAGTTTGGTATAAGAAAGATTCACCTTGTCGGGGACTCCGCGGGAGCATATCTAGCACTTCTAGTGACTGGCGTAATGCATGATAAAAATATTAGAAGCGATTTTAATATTACTGTTACGAGTAAAGTTCATATTGACTCTGTAAATTTGATTAGCGGAATGTTTCGATTGACCAATAAAGGTTATCCAGACAGAAGTGTAATAATCTATGAAGCGAATGATGCACAAGATTTCAAGGCGCCAAACTATGCTTTTGATTTGGGGCTCTTGGTTAAGCGCATCGTTTGCCCTCGAGCAACAATTATTACGGGAGGAGACGATTATCTTAAAGAGGATAGTATATATATGCACGATCTTCTTCTTAAAGAGGAAGTAAAGTCGAAATTCTATTGTGCAGAGACGGTGATAGACGTTCTGAACGAGAAGGATATAAGGATAATGGCGCACGTATATCCTATTGCTAACCCAACGTGGCTGGAGTCCAGAAGAGTAATTAGCATGATTACAGCAAATGCCAATAGAGTGTAAGAGTAAAAGTGTCTGGGAACAGGGCATCCTTGGTTCTCCGCTTTTTTAATAGTAGTTTAGGTGTTAGAATATAACAGATTTTGAGATTCAGAGGACAAAGTAATGCATACCGAATTTGTAATGGGAAATGAGGCTATAGCCTTAGGGGCAATAGCAGCTGGGGTAAATTTGGTTTCTGGGTATCCGGGAACACCTTCGACTGAGGTTCTTGAGACAATTGCGAAGAAAAGAACTGCAGACATATATGTTGAGTGGTCGATTAATGAGAAGGCTGCGATGGAGGTAGCTGCTGGAGCTTCATACGCTGGCGCAAGAGTAATGGTAACGATGAAGCAAGTAGGCTTGAATGTTGCCTCAGATCCTTTGATGTGTCTCGAATATGTTGGAATCAAGGGCGGCATGATTATTCTAGTGGCCGACGATCCAGGACCTATTTCATCTCAAACCGAGCAAGATACTAGAAATTTCGCACAATTTTCGAAAATACCATGTTTTGATCCATCCAGTGCCAAGGAAGCTTATGACATGGTAGAGGATGCTTTCGATTATTCGGAGAGATATAAGACTCCGGTAATCCTAAGGTCTACTACTCGTGTGTGCCACGGCTATGCTTCTATTGAGATTAAGGATGAGAATGAATTTACCAAACATACGGTTGAAGGCTTCATTAAGGATACTAGCAGATGGGTAATCTTTCCAAGGCTTTCCTATGCTAATCACAAGAAGATTGTTGCTAGGAATGAAGAGCTCTCGGAAGTATTTTCTGGTTATAAAAGAAATCTTTTGAATGGCGACAAAAACATAAGCAAAAAGGGAATTGCAACTGGCGGAATATCCTATACATATGTAATGGAGTCTCTGGCTAGTAACGAAGAATACAAGAATTTTAGTGTGTTTAAGGTAGCGACTCCTTATCCGTTTCCTGAGAAATTAGCGGTAGGTTTTTTAACTGGCCTTGATGAGGTTCTATGTATTGAAGAACTTGATCCAGTAATAGAAAAGGAATTAGTATATATCTGTGGCAAGTACAATCTTGATGTAAAGATTAGAGGTAAGCTTACACACGACATTCAAGTAGCCGGCGAGAATTCAATCGATAGCGTTAGCCAAGCTATTGGTAGTTTTGCTTCGGTGAATTTAAGTAACACTATAGAAGAGACTAAGTCACAAGAAGTCGATCCTTCAATTCTACCAGTTAGGCCGCCAGTTCTTTGTGCTGGATGTCCTCATAGAGCTTCCTTCTATGCGGTAAAGCAGGCTATGAAGGGACAGAAAACAATATTTTGTGGGGATATCGGATGCTACACGATGGGCAACGCTATGCCACTCGACATGTGTGACACTTGTTTATGTATGGGCGCAGGTCTAGGAATAGCTCAAGGCGTTGGGCATGTTGAAGCCGACACGAAATGCTTCGCGTTTGTTGGTGATTCGACATTTTTCGCATCTGCGATAACTGGTGTAATTAATGCTGTATATAATGGCGCTGATATGACTCTTGTTGTTCTTGATAACTCAACGACGGCTATGACTGGGCACCAACCTCATCCAGGAACTGGACGTACGGCTATGGGGGATGTTGTCGAAAAAATAAGTATCGAGAACGTCTTAAAGGGAATAGGCCTTCAATTCGTTAAGACGGTGGATCCGTTGGATTATCAGCTTTCTGTAGCGACCGTGAAGGAGGCATCCGAGCTTAGAGGGGTAAAGGCAATTATCTTCAAGTCTCCGTGTATTGTATTAAATAAGCCTACGAATAAACTTGTAATAGACAGTAAGATTTGCACAGGATGTAAGAAATGCATTAGAGAATTAGGATGTCCTGCACTTATTCCTGATATTAATGGCAAAGTGAAGATTGACCCTTCGCTTTGTACTGGTTGCTTGCTATGTAGTCAGATTTGTCCTTTTGAAGCAATGTTGGAAGGAGGACTAGACTGATGAGTAAGAATATTGTTTTATGCGGAGTTGGTGGACAAGGAACGGTTCTAGCTTCCAAGCTAATTTCTGCAGCTGCCTTGGAGAAGGGAATTCCTGTAATGAGTGCTGAGACTATTGGTATGGCTCAGCGTGGAGGAAGTGTTTTTAGTCACCTAAGAATGGGCAACGACGCCTATTGCCCAATGATAGCGAAGGGTTCAGCGGATATGATTATTGCATTTGAGCCTGGCGAAGCTCTTCGTATGCTTCCGTATCTTAAGAAGGATGGACAGGTGGTCGTAAGCTCACACCCTGTTATTCCAGTAACAGCAAGTCTTGGAGCAAAATACGATTATGAATTAGCTATAAGCACCTTGAGAAGTAAGGTATCTAAGCTTCTAATCATTGATGGGAATATGGCATGTAACGATATTGGTTCTCATAAAGTATTGAACTTAATTATGCTTGGAGCATCAATTTATTCTGGTGCGCTCGGGTTTACAGAGGATGATTTTCGATGGCAAATTCAAAAGAGAATTTCACCAAAATTCCATGAGCTAAATTTCAAAGCTTTGGAGTATGTCAGACTAAACCCTCAAGTAATAATTGAGAACAAATAATAAGTAACTTTACGAGGTAACTTCAGATGATTATTAGTAACAAGCAAATAGAACAAGTTAATGACAGAATTCAAGCTCTGCGCAAGGCTAACAGCTTCTACGGTAAGAAGTTGGAAGATGCCGGAATTTCAGGCATTAAGACAGCGGAAGACTTTGAGAATTTGCCTTTCTCCGAAAAGGGTGATCTTCGTGATGCATATCCACTTGGACTAATGACGGCACCAGAAGAAGAGATAGTACGTATCCACTCATCCTCAGGAACAACAGGACTTCCGGTAATAATTCCATACACAGCAAAAGATGTAGACGATTGGGCAATTATGTTCTCTCGTTGCTATGAGATGGCAGGAATTACTAATCTTGATAGAATTCAAATTACTCCCGGCTATGGTCTATGGACTGCTGGAATCGGATTCCAAAATGGCGCTGAGAAGCTTGGCGCAATGGTTATTCCAATGGGGCCTGGTAACACTGAAAAGCAACTTAAGATGATGGCTGACATGAAGTCGTCAGTACTTTGTTCCACTTCTTCATACGCTTTATTGTTAGCTGAAGAAATTGCAAAGCGTGGAATAAAGGATGAGATTCATATTAAAAAGGGCGTCATTGGTTCAGAGCGTTGGGGCGATACTATGCGAAATAGAATAAGCTCTGAGCTAGGAATCGAGCTATATGATATCTATGGACTTACGGAAATCTATGGTCCTGGAATTGGAATTACATGCAAGTATGACTGTGGTATACACTACTGGGATGATTACATCTACGTTGAGATTATTGATCCAGTCACATTGAAGCCAGTTCCAGACGGAGAAGAAGGAGAAATCGTAATTTCGACTCTAGTTAAGGAAGGTGCTCCACTAATTCGATATCGTACTCATGATTTGTCACGAATCATTACTGGCGAATGTGAGTGTGGAAGTAAGTACCCTCGTCTTGGCACAATCATGGGTAGAACCGACGACATGGTCAAAATCAAGGGAGTTAACTTATACCCACTACAAATTGAAGAGGTTCTTCGTGAGTTCCCAGAAGCATCAAGCGAGTATCAAATTCGAATCTCTCATCTTGATGGTCGCGATACTATGCGTCTTTATGTCGAGACGAATGGCACCGTTGACTTTGAGGATTTGAGTCGTCGTATCGCCGAGAGAGTTAAGAGCAGAATTGGATTCACCCCAATAGTAAAGGTACTAGAGCTAGGTGTTCTTCCTCGTAGCGAAAAGAAGACTAAGAGAGTAATCGACGAGAGATACGATTAAGATTGTCACGTATTCCTCTAACGTAATAACATCAGGCACTACAAGATTAATTCTTGTGGTGTCTATTATTTTGTCTTCTCGGCGGTCGCGTTAATAAGCTTGGATATTGGCTTATATATTACTAATGTAATTGCGCTTATTACTACGCCCTTGAAAATGTTGAATGGGAGAAAACCCCAAAGAATCAAGTCGAACTTCGTATGAATTAGCGGATTTACTGCAGCACTCATACCAATAATAGCTTCGTTCGAAAAACCAAGAACTTGAGAGTACAAAGGCAAGGTTATGAAATAATTAAATGGACATGACATTAGAGCAAATGTAGCGGTAGCTATAGCCATTGAGATAAGAGCTGACTTACGAGTTCTAATCTTGGAATAAATAATTCCAGCTGTAGCAATGAAGACAGAACAATTCAAGAAATTGCTTACCTCGCCAATTCCAGCTGTATGTGAAACAGGAAGATGAATTACATTCTTAGCAAGCTCAATTGCTACCCCATAAAGAGGACCAAGAGCAAAAGTGCCAATAAGAACCGGTACTTCAGAGAAATCGAATTTCAAGAAGGGCGGAAAAAATGGCAATGGAATCTCAAGATACATTAGCACCACGGCCATAGCTGTCAAAATTGCAGCTGAAGCGATGCGCCTAGTCATCTTTGAAGTGGATTTACGTGTTGGGATTCGTCGTTCTGACATAATAATCAATCTCCTTTCATCCGGACTATACCGTCGGCCACGGAATCTAACCGTGTCAACTAGTTGCAATATAGTCAACTAGCTTGCGGGCTCTAACCGCCGGTCGAGGAATCACACCTCGCCTTGGAACAAATTGATTATAGACCATAGAAATCAAAAATCAAGAGTCTAAAAAACGTGTGTAAACACAAAAGTTCTATATAAAGCTTACTCGTCAGTAGGCAATATTTGTGGACAACCCATGTAATCTTCCAAGGAAATATTTTGCTCATACATAGCAGTTGCTGCTTCTACACCTACATATCGATAGTGCCAAGCTTCGATACCGTAACCAGTCGAATCGGTGTAATCAGCTTGATATCTAAGTACAAATCCATACTCATAGCAATGCGCATTTACCCAAGCACCTGTTGTGGTTGTAGCGAATTCATCTAGAATTTCCGTCTCACTTGCGGGAGTAATATCTATAGCTAAACCAAGTTGATGCTCAGATCTTCCTGGCCAAGCATTCTTTTGACAAGCAAAAGGAGTTCCTCTAAGGTTGACAGATCTATCAAACAAGTACTGTTGTGTATATGCATCTCTGTATCCAGATAGTAGCAAAAGACCTTCACCTGTTGCTTCATAGCATGCGTCATACATGGCTATCCAAGCGTCGCAAGCTTCACTTCTTAATTGTTGTCCATAAGAATGAGGCGCATCAACTAAGTCGTCCGGCATATAATCCAGAGGTAAAGCGTGATACTTATTGACTACACAAAGTATGTCATTAGTGTTCGTTACTATTTCCGCACGAACCGAGCGCGGATCAGAAAAGCCGTTATACCAAATCTCTTCGTCGTAAATTGGTTCTACATATTCCGGAACTGGTGTAGGGACGGGAGATGGGACTGCGGTAGTTTGGGAAGTTGTTATCTCAGGCGTTTGAGAAGTAGTTGTTGTGGCTTCGGTTTGAGTTGGCAGTTGACTAGAAGATGTCACAGTATCCTTATTGTTAAGACGTGAACATCCTCCAAAGGAAAACAAAACATAAGATAACGAAGTCACACACAAAACAAGTTTAAAGAATCTATAATTATTTGAGTCCCGCTTTAAAGGTATCATGATGGTCTATCTGTCGCTTTCTGTCATTGTTGATTCGAATATTGATCGAAAGTCTTCCTGTAATTCTCGATTGTTCCAATATCTATGCAAGTTCCCACGCCTCGATAAGCATAAACGGGAATTACGCGATACAACCAAGATGGAAAGTATCCAGGAGCGTCAGGAGAATTACCCTCTAGCAGATAATCCTCAATATAATGCAAGTCTTCTTTTCTATAGAAGTAGGTAGCATAAATAGCCCACGTACTCTTAGGGTTAGAAGGTTTCTCCTCCATAGCTATTACCTTGTCGTCGCTTCCAATTGTTGCTACAGCAAGCTGTTTAATTTCTTCCTTATCAGGAACGTCGATAGCAACTAAAGTTGGCGCATCCTTCTTCTTGAAGAATTCATACATCTTACAAAGGTCGTACGTAAATATGTTGTCACCAGCAAGAATGCAAACGTCTTCCTTGATGTCGAGTTCCTTAATTACAAACTCAATATCGCCAATTGCACCACGCTTGTTAGACTCGTTGGTTGTTCCATCATTCATTACAAGAATAGGGGTCTTGTTTGTCCTGTCCAGAGCTTCTGCCCATCTATAGAATTGCTCGAAAAATCTGTCATTAGAGATAACAACTATCGAGTTCAAATCAGGCAGATGGTCTAGCTTCTCGACAATAATATCGATAATCAATTGCTCTCCTAAAGGAAGCAATGGTTTAGGTGTATTTAACGTTAGCGGATAAAGGCGTGTCGCATATCCTGCTGCCAGAATTATTGCTATCATATGATTTCCTTTAAGTACATTAATTTTAATCATTATACACATTTTTCGAGAGGAATTATAGGAAGGATGAAGTATCTTTGGTATAATTAAACCGACTAAAAAGCATGACTTTTGGTGGGGGAGTACTCAAATATGTACTTGCCTCCCTTCATTGCGTGCATATCAGATTGGAGAAACCATATGGAAATTTGCGCTGTAGTAATGGCCGCAGGTGATAGCAAGAGAATGAAGTCCGCACACTCCAAAGTGGTGCATCAAGTGGCAGGTAAGCCAATAATCAAGTGGGTATCGGATTCTCTTTGTGAAGCCGGTTGTATAGACCAAGTTTTCATTGTTGGTGATAAGCAAGAAGAGATACGCAACGTATTGGGCGAGAGCGTTGCTTATATTTTTCAAGAGCAAAGGCTAGGAACTGGACACGCTGTAATGCAAGCTGCTCCTTATTTAGAGGGCAGAAATGGTTACACGATTGTACTTCCTGGAGATTCTCCAATGGTCAAAGATTCGACCATAACGAGCGCTTTGGATTTGATTGAGAAGAATGATTTTGCAGCTGTTGTTTTTACTGCGGTTGCCGAAGATCCAACAGGATACGGACGCATCATAAGAGACGACAATGGCAATGTAAACCGAATTGTTGAGCATAGAGATGCTACTGAGGAAGAGAGGCAGATAACTGAGGTTAATTCCTCAATGTATGTCTTTAAGACTTCCTTGCTTTTATCGGTTCTTGGGCGACTTGGCGCGAAAAACGCACAGAAAGAGTATTACCTAACTGATACTATTGAGCTTCTAATTAACGATGGCCTTTCTGTCGGCGCTCTTGTGTGCGACTTTGATGACACTCGTGGAGTAAATGATAGATATCAATTAATGCAGGCTTCTCAGATAATGAATAAGCGAATTCTTCGTAAGCATATGCTTAATGGTGTTCAAATCATGGACGAGAATTCTACGTGGATTCATTCGGGAGTTGAGATTGGGATGGATACGGTTATTCTTCCTGGCTGCTCTATTATTGGTAATACAAGAATTGGTGAGGGATGCCTGATTGGTGAGAATACTAGACTTGAAGGGGCTGAAGTTGGAGATGGAACCGAAATAGATAACTCTGTTGCATCCTTCTGTGTTATTGGAAAAGATTGTCGTATTGGACCATTCTCACACATAAGACCTGATACAGTAATTAAGAGTTTTGTTACAATCGGTGCATACGTAGAGATTAAGAATTCTGTAATTGATGACTATACTAGAGCAAGGCATCTTACTTACATTGGAGATTCTACTGTTGGTAAAAATGTTAACTTTGGTTGTGGCACAGTTACGTGTAACTACGATGGACAGGATAAGGTCGGATGTATAATCGAGGACAACGTATTTATCGGTGGTAACTCGAATATTCTAGCTTCTGTTAGACTTGGTAAAGACTCATATATTGCTGCTGGATCAACGATTACTTCTGATGTTCCAGCGCTTGGTCTTGGAATTGGAAGATCCAAGCAAATCAACAAGGAAGAATGGGTTGCGAAGAAGAATCGCTTGCGTGGTGCAAATTACATTCAGCTCGATAGTAAGCGTTCGGAGGTTTAAGAATGTATTTAGTCGCAGGACTGGGGAATCCCGGAGATGATTATGCTTATACTTGGCATAATTGCGGTTTCCTTGCTTTGGAGATGCTTGCTGATAAGAACAAAATAGTCTTGAACAAGAGCAAGTTCAAGGGAGTATATGGACAAGGTCGAATTGGAGGCGAGCAGGTAATTCTAGTTAAGCCTCAGACATTCATGAACAATTCCGGAGAGTGTATCGCTCCTCTTGCACGATATTATGATATAGAGCCTTCGCATGTCATTGTGATATATGACGATATTGATATTCCAACTAGTAAGGTTCGCGTTAGACCTTCAGGAAGCGCAGGAACGCATAACGGAATGAAATCTGTTATTGCATGCCTTGGTACTCAAAATTTTCCAAGAGTACGAATAGGAACTGGACCAGTACCAGAGCATAGAGAATTAGTTGAATACGTTCTATCTGGAATTCCCAAGGATATCAGACCAGAAGTTTTTGCTTCTTTCGAGACGGCAGTTAAGGCTACAGAAGAGTTGATAGGTGCAAATGAACAGAAGAATAAATGAGATATTAGACCTAATTTCTAGAGATAGTGAACTTGTTGACTTGTGCGCTCAAGCCCAAAGACAAGCAAGGCATTTGAATGTTGCTGGTCTTTGCGAGCAAGAGAAGGGTTATTTCACGGTTGCATTAAGCAAGGTCATAAAGAAGAAACCGGTTATTATAGTTGCTGACCCTGTTAGGGCTCGCGAGATGGCGTCGCTTCTTAATGTTTTTGTTGATGACGAAGTAGTTGTAGTTCAGCCAAGCGAGATGGCCCTAGTTAGCGCATATGCAAGCTCAAGAGATAGCGAGATTGATAGAGTTGGTTCACTGAGCAAGATTCTGTCAAATGATTTTGGTGCAGCAATAATTTGCGGCGGAGCTTTATTAAATAAGCTCCCCTCTCGAAAAGCATTTCTCAAGAACGTCTTGTCCATCAAGTTAGGAGAGAACTTTGATCCAGCCTCCATGGCTGAAAAGCTAACTTTCATGGGATATGAGCGCGTAGGTACAGTCGAGAACAGAGGCGAATTTTCATGGAGAGGCGATGTATTAGACTTGTTCTCTCCAGATATGAATAAGCCATTGAGAATTTCTTTTTTCGATGACGAGATTGATCAACTTAAGTATTTTGATACCCAATCTCAACGGTCGGAGGAAGTTCTTAAGAAAGCCAAGATTTACCCTTCAAGAGAGACAGTAATTGATAGCGATAAGCGTAGCGAGTTAGCGACAGCGATGTATTCAGCTGCTGTAGAAGACAGCAACAATATGAAGGCCTCTTCTCAAAAAGCTATAGCAGACATGCTCCTTAAGACGGCTTCGAGTGACTCTGAAGCGATTCGTAATGGCTTGAGATGTTCCGGTATTGCAAGATGGACCGACATACTTATTGATTCTCCTTCAAGCGTACTAGACTATATTGATTTAAAAGAATGTATGGTTTTTGCCGACGAATTCCAAGAGATAAGGTCTCGAGAGGATTCTTATTTGGCAGAGTATATGTCTCGATTTAAGGCAGGTTTCGAAATGGGCACTGCTCCTAAGTGCGCAAGTGAGGCTCTGTTTGGAATACAAGATGCTATGCGTATGCTTGATTCAAAGCAAACGGTCGTTACTTTAGCATGCCTTTCTTCTTCTGGAAACGGCTTGCCTGGTGGTTACACATATATGTGTCAGGGCTTAGCAGGTGAGAGCTATCGAGGCGGATTCGAGAGAGTAGCCTCTCTAGTCAAAAGGGCTTCACCAAACGACGTAGTTGCTTTGATGGTTACTGGTTCTTCGAGAACTGCTGCTTTTCTAACAGGACTTAAGGAGCAGAGTGTTCAGGTCGAGGTTATAGAGGCGCCTTTGTCCTCTGGATTTATTTATCCAAGAATTGGACTAACGTTAATTGGCGAATTGGATGTTTTCGGAAATGAGAAGATAGTAAAGAAGAAAAAAACAGGCCCGAATAAGATATCTGCCTTCAGTGACCTGGTAGCAGGGGACTATGTAGTTCACGATGTTCATGGTATAGGTCGATATGAAGGCCTCGTGAATATGAAAGTTGGCGATTCTTTTCAAGACTACCTGAAGGTGTCATATGCCAAAGAGGCGGCAGTTTACTTAACTGTTGATAACCTAGATTCTATTCAGAAGTACGTGGGACCAAATGGCAATGAACCTAAACTCTCGAGCCTTGATAGCCAGGAGTGGAACAAGTCTGTTGCCAAGGCGCGTAACTCAATTAAGGAAATAGCCTTCGATTTAGTTAAGTTATATGCTTCTAGAAGATCAAATAAGGGATTTTCTTGTGGCCCTGACGATGTATGGCAAAAGGAGTTCGAAGAGAGCTTTCCATATACTGAGACGGATGATCAGATAGCGGCAATTAACGACATTAAGCGCGACATGGAAGGGCAAATGCCGATGGATCGCTTGCTTTGCGGCGATGTTGGATTTGGAAAGACGGAGGTTGCTTTTCGAGCGATGTTTAAGTGCGTGGATAACGGAAGACAGGCGTTCATGCTTGCTCCAACAACGCTTCTTGCGCAGCAACACTACGATAATTTTGTAGAGCGTTGCAAGAATTTTCCGATAAAGATAGCACTGCTATCAAGATATGTTCCGGCGAACGTAATGAGGCAAACAATCAAGGATATTCGTAACGGCCTTATCGATGTCGTAATAGGAACGCATAGACTTTTGTCGAAGGATATTGTTCCAAGTAAACTAGGTCTTCTAGTAGTCGATGAGGAGCAGCGCTTTGGTGTAAATCACAAGGAGCATATTAAAGCTTTGCGTACAAATATTGATGTTCTGACTCTGACGGCAACGCCTATACCAAGGACCTTACACATGTCCATGTCAGGAATTAGGGATATTTCTGTTCTTGATGAGGCGCCAATGAATCGAAGGAGCGTCCAAACATATGTTATTGCTTACGATGAGGAGATAGTAGTACAAGCGTGCATGCGTGAGATATCTAGGCATGGTCAAGTATTCTATCTTTACAACAGAACGAAAGATATAGATAAGAAAGCTTCTGAACTTAGTAAACTAATGCCAGGTGCTAGAATTGCTTACGCTCACGGGCAAATGAGCGAGACTAAGATAGAGGATACGATACAAGGCTTCATAAAGGGCAAATTTGACATTCTCGTTTGTACTACAATTATTGAGTCGGGAGTTGATATGCCTAACGTAAATACAATGATAGTAGAAAATTCGGAGAGATTTGGCTTGTCGCAACTATATCAAATCAGAGGACGAGTTGGCCGTTCGGATAAGCAAGCCTACGCTTACATGACGTATCATCCGGATAAAGAGATGAAGTCGGATGCCAAGAAACGTCTTATGGCTATTCGTGAGTTTACGGAGCTTGGTTCAGGAATTAAGATTGCACTACGTGATCTTGAGGTTCGTGGTGCGGGCAACCTCCTAGGCGCCGAGCAGCATGGCCAAATGAACGTTATCGGATACGAGTTATATTGTCGAATGCTTGATGAGGAGATTAAGCGTCTTCGTGATAGCGGCGACACTGAGTTTACGCCTCCAGTCATAAGCGCTGTCGAGATTGACATTGACTCCTACATTCCTTCAAAGTATATTGAGGACGAGGAGTCAAGAATGAATGCGTACAGGCGTATTTCGGCTATAGGAAGTAAGGCCGACTATGATGAATTTATCAATGACATCGTTGATAGATATGGCGAGCCTCCAAAGCAAGTAACCGTCTTAGCAAGCGTATCTTTGGTGCGCTCTTTAGCCGGAAAAGCTCATTTTGAGAAGGTTGCAGTGCGTGAAGTAGGTGTGTTCTTGTATTTTGCTAAGGATCGAAAAGTTGATATGAAAGCCGTCAGCGCAATCGTAGCAAGCGATGGGTTCGCTGGAAAAATCATGATAAACGCGCAGGGCAAGGCTTACATGCATTACAAGCCTTCCGTCCAAACTCGCGAAAAGACACTTCAAGATACAGTCAGGCTCCTAAAGATAATGCTAGATGAAGCTTCAAGCGAAGTATCATAATGCCTCAATAGTTCAATGGATAGAATAGCAGTTTCCGGTACTGTAGATACGGGTTCGATTCCTGTTTGAGGCGCCAATTACTCTTAACAATTTCTCACTACTGCTAGGTATACTAGTTCGTTATCTATCAAGTACTGAGTTCCACTGGTAATACCCACGATGCTTTATCGAGCTAAAAATAAAGAGAATTGGTATTCCGGAATAACCTTTTCGTAACTATTACTTGGGTTCTTAGGAGAAATCGAAATTACAGATGCATATGAGAGATGCCCGCTTCATGAGAATGATGAGTTCATACTTCGTTTTTCCTCTATGGATGATGCTAAGGACTTGGTGAAAGTATACGGAGAAAAGAATGCGTTGCAATTCTTTAACATCGATAGTTGCCATGACGATATTTTTATGACCCTGACGAGCAAAGGATGCAGAAAGCACTTGAGTTCTGGTTAAGTTCTTACCATACGAAAAGTGTGCGTAAGTCCATAGGCTCTACAGAATTGATTCACCGCGAAGCAAATGATGATTTCAATCACGTTGGTGTTCTAAGGCTTGATTTGGGAAGACGAATTGCTTACTAGTTGGAACGATCGACGGATACGCATAATAAGACTACTGGACGACAAGAAGATAACCATCAGAATAATTGCTCGAAGACGTGGCACTTATCGAAAATCTAGACTAAACAGATAAAAAATGATGGCTGTAGAACATTGAAACAAATATAACATAATTGATGAGTTTTTCTGAAAAATACCGTAGTTTTGCTCTTTTTTAAGCCGTTGCTTGTTATTTAAGAGATAGAAATAGCAATATCGGTAAAATCGATTAACAAGCGAAAAAGAAAGAAATTTTGTTAAAATTGCTTTGCTTCAATTTTCTTACAAATGTATATATCTTTGCATTAAATACATGTGTATATTTATTCGCTCTATTAACGTGAAACGTTTTGATTTAAGGCGTTTTCGGGTTTTTGACATTCTTCAACAGGGAATTTAATAGAACCAATAAAATGGAATGGTATCGTGCACATAAAAATAAGCACAAATTGAGCAATCTCAATTCCGCTTTATTATTATTAGGGATATTAGAACCAGAGTGAAACGTTTCTCACAGATTTTTATTGTTTATCTACACAAAAAACAGCTACTAAATTGTCATATATGTACAAAAATTGCTAAACGGGCAGAAATTGAATTGTGTTTTTGCCTGCGGTGATATAACCTTACATTAGTGAAAATCAACAAAAGGTTCACTGAGTAGCAGCTAATTTATATCAATATTAACAATATGTAATCTCGATATGATGGCTGTCTCAAACCATGTAAAGGAGAGAAAAAGATGAAAAAATTCATTTCCGCATTGATTTCGGTTATCCTTATTTTTACTATGGCTTTTGCTATGGTTGGATGTAAGAAGGGTGACGACGGAGTTAGCAAGATTGGTATCGCAATGCCAACAAAGTCTCTCGAGAGATGGAACCGTGATGGTACGTTCTTGAAGGACGAGTTCGAGAAGAAGGGCTACACAGTAGAGCTCAAGTACTCTGACAACAATGTTGACCAGCAGGTTTCTGATATTGAGAATCTAATCGCTGATGACGTTGACGTTCTTATTGTTGCTGCTATCGATGGTGAGTCTTTAACTAAGGTTCTTGATACGGCTGCTGAGAAGGAAATTCCTGTAATCAGCTATGACCGTTTGATCATGAACACAGAGGCTGTATCCTACTATGTATCTTTTGATAACTATACAGTAGGTAAGTTACAGGGCGAATATGTTGTTGACGCACTAGGTCTTGACCTAAGCGACACATCTACAACATACAACATTGAGTTCACAGCTGGAGATCCTGCAGACAACAATGCTGGCTTCTTCTTTAATGGTGCATTTGATGTTCTTTCCCCTTATATTGATGCTGGTATTTTGAACGTAGTTTCTGGCCAGACAGATTTCGAGCAAGTTGCTACAGCTTCTTGGTCAACTGAAACAGCTATGACACGTATGCAGAACATCCTAGCTTCTTACTATTCCGATGGAACAGTACTTGACGTTGCTTTGTGCTCCAATGACTCTACAGCTCTTGGTGTTACTAATGCTATCGCTTCTGACTATGCTGGCACTAACACTGTAATCATTACTGGTCAGGACGGCGACGAAGCTAACCTAGCAAATATCGTTGATGGACTTCAGTCAATGACAGTATTTAAGGCAGTTGCTAATGAGGCAGTTGTTACTGTTGCTATCGCTGAGCTTCTAATTCAGGGTAAGACTCCTGATGCAGCTCTTGCTGATACTTTTGATTGCGAGTGCGCTTACGATACATCATCATACGATAATGGTACAGGAACAATTCCTTCATACCTACTAGTTCCTTCTGTTGTTACTGTTGACAATATTGAGGAAGAACTTGTTACACCTGGCTACTATGTATGGTCTGGAGAATATCCAGTAGCTGCAGGCTGATTGTAAGCTTGATACTGATTTAGTCAGTTCTTTACATTTGAATTTGGCGGGGTCAATCCTTTGCCCCGCCAATTCTATGTATTTTTATTTCAACAGATCTCAGAGCTAAAAAATTTAACTTTGACATGTGTTGTAAATAGTGCAAGGAGGGCAGTGTAATTTGGCTGATAATATTCTAGTGATGTCTAATATCACAAAAGAGTTCCCGGGTGTAAAGGCACTGGACAATGTTAATCTTCAAGTAAAGCGTGGATCAATTCACGCTCTCGTTGGAGAGAATGGTGCTGGTAAGTCCACATTGATGAATGTACTTAGTGGTACCTATCCAGTAGGATCGTACACAGGTACGATTGAATACGATGGCAAGCTATGTGAGTTTAAACAACTTAGAGACAGCGAGAACTTCGGAATAGTCATCGTTCACCAAGAACTAGCGCTTATTCCAGAACTATCCATTGGAGAGAATATGTTCTTAGGAAACGAGCGTAAAGGTTTTCTTGGCATTGATTGGGATGAGACCTTTAGTCAAGCAGAGAAGCATATGATACAAGTAGGTCTTAAGGAATCTCCAACGACTTTAATCAAAGATATTGGTACAGGTAAGCAACAGCTTGTTGAGATAGCAAAAGCGCTATCTAAGAACGTTAAGTTGTTGATTCTTGATGAGCCAACATCCTCTCTTAATGAAGTTGATGCTAAGATGCTTCTGGATTTGCTACTAGAGTTCAAGAAGCAAGGAATGACATCAATCATGATTTCGCACAAGCTTAATGAAATAGCTTATGTAGCTGATGAGATTACGGTATTAAGAGACGGAGCAACTATTGAGACAATAGACAATACCAATCGAAATATTGATGAGGCAAGAATCATCAAAGGAATGGTAGGTCGTGACCTAAGTGATAGATTCCCGTCAAGAAAGCATTCGGTATCTGATGAAGTATCTCTTCAAGTAAGTGATTGGTGCGTTCAGCATCCACTATATCGCGAGAAGAGAATTGTAAACAATGTATCGTTTAAAGTACATAAGGGCGAAGTAGTAGGATTTTCTGGACTTCAAGGAGCAGGAAGAACCGAACTTGCTATGTCAGTATTCGGGAAAAGTTATGGAAATGACATAACAGGATCCATAGAAATTAGCGGTAAAAAGGTCCATTTATCTAATCCTAAGGAAGCTATCGATCACGGTATGGCTTACGTAACTGAGGATCGTAAAGGTAATGGATTGATACTTAGTGACTCGATTGCTATCAATACTACAATGGCGAGAATCAAGAAGATTTGCAACAAGTTTGGAGTAATTGATATCGATAAGGAGAATAATGTTGCTGGCGAGTACGTTAAGAAATTAAATACAAAGACACCGTCGGTCCAGCAGAAGCTAGGAAATCTATCTGGAGGCAATCAACAGAAGGTTCTTCTTTCAAAGTGGATGTTCGCCGATTCGGAAATCCTTATTCTTGATGAGCCTACAAGAGGTATCGACGTAGGTGCAAAGTATGAGATTTATTGCATAATTAATGATTTAGTTGCACAAGGGAAGTCTGTTGTGATGATTTCTTCTGAGATGCCTGAGCTTCTAGGTATGTGTGACAGAATATATGTAATGAACAATGGTGAGATTGTACAAGAGTCAAATGCCAAGGATGCTACTCAAGAGAGCATCATGAAGGCAATTCTTGATTCTGAGAAGAAAGAAAAAGCAGATAAGGAGACGGTTGCATCATGAGTGAGAAAGCAAAAGCGCTAAAAAACAGGAACTCTAGTGCGGGATCAATACTTAAAAAGTATTCAATGGTAATTGCACTAGTAGTTGTATTTGTATTCTTCACATTACTAACAGAGGGAAGATTGATCCTTCCTCAGAATCTATCTAACCTTCTACTTCAAAACGCATATGTTTTGGTACTTGGTTGTGGAATGCTACTTTGCATTCTTACTGGAGGTAACGTTGACCTTTCAATTGGATCGACAGTTTGCTTGATAGGAGCATTGGCGACACAGATGCTTGCGAATACAGGTTTACCTGCAATTTTAATTATTGTGATAAGCATTGCAATAGCTGGTGTCATTGGAATCGCTCAAGGTTGGCTCATAGGTTATGTGCACATTCCTCCTTTTATTTGCACATTGGCTGGAATGTTCCTATTTAGAGGTCTTGGCCGAGTAGTTCTTGATTCAAAGACAATTCCAATTCAGAATCAGTTATATCTTGATATTTTCACAAGGTACATTAATATACCTGGAATTGATACTGAAGACTTAAAAGTTTCGGCAATCATCTTTGGTGTACTTGCTGCAATCATAGTAACTGCAGGTACTATTCTCGGAAGAATCAAGAAACGTAAAAATGGATATGCTATGGAGAATGGAACTCTTGCATATATTAGAGTAGCTCTTATTGACGCCTTAATTGTAGTGTATTCAATTCAACTAGCTAACTACAAGGGTATATCTGTAATGCTTCTTTGGATTATTGCTGTAATTCTTATTTATGCTTACATCACATCTAAGACAGCTTTTGGTCGAACATTCTATGCCGTTGGAGGAAACGAGAAGGCGACAAAGCTTTCAGGTATTGATCCTCGTAGAGTGTACTTCTCAGCTTACCTTTCAATGTCATTAATGGCAGGACTTTCAGGCCTTCTAGTAGCTGCACGTATCGGTTCAGTAAATGGTGACTCTGGTTCATCATATGAGATGGACGCTATTGGTTCTTGCTTCATTGGTGGTGCTTCTGCATATGGTGGTTCAGGAAGTGTAGTTGGTATCGTAATCGGAGCTATTCTTCTTGGTACAATTAACCAAGGTATGTCAATATACGGTCTTGATAACAACTGGCAATACGTAGTTAAGGGTGTTGTTCTTTTGTTGGCAGTAGTATTTGACGTAGTATCAAATCATAAGACAGGAAAATCATAATTAATGGGAAATAACAATTCAATTCAAAACGACGACCTTAGGTCGGTAATTGTGAAGTCTTTATTTAGAGTTGTCGTCGTTGTGGCCCTAGGATTCTTTGGAATAAATCTAATCAAAGAAAGCGCGAGTGATTCGCGCTTTCTCTGGATTGGAGTAGTATTCATAGCTGCTGCCGTATTCTTTCTAGCATATTCTGTATTTCTTGCATATAGAGAATATCAACAGATGACTTTGCCAAAGACCGAGAATTCTCAAGAAGCAGAAGTAAACAATGATGCTATCAAGAATTATGCTGAAGACGACATCGACACTAAGTCAGATACGGATATCGCTTGCGACGAGGTAGTTGCGCTTACAGTTATTTATGAGGATTACATCTCGAAGGCAAGTCTAGCCAAGGAGAAGAGTAGCCCAATGGAAGGACTTTTTGGAAGTAAGTCATCGCCAAAGGATTCGCCTTGTCATGAGGATTTCTATTCTGCATTGAAGGACAAGTTGAATAGCTTTGTAGATGTAGGTATTAGCCAAGAATCGGCTATGTCGGTAATCGCATATATTATTAGCAGTTCGACGATCCATCGTAAAGACACTTTAGTTTTCCCTATGATGTATGCGGCTATTGGACTAATAGAACCATTAATTGACAAAGTCGATGCAAGTCAAGCTATGACTATAGCGGACTTTTTCGAGAGTAACTATTCAAAGTCAGATAGACTTCCAGTTCAAGAAAGGGTTTACAAGGCTTTAGTTATAAGGAGCAGAGAAGAGACATAAGAAGCGTCTTGGCTTACTTACTTGAGGCGATTACATTGGCGATGGTCATGCTTGATGCGAGGCCGTTTGAGAAGGCAGTCGCTGCTCCACAGCAGTTGCCAAGCTTGAGAGCCGTGTCGATATCGTCATATTTGCTAAGGCCATATATAAAGCCTGCTAGGAGGGAGTCCCCCGAACCTACGGAACTAACCAAATCACCCGGTATTCCTTCAACTCTGTGCACTCTTCCTACCGTATCGTAGAATAAAGCGCCTTCCTTACCTAAAGAGAGAAGAACATTTCTAGCACCAAGAGAGACCATCTTTTTGCATGCTAAGATACGAGATTCGTCTGTGACCAGATTGTACATTCCGGATGCCTCGGATAGCTCACTTAGATTTGGCTTAACCAGAAAAGGAGTAAACTTAAGGCCATCAAGAAGAAGTTTTCCAGATATGTCTAGAATGAAGCGGGATGTCTTTGAAGTAATTACTTCAAGAAGCCTTATAAAATTATAAGAGTTAAGGCTCTTAGGGGCATTTCCAGATAGAACAACGATATCCTCTTGCGTAAGAGACCTGAGCTTCTTAATCAGAGCATTAATGTCCGAATCGGAGATGAGAGGTCCAGATCCATTTATCTCAGTCTCTTCTATTCCCATTAACTTAATGTTTATTCGAGAAATGCTCGACTCAAGAGAAACAAAATCAGCAATGATGTTCTCATTTTTTACTGCCTGAACAATAAAGTCTCCGACAAAGCCTCCTACGAAACCAGTAGCTGTACTTGTTATGCCAAGGCGAGCCAAAATAGTCGATACGTTTATGCCTTTTCCGCCAGCAAAATACCGCTCGGATGAAGAGCGGTTAGTAGATCCTAAGGAAAATGATTCTAGTCTTTGAGAGTAGTCAATAGCCGGATTAAGAGTAATAGTATAAATCATATTCTGCCTTTCATAGCTTCCTCTTACCATTATTGTGTGTATTTTCGCGACGCACTGCAATAATCGATAATATAATTAGAATGATAATGACTGTCAAAACACCAATAACTATCCAATTAAATGCTGTCAGTCTCGCGGAAGCAAGAACGACAATTTCAGATGCTGGTCGACAAATTAAGTATTTCATAATTCTTACCTCCAATCTACCATTGCTTATACTTTCATTCTAGTAAACGAAAGCAAACGCAGTAAGAACGGAATGTTAAAAATAATTATGAATTGTTAATAAGAAATGTACGATGTAACTATATTAGATCAACTATTCTTGAGCTTCAGAGCTCGAACTAGTGCTCTCAGACAGTTTCACAGCCAACGCGCACTCAATTCTCTTCTTGAAAAGTTTGCATCCGTACTCGTAGATTCCGTCAACCTCACCAGTTGCGTGATAGGAATTAGCTGCGCAACCACCTGAACAATACAACTTAGCCCAGCAATTCTGGCACTCGGGTCTTGAATAAGCATTAAGAGAAGCAAATTTGTCTCTCATAGCAGTGTTCGTCACACCCTTATAGATATCGCCCATGCTATACTTCGAATCGCCCACAAATTGATGGCAAGGGAATAGCTCTCCCCAAGGGGTTACGGCCATGTACTCAGTTCCCGAGCCGCATCCAGCTACTCTCTTGTAGATACAAGGGCCGCATGTCAAATTAATCATGTAATGATAGAAAGTGAAGCCGTTTCCTTGCTTGTTGCGCTTAATCATCTCTCTAGCAAGTTCTTCGTATTGATCGAAAAGAATAGGCAGATCCTCTTCGGTTAGGGCGGCTGGTTCACTTGGATCAGTAACCACAGGCTCCATTGATAGCTCGCTAAAGCCCAAATCAGCCATGTGTTTAATATCATTCAAAAAATCAGTGTTGTAATGTGTAAATGTACCACGCATGTAGTAACTCTTGTCACCGCGTTTCTCTACAAAACGCTTAAAGTTTGGAACAATAACGTCGTAGCTTCCACGTCCCATATTGTCAACTCGGAATCTGTCATTAACTTCCTTGCGTCCGTCAAGGCTAAGCACGACATTATGCATCTCGTCGTTACAAAAATCGATAACCTCATCATCAAGTTTCACGCCATTTGTAGTAAGTGTGAAGCGAATGTTCTTGTTGTGCTTTTTCTCAAGCTCACGCCCATACATAACCAATTGCTTAACAACTTCAAAGTTCATAAGCGGCTCACCGCCAAAAAAATCAACATCAAGATTCTTATGGTAACCGGAATTTTCGATAAGAAAATCCAAAGCTCGAGCGCCTATTTCATAACTCATGATAGCGCGCTGTCCATGATATTTACCCTGTGAAGCAAAGCAATAAGAGCAATTTAGGTTGCATGTGTGCGCAACATGTAGGCAAAGTGCCTTGATGTAAAAATTCTTTTTACGAAAATTAGCTGCAATATCAGCATACTTATCTGGCGCAAAAAGCTTCCCTTCGGCTTTCAAGGTCTCAACGTCGCTAATGCACTCAAGAACATCATCTCTTGAAATGCCAAGAGAGGCATTATAATTTGAATACACTTCGTCAACAATCTCTGCTTTTGACTTGGACTCATAAAGGTTAATTACATCATATGCGACTTCGTCAACAAGATGAATGGAACCGGAAAAAACGTCAAGCACAATGTTCTTATCGTCAAATTTGTAGCTATGTATCACGGAAAAATCTCCTTCGTAAATAGACAAGAAAAAAGGTCTTCGACCATGTGATCAGAAGACCCGGTTTCTCTAGTAATTGAAAAGAATTACTTCTTTGCGTTCTCACAATCCTGATTAGCAACGCCGCATGAAGTCTTGCATGCAGACTGGCAAGATGTCTGGCACTCACCACATCCACCATCTTTGATGGACTTGCTTAAATCACGGGTTTGAATTGTTACGATTCTATTCATGTCTCGTACCCCCAATGTTTTAGTCTAGAAAATTATACTTTGCTTGATTAGCGAATGTCAAGGCTAGATATGTCATCAACCACTGATATGGAATGATTTGTGCAATATCCAAAACTACTCTTGAATATTACACCAGTCCTCTCCAGTAAAACTAATTGTTTAATCACTTCAATGTTAATTACTTGCCCAGGAAGAATTAAGGGAATTCCAGGAGGATATACGTAAAGGCTCTCGCGACTAACGCATTCACATGAATCATTGAAGTCAACAACTTTTGAGTTTGATCTAACTGCATCTTGAATGCGCATAGCTTGCTTACATTCTGGGAACTCGAAAAATGAATTTGAGACAATCTC
Organism: Clostridiaceae bacterium; assembly: GCA_012728275.1. Classification (GTDB taxonomy): domain Bacteria; phylum Bacillota; class Clostridia; order Saccharofermentanales; family Saccharofermentanaceae; genus Saccharofermentans. The sequence continues at coordinate 70,424 of JAAYFK010000031.1, read as the reverse complement.
TTTGCACTTGTCATGAGTACAACTTAAAGATGCATCAATCTCAAGCAAAGCATCGCTAAAACGTTTAAGAGAAATCATAGTGTCTCCTTGACCCGTCATAGCAATTATGTAATTTGGGAATGCAGCTTCAACCTCAATATTAAACTTGCTTCGAAGCAGACTCATTAAATCAAATCCACTAATACATTCATTAGTCAGAATAACAAGCTTTGATATATCGTAAGAAAAGAGCCCCTGCTCATCATCGCGTGAATATAGAAGTGATAAGTTATTTAAGCTTGAAAGAGACTTCCTGCAAGAAATAAGAGCGCTCACCCAAGGTTCAAGCGAATTGCTTTTCGAGCAAAGAGATTCTATACAACGACTAAGGCCTGAAAGTAAAACATATGAAGGACTGGTAGTCTCAAAAACATCAATATAGTGCGACAAAAGCGTCTCAGAAATCGTATCACCGTAGGTAAGCATCAGCGCAGTTTGCGTAGGGCAAGCGAGAGTCTTATGAACACTTTTTATTACGATATCGGCCTTGTCAGTTGGAAGAAAATTCGAATCAAGACCGAAATGTGCGCCATGAGATTGATCAAGAATCACTATAGCACCATATCTATGAGCAGTCTCAACTATCTCCGCAACGTTACTAGCAACTCCTTCGTATGTAGGTGAAGTAACAACTACGGCTTTGATACTAGGGTTTCTACGCAAAGTCGCCTCTACTTGAGAGGCATCAATAGAAAAGCAAATACTAATATTGCGCGAAAATTCTGGATTAATTATCTCAAAGTCCAAACCGCTAACTTCGATTGCATTCCAAACACTAATATGACTATTGCGTGCTACGGCTATGCAAGAAGAAAAACTGCTCGCGTATGCTATTGCCGATAGTATCAACCCTGAGGCTCCATTGACACTCAAAAAGGCTTTCTTGGCGCCCCAAAGACGTGCACTATCTGTTGCAAGTTGCTTAATGAGACCTTCGGGGCAATGAAGATTGTCAAAGCCGTCAATTTCCGTGATGTCTGCTCGAAAAGAATCATCAACTAATTCCAGATTTCTCTTATGCCCAGGCATATGCATAGGAAGCACGTCAAGATTGGCGTAGCTAGTGAGAGCATCATGCAATGAGAGATTATCGTTACTTCCTGAATTCATAGCATAATTATACCCCGACTCTATCAAAAAGTCGGGGTACAAAAAGGAGAACAACAAAACAAATTTTAAATTACTGTAAAGCTATATCCAGAAACAACATCTGACTTCTCGTAGATTCCCTTTTGCATCTTAATTGCTGTCTCAAGAATAAGCGTATGAGGGCAAACGCCGCCATTTAGAAGCTCTGTCTCAGCAGCGTAGCTGATTGCTTGCGCTTCGTCGTCTGATAGTAGCATATACTGAGATACTAAGAATAAACTTCTTACGCCAACATGCATACGAACAAGCTTATCGTTTACAGTGAACTTTGTTGCCGCAGAAGTAATTCTGCTTGAGATAGAAATACCAAGAGCAGAAGTAGCTAAATGCTCCTCGACAAGGAATAATGGCTTACCTTCGACTCCAACCTTACCAACATCATGGAACAAAGCCATAATAATTGCAGATTCCTCATCAAGCTGAGGCATCAAAGTATCCTTAAGTCTAAGAAGTTGCTTAGCAACACCGACGCTTCTAATCAATAGGCCCTTCTCAATTGCTAAAGGTCCCTCAACATCAGCAGGGGATGTAAGCCAAGAAGTTCTATTCTCTAGGAAATCAATAAAATGATCGAACTCAGTCTTTCTCTTAATAATAGATGATTTGAGAGTCTCATAAATCTCGTCAACGTTATCCTTATTAATCTCTGACATAGGCATAATGGAAACATCACGTTTACCAGAACTAGGTGCAGCACCACTAGCTGAACCTGCTGCAGGAGACGTTGTGATAATATTTCCGGACCCATCCGAAAAATCAAATTTGCACTTTGGGCAACGAATAGCTTGATTTGCTATAACCATTCCACAATCCGGACACTTCTTCATAAGTACCTCCCACTTAACCAAAAAATCAGTATAAGATTTGAATATTGATAGAGATATTTTACATCTTTAAATGTAGACTTTCAACTAATTGAAGCTGTACATGGTTTTGTTTACAAAATGGTAATAAGTTGATTCACAGTAAATTACGTCGAAAAGTTTGGATAATTGAACGTAAAGATAATTTGACAGGAAAGCATTGCAGGCTGTTGGTGTAGTGAGCTGTCAATACCATCTCGATCTCTTGTGGATGTACCATATGGCCATGGCACATCATAAATGAGGAGGTGCCCGAAGCTTGATAAAACAATCGATAAGATGCGCCATAGGCATCGCCAATACCAAGCATGTGACCAAACTCATGCGCGACAACCCTTTGAAAATACTCAAGAGAGGTATAACGTTTCAAATACATAGACCCTGGATGAGAACAAGACCAATTAAGATCAACGCTTTCGAGAGTAAAATTCCTCAAGATACCCCAGAATCTCCTCTTGGGAGAGCTCTTAACATAGGAGGAAGACGAATGCTTAGGTGCGAAATAGAATCGTGCAAAGTGTTGAGTAGGTGCGTAAACAGCTTGTGGGTCAGTTATCCTTATGAATTCTATCTTCACAGGAATCTCATTACTTCTATAGAATGAGTACCAAGGCATCTCGTAAGAACCTTCCCAATACCTCTTAATGCCTTCTTCTATTGCATCAGCGTACGAGTAACCTTCTGGTTTAGTCGATAAGACATCATCTGGAATGCTAGATCTTACGATACTAAACTTGTGAATGGTCTTAAACTCATATAAAGAGTAAGGTTCAAGAAGCTCAGGCGAATAATTTGCATAACACCTGATTAATACGTCGTGAGGATGAACCTCAACTTGGATAGGAACTTGTAAAGAATTATTGTACTTTATTGGGAAATGCACTAGTAGATCATCAGTCAAAGGATAATTCCGACGCTTGAATATCAAAGACGTACACCCCCCTCACGTAATAATGGAATACCATGATATTTTATTGCATTTTTTTGATAATAACAATTTGAAATCGGCGATATTTACTTAATCTTAATATTTGAGATTTTTACAAAACGAAAGACACTGGCGGGGGGCGTCAGTGCCTGTATGGAGGTGTTATGAAGTAAGGAGTTTGTTCTTTGTGAACAACCTTATACTAACAAATAACAAGGTGTACAATAAGGTCGAATAATGGCAAAATAGTGGCAATGAAGGAGATTACGATATATGGTGTTGGAAGGCAAGCTTTTTGTAGCAAATAGGATGATAGATATCAAAGAAATCGTCTATGAAGAGAAGGGCGTTCGCTTCTCCGTTGAGCTTGAGCACGCACTCGTTTTGCTTTGTCGAGAACTTGATATACCTGTTCCAATGTGGATGGCAAAAAACACACATGAGTTTGCTGCTTTTCACCAAACAATATTTTTCTCAGAACAATATACCGAGAAGGTAAGATTTGATAGATTTCAAATCAAGTTATTATAAATTAATCATTGAATACTAGTCTAATAGAATAATCCCCACAAAGGATCTCTTACTTGCCGTTTACTCTGAATATTACTTCACCAGGATAAACCATATCAAGCTGTTGGCGCGCGACATTCTCTACATATGCGCTGTCGTCAAGAAGGTTACGATTGGCTTCTATGTTGTGAAGCTCATCCTTGAGAGCTTGTTCTTGCATCGCAAGAGATTCAGACTCGGCTGTAAGTCTATCTCGTTGGAGTTGTAGGTCATAAAGCTTAGTAGCGACAAGAGCAGCAAAAACAACAAAGACGATGCAAATCGTCGCCGTAGTTAGAGATATTCCATGTGATCTGCTCTTTACTCTAGTTGACATACAAATCCTCCTTTCGAGTAATTTTTATCACACCCTATGAGAAATAACAATTCGATTATGCAAAAGATAACCGATATGTAATATGAGGGTAAAGAAGCTGGAGATAATCGGAAGAATCTTCTAAGGCAAAGAAGAGAAAGCATATTTAACTAGTTATTCTTTAGAGAAGTCACCAGTGTCCTCGATTAATTCATACATCGAAGTGCAATTTTCTTTTCGAACATTATCGGAGATAACAAGTACCTTAAAGGAGACCACGCCATTTCCAAATACGATAGATACTACGTCGCCTTCTTTTAACCTGACAGAAGGTTTCGCGGGACGGCCATTAACACTGACGCGACCAACTGTGCAAACAGTGTTCGCTACGGTGCGGCGCTTAATTATTCTGGAAACCTTGAGAAACTTATCTAATCTCATATAGTGATTCGTCCTTTGAGTGCGTTGGCAAGCGTCAAATCGTCCGAGTACTCAATGTCCGAGCCCATTGGAAGCCCAGAAGCAAGCCTAGTGACCTTGATGCCAGAAGGCGAGACGAGTCTTGATATATAAAGAGCCGTTGCGTTGCCTTCGGCCGTTTGGTTTGTGGCAACTATGACTTCCTTAATCTCGGAGGAGGAAGATAACCTGCTAATTAATTGAGGCAATGTAATGTCATTCATGCTTTTTCCAGCAAGGGGAGTATAAATACCATGCAAAACATGGTAAAGGCCCCTATACTCATGCATTCTCTCGAAAACAGCCACATCACGAGGCGACTCAACCACGCATACTATTGAATGGTCGCGATTCGAGTCCGAGCAAATCGGACAAGGATCAGAGTCGGTGAAATTCTGACAACACGAGCACTTCACCGTCTGGTCGTGGGCGGTAACTATCGCACTAGTCAAATCGTCGACGTCTTTCTTGCTTAACGACAATATATGAAAAGCAAGACGTTGCGCAGATTTGCCTCCGATACCGGGAAGGCTTCCCAGCTTCGTTATTAAGTTCTGAACAGAAGGTGAGTATCTTGCCATACTACATTAGAAAGGGAGCTTCATTCCGCCAGTAGCCTTGCTCATAATCGCAGCTGACTGGGTCTCAAGCTCTTCCGATGCGCTGTTGTATGCAGCGACAATCAAATCGCTAAGCATTTCAGAATCTTCAGGGTCAATGATTTCTTTGTCAATAACCAAAGAATGAAGTCTCTTGTCTCCGCCTAAAGTAAGCTTAACCTTACCGCCGCCAGAAGTGCCGTCGACTCTAAGAAGCGTGACCTCTTGCTGAGCAACTTCCATATCTCTTTGCATCTTCTGAGCTTGTGCCATAATGTTTCCCATTCCGCCTGGCATTCCCATTCCCTTAAAACCTTTTCCCATATGTGTATCCTCCCGTAAATTAAATATCTCCAAAGTGAATTTCTGTATCTATACCCATATCCTTAGTCGTGTTTAAGAAGTTCTGTAAATCTGGATTAAGAGACTCTTCTTCACGTCTGTCGTTCGTCGGTTCAAAAATAGCGTCATTGATACTATCTTTATCCAGACTATGTGGGTACTTACTCGCATAAGTTTTGTCATATTGCATTTGAGTGCAAATATATACATGTCCGACATCCGAAAGCGCGTCTTTTATCTCGTTCGATATTGACTTGAAAGTCGGGTCGGAGGCAAGCTGCTTAATAAGCGAGGTCTTATCATTTTCGAAAATAATATAAGCTCCATCTTCCAATATTTCAAGCTTCGATGTGCTGAATGATATATATAAAGCGAAGTTATCTTCTTTGATTCGGTTAGTAATCGTATCCCATACAGTAGCCACGAATTTGCTTGAACTGCTATCTCCATCACCCAAGGAGACTTGAGGAGTGCGGATTTTTGCATCTTGAGTATGATCCACCAAAAGTTCCGTGTCCCTAAAGACTTGCGCAAGGGAAGAAGGTTTAGGAGAAGATACTGATACTGAAGGAGTCTCCTTCTTAACCTCTTGAGTTAATGCAAAATCGTCAAGAAATGAAGCAGACATTGAAGAGAGGTTAAATCCCTTTGTCTGATTATTGGAGTTGCTTCGCGAAGGAGTTGGAGTACTACTTACCATCGAGAATATGTCAATCTGATTCTCAAGTGGCTTATCATCAGGATCTTCGTCCTCAATAATGTCTTGAGACACATCTGTATCTAAAGTCGAGGATTCGTCTCTAATATCGTTCTCATCATTTGAGTTAGTACTATCCTCTTCATTTTCTTCAAGAGCTGTTGTGATTGTAGGTACAGTATCTTCAACCTTAGAAGGTTCAACAACCACTCTGTTTTCTTCTATAGCGGAAGAAAAATTAGAAATAATATCATCCTTGATATCATTAACCTCCTTAACTTCCTTAACTTCCTTCGTATGATCGATACTAGCTTGCTCTTGCTTAGCAATAAAATCAGGAACGACTAGAGGAACGGCATCGGCCTTAATCTTGCGTCCGCATAGTCGAAGTAGAGAAATCTCGAAAGAAGTTCTTATCGAAGGCGACCACTTAAACTCAGATACTGCGTTCGATAGATAAGATATGAAAGCAACAAGTGTCTCAGCGTTCGTGCGAGAAGCTACCTTGTACATTTCTTTAAGTGAAGAGTTTGAAGCAGTAACAAGAGTAGTAGGGTCTGGCATCATTCTAACAACCAACAAATCTCTAAAAAAACCAGCTAAATCGATAGTGAAATGAATCAAATCCCGGCCACTATCTGATAATTCCTTGCATAGAGGAAGAAGAGCTTCATAGTTGCCTGATATAAGAATATCAGCCATTCTAAGCATAAAAGAACTATCTGATATTCCCGTAATAGACTCAACGATATCTGTTGTAACCTTAGAATTAGAGCTAACACCAGCTGCCTGGTCAAGCAAGGATACCGCATCTCTCAAAGCGCCATCAGCAAGTGAAGCGATTAAGTTAAGAGATTCCTTTGAGGCCTCAATGTGCTCGCTTTTGCATATAAATTCAAGCCTTGAAGCGATTGCCTCAGGCGAAATTCTGCGGAAATCATATCTCTGACATCTTGAATGAATTGTCGCTGGAATTCGAAAAGGCTCAGTAGTCGCAAGGATAAACACCGCGTGCTTTGGAGGTTCTTCTAAAGTCTTCAGCAAAGCGTTAAACGCACCCGCCGATAACATATGAACCTCGTCGATGATATAGACTTTATACTTAGCTTTTGAAGGGGAGAAGACAACCTCGTCACAGATACGGCGAATGTTATCGACACTGTTATTGGAAGCTGCATCAATCTCGATCACATCTAGCAAGGTTCCATTAAGAATGCCTTTACATGTAGGACAGTCATTACATGGATTACCATTAATATTATTCTCGCAATTGATTGCTCTCGAAAAAATCTTCGCCAGGGAAGTCTTGCCAGTACCTCTTGTACCGCAAAAAAGATAAGCATGAGAAATCTTGCCAGATACAACCGCCTGCTTAAGAGCTGAGACAGTTGTACGCTGCTCTATTACCTCGTCAAAGGTTATCGGTCGAAATTGTCGATATAGAGCAATGTGTTCCATCGAAATCCCCAATTCGCAATAAATAAGGATTCATCCCGCCTAAACTGCAGTCGGGGTAGGCACCCCCGCGGCACATACAGAAATCCGCTTACTGCTGCTTCCTTCCGGACCTGACAGGGTTCACGGGACTATATTGCACGAGACCCACATCCGACCACAGATCAGGTGGGATGAATCCAAGACATTATAGCATAATTATAGTCAAGTGTGACAAGCTGTTATGTATCGCTCAACATATGTCGCCAAATCCGCTTGGATAACAGCTGCGCGTTCAGCCGAAGCGCACTCAACATATATGCATAATACAAAAGGCTCATCGGAATCAATAATTGCGATGTCGGTGTATGCATGATAAGTATCATTGCGTCCGCTTGCGTGTAGAATCAATGCGTCTTCTCCAAAAATATTACTATAAGAAGATGGCATAGCAGAATAATACATGTCATTAATTAAGCTTTGATATACAGTAGGCTCATTAATATATGCTCTGTAAAGATAGTTGGCATACTCAGCCAAATCGTATGCACTTGAACGATGGCTTCCACTAATAATCGTTCCGTCATAAGCCGTGTAATTAACGGAAGAATTATAGTCAACATAGCCGCTGATCTCATTTATGTTTGGAATAATAGCGTCAAGCCCGCCCATCGCATTAATCATAATAGATAATGCAAGCGAGTCATTATAGACTATAGCGTAATTTGATATCGTTCTAAGGAAAAACTGTTTAAGCAATGCATAGTTTTCTGTTATATATGAAGGACCCGTTGTTGTAACTGAACCATCGTAGGTGACAGTTGATAGAGGGCTAATCGCTCCAGATTCAATTTGATTATAGAATTCAATTTCAACAGGCAAGGCAAAAGCACCTGCAGGCAAAATTGGATCTAAATCATTTATTCCCAAAGTCTCATTAGATGATAAACTCACATATCGAAAACAAATTCTCTCACCCTCACAAGCTGCAATGTAGTCGATAACTTGCTGTTTCAAATCGTCGAGCATTGTATCTCTTTCTTCGTGCGACACAGTTTGAAGGGCGTGAGAATTATAGAAATATATGTTTGCTCCTTCAACAAAGGCATCTGGAGAATTGGTTTGCTCACTGCTTTCTGGCGTAGTGCTAGTGTCTTGGATTATTGGACCTAAAGCAGAAGTCTCAGCTGTTGTAGTTTCTTCTACAACAGTTGTTTCAGATGATTCTTCTTCACTAGTTTCCGTTGTAGTAGCTGTGGCAGCGCCAACGAGCTCAGGATATTCCTTCGCGTATTTCTTTTGATCTGATGCTAACTTAAACACAAAGACGAGAATTAAAGCAATAAAGGCAAGCACACTAGACACAATAATTATTACATTGCGCCGAGTGTGCTTAATACCTGAAGCTCTATTCAAAAATGTCGGATTAGGATATTTCATCACATCATCACTATATCATGTCTTTGTCTTTTCGCTCAGAAAATTAGAAAAGGCCAGAGATTGTTCCGTTTGCGTCTATATCGATATCCATAGCTGCTGGACGAGGTGGAAGTCCTGGCATTGTTACAATGGCGCCAGTCAACACTACAAGATATCCAGCACCAGCACTTAGCCATACATCTCTTACTGTTAGCGTGAAATTAACGGGACGGCCAAGCGCCTTAGCATTGTCTGATAGAGAATACTGAGTCTTAGCTATGCAAATTGGGAGCTTACCATAACCAGCTTTTGTAAACTCGTCAATCTTGCTTTGTGCTTCAGGAAGAATGTTAACTTCCTTCGCGCCATATATGGTCGTGGCAATAGCGTTTATCTTGTCCTCAGGCTTCATGTCCAAATCATAAATGAAGTGAGGAGTCTTGTTCGTATTGGATTCAATCTGTGATAGAACAGCATTAGCTAATTCGATTCCGCCTTCGCCACCCTTCGCAAAAATCTCACACGGTGCAAACTTTGCGCCATGTTCTTCGCACAGAGCTCTCATTATCTCGATTTCCTCATCAGTATCAGTAATGAATCTATTAGCAGCAACCACACAAGGAATTCCAAAAGTTCTCATGTTCTCGATATGCTTTGAAAGGTTTGCAAACCCAGTCTTAACGGCCTCAACGTTTGGCTTATTAAGATCAGCTTTTGCAACGCCAGCGTTGTGTTTCAAAGACCTTGCGGTCGCTACAATAACAACAGCGTCAGGCCAAATACCTGCTTGGCGGCACTTGATATCTAGGAACTTCTCAGCTCCTAGGTCGGCACCGAAACCAGCCTCTGTAATAAGAATATCGGAAAGTTTAAGTCCAGCTTTCGTAGCAACGATAGAATTACATCCATGAGAAATATTAGCAAAAGGTCCACCATGAACAAACGCGGGGATGTGCTCAATTGATTGAACTAGGTTAGGACAAATTGCATCCTTAAGAAGTGTTGCCATAGCTCCTGCTGCTCCAAGCTGATCTGCAGTAATAAGCTTTCCATCCATGTCATAAGCAATTGCAATTCTCTTGATTCTATTCTTCAAGTCCTCAGGGTCTGTGCTAAGGCAAAGAATTGCCATTATCTCGGAAGCCGCTGTGATCGAAAAAACTTCATTCCTCTCGACTCCGCTAAGCCCGCCGCCAACTCCGACAGTTACTGTTCGCAAAGAACGATCATTCATATCCAAGCATCTCTTCCAAAGAATTCTGTCCTTATCAATATTAAGGGAGTTTCCTTGATACAAATGGTTGTCAATCATAGCGGCTAAAAGATTGTTAGCAGCTGTAATAGCGTGCAAGTCTCCAGTAAAATTCAAGTTGATGTCTTCCATAGGAAGTAGCTGAGAGTATCCGCCGCCTGCAGCGCCACCCTTAACACCAAAAACAGGTCCAAGAGAAGGCTCTCTTAATGCGAGCATAACTTTCTTGTCAAGCTTACCAAGTGCTTGAGCTAGTCCAATGCTGACCGTTGTCTTTCCTTCACCAGCTGGAGTAGGGTTCATTGCCGTGACTAAAACCAATTTACCGTCTGGGTTATCTTGACGTTTGTTAATCTCAGATAGAGGTAGCTTAGCCTTGTACTTGCCATATGGCTCGAGCTCGTCAGAAGAAATTCCAATCTTCTTAGCAATCACGTCGATGGTGTCCAATTTGGTGCTTAAAGCAATTTCAATATCACTTAACATAATGCTCCTACTTTCTTCAAAAAAATCATCGAAGAACCGAGAAAAACAGGGCTCAACTTGTAATAACTACGTAATATTACAATACATTTTACCCCCAATGCAATAACTTGATGCGCGAAAAGCCGTTGATACGGATAATTCACTATATTTTGTTACTATTGTTCAAAAAATCACTACATCTTGTGTTAATCATTGACATATTTGCTCTTGGATGATAAGATTTTTTTGTGCACGAGCTACAATATTAGGTCGATTTGAGACGTAATCGTAACACAAATTAAGGTGAAGACTTAACTGTGGAGGTACAAATAGATGATTATCCAATCTGATGTCGATATGTGTAAGGCTAAGCTAGCTAGCATGATTGGACAGACGGTAAAGCTTACTTCCAATGGTGGGCGTAAGAGAATTATTACTAGAGTCGGAGTAATTGAGACATGTTACCCAAACTTTTTTACAGTTAGATGCACGAGGAAGGCTGATGGCAACTCTGAGTTGGTTTCTCATAGATATGTAGATATACTAACAAAGACGGTTCGCCTAGCAATTCCTACTTTAACAGCTGAAGAAGTAGCTAGCTGATAGTATAGCAAATTAACTGAATTCGCGAACCCGTTGCGGTTCGCGTTTTTATTGGAGAAAGAATAATGAAAGCATACGCGAAGATAAATCTCTTACTTAGAATCTGTGGAAGGCTTAGCAATGGCTATCACAGACTCATTACACTTATGCATACAATTGATTTGTGTGATGAGGTGGAGATTGAGTATGATTCAGGGAAGGCTTTTGGAATAAGTGTTGATTGCGGGCATGCGCTTGATATAGATGAGAAATCGAATTTGTGCTATTTAGCTGCTGATGCATTCTTTTCGAGGATGAACAAGAAAAATGAGATAATGCCATTTGTACATATCCGTGTTAAGAAGAATATACCTTCTCAAGCAGGACTTGGCGGAGGAAGCTCAGATGCTGCGTGTGTACTTAGGTTATTGCAGGAACATTTTGGCAAACCTTTCTCAAAAAGACAGTTGCATAGCATAGCTTCAACCCTTGGTGCCGACGTACCTTTTTTTCTATATGGCGGATGTGCAGTATGTGAAGGAACTGGCGAGATTATTACTAGGGTGCAGAGCCTAGATGGCCTACAGCTAATTATTGTTAAGCCTTCGGAAGGCGTTATGACGCCTCAATGCTTTAAGCTTGCCGATGAATATGGTTTCGATGAAGGAAAGATAGATGACGAGTACTTCAGTTTTGCAGATATTCTGGATTACAGTCAGTTAGAGCCACTTGATAAGGTTCTGGATATAAAGAATTTGCTGATAAATGATCTTGAAAGGCCTGCAAGAGAATTGATGCCAAAAATTGGGGAAGTAATTGATATTATTGATGAACAAGGTAGTCTTCATACTGCGATGAGCGGGTCGGGAAGTGCATGCTTCGGGCTTTTTACAAGTGAGGAGGATGCAAAAAGAGCCTTTGACAGCTTATCGGGCGATCAAAGACTCTCAGATTGTAGGATCTATCATTCGGTCACTTGTTGATTCTTTTAACCTTCATTCCAAATAGTGCCCTCTCGTAGTGGCGAGAAGATTCGATGTCGATTATCTCGAAGCCACGATTCTCGTAGAAGGCAGTCATTATCTTGTTGCTCTTTGCTGTGTGCAACAAGAGCACGTTGGCTTTGTTGTGGTTTGCGAATTCACTTGCCTGCTGTATAAGATGGATTCCGAGCCCTGTACCCCTTAGCTTGTCCGAGACAGCAAATCGAGAAATGTATACTGCTTTTTGAAAATTAGACAAATACTCCTCGGTTTTCTCTGAGAAACTATACTTCAAGGGCGTGTCGCAAATAGAAAGCGTTATTGTTGCCTCGGGATTGTCTCCGTCGAAAAGGCAAAGGCAATAATTATTTTCTATTCTATAAGCTACAGACTCCACACTCTCATGCATAGATTCGAGGATATCTGGGCTAATTCCGGACTCTTTGCTGTAGGTAAGCATCGCCTCACGAATTAATCGCGAGACCTTATCCGCTTCGCCGGGAAGCGCTTGTCTTAGAGAATATGCCGGTTGCTTCATTAATATCCTTTATTTCATGCAATTAACAAGAATTGCTTTGTGAGCGTGAAGACGATTCTCAGCCTCGTCGAAAACAACGCTTTGTGGACCGTCAATTACGTCCTCAGTAACTTCATATCCGCGATAAGCAGGCAAGCAATGCATGAAGATAGCATCCTTGTGTGCAACACCCATGAGCTTGGAGTTTACTTGATAATTCTTGAAAATCTCTACTCGTGAAGCCTTCTCGCTTTCTTGCCCCATACTAGTCCAAGTGTCCGTATAAATTACGTCAGCACCATCGCATGCTTCAAAAGGATCAGTAGTCATTAGAATCTTTGAGCCTGATACCTTCGCATCCTCCAAAGCCTGGTCCACATACTTCTTACCACATGTGTAATCAGCAGGAGAAGCGCAAGAAATATCCATTCCTGCCTTAGCGCAAGCTTGAAGTAGTGAAGCAGTAACGTTATTACCATCACCAACATAAGCAAGCTTAAGGCCCTTAAGGCCACCCTTATGTTCCTTAATTGTAAGCAAATCTGCTAAAGCTTGAGTTGGGTGCTGGTCGTCAGACAGACCATTGATTACAGGGATTTTGCCATACTTAGCTAGATCCTCAATGTCGCTGTGTTTGAAGGTACGGATCATGATTCCGTCAACCATTCCAGACAAAACGTTTGCTGTATCATAAATCGTCTCGCCCCTTCCAATTTGAATGTCATTATTGCTTAGGAACAGAGCTTGTCCGCCAAGTTGGTACATGCCAACTTCAAAGGAAACGCGAGTACGAGTTGAAGACTTGGTAAAAATCATAGCAAGAGACTTGCCTTCAAGATAGTGGTGCTTAATTCCAGCTTTTGTCTTTGCCTTCATTTCTTCAGAAATCTCAAGCATGTATTTTAAGTCTTCGAAGCTTACATCCTCGTGAAAATCAATATAATGCTTCATTTCTTTATTCCTCCAGTTCATTGCTGTCATTGTTCAATTCGTTCTTAGTGTCTTCTTTTGCTTCTGCCGTATTATCCTTCTTGTTAATTTCAACAGGAATTGCCTGGCCAGCCTTCTTAAATCCAGATGTTTTCTTGTCGCTCTTAAGAATCTTTTCAAGAGCATTACAGAATATCATTGCTTCCTTCTTCGAAATTATTAGAGGAGGAGCGATACGGATAGTATGCTCACCAATGGAACTTACAAGGAAGCCCTCTGATAGGAACCTTTGTTTTAGGCCGACTGCAGTAAAGTTATCCGAGAAATCTATTCCGATTAAAAGTCCCATACCCCTTACGGATGTAATAGCAGAATACTTACTCTTTAGGTTCTTTAGTTGGGCAATAAGCGCCTCACTAACTTCTATAACATTGTCAAGGATAAACTTGTTGCTAATCTCGTCAAGAACTGCATTAGCAGCAGCACAGCAAAGTGGGTTACCCCCAAATGTTGAACCGTGGTCACCAGGTAAGAAACCTTTAGCAACTTCATCCGTACAAAGCATAGCGCCAATTGGGACACCGCCACCTAAGCCCTTTGCGGTAGTAAGAATATCAGGCTTAATTCCGTAATTCTCATAGCAGAAAAGTTTACCAGTCCTACCTATGCCAGTCTGAACTTCATCAATGATTAGTAATACGCCCCTATCGGTGCAAAGCTTACGAACATTCTTAATGTATTCTAGCGAAGCAGGATTAACACCGCTCTCACCTTGTATTAGTTCAAGCATTATAGCTGCGGTCTTATCAGTAATAAGGCTCTCTAGATCCTCAAAATTGTTAAATTCGGCATAAGAGAAGCCAGGACAATAAGGAGCGAAAGGACGACGGAACTTCTCTTGACCTGTTGCACAACAAGTAAGAAGTGTTCTTCCGTGAAAGCTCATCTTAGCAGTAATAATCTCGTTCTTGTCAATTCCCTTGTGATAGAAATATCCCCTAGCTATCTTAATAGCTGCCTCATTTGCTTCAGCGCCAGAATTCGAGAAAAAGCACTTATCAGCGAATGTCTTCGAGCAAAGCTTGTAAGCTAGTTCCGCACGTTGAGGAATTAGATAGTAATTACAGCAATGTATAAGCTTCTTTGCCTGCGTGCTAATAGCCTTTGTTAATGCCCTGTTTCCATGGCCAAGGGAATTCACAGCAATTCCGCCAATCATGTCCATATACTTTTTGCCGTCGACGCCGTAAAGATACACTCCCTTACCATGTGAGAAAGCTACCTGTAGTGGCGCGAAAACGTTAATACAATATTCCTTTTCGAAGCTGGAAATAAGCTCCAAATCATTATCTATACTCATTTTATGTCCTCTTTTCTTTTACTATCATAGTGCCAATTCCCTTAGATGTAAAAATCTCAAGCAACAAGCTATGAGGAATTCTACCATCAATAATATGAGCACTCTTTACGCCCCTTAAAACGGTATCTAAACAACCAAGAGCCTTTGGGATCATGCCTCCGGTTATTATGCCATTCTGTATGCACTCGTTCACTTCTTCTTCGCACAAGAAAGGGATGAGTCTCAATTGATTATTCTCGTCCTTCTCCATTATTCCCGGAACATCAGTCAGAGTCATAAGCTTTCTAGCTTTAAGTGCTATAGCAACCTCAGCTGCAACCGTATCAGCATTGATATTATAGCTCTCACCATTCTCGCCTACACCTATTGGTGCAATTACCGGAATGTATTCGTCGTTGGCAAGCATTTCAATAACCTTGGTGTTAATTTTCTTAACTTTACCAACAAATCCAATATCTATAGGATTTCCAGCTTCATCGGTCGTTAGCTTCTCGGCTTCAATTAGGTTACCATCGATGCCGCAGATTCCGATTGCCTTCGCTCCCTTTGCGCAAAGATTGGATACGATCTCCTTGTTTGTCTTGCCAGTAAGCACCATTTGCGCTACTTCCATAGTCTGCTCGTCTGTATATCTTAGACCGTTCACAAAATGAGATTGAATGTTCATCTTGCTTAGTGCGTCATTAATATCAGGCCCACCACCATGAACAAGAACAGGATTGATTCCAATGTACTTAAGAAGGGTGATGTCATCCATTACAGATTGCTTAAGAGAGTCGTTCACCATAGCATTTCCACCATACTTGATTACGATGGTTTGTCCTCGCAACTTCTGTATATAAGGAAGAGCTTCAATAAGAATAGATGCCCTATCAATCTTGTTTTGCATAATATTGTCAACAGATGGCGCTTCGTTGTTGTTTGCCATAGTAAATCCTCCTATTTCTTGGATGTGTCTATCGCGAAAAGAATCACTTATACTCCGCGAACCAAATTGCGTAATCCAGTTCCCTCATCAAAGCCAAACATAATGTTGAAGGACTGTATTGCTTGAAGTGCAGCGCCCTTACCAAGATTGTCCTGCGCGCTGAAAAGCTTAATGTATCCAGTGTCCTCATCGTAGCGGCCAGTGAGTTCAAGATAATTTGTTCCATTAACTGCCTTGATATTAGGTAGAACCTTATCGCTTAGAACCCTTACGAATTGCTCCTTATTATATGCTTCTTGATATTCATTAATAAGAGCCTCGGTCGATATGTTCGTAAACTTAGCTGTTGGCTTAGCATAAATTGTTGCGAGCATTCCACGTTTGAAAGGAGCCAAATGCGGAGTGAAAGCACAATGAATTGTCTTTCCAGTGCCATCGAGGAACGAACACTGCTCATCAATCTCGGATGCGTGCCTATGACCAATAACACCATAAGGCATGAACGCTTCGTCAGTCTCGCAGAACGAGTATGCCAAGTCGCTTTTCCTACCAGCGCCGCTTATACCAGAAGTAGCATCGATGATGATGCCATCTGTCTCGATTAGGCCTTTTCGCAAGAAAGGAGCTAAAGCCATAAGAGAGCAGGTAGGGTAGCATCCAGGATTGGACAATAATCTTGCATTCTTAATATCATTTCTATAGAACTCAGGAATACCATATACTGCTTCCTCCAAAAGTTCTGGCGTGTTGTGCGTTAGCTTGTAAGACTTCTCATAAGTCTTAACATTCTTATATCGATAATCACCACTATGATCTATGACGCGCGTGCCATTTTCAAGAAGAACTGGTACTGTAGCCGAAGATACGCCATGTGGAAGAGCTGTAATAACCAGGTCACTGTCTTTAGCAACTTGCGCTGGATCTAAATTTGATAGCTCCTTGTCGCACACGCCCCTAAAAACTGGATATATGTCAGAGAAAAGCTGTCCAGCAAAACTCTGAGATGTTAAATGAACTAATTCCACATTCTCATGAGCGATAAATCCACGTACTAATTCAGCACCTACATACCCTGTCGCCCCAAGAATACTTACTTTAATCTTATCCACAATAGCACTTCCTTTGTTAAAAATATAAATACAATATATAAATATCCACTCTCGATGGAAATATATACAAAATACTGCATGAATATGCATATGTCAATACCAAGTTTCTTTTCCTTATGAAACTAATTTGTGTAAATAATCTATAATATTTGCGCTGACTGGGTTTTCAGAATAATCGAAAAATGCACCGATTCCATGAATATCCGCTAAATCTTGTGCGCAGTGCACAGATGCCAATTAATATTGTGTACATAATAACCAAATGCTCAGCAAACCATTCACAAAATACTCTCATTTTTTTTGTTTACAATGCTATATAGAACTTAGAATTACGCTTTGATATAGTAACCATAGAAAAAGTCGAGCGCAGATTCGACGATTTGGAGGTAAAAACTTATATGGCTAGTTTGTCATTTCAACATGTTTACAAGAAGTATGAGGGCGGCGTTGTAGCTGTTTCTGATTTTAACCTAGAAGTTGCAGATAAGGAGTTCGTTATCCTTGTTGGTCCTTCTGGTTGTGGAAAGTCTACAACTTTGAGAATGCTTGCAGGTCTTGAGAATATTTCGGAGGGTGAGATTTATATTGAAGACCGCTTGATTAATGATGTTCTTCCTAAGGACAGAGACATTGCAATGGTTTTCCAAAACTATGCTTTGTATCCACATATGACAGTATATGATAACATGGCATTTGCTCTTAAGCTCCGTAAGATGAGCAAGGACGAGATTAAGCGTCGTGTTACAGAGGCTGCTAAGATTCTTGAGATTGAGCATCTTCTACAGCGTAAGCCTAAGGCTTTGTCAGGTGGTCAGCGTCAGCGTGTTGCACTTGGTCGTGCTATCGTTCGTGATCCTAAGGTATTCTTGATGGATGAGCCTTTGTCAAACCTTGATGCTAAGCTTCGTGTTCAGATGCGTGTTGAGATTACTAAGCTTCACCACAGACTAAAGACAACATTCGTATATGTTACACATGATCAGACAGAGGCAATGACGATGGGTACTCGTATCGTAGTAATGAAGGATGGTTTTATCCAGCAGGTTGATTCCCCAACTGAGCTTTACGATAACCCTGTTAACACATTCGTTGCTGGATTTATCGGAATGCCTCCTATGAACTTCATTGAGGGTCTTATCGCTGTTGAAGGTTCTGATGTTTATGTTACATTCGAGAACATTAGTGTTAAGCTTCCTGAGCGTTATGCAGTAGAGGAAGTAATGGAGCGTGATGGTCAGCAGGTTATCTTCGGTGTACGTCCTGAGGCTTTGACAGACGAGACAACATTCGTTTCTGATCACCCAGAGGCTTCTTTCGTAGCTGACGTAGACGTTGTTGAGTTGCTCGGTGCTGAGACATATCTATATGTTACAGTAAACGGTTCTCTTCCACTAACATGCCGTGTTGATCCTACAACTTCACAGTCTGTAGTTGGCGAGTCAGTTGATCTTGCAATTGACACTAACCGTGTTCACCTATTCGATAAGGATACTGAGCAGAGCATTATTTCATAATTGCTGTAATAAAGTGATTTTAAGACCGGATGTAGAAATACATTCGGTCTTTTTTATGTGAAAACTTGCTTAAACACACAAATAATAATATGATATTTAAGTGTGATAATCTTTTCAGAAAGAGTAGGTTGACTATGGAAGAGATAAAGAAATGCATGCGTCAGGCTAAATTGATTTTGCCTAAGAACGTAGGAGTCATGGATACTAATGGACTAATAGTGGCTGCTACTAACGAAGAGATTGATGGAACTACAGATTCTTCTGCAAGAGCGGTAATGTTATCAGAAGATATGTTTTCGAGCACCTCGGGCAAGACCTATATGAAGATAGCGATTGGCGAGCAAATCAAATACATTATTTTTATTGATGGTATTGAGCCTGAAGTCCGAATCTATTTGGAGCTTTTGGCGCAATGGATTAAGTCGGCTATAAAGGAGCGTGGAACGGACGCAGATAGAGAGCTATTCACTAAGAATGTTCTTCTTGAGAATGAGTTACCTGGCGACATTCCACTTAAAGCTCGTGAATATAAGATTGATTATTCAACACCAAGACTTGTTATGGTAATTAGAACGCTTGAGGATGAAGCAATTGATGCACTTGAAGTTCTTCAGAACTACTATTCAGATGCTTCATATGCTTCGGTTTTGGCTATGGATGAGACAACACTAATTATCATACTTAATGCAGCGAGGGTTGATTCTAGCGAGAAGGAAAGAGATCAGTTCATTGAGGATGCTAGCAAAGCTGTTTTGGATGTGTTGAACAACGAGAGCATATCGGTATATATCGGTGTAGGTTCAATTGTTCCTGTGTTCCAAAACATTTCGAAGTCTTATAGAGATGCGATGCTTGCTCTTCGCGTAGGTAAGGTTTTCGAGCAAGATAGATTTATTTCAAGATATGACAAGCTTGGCTTGGGTCGTCTTATTTATCAATTGCCACCGACGCTATGCCAAATGTTTATCGATGAGGTATTCCCTAATGAAGCGTATGGAACGCTTGATGAGGATACAATTACGACAATTGAGAGTTTCTTCGCCAACAACTTAAATGGTAGTGAGACGAGCCGTGAGCTTTATGTACACAGAAACACTCTTGTTTATCGTTTGGATAAAGTAAAGAGAAATACTGGACTTGACCTTCGTTCCTTTGATGATGCTGTCTTGTTCAAGATGGCTTCTATGGTTCGTGTTTACCTGGACTACTTGTCTAGAGGCAAGGACAACATGATAAGATAAAATAGATAAGAAAGAGTTGACTCTAGTGATTAGATTTTCGGATGTTAAGAAGACTTACAAATCGGGAGTTGATGCCCTCCAAGGCGTCAGCTTTCTTATTGAAGATGGCGAATTCGTTTTTATTATTGGTAAATCTGGTTCAGGCAAATCTACTTTGATGAAATGTATCACCAGAGAAGAGGTACCAACATGCGGCAAGGTTACAATTGATAATTTCGATATTTCTTCAATGAATCGCGCACTTGTACCAGTCCTGAGAAGACAAATCGGAATGATTTATCAGGATTTTAGATTGATTGATACTAAGACGGTAGCTGAGAATATTGCCTTTGCAGGAGAAATCATTGGCACTCCACGTAAGAGCCTCAATCGTTCAGTGCAATTGATGCTTAATATTGTTGGTTTGAAGGATAAGGCTAACGATTATCCTCAAGAACTCTCTGGTGGTGAACAACAAAGAGTAGCGATAGCGAGAGCTATGCTTAATAACCCGTCGCTTATCGTTGCCGATGAGCCTACGGGTAATCTAGACCCAGAGACTTCTGAGAGCATTATGGCTTTGCTTCTCGAGATTAATAGAAATGGTACTACGGTAATCATTTGCACTCACGATAGCAATCTCGTTGATAGAATCAAGAAGAGAGTTATCGAGATCGATGGTGGATATATAATTAGAGATCAAAAGAAGAGTGCTTACAAGAGAAGAAGTATTGCACAAGAGAGCGTTGAAGACGGCTTTGGTGGATATGATACAGAGAACCGCGTTGACTCTTTTGTTGAGGATGAGACTGAAGACGATTTCTTCTTTGGAGACGAGACATTAATAGGAGAAGGTGCGCCAGCGGTTCAACCTAAGCTTGAGAGTGAAGAAGGCGAAATGTCTTCTGATGACAACGCTAGTGACTTTAGTGACGAAGACGAATTCGATAGCGATGCATTTTTAGAGAAAAATATGGAGTGGAGTACTTCAGACGCAGATGTGAAATTAAGCCAAATAGATATTGATTTGGATAACTTGGAGGATGATGAAACGTGAGCGCCAGAGCTTTTCTTAATTCTATAAAAGAAGGCGTGACCGGAATAATCAGGCACCCTTTGGTAACAATTGCTTCAATTACTACGATTTTGCTCATGTTGGTATTGATGAGCGCATTCTTCGTTTTTTCGGCAAATGCAAGAAGCATTATGAAGAAACTAGGACAACAACCTCCAATAGAAGTCTATATGAGACTTCAATGCACTCAGGAAGAGCTCGACATAATGTCACAGGCTTTGACGAATGACGCTAGAGTAATTGGATTTACACTTCTTTCTCCTGAACAAAATTATGAGAATTTTAAGGCAAATCTAGGTTCGAGTTCGTCCATTCTAGATGGTTTCGACTACAACATGTATTTACCTTATACTTTTACGGTTCAATTATCGGATCCTTCATATGCGAATGATGTAGCAAACTATTTAAGGTCTGGCTCGGGAGTTAACAAAGTTGCGCTGGAGAGTAATGTAATGAGTTTTCTAGTACGCGCAAGACAAATCGTTAATGTTGTAACGGGTGTATCCTTTGTGGTCTTATTATTGATTGCGTTGTTTATCATCTCTAACATGGTTCGTATTTCAGTTTATGCAAGAGCAAATGAAATTGAGATTATGAAGTTTGTTGGTGCGACGAATGCTTATATTCGAATGCCTTACATAATTGAGGGTGCTTTAGTAGGATTAGTTAGCGCTATTTGCGCTTGGGGAGCTTCGTGCCTTATTTATAGAAGTGTTTATGCTTCAATGATGGGGAAAGTAAGTACTTCAAGCTTTTACGCAATTCTGCCTTTGCAGAACATCATGTGGTGGGTATTAATTCTAGTAGTTTTGATGGGTGTAATAATCGGAGCTGTAGGTAGTGGCATTTCTGTTCGAAACTATATAAAAGTTTAATAGAAAAGAAGTGAGATTATGAAATTAGATCAAGAGAAGTCGGGCAATGAAGTAATAAATAAAACGATGCTAATCAAAAGTATCGTTTGCGTTGTGATGATTGCAGTTGGAGTTGTTTTGATTTCTACTGGGTTAGGACACAGAGTAGCAGCGTCGGACAATTACCAAGTTCTTTTGCAAAGAGCTGTTGAGCTTCAAGACGACGAGCTTGAAGATCGCCGCAATGAGAGAGATCAGGCTTTAGCAGATGCCCAAGCAGCTGCCGAAATGGCGAGTGAATTATCGGCTGAAGCTGGTGAATTATCTGGCGAGCTTGAAGAACTTAATCAACTGAGCGAAGAGCAAATGGCTCAATATCAGATTATAGCTCAGCAGTTAGCGGATGCCTTAATTGCTAAGGCTGAGGCTCTGGATAGATATGTAGTTGCTCAAGATAATTTAGCTGCTGAGCAAGAAACCTTTTCTACGCAAATTTCTGTCATGTATGAATACCAAAACACATCTACTTTAGAGATAATGCTTCAGTCAGATAGTATTGCAGGTTTCTTCACGAATATGGAGATAATAACGTTGATTGCGGATGCGCAAGCTCAAGCTGTTGATAATATGCAAGTAGCTTTAGATGATGCGCAAGCGCAGGCTGACTACGCTTTACAGGAAGCAACTGATATGGAGAATGCTGCAAGGGAACGTCAAGAGCAACTTCAAGAATTAGAGGATAGAATTGGTGTAACAACAGCAGCTTTGAATGATATCAATATTCAAATTAGTCAATATGAACAGCTTGAAGACGAATTGAATGCTACTGCTGAGCAGCTTAATAATGAGATTTATGCTTTGCAGCATCCAGCAGGGTCTTCCTCTTCAGGTGGTGGCTCTACTGGTTCAGGTTCAGGTGTACTATCTTGGCCAACTTGGACAACGTATGTAACTAGTGAATATGGTAATCGTACTCATCCAGTCTATGGAACTCAAAGATTTCATTCTGGTATTGATATAGGTGCTGGCTTCGGAGATTCTGTCATGGCGGCGGCATCGGGAACGGTAATAATTGTAAGTACACCTTGCCCTGGCTGTAATTATGGTGGTTCAGGATATGGAAACTATGTAGTAATTGACCATGGTGACGGATTGTCTACTCTTTATGGACATATGACTGACGTGTATGTAAGTAACGGGTCTTATGTGAATGCTGGAGATAGCATAGGAACCGTTGGAAGTACTGGTACATCTACAGGCGCGCATCTGCATTTTGAGGTTCGTGTTAATGGCACAACTGTAAGCCCGAGAGATTATCTGTAAAATGTGTGACACTGATTTTTACGATTTTATTGCAAATGAGTATGACATAATGCAATCGGATTTGGATCCGAAGGCATGGGCTCTGTTTGTTCACAAGCTTGTTAATACGTATAGTACGAAGAGTACGAAGGGCGAAGGGAATCAAGGCAAGAAAGTTCTTTGTGACCTTGGGTGCGGAACCGGACTAGTTGATGTTGAATTTGATTCTATTGGTTACGAAGTTATTGGAATTGATAAATCGCTTGCTATGCTTAATAAGGCAACACAGCTTTGTGCTATGAAAAGAAAGAGAATTCTTTTTATTAATCAGGATATTACCAAGTTGGATTTGCACGGTAGCGTTGATGTTTTTGTTAGTTTGCTTGATACGGTAAATCATCTGGATAATCTTGGTTCTTTAAGTGTGCTTCTCGAAAAGGTTAAGCTTTTCATGAATCCCGATGGAGTGTTTGTTTTTGATTTGGCTACCCCAAAGCATTTCAAAAAAACTCTAGGCAACAACGTGTTCTTTGAGGATTACGATGAGTTTACTTTGTTGTGGGCGAATTCCTATGATACGAAAACAAAGACAAACGAAGCTGAATTAACGATATTTCGAGCTAGAGATGATGGCACATATGATAGAATGGACGGGCAAATCGAGGAGAAATGCTTTTCGATATCTCAAATTACCAAGCTCGCCAAAAAGAATGGCTTGATAGTTGCAGGCGTATATGGAGATCTCGAGTTTTGCCCTCCTCGAAAAGAAGATGAACGAGTGTTTATAGTATTAAAGAAAGAAGAAAGTAAATGAGCACATCAAACTATTATCGTGCGCCAGGCATGCCACAAGACGAGTCGTTAGATCATATTGTTACGGCCACTGCTTTGGACGGACATGTCCGAGCTATTGGAATTCGAGCAACGGCGACTGTAGCAAAGGCACTCGAGATACACAACACTTCGCCGGTTGCCACTGCTGCTTTTGGAAGATTTATTACAGGTTCTCTACTGGTTGCCGACAATATGAAAGGCGAAAACGATACCCAAACTTCCGTCATAAAGTGTGATGGCCCGATAAAAGGAATGACCTGCGTTTGTGACAGCTTTGGAAATTGCCGTGCTTATGTTACAAATCCAATAGTCGAGAATAGTGGCGATGGAAAAGGACTTGACATTGCTTCGTGTGTAGGGAATGGGATTCTTACAATTATTAGGGACATTGGTCTTAAAGAACCATATGTTGGTTCAGTAGAGCTTATTTCTGGAGCGATTGCTGAGGACTTTACATACTATATGGCAAAGTCTGAGCAAACACCGTCGGTAATTGCTCTTGGAGTTGGGCTAGATAGTAGCGGAGTGACAAATGCCGGTGGAATAATGGTTCAAATGTTACCAGGAGCGACTCCTGAAGACATTGATTACATTGAGAAGCGCGCTAACGGCGGTTTCCCGGATGTGTCATATCTTCTATCTGAGGGCCTCTCGCCAGCGCAAATCGTAGATATGTTTCTGGGCGATCCCGAAATTAAGTTTCTTTCGTCAAAAGAAATCGCCTACAAGTGTAACTGCTCGCAAGACAAAATGCTTCGGGTTTTAAGCACTCTTGGAAGTGATGATTTGGACGAATTGGCTTCTACCAAAGAGGGTATTGAGATTAAGTGTCATTTTTGCGCGAAAAAGTATGAATTCACTAGCGATCAAGTTCTATCTATTGGGCGTTCGAAGGAGAAATAATTTTTTTAATAAAACACTTGCCTAATCCGGATATCCGCTATATAATACTCGATGCGCGACTTTGATAGTTCACGGTCGCCACGCGAAGAAATTGGAGATTGCCGCATTTATGCGAGCTGCGTATGAAAGCGGGTAACTTCAATGGAGCAGTCGGACATTGAATCCGACGATCTCGGCTTTTGCCGGCAGCGTGTGTTTTATTAGCACATGCCCAGGGGCCAAAGTGCTGCACTTCAACTGAAGCAAGCGGTAACTGGATGCCTGGGTTTTTAAGTGGGAGTAAAAGAAACGCCCGACACGGTGGAGATAAATACAACAGCATGGAGGAAATAAAATCAATGGCTACACAGAAGATGAGAATCAAAATCAAAGCTTACGATCACGAGTTGCTTGATCAGAGCGCAGCTAGAATCATTGAAGCTGTTCAGCGCACAGGCGCTAGCTTCTCAGGTCCTATCCCGCTTCCAACGGATAAGGAGATAGTTACTATTCTCCGTTCCCCACACAAGGACAAGGATTCACGTGAGCAGTTCGAGCAAAGAACACATAAGCGTTTGATTGACGTTTTCGCTCCAACAGCAAAGACTGTTGAGGCACTACAAAAGCTTGACATGCCTGCAGGTGTTTCTATTGAGCTTAAGGCTTAATAGTGATATCGAGGTTTTATCGAACGGGCAATGCCAAAACCTGTTCGAGGTCATGTTCGCAAGACGCGAACCAATAACCAATAGGAGGAGATAACAAATGACGAAATTCATTCTTGGCAAGAAGTCCGGCATGACACAGCTATTTGATGATAATGGCAATGTAATTCCGGCAACCGTTATTGAATGCGACTCAATGTTCGTACTTCAAAACAAGACAGTAGAAAACGACGGCTACAAAGCAGTTAAGGTTGGTACCGTGAACGTTCGCGAGAAGCTTGTTAACAAGCCAGACAAGGGACAGTTCAAGAAGGCTGACGTAGAAGTAAAGAAGTATATTCGTGAGTTCATTACTGACGAAGAGTACTCCCTAGGTCAGGAGATTAAGGTATCAGATATGTTTACTGTAGGTGACCATGTTGATGTAAGCGGTGTTTCCAAGGGTAAAGGATTCGCTGGTAACATTAAGCGCCACGGACAGAAGGGTGGTCCTTCAGGCCACGGTTCCATGTACCACAGAAGAGTTGGTTCCATGGGTGCCAACAGTACACCTGCTCGCGTACTTCCAGGAAAGAAAATGCCTGGACATATGGGTTCAGTAAATTGTACAGTACAAAATTTGAGCGTTGTCATGGTTGACGGCGACAGAGGGATTTTGGTTCTTAGAGGAGCAATTCCCGGTCCTAAGGGTGGCTTGGTTTCTATCGAGTCGTCTGTTAAGGCCTAACGCTACGGGAGGACAAGAGAATGGCTAAATTAGATGTATTAAATCTCAGCGGTGCTGTTACTGGTTCAATCGAGCTATCAGACGATATTTTCGGTATTGCTCCAAATCAGAGCGCTATTGCAGCCGTGATTCGTAATCAGCTCGCAAATCGCCGACAGGGAACACAGAGCACTAAGACAAGAAGCGAAGTAAGCGGAGGCGGAAAGCGTCCTTGGCGTCAAAAGGGCACAGGTCGTGCTCGTCATGGTTCTACACGTTCAGCACAGTATGTTGGCGGCGGAATCATCTTTGGACCAAAACCAAGAAGCTACAGCTATACACTTCCTAAGAAGTTAAGAAGACTTGCACTTAAGTCTGTACTTTCTTCTAAGCTTGCTGACAAGAAGATCATCGTAGTAGATGATGTGAATTTCGAGAGCATCAAGACAGCTGCTGCTGTTAAGGCTCTTAAGGCTGTTAAGGCTGGAGATAGCGCTCTTATAGTTCTATCTGAGAAGAACCAGAACGCAGAGCTCTCTTTCAGAAACATTCCTACAGCAAAGACTGCATTCGTAAACACAATTAATGTTTTCGACATTCTTAAGTATGATAGCTTCCTAGTAACTAAGGCAGCTGTTGAGAAGATTGAGGAGGTGTACGTATGATAAAGGCACCACAGGATGTAATTATTAAGCCAGTTATCACTGAGAAGTCTTCTGGTGATACAGCTGAAGGCAAGTACACTTTCAAGGTTGCTGTTAATGCAACAAAGCCTGAGATTAAGGCTGCCGTTGAGAAGCTTTTCAACGTAAAGGTTGTTAACGTAAATACTGTTAACTACGATGGAAAGATTAAGAGACAGCGTTATGCATTCGGTAGAACACCAGCTTTCAAGAAGGCAATGGTTACAATTGCTACAGAAAGTATGGACGGCTCTTATCTTGCAAAGGGTGGCAAGTCTGCAAAGGTTGCTGCTAAGTACAAGACATCTATCGAAGAGTTTGGAATCGGCCAATAAGGTCAGATAAGGAGTGAATCAAAATGGCAGTAAAATCATTTAATCCTACTTCTCCGGCGGTTCGACAGATGACTGTTGCGGATTATTCCGTACTAACGAAGAAGGCTCCGGAAAAGAATCTTCTTACTTCCGGAAAGAAGACAGGCGGACGTAATTCATACGGACGCATCACGGTTCGTCACATTGGTGGTGGAAACCGTCGTAAGCTAAGAATTATTGATTGGAAGAGAACTAAGGATGGAGTTCCAGCAACAGTTATAGCAATTGAGTATGATCCAAATCGTACAGCATTCATTGCTCTAATTCAGTATGTTGATGGTAGCAAGTCTTATATTCTCGCTCCAAATGGCCTTAAAGTTGGCTCAAAGGTAGAAAGTGGCGCTAGTTCAGACATTATTTCTGGTAACGTTCTTCCTATCAGTTCTATCCCAGTTGGTACTATCATTTCCTGTGTCGAGCTTAAGCCAGGCAAGGGTGCTCAGATGGTAAGAACTGCAGGAGCAGGAGCACAGCTCATGGCAAAAGAAGGAGATTATGCTCAGATTCGTCTTCCTTCCGGTGAAGTTCGTATGGTTCCTGTAAAGTGCCGTGCAATGATCGGATCAATCGGAAACGCAGAGCATGAGAACATTTGCATTGGTAAGGCAGGACGTAATCGTCACTTAGGTGTTCGTCCATCAGTTCGTGGTGTTGCTATGAACCCTTGTGATCACCCTCATGGTGGTGGTGAAGGTAAATCTCCTGTTGGTCTTCCGGGTCCTGTTACACCTTGGGGTGTTCCAACACTTGGTAAGAAGACAAGAAATAAGAAGAAGCAGTCTGGCAAGTATATTGTCAAGGGCAGAAATTGATAAGGAGGCACGTTGAAAGATGAGTAGATCTACAAAAAAGGGTTATTTCGTTGAAGACGCCCTTATGAAGAGAATCAAGGCTATGAACGATGCCAACGAGAAGAAGGTTATCAAGACATGGTCTCGCGCTTCCACAATTTTCCCTGAGTTTGTTGGGCACACGGTTGCTGTATATGACGGACGCAAGCACATTCCAGTTTATGTAACAGAGGAAATGGTAGGCCATAAGCTTGGCGAGTTTGCTCCAACACGTAAATTCGGTGGTCACTCCGGCGAAAAAGCAGCCGGCGCGCGCTGATTATAAGGAGGAACCATTGTGGAAAAGATTATTTTGAATAAAGAGAACATCGAGAAGAACCGTGAGGCTATTATTGAGGCATACGCAGCTACATCTAAGAAGAGCTCCAAGCTTCCTACACCTACTAAGAGTCAGAGAAAGCTTCTTGGAATGGGAAAGAATCTTGGTAAGTGTACATCTAAGTATGTTCGCGTAGCACCTCGAAAGGTTAAGATTGTTGCTGACCTAATTAAGGGCAAGTCTCTTGAAGAAGCATATGCAATCCTACTTTACACACCTAAGGCTGCATCACCAGTTCTCATGAAGGCTCTAAAGTCTGCTGAGGCTAATGCTGTTAACAATAACGGTTTGAACAGATCTGATTTGTATGTAGATGATGCATACGGTAACCAGGGTCCAATTCTTAAGCGTTTTATGCCAAGAGCAAGAGGATCAGCTAACAGAATCAACAAGAGAACAAGTCACGTTACTGTAGTTCTCAAGGAAAGAGTATAAGGAGGAATTCACATGGGTCAGAAAGTTAATCCCCATGGTTTGCGCGTGGGCATTATCAAGCAGTGGGATGCACGCTGGTATGCCGACAAGAAAACATTTAGCGATTTCCTTGTTGAGGACAAGAAAATTCGTGAGTTTGTAAAGACTGAAATCGACTCAATCATTAAGAGTTCTGGAAAGAATTCTAAGAGAGCATTCGATGATAGTCGTAAGAACATCGCTGGAGTATCTAGTATCGAAATCGAGCGTAAGGGCGCTGAGAAGACAACAATCTTCATCAACGTTGCTAAGCCAGGTTTGGTTATTGGCTCAAAGGGTTCAGGCATTGAGGCTCTTAAGGCTTCATTAGCTAAGAAGTTCAAGAAGCAGTTCTTCGTAGAAATCAAGGAAATCAAGAATGCTGATTCCAATGCAACTCTTGTTGCAGAGAACATTGCTTCTCAGCTTGAGAACAGAAGTAGCTTCCGTCGTGCGATGAAGAAGACTATGTCTCAGGCAATGAAACAAGGTATTCTAGGAATTAAGACGATGTGTTCTGGACGTCTTGGTGGTGCCGAGATCGCTCGTTCTGAGACATATCATGAGGGTACAATTCCTCTACAGACACTTCGTGCTGATATTGACTATGGTTTTGCTGAGGCAGCTACAACTTATGGTCGTATTGGTGTAAAGGTTTGGATTTTTAACGGCGAAGTACTTCCTGCAAGGAAGGTTGCTCCTGTTGTTGAGGAAGGAGGCGAGAACTGATGTTACTTCCTAAGAGAACAAAGTATAGAAAGCAGCATCGTGGTCGTATGACTGGTAAGGCAACACGTGGTAACGTTATAGCTTACGGTGATTACGGAATTATGGCCACTGAGCCTTGCTGGATTAAAGCAAATCAGATTGAAGCTGCTCGTATCGCAATTAACAGATATGTAAGAAGAGGCGGACAGGTATGGATTGATATCTTCCCTGATAAGCCAGTAACTAAGAAGCCTGCTGAGGTTCGAATGGGTTCTGGTAAAGGTGCTACTGAGTATTGGGTAGCAGTTGTTAAGCCAGGTCGCATACTTTTCGAGATCAAGGGCGTTTCAGAGGAAATTGCACGTGAGGCAATGCGTCTTGCAGGCAATAAGCTTCCATGTAAGACAAAATTCGTAGTAAAGGCAAAGGAGGGTGACGAGAATGAAGGCTGAAGATATTCGTAAGAAGAGTGCAGCTGAGCTTGAGAAAGAACTAGTTGCTCTCAAGGAAGAGCTATTTAAGCTTCGCTTCCAGCATGCCACCAATCAATTGGACAATCCTCAGCGTATCGCTACTGTAAAGAGAGATATCGCTAGAGTATTAACTATCATTCGTGAGCAAGAGCTCAAGTCTAACTAAGGAGGGAAAACGCAATGGCAGATCGAAATCTCAGAAAGAGTAGAGTAGGTATTGTTTCATCTGACAAGATGGACAAGACAATCGTAGTCTCTGTTGAAGAGCACGTTAAGCACCCTCTTTACGGAAAGATTATGAAGAGAACTTATAAGCTTAAGGCACACGACGAGAAGAACGAGTGTGGTATAGGCGATAAGGTTATGGTTATGGAGACTCGTCCAATTTCCAAGGACAAAAACTGGAGATTAGTCGAGATCATCGAGAAGGCTAAGTAATGCAGGTTAAAGGAGGAAATTATCAATGATTCAGGTTGAATCCAGACTTAGAGCTGCCGATAACACTGGTGCTAAGGAGCTTGCTTGCATAAAGGTACTCGGTGGTTCAGGGCGTAAGTATGCCAGTATTGGCGACGTCATTGTATGCTCTGTAAAGACAGCAGCACCTGGCGGCATGGTCAAGAAGGGCGATGTTGTTCGTGCAGTAGTTGTTCGCACAAAGCGTGGCGTAAGAAGAGCAGATGGTTCATATATTAAGTTTGACGAGAACGCTGCGGTTATTATCAAGGAAGATAAGAACCCAACTGGTACTCGTATCTTTGGACCTATAGCAAGAGAGTTAAGAGACAAGGATTACATGAAGATTCTTTCTCTAGCTCCAGAAGTACTGTAAGGGGGTCTTAAGAAATGACTAGTAAAATCCACGTTAAAAAGGAAGATAAAGTTATTGTTATTTCTGGTAAAGAAGCTGGAAGTACAGGTAAGGTTCTTAAGACTGATACATCTACAGGACGTGTATATGTTGAGGGTGTTAACATGATTAAGAAGCACCTAAAGGCAAGAAAGCAAAATGATCCTACGGGAATCGTTGATCGCGAAGGATCAATTGATGCTTCTAATTTAATGCTTGTTTGCCCTAAGTGTGGTAAGCCAACACGTGTTGCTCATGTAGTAAACGCTGACGGTTCTAAGAATCGTGTTTGCAAGAAGTGTGGCGCTGTTATCAGCAACATCAAGAAGGCTGACAAGGGGGAGTAATTAAATGCAAAGATTAAAAGAGAAGTATTTATCTGAAGTCGCTCCTGCTTTGACTCAGACATTCAAGTACACATCAACAATGCAGGTACCTAAGATTGAGAAGATTGTTCTTAACATGGGTGTCGGTGAAGTTAAGGATAATGCTAAGGCACTAGACAATGCTATGCGTGACATGGGCATCATAGCTGGACAGAAGCCAGTTGCTACTGTTGCTTCAAAGTCAATTGCAGCATTTAAGTTAAGAGAAGGAATGAAGATCGGATGTAAGGTTACTCTTCGTGGAGATAACATGTATAACTTCCTAGATAAGCTAATTAGCATCTCTCTTCCACGAGTACGTGACTTCCGCGGTATTAATCCTAATTCGTTTGATGGACATGGAAACTATGCCATGGGTATCAAGGAGCAGCTAATGTTCCCTGAGATTGATTACGATAAGGTAGACAAGGTTCGTGGTATGGACATCATCATTGTTACAACGGCTGAAACAGACGAGGAGGCTTTTGAGCTTCTTAAGTTGGTTGGTATGCCGTTCCGTAAGTGATTAGGAGGATAATTAAATGGCAAAGAAGTCAATGATTTTAAAGTCACAGAGTACTCCAAAGTTCTCGACACAGCACCACAACCGTTGCAAGCTATGTGGAAGACCACATTCTTATATGCGTAAGTATGGTATCTGCCGTCTTTGCTTCCGTGAGTTGGCTTACAAGGGTCAGATTCCGGGCGTAAAGAAGGCAAGCTGGTAATACGATAGCGAAAGGGAGGAAATTATAATGCAGATTACAGATGCAATTGCAGATATGCTTACGAGAATTCGTAATGCTGGAACTGCCGGTCACCCAATGGTTACTGTTCCGGCTTCCAACTTGAAGAAAGCTATCGCTCAGATTTTACTTGACGAAGGTTACATTACTCGTTTTGAGTGCATTGAGGATAACAAGCAAGGAAACATCAACATTACTTTGAAGTATGCAGGCCGTAAGCCAGTTATTTCAGGTATCAAGAGAATCTCTAAGCCAGGTCTTCGTATGTATGCAGATAGAGAGAATCTACCTTATGTTCTCGGTGGTCTTGGTATAGCTATCATTTCTACTTCAAAGGGAGTTATGACAGACAAGAAGGCTAGACAACTCGGCGTTGGCGGAGAAGTATTAGCATACGTTTGGTAATTAAGCAGTTCGATTAGTGTCATTTTGTACTAGTCGAGGAATCTCTGAAAAGCATCAATATTAATGACATATGATGTTGATGCACAATCTAAAGAGCAGGAGGATAAAATATGTCTAGAATTGGAAGAATGCCTATTACGATTCCTGCAGGAGTCGAGGTAAAGCTGAATGGTCAGCATATTACCGTAAAAGGCGCACAGTCCACACTTGAGATGGACATCCATCCTGATATTTCTGTTTCAATTGATGGAAATATCATTAAAGTTGAGAGACCTTCAGATGAGAAGGAACACAGATCTTTACATGGTCTAACACGTTCACTTATTAACAATATGGTTGTAGGTGTATCTCAAGGATTTACTAAAGAACTTGATATCAACGGTGTTGGTTACAAGGCAACTAAGCAGGGAAACAAGGTTGTATTCAATCTTGGTTATTCTCATCCAATCGAAATTGTTGAGCCAGAGGGCATCATTATTGATGTACCTGCACTTAACAAGATCATCGTCAAGGGTGCGGACAAGCAGCTAGTTGGTGAGACAGCAGCAAAAATCCGTAGCTTCAGACTTCCTGATGCATATAAGGGCAAGGGTATCAAGTATGCTACTGAGCACTTAATCATTAAGGAAGGCAAGACCGGCGCAAAGAAATAAGAGGGGGTGAGAATACATGATTAATAAGATTAACAAGAATGAAATTCGTATTAGAAAGCACCTTCGCGTACGTAAGAAGATTTCTGGTACATCAGATTGCCCTCGCTTGTGTGTTTTCAGAAGTAATTCACACATGTATGCGCAAATCATTGATGATACAAAAGGTGTAACACTTGTAAGTGCTTCTTCACTTGATAAGGATGCAAAGACTGCTTCTGCTTCTGGCAATAATATTGAAGCGGCAGCTTGTGTTGGCAAGCTCGTAGCTGAGCGTGCTATCGCAAAGGAAATCAAAGAAGTAGTATTTGACAGAAGCGGATATGTCTATCATGGACGTGTAGCAGCTTTGGCAGAGGCAGCTCGTGAAGCTGGACTCTCATTCTGATCAGGAGGATATAGAATATGGGTTTTGATCCAAGCACACAAGAGTTGAAGGAAAAGGTTGTTAACATCGGCCGAGTATCTAAGACAGTTAAGGGTGGTAGAAACTTCCGCTTTGCTGCTTTAGTAATTGTTGGAGATGGTAATGGCCGCGTTGGAAAAGGTATCGGCAAGGCCGCTGAAGTTCCTGATGCTATTCGCAAGGGAGTTGAAGAGGCAAAGAAGAACATGATTACTGTACCAGTTATCAATGGTACAATTCCTCATGAGGTTCTTGGCTTGTTTGGTGCTGGTAAGATTGTTATGAAGCCTGCTGCAAGCGGTACTGGTATCATCGCTGGTGGTCCTGTTCGTGTAGTATGTGAGTTAGCTGGTATTACTGATATCCGTACTAAGTCACTTGGTACAAACAATCCAAACAACATGGTTAATGCAACAATGGAAGGTCTAATGAGCCTTAAGTCTATCGAAGAGGTAGCTAAGCTTCGTGGAAAGTCCGTTGAAGAAATTCGTTAAGGAGGAACTCTACCAATGGCAGAATTAAAAATTACGTTGGTCAAGAGTACCAACAAGGCAGGCAGCAAGCAGACAGCTACAGTTAAGGCTTTAGGTCTTCATAAGATCGGCCAGACTGTTGTTAAGGCTGATAATGGCGCTACTCGTGGAATGGTTAGAACCGCTTCACATTACGTCACTTGCGAAGAAGTATAATGGAGGTATGCAATCATGAAAATTAATGAAATTACTTCCGCAGGAAATGCAAAAGCATATCGTAAGGGTCGTGGAGTCGGATCAGGTAATGGTAAGACTGGCGGTCGCGGACATAAAGGACAGAATGCTCGTTCCGGTGGTGGAGTACGCCCTGGATTCGAGGGAGGTCAAATGCCTCTATACAGACGTCTACCTAAGAGAGGATTCAACAATAAGCGTTTCGCAGCTTGCTACGTTGAGATTAATGTTGATGATCTTGAAAAGTTTGAGAATGGTGCTGAGGTAACAGCTGAAATTTTAGCTGATGCAGGAATCATTTCTCTTCCAAAGGTTAACGACGGTGTTAAGGTTCTTGGTAATGGCGAGTTATCAAAGAAGTTAACTGTTAAGGCAGTTAAGTTCACTGCGTCTGCCAAGGAGAAGATCGAAAAGGCTGGTGGAACGGCTGAGGAGGTTTGATCATGAAGGGTATTTTTGACACCTTGATCAATGCAGTTAAGCTACCTGAGCTTCGCAAGAAACTCCTGTTTACTCTCCTTATTTTAGGATTGTATATGTTGGGTGGCTTAGTACCAGCACCTGCTATTGATAGAGAAGCTTTCTCATCAATCATTCAGAGTAGCTGGGGACAACTTGGTGGACTTATGGATATCATTTCTGGTGGTGGACTTTATTCCGCAACCATATTTGCCATGGGTATCACGCCATACATCAATGCTTCCATTATTATTCAGCTTTTGACCGTAGTAATAAAGCCACTTGAAGAAATGGCTAAAGAAGGTGAAACTGGAAGAAAGAAGATGACGAAGATAACTCGTTTCTTGGCAATTGGTCTTGCTGTTGTTCAATCTTTCATCTTCACATGGTCAACAAAGGAAGCTTTGATTAAATCTCTTCCTATGGTGTTAGCTTTTATTCTTGTAGCGATTACTTTTACAGCTGGTACATGCTTCGTAGTATGGCTAGGAGAGCGTATCAATGAGAAGGGAATTGGAAACGGTGTTTCTCTAATTATCTTCGCGGGTATCGTTACTAGACTTCCTCAAATGGCTGTTACTCTTTTATCTAAGAGCCAGACAATTAGTGGATATTTGAAGAGCTCAGTATTAGGTACTATTCTTGGAATATTGCTTTTTGTTGTTGCTACTCTTGTGTCTGTTGCAATAATTATATTTGTTATTTATGTACAGAATGCAGAGAGAAGAATTACAGTTCAGTATTCAAAGAAGACTGTAGGTAGAAAGACATATGGCGGACAGAACTCATATATTCCGATTAAGATTAATCAATCTGGAGTAATGCCAGTAATCTTTACTATGTCAATCATGTCATTGTTCTCTATCATCATTTCAATTTTTTTCTCGGGACCTGATAATGTTGTCGGCAAGCTAGCAAAGGATTTTAATGAGAGTCCATTCTACTATGTATTCTATGTAGTATTAGTATTGCTATTTACATTCTTCTATTCTTTGATTCAGTTCAATCCAATCGAGATATCAAACAGCATTCAGAGAAGCGGTGGATTTATTCCAGGCATTAGACCAGGAAAGCCAACATCTGAATTCATCAGAGTTACAGCAATGCGACTATGCTGGATTGATGGTTTATTCCTTTCAATTGTATGTCTTGTTCCTACAATCGTAGGCACTTTGACTGGTTTGGAGAATGTGTGGTTTGCAGGAACTTCAGTTTTGATTCTTACAGGTGTTGCTAATGATTTGGTTCGCCAGATTGAGAGCCAGCTTGTAACAAGAAACTACAGAGGATTCCTTGATTAATATTTATTTAGATTTATCAGCCTTCGGTAGCTTTTGTAGTTGCCGGAGGCTGTTATTCTGTTTAAGTAATATTTGTGCACATTAATTGCAGAAATGCGCTATAATACTAACGATTTTATTAATTCTTAAGAGGCAAAGAAAATGAGACTTATTATTCTTGGAGCACCGGGTTCAGGTAAGGGCACATCAGCAGCAGTTCTTCGTGAAGAGTATTCACTTGCACATATTTCGACTGGAGATATTTTTCGAGCGAATATTAAAGAAGGAACTCCTCTAGGCTTAGAGGCTAAGGGCTATATTGATAAGGGTGCTTTGGTCCCAGATAGCTTAACGGTATCTATGGTGGAGGATCGATTGTCGCAGGACGATTGCGAGAAGGGTTATATTCTCGATGGTTTTCCAAGGACAATTGCCCAAGCACAAGCTTTGGATGAAATGCTTGATGCTAGAGGCGAGCAAATTGATGCTGTAGTATTAATTAAGATTGAAGATGAAGTAATTAAGGCAAGAGTCTTTGGAAGAAGAGTATGTGAGAAGTGTGGAGCTAGCTACAATGTTGACTATAAGCCAACTAAGGTAGAGGGAATTTGTGACACGTGCGGCGGAAATGTCGTTCAACGTGCAGATGATAATCCTGAGACTGTTCAGGAGAGACTAAAGACATATTATAATAATACGCAGCCTTTGATTGATTTTTATGATAAAAAGGGAATCATCATAGAAGGCGACAATAATATTGATTCGAAAATTTGTATTAAGGAAATTAAAGATGGACTTAACGCAAAAGGTTTAATTTAAGAAAGTGAGTTTCAATGGTTGAAATTTTAACAGAAGGAGAATACGAATACATGCTTGCGGCAGGCAAGATTGTAGCAGAAGTCTTGACGGCTATGAGAACTGCAGTTAAGCCAGGTGTATCAACGCTAGAACTAGATAAGCTAGCATACGATATTATTCTTAGTCACAACGCGACTCCTTCTTTTCTAAACTATGGAACACCTCCATTCCCAGGCTCAATCTGTGCATCGGTAAACGACGCGGTTGTACATGGAATTCCTTCAAGTAAAGTTATTCTGAAGGACGGAGATATTATTAGTGTTGATGTCGGTGCTTATATCAATGGATATCACGGTGATGCTGCGAGAACATTTGCAGTTGGTAACGTTGATAAGAAAGTACTTTTGCTTATTGAAAGAACAAAGCAGTCATTCTTTGAAGGCCTCAAGTATTGTAGGGAAGGTTACCGAGTTGGTGATATTTCTCATGCTGTTCAAGAATATGCTGAGAGCTTTGGATATGGAGTAGTAAAACCTTTGACAGGTCATGGAATTGGACATAATTTGCATCAAGATCCTGATGTTCCCAATTATGGAAGAGCTGGAAGAGGTCACAGAATTACAAATGGTATGGGAATCTGCGTTGAGCCGATGATCAATCTGGGCACTGACGACGTTGTAATGTTGGATGACGAGTGGACAATCGCTACGGCAGACGGCAAACCATCAGCACACTATGAGAACACAATTTTAATAACCGCTAACGGACCAATTCTAACAACCATTGAGGAGGATGCTAATGTCTAAAGAGGACGTAATTGAAGTAGAAGGAATAGTTGATGACGCGTTACCAAATGCGATGTTCAAAGTAAAGCTTGAAAATGGACATATTGTTTTGGCTCATATATCAGGTAAGCTTCGTCAGAACTACATAAAGATTCTTCCAGGCGACAAAGTGACTATGGAACTTTCACCATATGACCTTTCAAGAGGAAGAATTACGTGGAGAGCAAAATCATAAGATTTTGAACGCCCTGCCGCTGTTAAGTGTGCGGGGTTTCTGTATCTTTTGAAGAATTTTTTGAAAAGGGAAATTGGCACTTGAATAACGAAAGAATTTTGATATAATATTTTAGCGTGCGCGAAAAGGCGTATTGTTTTGCGTGAAAAAATGCAGGAGGTTAGGTTATGAAGGTCAGACCATCAGTTAAGCCTATGTGCGAGAAGTGCAAGGTTATTCGTCGTCATGGTAAAGTCATGATCATTTGCTCAGATCCTAAGCATAAGCAAAGACAAGGCTAATAAGCTAACGGATCAGTTTCAGTTTAGGTTTATTCCGGATTGAATTAGCCCTTTGCGGATAGACAAAAGTAGGCGCAGCATGCTTCGCTGCAAAACAACAGAAGAATATTACACGTCATTGTAGGGGCGGCTGCCTTCTTAAATCGAGGGAACCTTACGCCACGTGTTTTATATATCACTAATATAAGACTCAAAAACGGAGGTACAAAGATGGCTCGTATAGCCGGAGTTGATTTGCCAAATGACAAGAGAATTGAAATTGCTCTTACATACATTTTTGGCATTGGCCCATCATTCGCTGCTGATATTATTAGTAATACTGGCATAAGTCCTGACACAAGAGTCAAGGATCTCACAGAGGAAGAAGTAGCTTCTATCCGTGAGCAAATTGAGACCAAATACACAGTTGAGGGTGACCTTAAGAGAGAGGTTGCACTTAACATTAAGCGCCTTACAGAAATCGGTTGCTATCGCGGTCGTCGCCATAGAATCGGTCTCCCAGTAAGAGGTCAGCGTACAAAGACAAATGCTCGTACTCGTAAGGGTCCTAAGCATACTGTTGCTGGCAAGAAGAAATAAGGGAGGATTGAATAATGGCAAAGGCAGTAAAGAAGGCCGCAGTTAGGCCAAAGAAGCGTGAGCGTAAGAACGTTGACAGAGGTCACGCTCATATTCATGCAACCTTTAATAACACAATCGTTACTATTACTGATACACAGGGAAATGCTATTTCTTGGGCTTCAGCTGGAGAGATGGGCATGAAGGGTTCTCGTAAGGGAACACCATTTGCTGCACAGATGGCTTCTGAGGATGCTGCTAAGAAGGCAGTTGATCACGGAATGCATTCTGTTGAAGTATATGTTAAGGGCCCTGGTTCAGGACGTGAGTCTGCCGTACGTGCACTCCAGACAGCTGGTCTTGAGATCACTATGATCAAGGACGTTACACCTGTTCCACACAACGGTTGTAGACCTCCAAAGCGTCGTAGAGTTTAATTCTACATGCTTTGTAAGTGGGCTTGTTGCCTGCTTAAAGAACGAACTGATAAGCATTGCATAATATGTATTGCTTTAATGGATATCCATAAATCAAATTGGATGAAGGCACAGAAGTGCTGTAAACAATAATTGGAGGAAAGATTAGAATGGCAGTTAATAGAGGACCTGTGTTGAAAAGGTGTAGAGCTCTCGGACTTGAGCCAGCCTTTTTGGGATATGACAAGAAGTCCAACAGAAACAGCCGTAAGACGGCTAATAGGAAGGTTAGTGAGTATGGTCTTCAGCTAAAGGAGAAGCAGAAAGCTAAGTTTATCTACGGTGTATTAGAGAAGCCTTTCAGAAACTTGTACAACAAGGCTGAGAGAATGAGTGGTAAGACGGGTGATAACCTAGTTAAGCTACTTGAATTTCGTTTTGATAATATCGTATACAGAATGGGATTTGCAGCATCACGTGCTCAGGCTCGTCAGCTTGTAAATCATGGACATTTCACAGTAAACGGTAAGAAAGCAAATATTCCTTCGATGACTATGAAAGTTGGCGACGAGATTGCTGTATCAGCTAAGGGTAAGGAAACTAAGGCTTTTGAGAACATTAAAAAGGTCACAGTTCCAACATGGCTTTCAGTAGATGAAGATGCTATGAAGGGTAAGATTGTTGTTGCTCCTGAGCGTGCAGATTTGGATCTTGGAGATCTTAACGAAACACTTATCGTCGAGTTGTATTCCAAGTAATAGCGGGATGTAACTTGAAAGTCAAAACAAGAGGAGGAGAAAAATGATTGAAATTCTGAAGCCTACCATTGAGTGCGCTGAACTGAGTGAAGACGGTTCCTATGGCCGTTATGTTATTGCTCCACTAGAGCGTGGCTACGGCACAACGCTTGGTAATTCACTTCGTCGTGTTTTGCTTTCGTCTCTTACAGGTGCTGCTGTTACAGCGATTAAGATTGACAATATTTATCATGAATTCTCTGCTGTACAGGGAATTGTTGAAGATACGACTGAGATTATCCTTAATATTAAGGGAATTAGAGCAAAGCTTCATACTGACTCACCTAAGACAGTTTGCATTAGTGTAACTGAGGGAAGAACAGGAAAGCTTACAGCTGGTGATATCGTACATGATGATGAAGTTGAAATCATGAATCCAGACCATGTTATTGCTACATTGAATGGTGAGTCCAAGGTTTACATGGAACTTACTATTAGCGCAGGACGTGGATACAATACAGCTGACCAAAATAAGGTTGATGGACAGACAATTGGTATAATTTCAATTGATTCCATCTTTACGCCTGTTAAGAAAGCAAACTATAAGATCGAGAACACTCGTGTTGGAGATCGTACTGACTATGACAGCCTTACTATGGAGGTTTGGACAGACGGTACTATCGCTGTTGACAAGGCGCTTTCTTCCGCTTCGTCAATTCTTGTTGAGCATTTGAGCTTGTTCACAGTACTATCCGACACAGATAGCTGCATGAGCTTCAAGAGTGTTGAGGACGAGGGCGAGAAGGACTCAAAGCTAAGTGTTGTTATTGAAGATCTCGACTTTTCGGTACGTACTTATAACTGCTTGAAGAGAGCAGCAATCAACACAATTGGTGATTTGGTTGTTCGTACAGAAGATGACATGATTAAAGTTAGAAACCTCGGAAAGAAGTCTCTTGATGAGGTAATTGCTAAACTTGCTGAGATGGAGTTATCTCTAGCAAGCAAAGAAGATTGATTGTAGGAGGATATAAAGATGCCTAACAGAAAGCTTGGTCGTGCATCGGATCAGCGTACAGCTATCCTAAGAAACATGACAACGGCATTTGTTATCAACGGTAAGGTAGAAACTACCGTTGCACGTGCAAAAGAGATTAGTGCTATTGTTGAGAAGCTAATTTCTTCTGCTGTTAAGGAAAAAGATAATTATACAACTAAGGAGATCGAAGTTTCTGCTCCTAAGTTTGACGCTAAGGGCAAGAAGGTTTTGGTTTCAAAGACTTCAAAGAATGGCAATAAGTATTTCGTAGTAGATCGTGAGAAGAAGATGAAGACAGTAACTGTTGACTCTGCATCTCGTTTGGCTGCTCGTAAGCGAATGACTTATTGGTTATTGAAGAGCAAGAACTCTGAAGGCGAGGAAGTAAATCCTGTTAATAAGATGTTCGATACAATTGCTCCTAAGTACGCTGGTAGAACTGGCGGATATACAAGAATTATCAGAACTGGCGCTAGAAGAGGCGACGCTTCTGAGATGGCAATTCTTGAGTTCGTTTGATAGTTCGATAATTCACTATTAAAGACTTAAATCGGGGGGACCGGGAAATGCCGTGCCCCCCGTTTTTCTTATTTCATTATTAGAATGAAGAGTGAAGGATGAAGAACGAAGAACGAAGCAATTTAGTAATGAAGCTTAAAGAGTTGGGGATTCGTTGATGAAGCAAATTGAAGTCAAAGAAGCATCTTTTGCATATATGCAAGATGATGATGCTAACCGCATCGCTCTTAATGGAGTTTCCTTGGAAATTGAGCAAGGAGACTATATTGCTATTCTAGGACCAAATGGTTCTGGAAAGTCAACACTTGCAAAACTTTTGAACAATATTGAGCTTCCTACTAAGGGAGACGTATTTGTATTTGGAATTAATACCAAGAACGAGGACGGCTTCTGGGATATAAGAAGCAAATGCGCGTGTGTTTTTCAAAACCCGGACAATCAGATTGTTGGAACTACTGTTGAAGAAGATATAGCCTTTGGACCAGAGAACCTGGGAATCCCCAATCCTGAACTTCGACAAATAGTAGATGCTTCAATGAAGTATGTCGGTCTTGAAAAGTACGCGACAAAGCAAACAGCCAATCTGTCAGGAGGTCAAAAGCAGAAGTTAGCAATAGCAGGCGCTTTAGCGATGAATCCATCAATTATCATTATGGATGAATCAACTTCAATGCTTGATCCCAATAGTCGTGACGAGGTTCTCACTTTAGTTGAGAAGCTAAGACACGAGAAGCAAATTACCGTAATCACTATTACACACGATATGTATGAGGCTAGCAGGTGCGACAGAGTATATGTTATGTATCATGGAGAAATTAAGAAGGTCGGAAAGCCTTCAAGTATTTTTCTTGAAAGAGACAAAATGCTTGAACTTGGACTGGATTGCCCGTCACATATCAATTTAGCACATAGAATTGCAAAGATTACTCACTCAAAGCTGACTCAAGAAGATTTAGTAAGCGAGGAAACTTGTGCCAAGCGAATAATCGAGATGGTTAAGAATGCTGAATTTGATGATGTTAAGTCATACCTTAAACCAGATAAGAACATCCAAGAAGTTGAACCAAGCAAGACCATCATGCAAATTGAAAATCTATCTTATTCTTATGATGGAGATTTCAAGGCAATTGAGGATGTATCATTGGACGTTAGAGAAGGCGAGATTCTTGCTATTATCGGACAAAGCGGATGCGGGAAAACTACTCTTATCACGCATCTTAATGCTTTGATTAGGCCGCAAGAAGGAAGCGTCACGTTAATTTGTAGCAATATGAATCTAAGCACGGCGGAGAAGAAGCACATCAAGTTGCTTAGACAGGAAGTAGGGTTAGTGTTCCAATATCCCGAGTATCAGCTTTTCGAAGAGACAGTATATAAGGATGTAGCTTTTGGAATTAAGAAAATGAAGCTTGAACCGGAAGAGGAGAGACGGAGAGTACTAGAGGCGATTAAGCTTGTGGGCCTAAAGGAGGATATTCTTGAGGGCAGTCCTTTCGAGCTTTCTGGCGGTCAGAAAAGACGTGTCGCATTAGCAGGTGTCCTAGTTATGAGACCGAAGGTACTTGTTCTTGACGAGCCGGCTAGCGGTCTTGATCCTCGCGGAAGACAGGGGATGCTACGAATCATTGAGTCACTTAAAGCTAGAGGCGTAACGATTATTCTAGTTTCGCACTACATGGACGAAGTTGCCGAGTATGCAGACAGAATTTGCTGTATGAAAGATGGCAAAGTTATTATGCTTGGCAGTAGTACGGAAATTTTCGAGGATATAGACAAAGTAGAGCAAATGGGAATCAAGGTCTCAAGGCTTAATATGTTTATGCGCCTAATGCTCAAGTACAATTCTTCAATCAACCCAAATGTTAGAAGTGTTGAGGATGCTGTGAGGCAGCTCATTAACACTAAGGGGGTTGAGCTATGCTAAAAGATATTAGTCTAGGAAGATACTACTCAGGCAATTCGATTTTTCATGAGCTGGACCCGCGAATTAAAGTTGTGATGTTTTTCACATACATGGTGACAATTTTTACTGTTAACAAATGGCAAGCAATGGTCCTTTTTAGCGTGATTACAATCGCTCAGATTGTCATAGCCAAATTGCCGTTAAAGGTAATTATCTCGTCTATTATGCCAGTTGTGCCAATAGCGCTTTTTATCGCTTTGCTTAATATGCTTACAATTCGAGAAGGTAGG
This sequence comes from Clostridiaceae bacterium, assembly GCA_012728275.1. Classification (GTDB taxonomy): domain Bacteria; phylum Bacillota; class Clostridia; order Saccharofermentanales; family Saccharofermentanaceae; genus Saccharofermentans. The sequence goes on along the minus strand of JAAYFK010000031.1, from coordinate 27,162 downwards.
ACACTGTTTGAGTGGAACATCATTGTTATTACACTTGGTGGAACTAGAAAAGCAATACTCATGGCTTCTCGCCTGATTTTGCTCATTATTTCTACAAGCGTCCTACTAACACTTACGACGACGCCACTAAAGTTGTCAGATGCATTGGAGAAGCTTTTTGCTCCGCTTAAGGTCATTAAAATGCCAGTTCACGAGATGGCCATGATGATGTCAATTGCGCTTCGTTTCATACCTACATTGGTTGAAGAGACGGATCGAATTATGAAGGCACAAGTTTCTAGAGGTGCGGACTACGATACTGGAACAATAATTGCTAGAACCAAGGGATATATTACGGTTATTATTCCACTATTTATTTCTGCGTTCAAAAGGGCTGAGGAGCTAGCTACTGCAATGGATGCAAGATGTTATCGAGGTGGCGAAGGCAGAACAAAATTGAACCCTTTGCATTTGACAAGTAAGGATTGGATTATTGGTGCAATTCTTCTTGTATTGGCAGCCTTAGTTTTGGTTTTGCAAGTCATTAATGTGTGATAGTATTATATGTGGATTAGGAAATCTTTTTTTATAAGATGGAGGTAACAAGGTGCCGTTTTCTAGCGTATTTCTGTCAGATGTTGTGAAGGAATTCAACCTTGAGATTGTTTACGATTCAGGGGATATTGATAAGAGAAGAATTTGTGTCGCTGATGTAACAAGGCCTGGCTTACAATTAGCAGGATATTACGATCACTTCGGACCTGACAGAATGCAAGTCATGGGAAACATGGAGCATGCTTACCTTGAGCATTTGACTTCAGTTGGAAGAAAGAAGTCGATACAGGCTCTATTTGAAAAGGAAATTCCATGTTTAATACTTACTAGAAATCATGAGGCTCACCCTGAGGTTATTGAGGCTGCTAAGGAATTATGCATCCCTATACTTCGTACAAGTGGCTCGACTTCAGAGTTTACAAGCTCATTGGTTAAATATTTGAATCTGGAACTAGCACCTAGAATTAGTATGCATGGCGTACTAGTAGAGGTTAATGGTGAAGGTATTTTGATTCTTGGAGAAAGCGGTGTAGGTAAGTCCGAGACTGCTCTTGAGATAGTTAAAAGAGGGCATAGATTAATCGCCGATGACCAAGTTGAAATTAGACGTGTATCCGAGACCACACTTGTTGGTCGCGCGCCAGAAGTAATACGACATTTGATTGAGATTCGCGGAATTGGAATCTTGGATGTTAAGGAGCTATACGGTGTATCTTCTGTAAAGATGCAAGAAGGCATTGATTTTGTTATCAATCTTGAGCTTTGGGATGAGAAGAAGACATATGACCGCATGGGATTGACTGATGAGACGACGGAGATTCTTGGAATTAAAGTTCCTTCAATAACAATTCCAGTCGGACCTGGACGTAATCTAGCAATTATAGTCGAGGCGGCTGCTATTAACTACAGAGTTAAGAAGATGGGATATAATGCAGCTCAGAAATTGGTGTCTAGAGTTTTCCCAGGGGGGAATATCACTTAATGCAAATAGAAGAGAATGTGATACTTAAAGAATTTACTACCTTCAAATGCGGAGGACCAGCGCGATATTTTGCAAGGCCTTCGAGCGTTGAGGAGCTTATCGAGTGCATTCAATTTTGTAAGAAGGAAAATATAGATAGAGTCATACTTGGAGCTTGTTCTAATGTCCTTATCTCTGATAAAGGATTCGATGGAATGGTCATTAGATTTGACGAGAATTTTGCCAATATGAGTATTTCGATTGATACAGACCGAGGAGTTGGCGTAATTGATGCTTTGTGCGGAGCTAAGCTTTCTACGCTTGGAATGCAAGCGATGAAGCAAGGCCTTACAGGCGCTGAGTTTGCTTGTGGAATACCAGGAAGTATTGGCGGAGCAATATTTATGAATGCTGGCGCTTTCGGCGGGGAAATCAAAGATATAGTTACTTCAGTTGATTATATTGATTCGAACTTAGTACTACAGACTCTGGATCAGCAAGCTTGTAGATTTGCTTATCGTCATAGCGCTTTTATGGATGAGCTGAAAGATGCAATAATTCTTGGAGCAAGGTTCGAGCTAAAAATAGGCGACCAAGATCAAATCAAGACTTGTGTAAACGAGCTCAGGCAAAAGAGAGTTCTATCTCAGCCAGTAGATGTTCCAAGCGCTGGTTCTACATTCAAAAGACCATGTGGAAACTTCGCCGCTGCTCTAATTCAAGAGTGCGAATTAAAGGGATTCAAATTAGACGAGTCTGGCGCTCAAGTCTCGCCAAAGCACACCGGATTCATTGTTAACAATCACGGAAGCGCTAGCGCAAGCGATGTTAAAAAATTGATAAAGTATGTTTCAAACAAGGTATATAAGGATACTGGTGTTAGGCTCGAGCCTGAAGTTAGATATATCGGGGATTTTGACTAACAAGAAGGAGGAAGTTATGGAATTAATCATTCTTACAGGAATGTCAGGAGCTGGAAAAAGCCAGGCAGCAAATTTCTTGGAAGACCAAGGTTTTTTTTGTATTGATAATCTGCCTCCTATGATACTACCAGAGTTGGTGTTCACTTTCTTTAAGGGCCAAGGTGGTGACGGTTACGGTGTTGAGAAGCTTGCGTTCGTTGTTGACATTCGAAGCAAGGAACTTCTCAAGGGTTTTGGCGCCGCAATGAAGAGAATTGATGAGGAGGTAGGCTGCTCTTATAAGATTCTTTTTCTTGAAGCTAACGACAATGTGCTTGTTACAAGGTTCAGACAAACAAGGCGTAAGCATCCGCTTGCCAAAGATATATCGCTTACAGAAGCTATTAAAATGGAACGACAGATGCTCCAAATAATCAGAGCTAAGTCTACAAACATTATTGATACATCAATGATGGCTTTACCAGCTCTAAGAGATGAGCTTCTGTCCTTAATTGAGGACGACGCTTCGACAGGTATGTCAATCTATATCGAGTCTTTCGGATTTAAGTATGGCATGCCGGTAGATTGCGATAACGTTTTTGATGTAAGGTTTCTTCCAAACCCATTTTACGTTCAGGACCTGAAACTAATGAGCGGAAAAGACAAGGGAATCGAGGACTATTTATTAGCTTTTCCAGAGACTCAAGAGTTCATAAGCAAATTGTCAGATTTGTATGAATTTAGCTTCCCATTTTATGTTCGCGAGGGAAAGGGTCGATTACATATTGGCATTGGTTGTACGGGGGGAAGACATAGGTCGGTATTTATTGCTGAGAAACTTACTTCGAGTTTGAAGGCCAAAGGCATGAAGGTCTTTGTGCATCATCGCGACATAGAGAAGGATATTCGATATCGTTCTGACGAGGGTTTCAGAAATGACAAGGAGCAATAAGGATCCGCATAGCTTTAATCAGCAAATTAAGCGTGAGATTTGTAAGATTCCAATTAAGACAATTACTGATAGACAAGCGTTTTTAGCCGGGGTGTTTTGTCAGAACTCCGAGAATGACAGGAAGCTCCCATCCCACAAGGTTAAGGTTATTAACGAGGCTGGAGAATTACTGTTGAGACTTTTGCGTGAGGAAGGTTTTGAGACAGAGCATAATATCGAAGGCGACGGTATGACTCGGATTAATATTTTGCCAGAGTCGATTAAGCAATTTGACGATTGCTTTGGGGTGTGTTTTAGAAAAGATAGTCCGGACTTTCTATCTTCTGACACGTTATTTCTTCGTGCTTTCCTTAGAGGAGTTTTTCTTTGCTGTGGATATTGCTCTAATCCGAAAAAAGAGTACCGAGTCGAGTTGCATCTACATAATTCGAGCATAGTAAACGTAATAATTTGGATGCTTCATGCATCAGACATTCAGCCAAATCTTACTACGCGCGAAGATATGGCTATTATATATTTCAAGGATGGAGATTTTGTCTCAGACTTCCTTGGCCTCATTGGAGCAAGCAGCGCTGTCATGCAATTCGAGAATTTTCGAGCTGAACATGAGATATCGGGATACGTTCATAGAATGCTAAATTGCGATAGCGGCAACACCAAGAGACAAGCTGATGCGTCTGCTAATCGTATTCAGCTAATAGAGAAGATACTTCTATCGGAGGAATCCAAGAAGCTGCCGCAAGAATTGCTTGAAGCTGCAAAAACTCAAGCCATGAATCCAGGTCTTTCAATATCGGAGCTTGGCAATATGATGGACCCACCAATTGGTAAGTCGGGAATGAATCACAGACTTAAAAAATTGGTAGAAATAGCAAAAGGCATTGATTGAGTTTTATATGAGTTCTGTGCTATGATTTAATTTGCTTTTCCTCACAACATTACTCAAAAGGAAGGCAAAACGAAGTTACGTGTTTGTAAGTGTTTGCAAGTGTTTGCAAGTGTTAGGAGCATATAGAAGTGAATTTAGATAACCTGCACATTGAGCCGGATAATTCTTATCATCAGCCGTCGACAGATCCTACTTCAGGGATTAAGGCGATAGTTGTTGTAATGACTGTTCTCTTTATGGTATTTACAAGTGTATTGGCTATCTTTTTCTACGATAAGAAGCAAAAAGAAGGCGATGTAATTAATGCTTCAAATGCCGGTAATACTAATCAAGGGCTTGTAGTTGCAACTCCTACTCCTACACCAATTCCAGCTATGTCTGATATGCAAAATCCGCTTCTTTACCCAGCGACAGCAAGTTGCGTTGCTACGATTGGAGTTATTGATGATTCATTAAGTCCTTCGTCGAGAGGGATTACACAAAGTGTATTTGGCACCGAGGCGATAGGAACTCTTTCTTCTTTTTCGAGAGCAAATCCAATTCAATTCTACGACCCGCTGTATTATGCTGCGGTTCCTGGAATTTTTACTTTTAGAGGCAATAATTTCCGTAACTGTGCGACTTTTGGATATGTTAGTGGAGTGCAAGGCGCGCCAACATTAACGCAAGCTTGGGAGTTCTCTGGAATAGGTACAAGACTTGCTTCAACAATGAATTTTGAATGGTCAGGTGTTGCTTGGACGGGACAACCGCTTGTAATCGAGTGGAGCGCCGCTGAGAGAGCAACTATGAATCTGTATCCGGAGAAGGCTTCGAAGGAAGGACTCACGGAAGTTATAGTGGCGGCATTGGATGGTAAGATTTATTTCTTTGATATTGATGATGGAAGCTTCACAAGAGATCCAATTGATGTTGGATGCTCGATTAAGGGCACGCCAGCGCTGGATCCAAGAGGCTATCCGCTGATATATGTAGGGCAATGTGACGATAATGCGTCTGATGATAATTTTGGGTTATATATTTACTCGCTTATTGATGGGCAAGAACTGTACCATTGTTCAGGTCTTGATTCGAGAGCGTATAGAGCCAACTGGGGAGCTTTTGATTCTTCCCCAATTATCGATGCTGCTACTGATACTTTGATTTGGCCTGGTGAGAATGGAATTATTTACACCTTTACCTTGAATACTCAATATGTAGCTGGGACAGGGACTATATCGGTTAATCCTGAGATGGTCGGATATGTGTATATTTATAACGATTCTCAAGGTGCATATATGGGCATAGAAAGCTCAATATCGGTTTATGGCGGGTACGGTTATTTTGTTGACAATGCCCACAACCTTAATTGCATAGATTTGAATACCATGCAAATGGTTTGGACATTTAAGTTAGGCGATGACTCTGACTTGACGCCGGCAATAGAAGAGGAGAATGGTGTTCCATATCTTTATGTTGGAACTGAGGTAGATGAGCAAGGTGAAGTTGTTGGCGAATATAATGGCGCTGCATATATTTATAAGATTAATGGACTAACAGGAGAAATTGTGTGGCAAACGTCTGTTCCTTGTTACACATATAATGGCGAGAGTTCAGATTCGGATCAAACAGGCGGATGTCTTGGAAATCCAGTTATCGGAAAGAGAAGATTGTCAAATTTGGTTTTTTTCTCTTTTAGCATGACGAATGGACTTACAAGCGGTAATAGAATTGTAGCTTTCAACAAGGAGACGGGCATTGAGGAATGGAGCTATAACATGAATATTTATTCATATAGCTCTCCTATAGATTGCTACGACGAGGAAGGCAACGGATATATTATTATTGCCGACAGTATTGGCCAAATTCATATAATTGATGGAGCTACGGGCACGGGAAGCGCTATTCAGATTTCGCGTTTGACTGGAACTTCACAGGAGACCACGTCGGGTATTATTTTTGACGCGTCACCTGTCATATTTGGAAACACGTTGATTATTGGTTCTAAATCGGGATCGGTATTCGCGGTGACGATAGGATAGGTAGGGATAGTATGAGTGAAGTTCGTAACTACGATAATATTGTTGTTTTGGAAGTTGGTATTTCATCCTTTTCCGGAGGGGGATTTAAGGTTAAGTACGATTTTAAGCGTAACCTGATTTCCTGGAGCGACGGATATATGTGGAATAACAATTTCGTGAAGGCCATTAATTCAGATAAGAGAAGACTCATTGAAGATAGACTTCCTAATACCAATATGCTTGAGTGGATGTGCGCCTATAACGAAGGCCAATGTGATATGGTGGGAAGGAAAACTGCTAATCCGTTTTGTTGGAAGATAGAGGTTCTTTTCGACGATGATAAAAAGTATGAGGCTGTTGGCAAACAGCATTTTCCAATGAAGTGGGATAGTCTTAGGTATTTGATTGAGGACACGACGGAGTGCACTTTTCGCCTAAGGTGATTTTGAGTCTTTATTTGTGGTACAATACTCATGTTTGTTTGTAGTTCATGTTTCTTCGTGGAGGGGAAATGCTTGATTATATAGAAGGATTATTCCTTGGGAAACTTTGGAGCGATACAGATTTTGAGAACAGGAAACACGTTAACCTGTTCATTTTGTATGGGCTTTTTGTTGATTGCATTATTGCGTTTACTTACTTTACTGGGAATTCGATTCCTGGCCTAGGCAGAACGGGGGTTATCCAAATTGCAATATTGGTGCTTCTGTTTTTGCTGAATCCATTTATAAATTTAAGATATTATCGAATGCCTCTTTGGGGCAAGCTAATTGTTCTTTTCGAAAAGCTATGTAAGAACGTTCTTTTAGTAGGGGTTTCTACAAGCCTAATTCTTCCTAGATTGACGGTTGAGTCTTCGGAACTGCAAGAATTCCTAATTACTTATTTGAATTCAACTCTTGAGCACTACACAAAAATGTTCTATTCCAGTGCGGGGTCTTTTGCAACAGTAATGGGAGTCCTAGCTGGCGGTATACATGTAGTATTCATCTTTGTTTTGGCTCTTGTGATATTTGTATGTTTACCAGGCGTCTTATATCTCGCATATAGATTGATTCAGTACGGTTATGACTGGGTAATAAATTACTTCTTCCTTAAGAGCGTTAAACGCAAGGATTGAAGGGAATTTTAGAGGCATATTAGTTTATGGCACAACTCACGAACAAAATTGAAATATCGCTAGAAGAACTTGAAGAGAGCTTAGGGGTTAGTAAGCTCCCTTCTTTTGTTAATAGCTCCGAGATGGAATTTTTTGAGGGTGCGAAAAAAGTGGCAAGCGAAGCCTTGTCTAACAAGAACAAGCGCGTCATCTTTATTTCTGGACCCACCTCTTCAGGCAAAACTACATTTACTTCAATTCTATCGAAGCAACTAGTTGAGTCCGGCATAAAGGCCGCATATTTGTCTTTGGATGATTATTATGCCGTTAAAGAATTGACCTTTGATTCTGAAGGTAGACCCGACTATGAAACTAAGGACACTTTAAATTTGGATCAAGTTGCTATTGACATCAACTTAATTCTGAAGGGTCAAAGTGTTATTACACCTAGGTTTAATTTTCAAACTAGAATGAGCGAGATGAGAGATCTTTCAGAAGCAATTTGCCTTGGCAATGACGGAATTCTTATAGTTGAGGGATTGCATGGCATAGCTAATGAAATCTCAGGCACTGTTCCGAGTGAACTATGCACTAAGATTTTTATAGCACCATATGGAGATGTGTTCGCGGATAACAGGGTTTTCGATGGTGATGAGATTCGTTTACTTAGGAGAATCGTTCGCGATTCAAGACATAGAAATGCCAAAGCCTTATCAACTGTTGACTATTGGCCTATGATTGAAAAATCTGAAGAAGCATACTACAATGATTACCTAAAAAGGGCAGACTACCACATCAATTCATTTCTTAAGTATGAGGTTTTGGTTACTGCTCCACTAGCATTGCATGAGATTAACCTATCCCTGCAAATGGTTGATAACGGGACGATTGGTTCGAATATTTTTATGGAGAAATCCTACACGAAGAAGCCATTTGCGAATCTCTCGGCAGCTTTGAATCGTTGCCAAAAGCTTAAAGTCAAGCTTGAGAGAATACCAGTCATTGATCCTAGCCGAGTTCCAGCAAACTCGATACTTAACGAGTTTATTGGTATTAACTAAAAGGGGGCTTTTAAATGCCGATTAGAATAGCTAACAATCTTCCAGCGATTCACACTCTTGAGAAAGAGAGAATCTTTGTCATGGAAGAGGATGTAGCCTTAAAACAGGATATTCGCCCAATACGAATAATCATATTGAATCTAATGCCTAATAAAATAGCGACGGAAACGCAATTGCTTCGCGCACTGTCCAACTCGCCGCTACAAGTAGACGTGGATTTGATGTGCACCGCTTCGTATACGCCTAAACACGTATCCGATGAGCATTTGCTTAAGTATTACGATACTTTCAGCGAAGTTAAGGATAGATTCTATGATGGAATGATTATTACTGGTGCACCTGTAGAGCAAATGGATTTCGAGGATGTGAAGTATTGGGATGAACTTACTCAAATCATGAAATGGAGTAAGACCCACGTTTATTCAACATTACATATTTGTTGGGGTGCTCAAGCTGGACTATATTATCACCATGGTATTCCTAAGTATGATACTGGTAACAAGATATTTGGAATTTATGAGCACAGTATGACGTTCAGTAAGCCCGTCAAGTTATTCCGTGGCTTCGACGACATTTTTTATGTGCCGCATTCAAGATATACGGAAGTCAGAAGAGCTGATATTGCTTCAAATAGCAATTTGAGAATTCTTTCCGAATCACAAGAATGCGGAGTTTATGCTGTATCCGATTTACACGGACGTCAAATCTTCATTACAGGCCACTCGGAATATGATGTAGGAACACTAGATGCAGAATACAAGAGAGACCTAGAGAAGGGACTACCTATCCAAATTCCAATTAACTACTACAAGGATAATGATCCATCGAAGGAACCAGTTCTTAAGTGGAGATCCTCTGCGACACTACTATTTACAAATTGGCTAAATTACTATGTTTACCAGTCGACTCCTTTTGATATTTCCTTACTTAATGATATTAAGCATGACAAGAAGAGCCATAAGGAATTGACGGGAGGACTAGATGACTGATTCTGGAACTCAGATAATTCTTGATAAGAAGCTAATTAGCTCTTTTGCGCCACGTAGGCCAAAGGATGGACATAAGTACACCTTCGGAATGGCGGTAATAGTAGCTGGAAGCAAGTCTATGATGGGCGCCCAAGAGATAGCAACGACAGCAGCTCTTCGAAGTGGCGTTGGACTAGTTAAGGTTCTAGCTCCTGAGGATTCCTTACTTTCTACAAGAATTAATTGTCCTTGCGCTATGACGGCTGTTTTCCCTGATAGTGAGACCGAATTGATTAAATTAGCTGATAGCCTATTACAAAAAGCTACTTGCGTAGCAATCGGCCCAGGTTTAGACGAATCGTCAAAGCAAGTTCACGTTTTGCTGAGATTCTTTCTTATGAATGCTAAATCGCTAGTTATTGATGCTAGCGCACTCAATTTAATATCAAAGAACAGACTCGAATTAATACCATTATTGAAGCAAAGAGAGGAATCGGGTCTTAAGCCCTGCATATTAACTCCGCATCTTGGCGAGTTCTTAAGACTAATTGGTCAAGAAGATTCTAATTTGAGTCAAATCGAAATAGAAGCTAAGTGTGTTGAATTCTCTATAAAGAACAGATGCTTCGTCGTTCTTAAGGGCCACGAGACGATGATTTCTACTCCTCACGGAGGCAGATATCGCAATTACATTGGTAATAACGGAATGGCTAAGGGCGGTTCGGGAGATTTCCTCACTGGCCTTATCGCAGGCTTCGTTGCTCAAGGAATTTCCGAAGAGATTGCTGCTGCTAGTGGTGTTTATTTTCACGCACTAACTGGCGATGTAACCGCCGGTATTCTTGGCAAAAGAGCTATGCTTCCAAGCGATATGTTTGAATATTTACCTGAGGTATTTGAAGGGATGGGATGGTAATGTCAATTAAAGTTACTTCATCTATGTTCAACAGATCTTGCGTAGAAATTGATTTGGGTGCGCTTAAGAACAACATTTCGGAGATAAGAAGGATTACTTCCAAGAATGCTCAAATTATGGCGGTTGTAAAGGCCGATGCTTATGGACACGGTGCGGTAACGGTTGCCAAGACTCTTCTGGAGAATGGTGCTGACCAACTTTGTGTTGCTACAATAGACGAGGCTATTGAACTTCGAAAAGCAAATATCAATTCCAACATCCTCATCCTCGGTTATACAGATCCAACAAGATTCGCGGATGTCGTAAGTTACTCGATAGATCAAGCTGTATACGATTTTGATACTGCAAAAGCTCTTTCTGACGAGGCAATCAAGAACAACAAGAAAGTCAACATTCACGTAAAGATTGACTCGGGTATGGGAAGAATTGGAATAAAGCCTGGACCTGACTCGACACAAGATATTGATAGAATATGCGCTCTCGAAGGCTTAATTCCATATGGGATCTTTTCGCATTTTGCAGTTGCCGACGAGAACGATGACGAGTATACGCTGCAGCAATTCGATTGTTTCATGAAGCAAGTTGAAGCTCTCAACGACAAAGGCATCCATTTTACATTAAGACATATTTGTAATAGCGCTGGTCTTATGCGCTTTCCCCAGATGCATTTGGATATGGTGAGAGCGGGAATAATTCTTTATGGGCTTATGCCCAAGGGATGTCCGAAAGGCTACACAGCTATTAATCTTATTCCGGTAATGTCCTGGTGTGCAAAGATAATATATTCTAAGCAAGTTGATCCAGGTACTTCTGTAAGCTACGGTAGGCATTTTATTTCCGCTCGAAAAACAAACGTGCTAACTGTCTCGGTTGGATATGCTGATGGATTATCCAGAAGATTTAGCAATGACTTTTCACTACTTGTAGAAGGCGAGAAGGTTCCCATTATTGGCAATATTTGTATGGATATGTGCATGCTAGACGGAACGGACATGAAGACGAAGGCACATGTTGAATCTCTGGTAGAGGTGTTCGGAAAGGATAGACCAGCTGACGAATTGGCGGATTATCTTGGGACAATAAATTATGAAATTACTTGTGTTGTTGGAAAACGTGTTCAAAGGATATTTGCAGACGAAAATGGCATTGTTCAGTAGAGCTGTTTGCGCACTAGAATGATTGACTTTTTCGCGCTACGCATATATAATCGTAAAGCTAATTATGTTTAATGACATTGTGTATGCGTTTTTGCACCATGTGTTAATGATATAAACGGAGGATACTAATATGAAGATGACATACCAGCCTAAGAAGAGACACAGTGCTAAGGTACACGGTTTCCGTGCTAGAATGGCTACAGCAAGTGGACGTGACGTTCTTAAGAGAAAAAGATTAAAGGGCAGAAAGAGTCTCGCTGCTTAATCGTGACTTACGAAGGATCACCTAGTGGTCCTTGATTTTTAGCGATAAAGAGAGAGGGTACGGTCTTGAAATTTGTTCCGTTGAGATTCAATTACGAGTTTTCGCGTGTATATAAGAGAGGCCGTTTTGCGGTAGATAAGAATCTATCGTTGCACGCTTTCAGACGACCTAATGGATTAAAGCACAACTTGACTCTTGTTCCTAGTAACATTAATAGAGTTGGCTTTTGTGCCAATAAGAAGAAGCTTGGAGCAGTAGGTCGTAATAGAGTAAGGCGCTTGATGCGCGAGGCATATAGATGTTTCGCGGATGATTTGCCAAAAGGCTATGATATGGCGTTTACATTGCGGAATTGTACAGAAATCCCATCGTATTCAACTGTTCATAAGGAAATAGGATCGCTTTTACGCAAGGCAGGTCTTCTCAACAGTAGTATGGAGAGCAAGGATGGTAGCACGATTCTTAATTAAGCTAGTAAAGGCTTATCAAATATCAATATCTCCTAGATTAGGGCATTGCTGTAAGTATAGACCTTCATGCTCGGAGTATATGATAGAAGCACTACAGAAATATGGGGTTCTGCGAGGATTGCCCCGTGGGATATGGCGTATTTTGAGATGCAATCCATTCTCAAAAGGCGGGTATGATCCGTTACGCTGATGTGAGGAGAGTTCATGGGAATTATTGTCCAGTTGTTTGAGAATCCACTGAATGAAATGTTCGGAAACTTTACTAGAATTTTATTTGATTTCTTTGGTAATTATGGTTTGGCTATCATTGCCTTAACTGTAATCATTAGAGGTCTTCTGATTCCTTTTAATATCTCCAGCCAGCGTTCTATGCTTAAGAACCAGGCTTTGTCTGCAAAGATAACGGAAGTTCAAAAGAAGTATCCAAATGATAAGCAAAAGCGTGAAGAAGAAATCATGAGACTTCAGCAGGAGAATGGCGCCATGAGTATTAGTGGTTGCATTATTCCTGTAATCCAGATCTTTTTGATTTGGCCTATTTTCCGAGTAGTAAGTGCTCCTCTTCGTCATATTAGCCAAGTTTCTGTTGCGAACATCGAGAAGATGATGGACCTTGCTGGTCTTGATTCCTCAAAGGCTGCTGTAGACAATATTCAACTTATTCAAAGATTAGGACAGGATAGTAACCTTCTTCAGAAGTGTATCGACAAGGGATATATTGCAATGGGTCAATTCATGGATTTGAATTTCCTTGGAATTGATTTAACGATGACACCTTCAATAACGAAGTGGACTTCTGATCCTGCATATCTACCACTACTTATGATCCCTATTCTAGTAGTAGCAACAAGCGTACTCTCAATAATGCTTGCAAACAGAATGAAGCCTGATTACAAGGCTAAGAAGGAAGCAAAAGCAAACCAGAAAGTTAACCCTAGTGCTATTTCAGTTCAAGCGGATTCTACAGAAAGAACAGCTCTAATTATGAACTGGGTATTCCCAGTCATCATGCTTATTTCTTGCTTTACGATGCCAGCTGCTATGGGTCTTTATTGGATAATTGGTGGAATCATGGGTATCATTACTCAAGTTGTTGTATTCTTCCTACTAACGAGGCCATACGAGAACAAGAAGAAGGAACTTGAGGCACAAAAGGAACTTGCTATTGAAGCATTGAAGACGGCTAAACTCGTTGTAAGCAATGGCAAAAAGAAGAAATAATTCAAATCCTCGATATCAATTATGATAAGAATGCGCTGTGTATTTAGGCGCTTAACATAGGAGGCTATTATGGAGAAGATAATCACAAAGACAGGCAAGACAGTTGATGAAGCTATCGAAGCAGCTTTGAGTGAGCTAGGTGTATCTAAGGAAGAAGCTAGTATTGAAGTAATCAGTGAGCCAAAGAGCGGTTTGCTTGGTATAGGTCAGAAGCAAGCAGAGGTTAAGGTTACAGCTAACGTTGAAGAAAATGAAGAAGTTGTTTACTACGGCGATGACGAGAATTTTGAAGGTGATGCGGTTAGTGAAGCTGAAGATCAAGCAGTTGCCTTTGTTGCTGAGGTTCTGTCAGGAATAGGTATTCATGGCAACATGGATTCATATAGAGAAGATGATGATATCTTCATTTCAGTTACTGGTGCCGATTGTGGTTCAGCAATTGGTAGACACGGTGAGACATTAGAGGCTATTTCTTACATGACTAATCTTGTTGCAAACAAGAATAGTGAGAATCGTGTAAGAGTTCATATTGATATTGGTGGTTATAGAAAGCATAGAGAGCAAGTTCTTACTGGCTTAGCTAACAAGGCTGCTTTTAAGGCCAAGAAGACTGGACGTAGTGTTGCTATGGAGGCTATGAACCCAGCGGAAAGAAGAATTGTACATTCATTTTTACAGAATGTATCTGGCGTATCTACTCATAGTGAAGGAGAAGAGCCAGAGAGAAGGGTAATTGTAACCCCTGAGAAGTAATATGCCTATTATGTCAAAGAATCCCTTCTGCGCATGTTCTACACCAGTTGGTATTGGTGGAATAGCGGTCATCCGCATTTCGGGTGACGGTTGTGGCAAGATTATCGATAAAATGACTAGAATAATCCGTTCTGCGGATGGTGTCTCGAGTTTCTCGCAAATGAGAGGGTACACCATGGCGTTAGCGGATTTTTTCGATATAGAGACAAATAAAGTAGTTGATCGAGTAGTACTTGCGCGTTTTGAGGCACCACATTCGTATACTGGTCAGGAAATGGCAGAGATTTCTTGTCATGGCGGCAATGCTGTTAAGCAAGAGATACTTCGTTTGCTTCTTAGTAACGGATGCGATCCTGCTGGGCCTGGTGAGTTCACTAAGACGGCGTTTTTTAATGGTAAGATTGATTTGTCGAGCGCAGAAGCAGTTATGGATGTAATTGCTGCTGATTCGCAAAGAGCGCTTATGGCGGCTAACACTCAACTAAACGGGAGATTAAATGCAAAACTAGCTAGCACTGAGGAGCAGTTGTATAAAGCGCTAGCTATAATTGAGATGATTGTTGAATTTCCTGAACATGATGATACTCCAGAAAATGATGAAGAAGTTCTTAAGCTTTGCAATATTGCAAGGGGCGAGATTGATAGTCTGTGCAAAAGTTTTGGAAGCGGTAGAATGCTTTCCGAGAGAATGAGAATTGCTTTGTGTGGACTTCCAAATAGTGGTAAAAGTTCCCTGCTGAATTGTTTATCTGGTTATGACAGGGCAATAGTTACGCAAGTCCCTGGTACTACAAGAGATACACTTGAGGTCGAGCTTTCAATAGAAGGAATCCCAGTAACACTGGTTGATACAGCTGGTATTAGAAAAACAAGCGATGAGATAGAGGCGATGGGCGTTACAAGGGCAAAGAAGGCGTTTGAGGACTCCGATATGGTCTTGTATCTAGTAAGTCCTGACACGAACCTAGATAGCGTTATAGTTCAACTAAATGAGCTTCTTTTGGGAAAAAAAGCGGATAGGATTTGCATCTTGTTTTCGAAGTGTGATTCTGGCAAAAATTCCGAAGAAGAAGAGATTAAGTGCGCTTGTTCGAAGCTTGGAATTAGAAACTTTATCAGCGTCTCTGCTAAAGATGAAATCAACGTTGATGTGGTTAAAGAATTGGTCGTTAGGATTTTCGAGCAAGAGGGAGCTTTCGCTTCACAGATTATCCTTATTAATGCTAGGCATTATGAGATTTTGAAGGAAGCCCGCGAGAATTTGGATATGGCAATTGGAGCGCTTAACGATGGTGTGGGCGTTGATGTAGCATCGTCCGTAATTAGATTAGCGCTGGATAGAATTGGACAGATTACGGGGAAGACGGTGTCTGCAGAATTAGTGGATACGATTTTCTCAAAGTTTTGTATTGGAAAATAAGGGGAGAAAATGAATTTCGAGCAAGCGAAAAGCATAGAATACGCTTACGAGGCTGGTAGCTTTGATGTTGCTATAGTTGGAGCAGGTCATGCGGGATGCGAGGCAGCACATGCTGCTAGTAAACTAGGTCTAAAGACGATTCTGTTTACTTTGCATTTAGATGCGCTTGCTAATCTTCCGTGTAATCCAAGTATAGGCGGCACAGCAAAGGGACAGCTTGTCCGTGAGATTGATGCGCTTGGCGGAATCATGGGCAAGGTGGCTGATCAGTGTGCGATTCAAATGCGAATGCTTAATCGTTCCAAAGGCCCAGCGGTTTTCTCTCCAAGAGCTCAAATCGATAGAAGTAAATATTCAGTAATGATGAAGAAGGTGCTTGAGAACCAGGATAATCTCTTCATAAAGCAAGGGCATATTACCGATTTGATTGTTGATGACGGAAAAATCGTTGGAGTAATGACCGAATCGAAGGCTATCTATCGTTGTAAGGCTTGTGTTGTCTGTACTGGAACATATATGGAATCTCGAACGATTATGGGCGAGGTTATTTCATTAAGTGGTCCAGATGGTTTACCACGCTCACAAGGTTTGTCAAAGTCGTTGAAGGAATTAGGCTTGCCAATCTTACGTTTTAAGACGGGAACGCCTGTGCGCGTGAATTTGGCCAGCATTGATTTATCGCAAATGAGTATTCAAAGTGGTGAAGATGATATCCCCCCTTTCTCTTTCGAAAATGAGATGAAAGGCCTTCAAGTAGCAAGTATAGATGAGCAGGTTCCTTGCTATTCAATATGGACTACAGATGAAACGAGGCAAGTAATCCACGATAATATGGATCGTTCGCCACTATATAGCGGAGTCATAGAGGGAACAGGTCCTAGATATTGTCCTTCAATAGAAGACAAGTTTGTAAGATTTAAAGATAAGAGCAGACATCAAATTTTCGTAGAACATATGGGTAATGATACGAACGAGATGTATTTGCAAGGCTTTAGTACTAGTCTTCCGGAGCAAATTCAAGAGCAAATGGTTCATTCTTTGCCAGGACTTCAAAAAGCTACTATACAGCGAAACGCATATGCGATTGAGTATGACCTAGTTGACCCACTTTCAGTTAAGCCAAGTTTGGAGTCTAAGATAGTAGATGGCCTATTTACAGCAGGGCAAGTCAATGGTTCTTCAGGTTATGAGGAAGCTGCCGCACAAGGAATTGTTGCTGGAATTAATGCTAGCTTGAAGGTTCTTAACAAAGAGCCGATGATTCTTACAAGATCTCAAGCATATATTGGCGTTCTTGTAGATGATCTAGTAACAAAGGGAACGAATGAACCTTATAGAATGATGACTTCAAGAGCGGAGTATAGGCTTTTCTTAAGGCAGGACAATTGCGATAGAAGACTTACTCCAATTGGTCATGAGATAGGACTTATTGATAATGAAAGGTTTTGCCTTTTCGAGCAAAAACAAGCTCAGATTATTGAAGAGAAGCAACGCCTTAAGAGTACTTTTACTGGCCCAGTGCCTGAATTAGTTAAGCTTATGGAAGATATTGGCATGAAGCCACCTCAATCAGGTATTTCTTTGGAAGAACTCATAAGAAGGCCTGGAATAACTTACGATATGGTATCGCTTATTGACAAGAATCGTAAGGATTTCACGACTGATATTAAGAAAGCAGTTGAAACAGACATTAAGTACGAGGGCTATCTGAAGCTTGAGGAAGCAAAGATTGCTAGTTTTAAGAAGTTGGAAGAGAAAGCCATACCACAAGAACTTGATTACGAGGTAATATCGGGATTAAGGCTTGAGGCGAAGCAGAAGTTAAACGCACTAAGGCCTGTAAGCGTAGGGCAGGCGTCAAGAATATCAGGAGTATCACCAGCGGATATAGCGGTGTTATTGGTCTTTCTAGAGGCAAATAAGAGGGAGTTTAAGCATGAGCGATTATGAAAACAAGATGATTCATCCAAGTAGCGAGGATTCCCTTCGAAAAAGAGTGAGAGTTGATTCCTCTGGCAAGGTAACGATTCTTAAGAAGGATCTTCCAAACTTGCGAAAAATCTTGCCCACTAAGGTTGAAATTGATATGTCTACTAAGAAGGAGAAGGAGGAAAAGCTTCTTACTCCAGTTCTTACTAACGCTGCCGAAGAGATTTCTGTCCCATTAACGGCCGAGGGCATCAACGCCTTCCAAGTCTACGCCAAACTTCTTGTCGAGTGGAACAAGGTCATGAATTTAACAGGAATCGTAGATGATGAGGGAATTGCTCTTCGCCATTTTATTGACTCGCTTACTTTGGTTCCATATATCGAGCGCGAGCAAATTGCAAAGGATAACAAGAAACTAACTTTGATAGATGTTGGTACGGGTGCAGGTTTTCCTGGCATTCCACTCAAAATCGTAAAGCCAGAGCTCAAACTTGATTTGCTCGACTCGCTTCAAAAGCGTTTGAACTTCCTTAATGACGTTTGCGAGAAGCTCGCGTTGACCGATGTCCATTGCGTCCATTCAAGGGCTGAGGATGCAGGCAGGGCCAAGAAGTATCGCGAAAAGTATGACGTCGTAACCGCTCGCGCCGTTGCATCTTTGCCAGTATTATGTGAGTATTGCTTGCCTTTTGTTAAGACAGGTGGCGTTTTTATTGCCATGAAAGGGCATATTAATGAAGAAATAGAGAATGCTCGAAAAGCAATAGTCACGCTCGGAGGCACCGTTGAGCGTGTAGAAAAATTCCGTTTACCAGGAACTGAGATGGATCGCTCAGTAATTGTAATTCGTAAGCTAAGAAATACCCCAGCGCAATATCCAAGACAAGCTGGCAAACCTGAGAAAGAGCCAATCGAGTAAATCCTTTTCGAAGATGAGACTAATCCCCTTTTATTATAATAATACGCGCGTTTAATATGTTATAATACTGTGGTATGAAAAGTATCCACGGAGGGGAAAAAATGGCTGACAATTCAGATGAAATCAAGAACCTGCGTAAACAGCAGGAAGCGGAGACAGATCTTGTCTTCAAGTCGGAACAGAATACTATTATCCCTATAGATCTCGAGAGAGAAATGAAGAAGTCGTTTATCGACTATGCGATGTCCGTAATTTCTGATAGAGCACTTCCTGACGTACGTGATGGCCTCAAGCCAGTTCACAGACGTATTCTATATTCAATGTATACACAAGGCTTTACTCCCGATAAGGCATACCGTAAGTGTGCTACCACTATCGGAGATGTTCTAGGTCGATTCCATCCTCATGGCGATGCTTCTGTTTATGACGCATTAGTTCGTTTGGCACAGGATTTCTCGCTTAGACATCCTCTTGTAGATGGCCACGGTAACTTCGGTTCTATTGATGGAGATCCGCCGGCTGCTTACCGTTATACCGAGGCGAGACTTGAGAAAGTCGCTTTGGAGATGATGAGCGATATTAAGAAGAATACTGTTGATTTCCGTCCAAACTTCGATGAACACGAGATGGAGCCAATAGCGCTTCCATCTAGATTTCCGAACCTTCTAGTTAACGGTTCCGTAGGTATTGCCGTAGGTATGGCTACCAATATTCCTCCTCATAATATGGGTGAGGTAATAGATGGCGTTGTATTGATGCTAGACAATCCTGAAGTTACTCTTGAGGAGCTTCTTAATGTTATTAAGGGACCTGATTTTCCTACAGGCGGAGCTATCCTTGGTCAAATGGGAATTCGTGAGACCTATAAGACAGGTCGTGGAAGAATAGTAGTAAGAGCTCATGCCGAGATTGAGGATATGCAGGGCGGTCGTCAACGTATCGTCATTCACGACCTCCCATTTGCTGTAAACAAAGCAAGGCTTATTGAGAGAATGGCTGATCTTGTTAAGGATAAGCGCGTCGAAGGTATTTCAGGACTAAGAGATGAGTCTGACCGTAATGAGATGGTTCGTATAGTTATCGAGCTTAAGAAGGATGCTAATGCTGATGTAGTTCTTAACCAATTATATAAGAATTGCGCTTTGCAAGATGCTTGTTGTGCCAATATGCTAGCACTAGTACCTGATAAAGACGGCAAGCTTGAGCCAAAGACAGTCACTCTTATTGATTGCTTGAAGTACTATATTGAGCACCAAGAGAATGTAGTAACAAGACGTACAATTTTTGACAAAGAGAATGCAGAAGCTAAGCGTCATATTGATGAGGGCTTGTTAATAGCAATTGATAACATCGATGAAGTTATTCAGATTATTAGATCACAAAGAACAGAGCAAGATGCGAAGGTTAAACTTTGTGAGCGTTTTGGTTTCTCTGATAAGCAGGCACAACATATTGTAGATATGAGGCTTGGTAGGCTAACAGGTCTCGAGAGAGATAATCTTGAGGCTGAAATTGCTGACCTTAACGAGAGAATTGCCCACTATGAGAGAATTTTGTCTAACAGTGTCTTGCTTCGTTCCACGATTAAGTCTGAGATTCTTGAAATTAAGCGTAAGTTTGCAACTCCAAGAGTCACAGAAATTGTAAATGGTGCTTTCGAGGATATTGATGATGAGTCTTTGATTCAGGAGCAGGATATTATCGTTACACTTACTCATTTCGGATATATTAAGAGACAGCCTATCGATGTATACAAGAGTCAGCATCGTGGTGGCCGTGGTATTGCAGCGCAGAGCACACGAGAAGAAGATTATGTTGAGAAGATTATTACTACTTCAACACATGATTACTTGTTATGCTTCACTAATACAGGACGAGTATTTAAGATTAAAGGATATTCAATCCCTGAGACAACTTCAAGAACAGCTAGGGGAACCGCTATAGTAAATTTGTTAAATCTAGGTGAGGGCGAGAAGATTAGAAATGTAATTCCGATTAAGTCATTTGAGGATGATATGAATCTTGTTGTTGCGACAAAGTCTGGTATCGTCAAGAAGACTCCTATCTCGTCATATACTAATATAAATAAGAATGGACTTATCGCTGTGTCTATTAGGGAGAATGATGAAGTAACTGATGTAGCGCTAGTTGCTCCAAATCAAGAGATTATTCTTGTATCTGCATCTGGTAAGTCAATTCGCTTCCAAGCCGATGAGGTTCGTTCTACTGGTAGAAACACTAGTGGCGTTAAGGGTATGACGTTATCAGAGGATGATAAAGTTGTTGGTATGGTACCAGTTGATAACGACGATGAGCTATTCATCATTACTGAGAAGGGCTTTGGTAAAAGAAGCAAACTTGATGAATACAGAGTTCAAGGTAGAGGCGGTAAGGGCTTGATTACTTATCGAGTTACAGAGAAGACAGGACGAATTGCAGGATGTGCACTAATTAACAGTAACTGCGACTTACTAGTTATTTCGGATTCTGGAGTTATGATAAGAATTTCTGCTTCTGAGATACCTGTTCTTTCACGTGCTACTTCTGGTGTTACCCTGATGCGTGCTGGTGGTAATTTCGTAGCTGACTTTGCTTTAACTGATCATATTGAAGAAGATGAAGCTGATGTTGAGAATGAACCTGAGAATGCTTCTACTAGCGAGGTGCAAGAGGAGCAAGAGGACAACTGATTAATTTAGAATATGACATGGCAGCAAGTGGTATTACTTGCTGCTATACATATTTTGGGGGAGAGAATGAAAGTATTAATTAAGAAGAGTATTGCGTCTTTATTGACTACTATAGTTTTAATGGGCGCTTTTCTTGTTAATCAAGATAATGCATCAAAAGTAAATGCGGATGTGGGACAGATTCCTTTGGATATTCCGACACTAGAAGAAGTAAATGCTCAAGCTTATTGCGTATTCGATAAAACAGCTGGGGAAGTAATCCTTAGTAAAAATCCGGATCAAACCATATATCCTGCTTCTATGACGAAGATTATGACAGCGCTATTAGGTCTTGATTATTTAAGTACAGACGCATATTTAACAGTTTCTCAGGAATCAATAGATGCAACAACTTTTGACTCAACCTTGATGGGACTTAGTGTAGGTGAGTCGGTTAAGGTCTCTGAACTTCTATATGGAATGATGTTACCTTCAGGTAATGATGCAGCAAATGTAGTTGCTGAGGGCGTAGTCGAGGCGTTAATTAATCAATATCCATCCACTTCTGATGAGGTTGGACCAGATGGAGTAAATGCATCTTATCTAGAGACGGCTCTTGGTATGAGCTCTCAAGAAATACTGGAGACTTCCGAACTAGCTGCTTTTGCGAAGCTAATGACACTTAGAGCTACCAATATTGGATGTACTGGTTCAAACTTCGTCAATGCCAATGGTCTTCATGATGATATGCACTACACGACTGCTTCGGATTTAACTTTAATTATGAGCAAGGCAATTG
The DNA here is from genome assembly GCA_012728275.1 of Clostridiaceae bacterium. Classification (GTDB taxonomy): domain Bacteria; phylum Bacillota; class Clostridia; order Saccharofermentanales; family Saccharofermentanaceae; genus Saccharofermentans. The sequence goes on along the minus strand of JAAYFK010000031.1, from coordinate 5,278 downwards.
AGAATCCAGATTTTTGCACGATTATCAGTTCGCCTACTCATATTTTCGCGGGGACTAATATTCATACTGAAGATGGATGGTCAATAGTAAGAAACACGAATAATCTTCTGAATGATCCTTGGTTAGCTGCAACTACTCACGAGGGTGAGGAAACACATCTTGCAGCTCTTATTGGAGGAAAGACTGGAACTACTAGCGTAGCAGGCACAGGAATGACTTTGTATACAGTCAACGAGAATGGTCATGAATTGCTAATTTCTGTATGCGGAATTCCTTATGAAGAGTCAGGATGGCAAACGAGATATGTTGCCTCAGTAACCGCATACGGTAATCTGCAATGTTGGCAGAATGACCCTCAGAGCGTGATCCCAGGTACTACTGGTGACTACAGAAGGTTCAATTCAACCTTAGAGGAACAGCCACAATACGATCCATTAATCATTCCAGGACAAAATACGGACATGTCAGGTTACCCTTATTCTGATGTAGCTACAACAGAACCAACTATTAGCGATGAAGCTAATCCAGAAGAAAGTAATCCTAGTAGTACTGGGCAAGTAGGCAAAGATGAAGACGAGGACAAGGAAGACGAAGATGAGAAGGATAAAGAGCAACTTGCTATTGTTATCTTCGCTAAAGAGAATACGGTTTTCTTTGTGGCCCTTTCTGTTCTTGCGCTTTTAATCGTCCTATGTTTAACAATGGTGATAATCAGGGTAATAAATATCCAGAAGCGTAAAAGAAGAAAGCCAAAAATGAGACCTAAGAGAAGTGCTGGAGATTATATTCGCTAATATAATAATGGTATTAAAGAACAGCCTGAGAGGAATTACCTTTCAGGCCGTTTTGATATAACATCCTAAACCAGTGCGTTAGTCAAGGTAAAAAGATCAAAATTATACGTATTCTCTCCTTTTTCGAAAATAAAGCTCCTTGAAGCATTTTTTATAAAAAATACAACATCTTAGGAGCCTGTTCCTGAATACTTAGATGCTCCATACATCCATATTTTGTAAGCAATTAACACCATAATTGCTCCTACTACAGGGCATAGAAGTGTTAGCCATTCAAAATCATTTGGCCTTAAGAAATATAAACTCGGGTAATACGCAATAAAGCCTATTGGAATTAATACGGTAAATAAAACCTGAAAGAACTTGTTAAATATGGATAGCGGGTATTTGGCATAGTCTGTAAACTTGAAAATATAAACCATGATAAAGCCTGAGTTCATAAGCCAGAAGCATGTTGCCGAAGCTGCTACCATCAAAGCGATTACGACTAGCGAGCCAGATAGAAGACCTACTAAAAGAGTGACAACATTGCCAACGGTAACCGGAATTTGCAATTGAATCCAAGAATATATTAAGAGAAATAATCCAAAGAAAAACTGACCAAACCCTTTCACATCGATAACCTCAGATATGAAGTAAAAAAACAGGTTGATTGGTCTGAAGCAATACTTCACGAAGTCGCCAGAGTAAACATAGTACCTAAGAGACCAGTTGTTGTCAAAAAAGATCTGATTTGGTGTCATAGTCAACAAGAGACACGCATACAAAAAAAGAATCTCATTGAACTTCCATCCGTTTATCTCATGAAATGTCTGAAAGACCAGCCAGAAGCCCAGAAATCCCGACACATTTACTGCAATCATTCCAATAGTAGATATTAGGAAGTCGGAACGATAGCTCATTTTACTCTTTATGTCTTGAAGAGCAATCATCCAATATATCTTGAAATAGAAGAGGAAGCCGCGGATCGGTCTAATTCTCGTATTTTCCATATTAACCTCCATTAATAGTAATTACTCGAGATGAAACCTTGAAGAAGGACTTCGCTGCAATTACAAGTACGATGATCCAAAAAATCTGAATCGAGAAACTTCGAATTAGTAGCTCTGTGCTCGGATTAGGCGTAATCATCAGAGTAAGCGGTGTGTTAAAAATAGCTTGAAAAGGCAGAAACATCATTACTTGACGCAAAGCATCGGGGAAAAATGCCAGAGGCACGGTTACACCTGAAAGCACGGAAACAACGACCTCCTTCATAATGTTGATTCCCCAGATTGACTGAGTATGAAGGCAAATTGTTCCGACCATAAAATCAAGACAGAAATTAATAATAACACCTAAGAAAACCGATAATACAAACCAAAGTATGTTGATTCCAAAAGGGATTTGCCATCCTACAAGTATCTCTACAAGAATAAACACAGGTACAACATTAATAAAAAATGAAAATACTATCACTGAAACGGAATTGAACAAATTCATCGTGAAGTAATCAAGAGGCTTTACAAACCAAAGAGCAATGGTACCTGATTGAATATCTCGACCTATATCCCACACAAGATAAATAGTCATCGACGAAGTAACAGCGCCAGCTATTGCAACATAAGCAAGCGTCATCGGATAAGTCATTCCGTTGACGATTTCGGTCCCAGCGGAATTAAAAATAGACTTCCACAAGAAGCATACTACCGCAGTATAGATTAATGAACCGCCCAAACTTAATAGAAGACTCGCTCTAAAAGTTAGTGTCTCTAGGAAAGACGCTCTCGAAAAGGCTAAGTATCTTCGAAAAGGAAGTTCTCTCTTAGTACTATTCATTCGGCTTTCTCCTTAACCTCTGAGCTAAGCAATTTGCTCTTACTCTCATTACCCTCATATATTTTTCGAATAATAGATTCTGTGGAAATTTCGGCTATTTGAACATCCTTAACAGGCAGAATCTCTTGTGATGTACTCAGCACCTCAATTAGAGGCACCTCTGCCTCAGGAACAAGAATTGATAATTCGCTCTCATCAAGACTTACATGAATGTTTCTTGCTTTCTCATTCTTTGCAATTATTTGAGAAGTAATATCAGCAATAAACTTGGCTTTCTTCTCCTCGTCCGCGCCATCAAACTGCTCATTAGGAAGCGTAATCTTGATTGTCCTATACGCCCCGAAAAAAGTCTTCAAATGAGCAATGTTGTCATCGTAAATCATCTTGCCCTGGTCGATAATAATAATCCTCTTTGCAAGGGCATCAACATCACCCATGTCATGAGTTGTCAGAATAATTGTAGTACCCTTCTCCTTGTTAAGCTCAGAGATAAGATATCGAATCTTCGACTTCATCGATACATCAAGTCCAATTGTAGGCTCGTCAAGAAATACAATGCCAGGATTGTGCAGAAAAGAAGATAAGATGTCGCATAACGTCCTTTGACCAAGCGACATCTCTCTTACTGGCTTGTTGTAAAGATTCTCAACATTCACCAAATCAGAGAACATTTGCATATTCTTCTTATAAACATCATCTGGAATCGCATATACTTCCTTCAGTATTCTAAAAGACTCAATAACTGGAAGCGCCCACCAAAGCTGAGACCTTTGGCCAAAAACGACACCAATATCTTGAGCATTTACTGATCGGTTCTTGTATGGAACTCTTCCGTTAACAAGTATATTTCCGCTAGTTGGCTCAAGAATTCCCGTCATGACTTTAATTGTCGTGGACTTGCCAGCACCGTTTGGTCCAAGATATCCGACCATCTCGCCCTCATTAATCGTTAGTGAAATGTCATCAACAGCCTTAATTTCCTTATAATCTCTCGAAAAAAGATTCTGAACGGCCCCCTTTATACCTGTCTTCCTATTCAAAACTTTAAAAGTCTTACATATATTATTTATCTGAATTACTGGTTCCATAAATACCTCGAATTGCTTGAGGCGTTAGTCAGCCTCAATGTTTTTAATAGTAGTAAATTTTGAGCAACATAACAATTATAACCCTGTATTTTTACGTCGCCAATGGCATCCTGCCTTTTCTTTTCGAAAAGAAAAAGCCCCGTACTACAAGTAGTACAGGGCGATAGTCACTTATCAATCAGCGAAGAATTATAAATCCTTAACGCCTTCGATTGCAACCTTGATGCTCTCGGCAGAAGCCTTGAGACTAGCAAGCTCTGATTCAGTAAGTTCAACTTCAAGAATCTTATCAACGCCGTTCACTCCAATAACTGTAGGAACGTTCATTGAGCAACCTTCAATTCCGTATTGTCCAGTAAGTAGGGAACAAACAGGACGAATTGTATGCTCATTCTTCAAGATACTCTGAATTAAAGCGGATACGCTTACCGCAATACCATTGTATGTAGCGCCCTTCAGCTTAATTATCTGTGCTCCAGAGGACTTAGTCTCAGCAGCTATATCTGCCTTATCCTCTTCAGTGAAAGAAATTCCTGCACTTCTTGCATAGTCTTCAACTGACATACCTGCGATATGAGTCTGACTCCATGCTGGGAACTGAGTCTCACCATGCTCGCCAAGAATGTAACCATGTACATTACGCACGTCAACTTCGAGCTTTTCACTTAGGATGCTTCTGAATCTAGCGCTATCCAAGTTCGTACCTGAACCAATAACTAGATTTGAAGGAAGTCCTGTCCACATCTGAACCATGTATGTAATAACATCACAAGGATTAGAAACTACAAGAATGATTCCTTTTGTATAGTACTTCATAATGCTATTAGTAATTGTATGAGCTAGAGTAACGTTTTTCTTAGCAAGATCAAGTCTTGTTTCTCCTGGTTTACGTGGGATACCAGCAGTAATAATGATTACATCACAGTCAACACAATCTGAATAATCACCAGCGTGAATATCCATATGCCCCAAGAAAGGAAGACCATGGCTGATATCGAGCACCTCGCCCTGAGCCTTATCAACATTAACATCAATAAGAACAAGCTCTGAACAAAGCTGTTGAAAAGATAGTGCGAAAGCGATTGTAGCTCCTACAGCACCGGCGCCAATAATGGCTACCTTAGAACCCTTTAATGTTTTCATTCTTACACCCCACAAAAATTAGAAAATTATTGCTATAATACACGCCTTTAAATTCAATTTCAACAATGTTAAAAAGAAATGTCACTTTGACGATTCCAAAGTATAAAAACGTTACGTTTTTTGTGCTTATTCATAGTGTTTGCCTAGATATCGTAATCGAAAAGTTAATGGAACTTGATTTTCACTGCAAGTCAGGAATTCAAGTGTTTCAAAACATACTATTACTATATAGAGCCTTATTAATAAATATACATTTATACAAAAAGCCTCATTTTCCCTCGCGAAAAAAGTTTGAAAAAAGTCCAAAAAAGCACTTGCAAAAACAGGGAGTGCGAGATATACTAATCAAGCTTTCGGGAGCACAAGAACTGCAACAAAATAGCGGTTCTGAAAGACAAAAAAGTGCTTGACAATCCAATACTCATGAAGTACTAT
>JAAYFK010000030.1 GCA_012728275.1 Clostridiaceae bacterium | reverse complement strand
TAGTCTTGATATTGGTGCTGGCGACCAAGGAATGATGTTTGGTTATGCTAACGACGATACTCCTGAATTGATGCCTCTTCCTATATCAATGGCGCATAAGCTAACTTGGATGCTCTCGAAAGTTCGTAAGGATGGAGTTGTAGACTATTTGCGTCCTGATGGAAAGAGCCAAGTTACCATAGAATACGATGGTAGCAAGGTAAAGAGAATTGATTCAATTGTAATTTCTACACAGCATTCAGCAAATGTATCACAATCTACTCTCCGCGAGTTTGTTATAAAGAATGTAATCGAACCGGTAGTTCCCAAGGAATTAATCGATGGCGCTACTAAGATTTACGTAAATCCAACAGGTCGTTTTGTTGTAGGCGGACCTCAGGGAGATTCCGGACTTACTGGTAGAAAAATAATCGTTGACACCTATGGTGGTTTTGGTCGTCATGGTGGCGGTGCATTCTCTGGAAAAGACCCAACAAAGGTTGATCGTTCCGCTTCATATGCTTCTAGATATATCGCGAAAAATATTGTAGCAGCTGGTCTTGCTAAGGAATGCGAGGTTCAATTAGCATATGCTATTGGCGTTGCAAAACCTCTTTCAATAATGGTAGATACTTTTGATACAGGTGTTATTTCGGATATGGATATTGTTTCTCTGGTTGAGAAGAACTTTGACTTAAGACCTGCAGCAATTATTCGCGATTTGGACCTAAGGAAACCTATCTATTCTTCAACTGCTGCATATGGTCACTTCGGTAGAACGGACGTAGAGCTTTCATGGGAGAGAACAGACAAAGCTGAAGACTTGCGTAAACAGGCAGGACTTTAAATTCTACTTAGTTAATAAGTAATTAGATAACCCGTTGATTAGAAAAGTAACGAATCAACGGGTTATTATTATTCCAATAAATAGTATTTATCTTGATATTCTCTTTCCACATTCTTCACAGAAACGAAATTCTGGAAATAATGGAGCACCACAATGGATGCAATATTTTGGAGAAGGTTTAGGAGTAGAAGCATAAGTTTCCGAAGCTATAGGAATAGTAGGCTGAGCAATTACTACACTAGGAACCTTTTTAAGAGGAACAAAAGGAGATTTGGTATTATCGTATGAATTTGAATCCCATACTGGCATAGGTGCTTCTCCAACAGGAGTAATTGGCGGCAGAGGTTGAGTTGATGGAGAACTTGGTGCTGAATTAGCATTAGCACTTTCATATGGAACTCCTCCTACAGGAACTGCTATAGGAACGTCTTCTTTTCTCGCTTTGATTATTCTCTTTATCGTGAAAATATACAATAATACTACGAACACTAAGAAAATAAGGTAAAATATGACATTTTCTGTAAATATACAAAAATCAAAGAAACCATGAAGAGTAATTGGAACTACTAAAGATAGAACGCTATACTTTATTCGAGCGTTTAAGAACTTTTCAATTGACATTCTCTTATTCTCAAGAAGTCCTACTAATCTTCCTTTCTCGACTGAGTCGAGTCGAGGATTAGTTTTTTGATATTCTATGTCAGCAATTTGTCCTTTGGCAATCTTAATAATGTTATCGTTATGCTTAGTTAGGGCGTAATAGTAACCCATGAAAACACCGTAGAAACAATGACCTGGAACTGATACGATGGCTCTAAAAATACCAACAGCAAATCCATTTGTGCATACGTAAAGAATGTTCTCGAGGCAAGCTAATCCCAGAGATACAAATACGGAATAAACAATAGCATCGAAGCGATAGTTGAAAGCTTTGTGGTTCCATGTCCTTATCCGCAAAAAGAAATACTTTAGACCCTCTTCACAAAGACCAGCAACGAAGAATGCTTCACAGAAATAGAAGTAATACGAACTGGTATCTAAGTTAACTGTGAAGTAGGCTTCCATTATGAGTTCTGCAATGAACACCGGTATTACGGCAACAACTCCCAAGAAAAACAAAGAAATCAGAAGCCCAATAGGCTCCTTCTCATGCTTATCAATTTTAAAAATGATAAAAAGTAATACACCAACCGGTATTACGGCAAGTACTAACAAGAATGGCATATGTCTATCCCCCCAAGAATATTCCTTTGCTAGTATATATTATTTTTCTCTTCTATTAAAGAAAAAATGTTATATGGACCTCGAAGTAATAGTATTGAGCAATATATCTAACAAGCTCTCTTCATAAAGAGGTAGTATTAGACTATTTCAGAATATACATTGATTTTCTGGTTGACTGAGTTGACTGAGAAGAAACAAGTAAAATTAAGACTTTTCGATAAACCTATAAAAGGAATCTCAATAGGAATAATTAGTGGTGTATTTTGGTTAGGATCTACAGTACTAATTTTGCTTCTGTTTGGAGTAATGAAATTTGATGGATTAAATTAAGTGTCAGGAATTTTGATATGGATTTTTTCGGCATTTATCAATGTTGTGATGCAGGAACTGCTTGTAAGAGGGTATTTATTCCAAATGTTGAAATATGGCATAACACAATGTAGCAACCATTGTGAACACTTTATTATTTACCTCTATGCGTGTGTGGGGCATTTGAAGCAGGTCTTATTCCAGTTTTGAATGTGGTGACAATGAGGCTTTTGATGACAGTTGTACTTGAGTATACAGAGTCTATTATTGCGCCAGTCATCATGCATGCAATCTGGAATTGCGTAGGTGCGATAATAATAGGTTGTGTATCACTTGCAGATGATTATCCACATTTACTGAATATATCATTAAATGGAAGCAATATTTTATCTGGAGGTTCATGTAAAATAGAAGGAAGTGTAGTTGTTCTCATAATAAATATACTCTTGATTTGTCTATTATTGTTACGAAGTAAAAGAAGTAGAAAGAGTAATTCCGTTACAGAGAAAAGTATTTAAGTAAGCCTTTCGATCGCTGCCAGCTTGAATAATCGGGGGAAATAATTAGTTTCATTGTATATAGTTTTGTTTCATTATTTAGTAAAAAATAAATAGTAAATGTTTTCCAGTTGTGAAATCATGTTTGTTTTGTTAGTCTTTCTAACAGAACATAAAAATGGGAGCATAAGCATGCCAAATCACGAGTTAAATATGGAAGATGTGGGTAAACGGGTAGAGAAGATATCCTTAGTTGTGTCTCGCGTGATTTTCGAGAAGAATGATTTTGCAATTTATGCTTGTGAAGGGGACATTTCTGTTAAGGGAAATAGTGTAAATGGTGTAGCCGCGTGCGGACAAACTATTGAAGTTAGCGGTGAAGTTGATACTTATGGAAGAACTATTCAAGTAAAGGCCGATTACATTGCGATAGTTCAAAACCAAGAATCGGCTGAGGCACTAATTTCATCTTTTTTGATGGAATGCTTCGAAGGAATAGGACAAAGAATTGCTAACCTTCTTGCCAAGCAATATAAAGATGATGTGGTTAATCAGTTGAAGGTTAATCCAGAAAAGGTTGCAAATTCTATCTCGGGTTTATCACTTAAGCGCACGAGAATGGTGCAAGAAGAAATAGATCGTAAATGTGGATATTATGAAGAACTTTTGAAGCTAAGAATTCTGGGATTGTCAGTATCACAATCGAAGAAAGCGTTGGAATTCTTGGGTTTTCTTGCATACGAGCAAGTGAAGAAGAACCCGTATCTATTGATACAAGTGCCAACAATAGGTTTTACTATATGTGAGCGACTAGCTAAGAATTGCGAAATGGATTTTTTCGATCAATATAGATTTGCAGGTGCTATAGAAGCTACGTTATCTCTGCTTCATAGCGAGACTGGTAACATGTACTTTAGCCTCCAGCAGCTTCGAGCAGCTACGTGGAGAGTTCTTTTCGATGAGGGAAATACTTGCTGCCAGAGTTGTGATAGAAAACTTATATGCGAATGTGATGTAAGCAAATGTGAAATGTTCGAGTCTGCCTTTGTAAGTGCATTGGAATTAGAAAGAAGCAGAGGAGAGGTTGCAGTATATCGTATTGATGAAGCCAATTTCTGCCGAAAATGTGAGATTACAGAAAAAGATGCAAGAATCGCGCTAGGCATATACTATGCATGCGAAATCAACATAAAGAAGGAAATCACGCGTTTTGTTCAGGCAAAGACTCAGCCACTAGATGAGAAGAGAGTAGAAGACGCTTTTTTAAAGATTTCCAATTCATATGGAATCAGCGTTGATAGTAAACAGATAGAAGCATTTAAGATGTGCATTCATAGCCCAATTTCTATTGTTACTGGTGGTCCTGGAACAGGTAAGACAACTGTAGTTGGGATCCTGGCAGAACACTTAAGAAGAGAGAAGATTGAAGTTAAGTATTGTGCACCTACAGGAAGAGCAGCAAAGAGACTAGCAGAAGTCGTCGGGGAGAAGGTATTAACGATACATAAACTTCTTGAGACGGTGATTCCTGACGAAGATAATGAATCGAAGACTTTCTTTGGAAGGAATAGTGATGACCCAATTGATGCAAGAGTAGTAATCGTCGATGAGGCATCAATGATTGAAGCGAAGCTTTTTCGAGCACTGTTGGATGCTATTAGGCCAGATGCTTCAATAATTTTGATTGGAGATCCTAACCAATTGCCATCAGTTGGACCTGGAAACATTCTTGCAGATTTACTGTCTTGCCAACTTATTCCAAGAGTTGAGCTTGAATATGTTTATAGGCAGAAGAATGAGAGCTCAATAGCTGCAAATGCATATCGTGTATTGAATTCTAAGAAGCTTATCTCTAATAATGACGACTTTACTTTGATGTCTTTTAATAATGATTGTGACGCATATAAAGCCGTAATAGACACATATACTAAGATGCTTGAAGATACGCCTGATGTAGCCATTATTTCACCTACTAGACTGAATTTACTTGGAACAAGAGAGCTTAATAGTGGAATTCAAGATGTTTTTGCAAAGAAGTCTCCCGGAAATGTAGTCAAGGCAAGCGGTCAAAGCTTTAGAATAGGCGACCGGGTAATGCAAGTAAAGAATGACTATCGAACCGAGTTTTTTGATTCTAGTGAGAATGCAATGACGAAAGGCTTATTTAATGGCGAAATTGGGGAAGTACTATCCCTAGACATACTTGATAATGGGCTAGTAGTTAGTTTTGATGATAAGAATGTAAGTTATCAGAAGAATCGACTTCAGGACTTAGAGCTTGCATATGCGATGACTGTGCATAAAGCTCAAGGATGCGAATTTGATAATGTAATTATTGCTCTTGGCAAAATGAATTACCGACTTATGAATCGCAAGTTATTCTATACCGCCATAACTCGAAGCAAGAAGAGGATAGTAGTAATCGAAATATCTGGAACGCTCGAAAAGATTCTTAGATCCACCACCGAATATAAGCGACAGACATCTCTTGGCGATATGCTCCAATCAATTAAGGAGAAAAATACTAAGAGCAGGTATTCAAGGAATCAAAGAGAAATGGAACTTAGCGATGAGAAGGATCCTAGAGCAATCAATTAATTATTTGCTACCGCCCAATTGCATTTGTTGTAATAAGGTCGGCTTAAAGTTAGCGGCCTTTTCTCAATTGACAATTTGCTCGGAATGCTTGTCTATGTTTATTCCTGAAGTTCCTGATAGACGATGGTTCACACTGCTTTCCGAACCTTTTTCAAAAGATGAGCATCCAGAGCTAACTCTGTACATGCCTTTTGCCTATGGGGAAATTTTTGCAAGAGTGATACCAAAGATGAAATTCAAACCAGAGATACGAATAGCGCAATTCCTTGGAATTCTTCTTGGTAGTATCATGTGTGAAGATAAAATTAGTGCTAGTCTCATAGTTCCAGTACCTCTATCAAAGTCAAGACAGAAAGAACGGGGCTTTAACCAAGCATATGAGATTGCTAAGCAGGTCGGCATAAGAATGCAAGTACCAGTTAGTCCTGATATTCTTGTTCGTCTGCGAGATACTTACAGGCAATCGGAGATGAAGAAAAATGCTCTAAGATTCTCAAATGTTGAGAATGCTTTTGAGGTAAATAAAGAATGGGATCTTGAAGGAAATACAGTCATTCTTATCGATGATGTTGCAACAACCGGAAGCACTTTACATGAGGCAGCAGTGGCTTTGCTAGCTGGAGGTTGTGAAAAAGTACTATGTTGCGCCGTAGCAGGTAACAGAAATGTTAAAAATGACGAACCATATTAAGTTGGCATATAGGTGTTTTTATTTTATAATAGAAGTACCTGAAGTGGGTGACTCTATGTTGAACCTTCATGACTTTAATTGGAATCCGCGTCAGTTGATCTAAATCAGGCCGGCTTTGTACTGGAAGATTGAAATCAGGTGCAGGATACCGCCCTGGCTGCAGCTAGGTGTCAAAAGGAGTTACTCATTCTCAGGCTTTCTTTTGTCTTAATTTTTTGAATTGACTGGGGTATGGTGATTTATGGGTTTGTATAGTGATGCTAAGATGATTGCTCAACGCGATCCGGCTGCACGAAGTGTCGCCGGAGTTATTTTGTTATATCCTGGTTTTCATGCGCTTGTTTACCATAAAGTAAGCCACTTTCTTTATAAGCATAAGCTTAAGGCCCTAGCAAGATGGAATTCTCAATGTGCTAGGTTTTTTACAGGTATTGAGATTCATCCTGGAGCAGTCATCGGAAGTGGCCTTTTTATAGATCATGGAATGGGAATAGTAGTTGGAGAGACAGCTGTAATAGGCAATAATTGTACGATATATCATAATGTAACTCTTGGTGGACGCGGTCACAGTAGAGGGAAAAAGAGACATCCGACTCTTTGTGATAATGTTCTTGTAGGTGCAGGAGCTAAGATTCTTGGAGATGTAACGATTGGTGAGAATGCTAGTATTGGTGCTAATGCCGTGATTTTATGCGACGTAGCGGCTGGTGCGACTGTTGTTGGTGTACCTGGTAAGGTAGTTAGAGTAGATGGTGTAAAAGCGGCAAACCACGCATTCGAGCTTGATCACGCATTTAACCCAGATCCAACATCTCAGGAACTGTGTCGTTTGACTCACAAGGTTCTTTCACTTGAGAAAAGGCTTGAAGAATTATCTGCTTCGACCAGTAATAAGGGGATTGAATTTTCTAAGACTGAAGTCTATACGAATTGCAAAGAGACTAAAGATATAGAGGATGATAAGGAGACTAATTGATAATGAAGTTATTCAATACATTATCCAGGACTAAAGAAGAGTTTGTAACTATTGTTCCAGGACACGTCAAGATGTACGCGTGTGGACCAACTGTATATAATTATTTCCATCTCGGAAATGCGAGACCATTTGTTACGTTCGATACTCTTCGCAGGTACTTAGAGTACCGTGGATACGAAGTGGAGTTTTGCCAGAACTTCACTGATATCGATGACAAGATGATTAAGCGCGCTAACGAAGAGGGTATTACTATCAGTGAATTGGCTGACCGTTTTATTGCTGAGTATTATACTGATGCTGATAAGCTTAATGTTTTGCATCCTACTTATCAACCTCGTGCTACTCAATCTATCGAGGCAATCATTGAATTGATTCAGACTCTCATCGAGAAGGATATAGCATACATCTTGGAAGATGGTGTTTATTATGATGTGTCCAAGTTTGAAAGTTACGGCAAGCTATCGCATTATAATCTAGAGGACTTGAATCCTGGAGGAGGAGAGCGTAAGGCTTCCTTTGAAGGCAAGAAGAATCCTGGAGATTTTGCTTTGTGGAAGTTTAAGAAGGAGGGAGAGCCTTCGTGGGAGTCGCCTTGGGGCGAAGGAAGACCAGGTTGGCACATTGAGTGCTCAGCTATGATCAGACAATATCTCGGTCAGACTATTGATATTCATGGTGGTGGACAGGATTTAATTTTCCCGCATCACGAGAATGAGATAGCACAAAGTGAAGCATGCAACGAATGTACTTTAGCAAATTATTGGGTACATAATGCTTTTGTTAATGTAGACGGCGAGAAGATGAGTAAGTCAGTAGGAAACTTCTTCACAATAAGGGATATAGCAGCTCAATTCCCATATGAAGTTATTCGTTTCTTCATCCTTTCTGGACATTATAGAATGCCTATTAATTTTTCTGATGAGCTTCTTAAAGCTTCACAGAATGGGTTGCAAAGAATATCAACATGCATAATTAACACTAAGTTTCTTATTAACAAGAATTCATTTGATGCTTCTTTAGAAGATAGCGAAGAGACAAAGGAATTAATCAAGGGTGTAGAGCAATCTAAGGTGTCTTTCATTGAACATATGGATGATGATTTGAATACGGCTGATGCTATTACTGATATTTTTAATCTGGTTAAGATTGTTAACACAGCAACGGCAAGTGGTAAGGTTTCTAAGGGAGCTCTTACTATTGCTCTCGATATGCTTAATGAATTGATAGGTGTACTTGGGATTAAGGCATTAGAAGAAGACGATAGTGCTCCATCTGAAGTTATGGATTTAGTAGAGAAGAGAGCAGAAGCGAAGAAGGCAAAGGATTTTGCTTTAGCAGATAGTATTAGAGAGCAAATCACAGCTATGGGTTATTCTGTTAAAGACACATCATCTGGTCCTCAGGTTGAGAAAATATGATTATTCCATTCTTTACTGTGGATCTTCGTGAGGCATCGGCATCGGTGTTGGCATACATTGGTGATTCAGTTTACGAACTATATGTTAGATGCCATGTAGCAGAGAAATTCTCAACTTCTTCAGGAAAGATGCATAAGCACACTATCAAGTATTCGAGCGCGACTTCTCAGGCGGTTGCAATGAGGGCACTCGAGAAGGAACTTACTGAAGAAGAGGATAAGTACTACCGTCGTGGCAGAAACTCCAATCCAAATAGCATGTCAAAGAATGCAGCACCCGCTGACTATATGGAGGCTACAGGTTTCGAGTCGCTTCTTGGGTACTTATTTTTAGATAACCAGAATGCAAGAATGGAATATATTATATCGAAGGCATTCGAGTATATTGATTCTCAGAACAAGGGATAAAGAAAGAGGACACAATGAGAGATAATCAAGTCAATCGCAATTCAAATAATCAAAACGATGATGGAGATAACGTTAATGCTTCCCTTGACAAAATTGAGGGAAAGAATGCGGTATTTGAAGCGCTAAGAAGCGGTCGAGAGATAAACAAACTTTGGGTCCTGAATCCTGCCGAAGGTTCTCATTTGGATTCTTCTTTGGCAGCAATCCTTTCTCTTGCTAATGATCGAAAAATAGCTGTTATGCGTGTTCCTAGACAATCTCTTGATAGAATTTCGACGACACATAATCACCAAGGTGTTATTGCTGCCGTTGCAAGTCACGAGTATGTTGAGGTGTCTGATATTATCAATGTGGCAAAGGAAGCCGACCATGCTCCTTTGATAGTAATTCTAGATGGTCTTAAGGACGCATATAATCTTGGATCACTTCTTAGAATCTCTGATGCGGCTGGAGTAGATGGCATAATTATTCCAAAACATAGATCAATTGGCTTGGACTCTCTAGTTGCGAAGGCATCTGCAGGTGCTATAGAGTATGTACCTGTAGCTCGAGTTACAAACATTGCTCAGACAATTCGCGATTTGAAGGATCAAGGTTTTTGGGTCTGCGGAACGGACGCAAGTGCAACAACAATGTATGATAAGGCTGATTATTCTGGATCAATGGCTATCGTTATTGGTAGTGAAGGAGAAGGAATGAGAAGTCTTGTTCGAGAGTCATGTGACTTCTTAGTCTCAATTCCGATGGGAGGCCATGTTAATAGCCTTAATGCTGCCGTAGCTGCGGGAATAGTAATTTTCGAGGCTACTAAGAAAAGAAAGGAAGGAGAAAAGAGAAATTGACACATACTTTTAGAAAGTTACTAAGTCTCTTTCTAGTACTAAGCATTACGCTTAGTGTATGTTCATGTTCTTTTCTAACTCGCATTCGCCATCAGATAAGCAATAGTATTTCAGAGCAAGAGCTAATTCGTTTGGTTGTAGAGGCGGTCGACGATGGCAACTCTTTGTCGGACAGTTTTGCAGCTATCCCTGAAGCGCAGAGGGTGGGAGTATCATTCTCGCATTTCAAGGAATATGTTGATATTATGCGAAAAATGTCTTCGGCTAGAGGCTCAATAGACTCTTTTCGAATACTAAACTCAACAGACAGTGCGATTGTTATTAATGATTTGTTGGCGCAGAACGACAGTTCACTTGAGAATGTTACAAATGGTGGTACCATCGTGGTTGCGGAGCTTATTTATTCTGATAATTCTGGTGGTGACGAACAGACGGCCGGTATTACAAGCGATTACAAGTCCTACATTTACTTCTCACGAAATGATTCCGGAACAGCTTATCTTGACCATTTATGGATAACGAAAACTATTGAAATATATAATTATATCGAGCATTACTTCTCTATGTTGAATGAGCAAAATACTCGTGGTGTTTATACACTTCTAAGACCAGCTCTATCAAACGAGTACTTTACAGATGATGTAATTTATTCTCGTGCGCAAGCTCTTGAGGAGTACTATTTGTTGAAGGTTAAGAGCACTATTAATGAATTTGAGTTGCTCGAGATTAATCCTTTACTTGTAGTATTTTTACAGCCTGCGGTTATCTCTGATAATAACTTGTCGATTAATTCGAGAATAGTTTCGGTACATGGAACTCAAGAAGGTGTTTATGTAATTGACGATATTATCCCTCAAATTGCAGATACTTCTTTAATTACTCTATATCGTTCTGATATATCCGCTCTTCGTGTAGGTAATACTTACTCGAGTAGTTACGTCTATTCTATGTTTGGCAATCCTCAATTGGTTTATATAGATCCAACAGTCATTGAGACTCGAGAGAACAGTTCTGGACAAATTGAAGAGAAACATGAAATTATCATCACTTATACTGGAATCCTACTTAAATTTGAAGCCTATATTACAGGGGATAACGTATGGAATGGAAGACTAAGTACGGTAAGACTGTTCTCTACCTCACAGGTCGATTATTTCTTGTCAAATGGACTTACTATAGGCACTGATATTCAAACCCTTCTAGCGCAATATCCTTTTATAGATGAGTATGACTACATGATTACATACATTTACGAAGGACAATCTTTTACAGCTTCCTTCAATATAGATAACGGTTTGATTGGGGATATTAGAGTCTCCGATTCTTAATGGTATTATTCCTCGATGCATTTCTCTCTTAACGCACTGATTTCTTCGTTTGTAATTCCAATTTTGAGTAAATAGGATTCAATTTTTCCTTCATATTGGCTATCAATGTAGTTTAGAAATTTTGTCATATTCCTTGCTTCTGACAAAGCAGTATGTTTGAGCTCGGGAATCTTATGATTGTAATGTTCTCCAAGAACCTTCTTCCCATATTCAAATGAAACCTTGTAGTTGAGAATGATATTCTCGTAACTAGCGCCAGCTAACAAGTATAAAATCGCGGCTATAACTCCTGTTCTGTCCTTGCCTACCGCACAATGGAAAAGAGTAACTCCTTCGTTATTGAGCAAAAGTCGAAAGATATTAGCCATTTGCTCCTTGTATTCCTCGAGGATCATTATGTAGTAATCGCCAAGCGTATGCTTCTTCAAAAAGCTCATTATATAGTCGTCTGGTGAATCTGGATCTCCATCGAAAAGAGAAATAGACGTATATTTGACCCCTTCTTTTCGCGAAAAAGAATCCACCTCACGAGACTTTTCTGCTTCACATCGTAAATCAATAACTAGATTTACCCCATAATCTATCATTTGATTCATTGTATTCTCTGGTAAGTCAGATGAAATATCTGAGCGCATGAAAACCTTATCACGAAAAACCTTACCATTAGCCAGAGGCATTCCACCCATTTCACGACAATTCAATAGTCCGTCAAAGAATAACCGTTGAGAGTCTGGTGAATAAGTGTTCATAGTTGGCCTCCTGGAGAATTAATCGATGCTAATTTTACACTATTAGTTGTTGACATACAACAAATCCTGTACTAATATTATGTAGCTTAACTTAACAAGCGCCCATAGCTCAACTGGATAGAGTGTCTGACTACGGATCAGAAGGTTGTGGATTCGATCTCTGCTGGGCGCGCCATAACGAAGAGGTTGTCAAATATGACAACCTTTTTTCGTGTAAGCAAATAAATAAATATACTTGTCTTGCAAATAAGAATATTACTGTGTTAAAATCACATTTCGGTTAACGCTATTAGAAAGTAAATATATATAACCTGATTATACGGAGGATTAAGAAATGGCTTCTACTATTGAGAAAAAGGAAAACAACATCGTCGAGATTTCTTTGGAGGCGACAAGAGAGGAATTCGAGGCAGCGTTGAAGCAGTCTTACAATAAGAATAAGGGTAAGTTCCAAATTCAGGGCTTCCGTAAGGGTAAGGTTCCATATCAATTAGTAATTCAGTACTACGGCGAAGGTGTTCTATATGATGATGCTATCGAGTTCATTGCTTCCCCAGCATATGTTGAGGCTGTTAAGGAGCACGATTTGAAGGTCGTATCTCGTCCTGATTTATCAATTGATGAAATTGGTGAAAATGGTATGAAGTATAAGCTTGCTGTTTCAGTTAAGCCTGAGTTCGAGCTTGGCCAGTATGAGGGTGTTGAGGTTCCATATTCTGTTCGTGAAGTGAACGACACAACTGTATCTGAAGAGATTGAGAGAATGCTTAAGAGAAATGCTTCTCTTGAAGAGATTAAGGACAGAGCAGTTGAGAATGGCGATACAGCTGTTATCGATTATGAAGGATTTAAGGACGGCGTTGCTTTTGAAGGTGGCAAGGGTGAGAACTACAGCTTGAAGATTGGTTCAAAGAGTTTTATTCCTGGTTTTGAGGAGCAAATCATTGGACACAACGTTGGGGATGAATTTGCTATCGAAGTAACATTCCCTGAAGAGTACCATAGCGAAGATCTTAAGGGAGCTGCTGCTACATTTAATGTTAAACTCCATACGATTAAGTGCGAGAAGCTTCCTGAGTTAGATGATGAGTTTGCTAAGGATGTATCTGAGTTTGATACACTTGATGAGCTCAAGGCTGATATCAAGAAGAAGCAAGAAGACAGTGCTCAAAAAGAGGCAAAGGCTGCTTTCGAGAATGCTGTAATTACTGCAGTATCTGAGAATACTGAGATTGATATTCCTGATAGTATGGTTGATACTGAGATTGACCAAATGGTTAATGAGCAGAATTCTCGTATGAGTCAGCAAGGAATTAATCTTGACATGTATCTTAAGTATGTTGGACAGTCCATGGACGAGTACAAGGCATCCTTGAAGCCAATGGCTAAGATTCGCGTTAAGTCAAATCTTGTTATTGAGAAGATTGCTTCTGTTATCAACATGGAAGCAACAAAGGAAGACTATGACAAGGAAGTTGAGATTATCGCTGAATCCTACAAGATGAGCAAGGAAGACATTGCTAAGTCACTTGGTGAAGATAACGAGTATCTTAAGGAAGCTATCATCAGCCGTAAGACTGTTGAGTATATTGCTTCTAAGGCAGTTAAGACTGAGCCTAAGGAAGAGAAGACAGACGACGATAAGAAGGCTTAATCCTTCAATTAGTAATAAAAGATAAAGACTGCTGCCAGTATTGACAGCAGTTTTCTTTCTTAAAAGACTTTTTCCCCGATTTATTTTGAAATTTAACTATTAGTGATAGAATAGAGTAAATTATTATATTTTTAAATGGAGTGTGCTAATGGCAAATTCTAGATATGGTTCTGGATCTGGAACTGGAAACAATAAGGGTGGAGATAGAGGGGAAATTCTCTCTTGCTCATTTTGTGGCAAGTCGGAATATGATGTTCCTAGACTTTTTTCGGGAGTCGACTGTTATATTTGTATAGATTGTATTCGTACAGCATATGGAATTATTGCTGAAGAAGAGAAGATTCAAAAGAAGAAGAGACTTCGCGATATTAAGCCTAAGAAGATGATTACTCCTCATGAGATTAAGGATAAGCTTGATCAATATGTTATTGGTCAAGATGAAGCTAAGGTATCGTTGTCAGTAGCGGTGTATAACCACTATAAGCGAGTATTCTCCGCTTCCGCGAACTCTAGTGATGATACAGAGATATCTAAGAGTAATATTCTTCTTCTTGGACCAACTGGTTCAGGTAAGACTTTGCTAGCACAAACACTTGCTAGAATTCTTGATGTTCCTTTTGCAGTTGCCGATGCTACTTCGTTAACTGAGGCTGGTTATGTAGGTGAGGATGTTGAGAATATCCTTTTGAAGCTTATTATTGCTTCTGATTATGACATTGAACGTGCCCAGATGGGAATCGTTTATATTGATGAGATTGATAAGATTACGAAGAAGGGTGAGAATGTATCAATCACTCGAGATGTTAGTGGCGAAGGCGTTCAGCAGGCTCTTCTTAAGATCCTTGAGAGCACAGTAGCTTCTGTTCCACCGAAGGGTGGAAGAAAGCATCCGAATGAGGAATGCATACAGATAGATACCACTAACATACTTTTCATTTGTGGTGGTGCTTTTGATGGTTTGGATGACATTATTACTTCAAGAGTATCAAATAAGCAATATGGATTTGGAGCTGATGTTAAGTCAACTAACGATATGCACTCTGGAACACATTTCCATGATGTTAATCCTCAAGACTTGATGAAATTCGGACTTATCCCAGAGTTTATTGGAAGAATTCCCGTAGTGGTTGCTTTGGATAAGCTTGACGAAGAAGCTCTTTGCACTATTCTGACTACTCCAAAGAATGCATTAGTTAAGCAGTATAGTAAGATGCTCGCTTTAGATGATGTTGAACTTGAGTTTACTGATGATGCTATTAAGGCTATTGCAAAGAAGGCTATTGAGCAGAAGACTGGAGCTCGTGGACTTCGTTCAATAATCGAAAATGTAATGAGAGATGTAATGTTTGATATTCCTTCTCAAAAAGATGTATCGAAATGCCTTATCGATTCGGCATGTATTACGTCGCATAAGCAGCCTACTATAATCTTTAAGCATCAGGAAGAGATTGCTTCAGAAGCAGATGCGGGTTCCAGTAACAATAAGGATGAACTGGGAGCATAGGGTAAATGACTTGATAATATTGGAGGTACAATAATGGCATTACAATCGAAGTATAAGATTTGTTTGGATATTGGTGGAACAAAGATACTAGGTGCCATTTTTGATGACGACAATAAAATTATTTATAGATTAAAGAAGAGAACTAAGGCAGACAGCGGTTCGACGCAGAATGTCGAAGATACGATAATTAGTGTTGTAGACGAATTAATCAAGGATTCTGGTATTGATCCTAAGTCGATTAAAGCGATTGCTGCTGGTGCTCCAGGCGTTATTAACCATGAGACGGGTGTCGTAATATTTGCACCTAATCTTCCATGGCGTAATTACAATATTTTAAAGCCTATTGAGGCTCGTTTCGGTGTTCCGTTTTATATTGGAAATGACGTTAATGTTGGTGTTTTGGGTGAGTATAAGTTCGGTGTAGCCCAGGGCTTTGATAATGTAGTAGGTATTTTTGTAGGCACTGGACTTGGTGGCGGTTTCATTTTGGATGGAAAGCTTTATACCGGTAATTTATCCAAGGGTGGCGAGATTGGTCATATGATTCTTAATGAAGAAGGACCTTGCTGTAACTGTGGTCAACGAGGTTGCCTTGAAGCATTTTCGAGCAAGCAAGGGATTTCCGAATACATTATGATGCAAGTCAAGCATGGGCGCGATTGTTGCATGAAGGATGTCGTCAAGAATGGGACTTTTAGAAGTAAGTACCTTAAGTCGGCTTTGGAAGAGAAAGACCCTGTTGCAACTGAAGCGGTTGACAGAGCTTGTCATTATTTAGCAATTGCTACAGGTAATTTAATTAATACTTTTAGTCCGCAAATCGTGGTATTTGGCGGCGGCGTAATCGAGTCTTGCGGTGATGCTTTCATTGAGAGAATTACAGCGCAAGTTGACAAGTACTGCATGCCATCAATCCGTGATAGTGTTGTATTAAAGAATGCTTCTCTAGGTGATGATTCTGTTCTTTACGGAGCGCTATCAATGATTTTGGATTCCAAGAAGAAATAATCTTGGCAATAGTAGAAACACTTCACCTATCTGGATGTTCGAAAAGACTCTGTAACAAATATGTCGAGTCTGATTCTTCGATAATATCATGAGAATATCCATAGAAAATCGCTAAAGATCATTTATTTACCAATGTAATAACTCGTATCTCGTCGTTAACTTGACTCACTTAACAATACGAGTGATAATATGTTGTTATTTTTTATCGAAAGAAAGAGGATTTTCTAACATGTCTATTATTGATGGCATAAGCAAGGCTTTTGACCCAAGTGAAGCCGAACCAAGATTGTATTCTAAGTGGTCTGAGAATGGATATTTCAAACCAGACCAAGATAAGAGCAAGAAGCCATATTGTGTCGTCATGCCCCCACCAAATATCACCGGGCAGCTTCATATGGGGCATGCGCTTGATAATACTCTTCAAGATATTCTCATTCGTTATAAGAGAATGCGTGGATTCTCAACATTATGGGTTCCAGGAACGGATCATGCTTCTATCGCTACAGAAGCGAAGATAGTTGAAGCTATGCGTAAAGAAGGAATCTTTAAGGAAGATATAGGAAGAGATAAGTTCCTAGAGCGCGCTTGGGATTGGAAGCACCAATACGGTGGAAGAATCGTTGAGCAACTTAAGAAGATGGGTTCCTCATGTGATTGGTCACATGAGCGTTTTACCATGGATGAGGGATGTTCTGAAGCGGTTAAGGAAGTTTTCGTAAAGTATTATAATCAAGGCCTTATTTATCGCGGTGAGAGAATAATAAATTGGTGTCCTCATTGTAAGACTTCAATATCTAATGCTGAGGTTGAGTACGAGGATCAGCAAGGTGCTTTCTGGCACTTACGATATCCTTTAGAGGATGGTTCTGGATGGGTTGAGTTAGCTACTACAAGACCTGAGACACTTCTTGGAGATACAGCTGTAGCAGTTAATCCTAAGGATGAAAGATATAAAGATATTGTTGGCAAGAACTTGATTCTTCCTCTAGTTGGAAGAAAGATTCCGGTAGTTGCAGATAACTATGTAGACATTGAATTTGGTACTGGTGTAGTTAAGATTACTCCAGCACATGATCCTAACGATTTTGAAGTAGGACTTCGCCATAATCTGCCTGTAATCAATGTCATGACTGACGACGCAAGAATAGTAGACGAGTATTCCAAGTATGCTGGCATGGATAGGTTTGAAGCTCGAAAAGCAATGGTGGCTGACCTTGAAGAAGGCGGATATCTGATCAAGATTGAGCCATATAACCACAATGTTGGAACGTGCTACAGATGCGGAACTACAATCGAGCCGAGAGTTTCCTTGCAATGGTTTGTAAAAATGCAAACTTTAGCAAAGCCGGCGGTTGATGCTGTTCGTTCAGGAAAAACGAAGTTTGTACCAGAAAGATTTGAGAAGAACTATTTTAATTGGATGGATGACATAAGAGACTGGTGCATTTCCAGACAATTATGGTGGGGACACAGAATTCCAGCATTCTATTGCGACGATTGCGGAGAAATAGTAGTTACTAAAGATGAGACAGCTGTATGTCCAAAATGTGGGAAACCCATGCGCCAAGATGCTGACACGCTTGATACTTGGTTCTCTTCGGCTTTATGGCCGTTCTCTACTCTTGGCTGGCCAGTAGATACCGAAGATTTGAAGAAATTCTATCCAACTAATACTCTTATTACTGGCTATGATATTATCACTTTCTGGGTTTCTAGAATGATGGTTGCTGGTCTCGCACATATGCAAGATGTTCCATTTGATACAGTATTGATTCATGGCCTTGTTAGAGATGCTCAGGGTCGTAAGATGAGTAAGTCTTTAGGCAATGGAATTGATCCACTTGAAGTAATTTCTGCTTCTGGAGCAGATTCCTTGAGATTTGCGCTAGTTACAGGAAATGCTCCAGGAAATGATCAAAGATTCCAGCAAGAGAAGATAGACTTGGGACGTAATTTCTCTAATAAGATTTGGAATGCAATGAGATTTGTGCTTATGAATTGCGAGGATGGAATAGATTTTGCGTGTGTTGATAGCAAGAAATATACCCTTGAGGATAAGTGGATTCTTACCGGCTTGAACACTCTAGTTCAAGAGGCTACAACAAATATAGAGAAATACGAGCTTGGTGTTGCTTTATCGAAAATAGTAGACTTCATCTGGGATAGTTTCTGCGATTGGTACATTGAGATTGCCAAGAGCCGCCTTTTCGACAAGGAATGCGAGAGCAGAAACGAGGCAAAGTACTTGCTTAATTATGTTCTGGGCACTTGCATGAGTCTCTTGCATCCCTTCATGCCTTTCATAACCGAAGAGGTTTACTCCAATTTGATTCTTGAGACCAAGACAGAGTCCATCATGATTTCCGATTGGCCAAAGGTTGATGAGTCTTCATTCTATGTGAACGAAGCGAACATGATGTCGACACTAATGGGTGCCATTCGTTCTGTACGTAATATTAGATCTGAAATGGGCGTTGTTCCTTCTCGAAAAACACATGCAATAGTTGTAACCGCTAATGATTCCATTGCCAAGATGTTCGTTGACGGTTCAGCTTTTATGGACAGACTCGCTTCGGTAAGTAGTCTCGAGACGAAAACATGTAAGGAGGGAATCCCTGTAACTGCTGTCACCGCCGTATTCGAAGGTGGTGAGATTTACATTCCTCTTGCTGACCTAATCGATATCGACAAAGAACTCGAGAGATTAAATAAAGAGAAGGAGAATATACTTGCCGAGATTAATCGAGTAGAAAGCAAGCTTTCTAACGAAGCCTTTGTTAGCAAGGCTCCTGAGAAGGTTATAGCTACTGAAAAAGAGAAGCGAGTTAAGTATACTGAGATGTACAAGGGCGTCGAGGAGAGAATTTCCTTATTGTCTAATGAAACGTTTTGATGTAATATTGCTCTAGTTTATTTGATGTATTACTTCTAAGTTTTAGTATAATTTGTTATAATGATTTAGCACGAAATATTGGAGGAATTATCATGGCTTCAGATTATGAAGATTCAGCGAAGATAGCTGCCCTTCCAACGGAAGGCGTTCATTGCTTCCCAGCTAATGGTAAGAAGATCAGAATAAGAAGAATAGTATCAATCCCATTGATGCTTGCTTTTTTTTCGTTAGCTTTCTTCTTCCTTTTTGGAAAGACACAGAATATAGTTATCGCGTGTTTTGCACTATGTGCATTTATAATTACTGTACTGTATTTTGCTCAGACTTTTCTAATTGAAAAGTACAGAGTAGCTATAGATTATGATGAGAAGAAGGTCGTTCTTCGTTATAGGTATAGCTTGATTGCTTTGCCTTTCTCAAGTTTTGATGCTAGAGAAGGAGTACCAGATAAGGCGGAGGCTTTGTTAGACTCTGCTATTCATACTGGCACGAAGAACGACTACATCATTCTTGATAATGTCTTTACTGATGTGTGCTTCCAGACTTCTCTTAAGGATTTAGCGTCCAAGGAAGAGTTCTTGAAGCTAAAGGAAGAAGCTTTTGCTATCGCTGATGCTTATGGCGCACGTAATAGCGATAAAGCAATTAGAGTTGCAAATGCACCTTCTAATCAATCTCAAGTTAAGGCGGATGGGACGAGGGAAGAGAGTATTGACGATATAGTTTCAAGAGCGCTAGATAATGAGTCTGATACGGATGCCGATGCGTTTGGCGATGCTTCTAGATCAAACGAAGATAATAAATAATAATTAGGCGGAATTTTCCGCCTATTTTATACTATATGTCCATTGACTAAACTGTCATATTTAAGTATTATCAAGCCGTAGTTTAAGTGATTTAACAAAAGTCATACTTATTCAATTTATTAATTAAGGAGTATATTTTATGCCATTAGTAACTACTACTGAAATGTTCAAGAAGGCATATGATGGCGGATACGCTGTTGGTGCTTTTAATGTTAACAACATGGAAATCGTACAAGGTATTACAGAGGCTGCAGGCGAATTGAATAGCCCAGTAATTCTTCAGGTATCAAAGGGAGCTCGTGCTTATGCTAACCATACTTACCTAGTTAAGTTAGTTGAAGCTGCTGTAGCTGAGAATCCACAGATTCCGATCGCTCTTCACCTTGATCATGGTGATTCTTTCGAGCTATGTAAGTCATGTATCGATGGCGGATTTACTTCAGTAATGATAGACGCTTCTTCAAAGTCATTTGAGGATAATATTGCACTAACAAAGCAAGTAGTTGAGTATGCTCATGCACATGGCGTTGTTGTTGAGGCTGAACTTGGAACTCTTGCTGGTATTGAGGATGAGGTTGTTGTTGAGTCTGGTAATGAAGCTTACACACGTCCTGAAGAAGTTGAAGAGTTCGTTTCCAAGACTGGTTGTGACTCCCTTGCAATTGCTATCGGAACTTCACATGGTGCGTACAAGTTTACTGCTGATCAGTGCACAAGAAATGCTGATGGTATTTTAGTACCACCTCCACTACGTTTTGACGTTCTTGAGGGTTGTATTAAGCGTCTTCCTGGATTCCCAATCGTTTTGCATGGTTCATCTTCTGTTCCACAAGAGTTCGTTAATATGGTTAACCAATTCGGTGGAAGTATGCCTAATGCAGTTGGTATCCCAGAGGAGCAGCTACGTGAGGCAGCTAAGCTTGCTGTATGTAAGATTAACATCGATTCTGATATTCGACTCGCTATGACAGGTAACATCCGTAAGTACTTCTCAGAGCACCCAGATCATTTCGATCCACGTCAATACTTGAAGCCAGCAAGACAGGCTGTTAAGGATATGGTTGCTCATAAGATCATGAATGTTCTTGGTTCAAACGATAAGGCATAAGTTTATAATTTGTAATATTTTGAACACCGCCATTTATGACGGTGTTCTTTTTTGATATACTAGTTATTGATATTAATGAAAGGAGATTTCAAAGATGAGCGATTCTGTTAGAAGAGTTTTGAATACTGGTGATACGCCTGAGTATGTTAAGGTTACTACTCACTATCAAGCAAAGGATAGCCAATTAAATCGACTCGACTCTTTGAAGTTTACTGATCAATCTATAGATTTCAATTCACCAATAGAGGACGATCAAATTCTATCAATGCCCAATTACCAGGTTCCTAGGAACAAACCGGCTTCTGTATTTGACGATCCCTTTGCTGTTGCACCAAGAAGCACCATTCCTCAGAGAGAAACCTCAAATGAGCCAAAGGTAGTATATGTTAAGGAGAGGCAGTCTACCATTAGTGGGCCAGCGTTTTTTGGTGACAGTACTATCCTTACAATTCTTTCAGTATTACTTTTTGTAGTGATTGCCTTAGAGATAATTGGACTTATCGCTTTGTTCTAATTAATATTTCTCAGATAAAGTAAGCATCGGTTATGCAAATGACCGATGCTTTTTTCTTTCTGTTCAAATTTT
>JAAYFK010000029.1 GCA_012728275.1 Clostridiaceae bacterium | reverse complement strand
ACTACCGATTGAGAGCAATTGTATCCTTTTGTGAATAATTCTTTTGCTAATGTTGAATGTTCACTCACTTTTTATTTTCCTCAAGTCTTTCCTCTAGTAATTTTGATGTGCTATCAAGCCAATTGCCATCAAAAAGCTCTATCATGCCCTTGTCACAGGCAGCTGAAATTTTCGGATCAATAGGTAGTTTAGCAAGAACCTTTAAATTATGTTTTTCAGCAATTTCTTCAATGTGGCTTTCGCCAAATATCTGATAGTCCTTGCCGTTATCAGGGCATTTAAAATAAGACATATTTTCTACCAAACCAATGATTGGGATATTCATCATTTCTGCCATTTTGACGGCTTTAGATACAATCATGGATACCAGCTCTTGTGGAGAAGTTACGACAATAATCCCATCAACAGCAATGGATTGAAATACTGTAAGGGGAACATCGCCGGTTCCTGGTGGCATATCAATAAACATAAAATCTACATCACTCCAGATAACATCAGTCCAGAACTGTTTAACTGTACCAGCAATTATTGGGCCTCTCCATACAACAGGATCAGTATCCTTTTCTAAAAGTAAATTAACAGACATAATATCAATGCCGGTCTTTGTTTTAACAGGGAATAGTCCAAATTCGCTACCAGTGGCTTTTTCCCGAATTCCGAATGCCTTTGGAATAGAAGGTCCTGTAATATCTGCATCAAGAATGGCAGTATGATAACCCATTCTATTCATGGTAACAGCGAGCATGGAAGTAACAAGTGACTTTCCTACTCCGCCTTTACCACTGACAATACCTATGACTTTTTTTACGCTGCTCATCTCATGTAACTTCTCGGAAAAATCAGTTTTTTGTTCTTTTCTTTCTGCACAGTCCTCTGAACAACTGTTGCAGTTTTGATTACAATTTTCGCTCATAATTTAGCTCCTTTATTTTAGATTGTTATTTCACTGCCTGTTGATAAATAATCAATATTATCACCCATAACAGATTTCAGCCTTTCATAGGCTTCTATACCTGTACAATGGCAGGTATAAAACTTTGCTTTTGTAGCCATTAGATATTTACCAATTCTATCTATCATATCAGAGTCCTCATTGCCACCAGAGCGACTGGAAAGATGAAATCCGCCTATTACATAATCAGGCATACGACCTTTTATTTCTTGAAAATGTTCAAGTATATTTATGATACCATTATGAGCACAGCCTGTAACTAGAAGGGTCTTTCCGTCTTCCTCTATGATAAGATTCTGTTCATGTGCAAAAGTATCATCTATCATTCGTTCATTTTGCTCAGTTAGCAACCCACGATTTGATTTCGGTTGAGTCTCTCTTTGAACAACATTCGAGAATACCTGGATTCCATTACTGATATAGAATTGGTCTGACGTAAGTGCAATTTGCTTATTTTGTTTCAGCTCATCATCAAGACCGATAAAATCTAATTTGTCATTTGGACGGATAGCATAATGTTTCTCGAAAGCAAGATGGTGTAAATACACCTCTGCTTTTGTATTTTCTTTAAAAAAAATTTTTAATCCACCACCGTGGTCATAGTGCCCATGTGAAATTACAAGAAAATCAACGTCAGTGATATTGACGCCAAGTTTTTCAGCATTTTTAAGAAACAATTTACTTGCTCCAACATCAAATAAAATTTTAAGTGCATTTGTTTCAATATACAGACTAAGACCATGTTCGTTACCGAAGTCTTTCGATATCGATGTGTTTTCCACTAATGTTTTGATAATCATGACCTTAGCCCACCACCTTCTTCAAAAAGTAATTTCATTGTCTTATTGTAAACTGCTTTTACTGCTGCACCCGATGCACAATCTATGTCTACAATGGTTCGGCCATTATTAATCGCTTTTACTGCATTCGAATCAAAAGGTATTCTACCCATAAAAGTCAGCCTTTGTTTTTTACATAGCGCTTCTATCTTTTCTGTGTTTTCTACGTTGGTATCAAATTTGTTTATACATATTACTGTCATAGTTCCGAATTTCGCCGCTGTTTTTATGATTCGCTCCAAATCACTAATGCCAGATATGGACGGTTCGGCCACTATCAAAACCATGTCCACACCGCTAAGTGATGCTATTACAGGACAGCCTATGCCTGGAGAACCGTCAATAATTGCAAGATTGGCATTAACTATCTCCGACTTCATCTGTTTTTTAACCTCTGTGACCAGCATTCCTGAAGTGCCACTACCCATTTTCAGCTGTGCTGTAGAAAAAACTTCTCCTTCATTTGCATATAACATCAACTCACCAGCTACAGCCGGTTTTAAAGATATAGCTTCTACTGGACAAACAGCTTTGCAAACTCCACAGCCTTCACATGCAAAAGGATCTACTTTATATTTCTTATCTACTGAAATAGAATCAAATCTGCAGTTTTGTCTACACTTATCACATTTGATGCACAGTTCTGGATTTATCTCCGCTTTTGGTAAACCATAATAATCTGTTTTCATTGGTTGAGAGCTTTGTTCTGTTATAAGGTGTAGGTTAGGTGCATCTACATCACAATCCGCATAAGCCTTAGCGTTTGCAAGCTTGATAAAAGCACTGGCTATAGTAGTTTTCCCAGTACCGCCTTTTCCACTAAGAATAAGAAGTTGTTTCATGTTGCACCTCCTTTTTCACTGTTTCTAACAGAGAAGAAAATAAAGCCTGATATTTTTCATTTTCCCTCACGGCAATTTCTGCATTTGAATTCAATATTCCAAGTTCATTATCAAATGGGATCTGATCTAAAATTTTAATGTTTTTTTCTATACAGAAATTTTCAGCTGGATTTTCACCTTCTATACACTTGTTTAGAACTACACCAAACGGCTTATTGAATAACTTGACCAACTCGTATACCATATTAAGGTTATGAACACCAAATAACGTAGGTTCAGCTACCAATATACAATAGTCTGCATCCTTAATACTTTCCATTACAATACAGGCACTTCCAGGAGGACAGTCAATAAAGGTCAGTTTATCTGCTTCAGGTTTATTCTCAGCAAGCAACTTTTTAATAATAGGGATACCCGAAGCTTCACCAGTATTTAATATTCCTGTGTATACCGTTACCTGATCGGAAGTTCCTTTTTGAACTTTCCCAATAACCTTTTCTCTCTCTGTCAGTGCCTTTTCAGGGCAAAGCATAATACAACCGCCACAGGAGTGACAAACCTCTTCGAAAACAATCAGTTTATCTTTAATATAGGCAAGAGCATTGAATTTACAAAAATCTATGCATTTTCGACATCCATTGCATAGCTCATTATTCACCTTTGGAATTTTTACTGATATTTCTTCCTCTTGGACATCTTCGGGTTTAAAGAATAGATGCCCATTTGGCTCTTCAACATCACAATCTATATATGTTGATATTTTTGCTACCGCAGCTAAATTTACCGATACCAGTGTTTTTCCTGTGCCGCCCTTGCCGCTTAGCACAGCTATTCTCATATTAATTGCCTCCGTGCCCATGAAATCCGGCATGAATTTCATCTAGCAAAGGAAGTTTTCCATCGATGAAAGCATCAATATTATCCTTTACTGATGCGGATGTCGTTTTAAATATTTCAATATCAGCAGATTTGAGCACTTCAGCAGCATTTTCCCCGCAACGAGGAGTAAGCAAAACATTTGCTTTATTATCTACTATCGTCTGTGCAGCCTTAATCCCTGCACCACCTGTACTTGCTGCTGCACTGTTATCAAGAAATACACTTTCCTTAGTATCTACATCATAAATAAGGAAATAGGGAGTGCGTCCAAAGGATACACATACGTTTGAATCCAAACTTTTCTCATCTACCGGAATTGCTATTTTCATAAGAATCCTCCATTCTTTTAACTACTAAATAATTATTGATTGCATTGCGCAATGCACTTACTCCTAAATTTGAGCAATGAACCTTGCTTTCAGGAAGCCCATCTAGAGCTTCGATTATATCCTCTTCTGTAATTCTTAATGCTTCATCCAGGCCTTTTCCTTTTGCCATCACCGATGTCATACTGGACGTTGCAATTGATGCACTGCAGCCAAACACAAGATAACTTATGTTATCTATATGATTGTCTTTCACCTTTATATAAACGGTAAGATAATCTCCGCACGAAGGGTCTCCAAAACTTCCTTCAGCGTCAGCATCTGGCATGCTATGAGCATTTTGAGGGCACATAAAATGTTCAATTACTTTTTCGGAATATATAATTAGTCACCTCGATTCTCATTATCTGTAAAGAATCTGCCACGTCCATGCCTATGACAGCCTCGGCCACATCCATTTCCCAATCCATCACAAAGACGGTATTCGCCTCCCTCAATTATTAACACTTTACCATTCACCAATGATTCAGCTAACTTTCTTCTGGCTTCTACATATATTCCCTGAACGGTAGCACGGGCAATATTCATTTGTTTTGCACACTCTTCCTGAGTAAAACCCTCCAAATCTATAAGCCTTATTGTTTCATATTCATCAACTGTCATGTTTACATGATCTTGATCGTCCAACACTGAATCAAGAGGGCCAAATTTATTACTTTCTGGCAGACAACACACTTTTCTCCATTTCATTGGTCTTGGCATAATCTATCACCCCATTTCTAATCAGAAATAACCAGAGCGTCCTCCAGTTACCTCTAATACCCGTTATAGGTACTTTAATTGTTTATCAATGACTTCGATTCGACTTTGCAGTAATTCTTTTTGTTCTTGAAGGAAGTCTTTATGTGTTTTTGTCGCATATTGATTTATTGCTAAGCCTCTGCCAAATCCACTACTAAAACCTCGTCTGCAAGCAAATCCAAGACCTAATCCAAGTCCAGCACCACGATTGACTGCATTTTT
>JAAYFK010000028.1 GCA_012728275.1 Clostridiaceae bacterium | reverse complement strand
TTATTTTCGAAAAACAAAGAACATGCGGTTCAGCTTCTCAAGCTCAAATAGATGATACTACACAACAATAATTCCATACAGAGGAAAACCCAAAAATAAAAACCTCCGAAGCATAAATTTACTTCGAAGGTCTTCTTTTTGGAGCGGGATACGAGATTCGAACTCGCGACTTTCACCTTGGGAAGGTGACACTCTACCAGCTGAGTTAATCCCGCAAAACATCTTGGATATTCTACCGCAAAGTTTACATCGGCGCCATAACCACGCGCTTATCATTTACGAATTCCACAAAATCATCGCACATCTCATGACGGAAATCGCTTGTAGCATAAGGTACCCAGAATTGAGTCTCTGAGAAATTTCCCCACGTTAATATGTAGCAACACCTCCTGCTAGACTCCATTTCCATCATGGTGTCCAGAAGATTCGTGAACCATTTCTTGTTACGGTTTCCGCTTGGCGCCAAGCCCTCATAGTACTTGCCATCAGGCGCTGTATCCATCATTCTAAGCCCGGTTTCGGTAAGAGCACAGACCTTGCCCTTATCCTCAGCAATTTCATAGACTATTTTTAATGAAGCTTTAAGGACTTCGAAAAAGTCCTGCTCCGAGTCTGCCTTATCATCATAGAAATCCAAGCCAAGAATATCAACATAGTCGTCTCCTGGATATCTTCTAAGGTACGAGACCTTATCATATATTGGTCCATTTGGTGAATATGCGAAAAGCAAATTCCTTATACCTCTATTGAATCTCAAGTAATCAATTGTAAATCTATAAAGGGTTATGAACTTGTCATCATTAAGATGCTCAGCGCCCCACCAAAACCAACTTCCATTGCACTCATGGAACGGACGGAATATCATCGGTATTCTATTTCCCGAAACATCAATACACTCCTCGCAAAATTCAGCGATTCTGTTCAAGAAGCGAACGTATTTCGAATGCAAATCGCCTCCAGGAAGTATCCTTCCTCCGACCTGCCCATCCGTAATATTAGGAGAGTAATCATAGAAGTCATCCTCTCCAAGCGAAAAATTAGGCATATGTGAGGACAAAGTAATAACAACGCCTTGCTTATTAAGTTGTTTAACTACCTTAACCAATTCCTCGAACTTACCTTCATAACCATAGAAGCTTAAAGTATCTATCCCTACAATTGCAGGCTGCTTGCCACACAAGTTGTATACATCAGAAGAAGTGCCATCTCTATTGATTAATGTAACACCTATATGAGCAGCATTTTGCTGACCAAAAGCAATGCTTTCGGAGTAGGAAAGGTCCTCGAGTTTCTCGAGAAGCTTAGTTACATTAGGCTCTCTATAATCTGAATCCATTACTTCTAGAGCTTCCCTTCGTTTTTCTTCTCAAAGTCTCCAAACGGATCTTGAATATCGCTAATATCTCCACCCAAATCTCTTATTGCCGTCATAATCTCGTAGAATAGGTCTCTGTCAATCGTCTTCTGATTTCTATTAATATAGCCCTTAAGCATAGGTATCGCACGGCCATCCCCAAGCTCAGCTAAACAGATTACTGCATAGATCTTATTCTTCATTGCGCGAAAAGCTTCCTTAATCGCGAAAAAAATCTCATCCGCCGGATGCTCTTTACCAATATGTGAAAGCATAATGATCAAGTCCTCACAAGGTCCAGTCAGACCCTCCGACTCATGCTTCTCAAGCGTTGCTATCATTAATGGAACCGAGACTTCTGGGAAAGCCTCAATATAATCAGCTATAGACTCAGCTACGAAATCTCTTGTCTGGGCATAACTCATAAAACGTTCAAGAACCGTCCCGACAAGGCTCGAATTGTTACACTTACGAAGGACCGCTAGACAGGCCTTAATCTTCGCAAATTCAATCTCGAAAATGCTGTCCGCATCTCCAAGTTCATCTTCAGTCCAAGCAGAAGACACTATTGTATTCTTTGCATACTCATATGTTGTGTCCTTGTCATCCTTATTAGCAATAGCGTCAATTACACTTTCTGGAACGCCATTGTCTAAATTCAAGGAGCAAAACTCCAATATCTCTACTAGCACTGAAAAGTCGCAAGCTTCAAAATACTTCCCCATCGAAAGACCGTTAAGTTCATCGTTTGGCTCTGTCTCCATAGACTTCGTTACTATTCTGGTCTCTTCCATAACAATTCTCTGAATATATTCCTCGTAAGAAAAATCTTCGGCATCAACAGGTAAATCTTGCATTTGGTCAGAAAGCTCATCCAACTTCTGGTCCAAAATCAACTTTGCAACCTCGTCGTATTTGATTAGTACATTCTTAATCGAATCTTCCATTTATACCTCACAAACATCTTAATAGCGTAATTTTACATCATATCCTGGCAAATTTGTGCACGAAAAATAAATTGCAATTACGTGCTGTTTTTCTCGTAAATAATAACACATAGTTGTCCGAGAGACTTCTTTTTCGAGAAAGGTATGCAAAATAGACATTTCGTTCAAAACTTTACTTTTGCGCGTGCACACTATCTAGTATAATGGATTAAATGTCAACTAATCGTTGGGGGCGGTCTGTTGACCAGAAGTATCACGTGCACGTGAATAAAATGGAGGTTATTATGAAGAACAAGTCTCTTGGTGTCGCACTCGTGGCGCTCACACTATTATCGGCGACAGTTCTGTTCGTTGGTTGCAAAAAGGAACAAGCAGCAACCGACCCAGCTGCAACTGAAACCACACAAGCACCCGCTCCTGAATTTGCCGAAGTCCCTCTTGATGAGAACGGAATTCCATACATAAGCGAGGAGTTCGGTTCAGAAGACATCTACTATGCGCCTAAGGGTGAGGCAACACTTACAATTAACCAGATTCCTGACAGCGATAACTCCGAGTGTTTAATTAGCAATCGCGGAACAAACAATTCAGGTATTTATGTTCCAGTTGACGATTTTCGCTGCAACACAATTAACGTTGCAACTAGCGTTAAGAGCATGAATGCCAACATCTTGTTGTCATTGCAATATGACATCTACGGCAACACAACCTACGTTACTATTGCTCAATGTGCGCCATCAGCTATTAGCTACACACGCGTTGGCGGCGAGATACAAATTCCTAACAACGCTACGAATATTTCGGTTTATATTGAAGCTGGCGACGTCAAGGATATTACGGTTGATTATATTAGAGTATCCGTTGTAGGCGACTATATTGATCCAGCAACTGTTCCTGTAGAAGAATTGATGGACGTTTCCGATTATCCTTCTTTATCAGAACTTTATTCTGACTACTTCCGCTTCGGTGTAGCTATTCCTACAACCATAGTGCCTAACGAGAACGAAGAATTCCGTAACCTTGTTTCTCATGAATTCAATTCAATCACTCTGGAAAATGAGATGAAGCCAGAGAACATACTTGACGGAGAGACTTGTCTTGCTGATCCTGCTACATATAATGAGAGTCCGGCACTTGATTTCTCTAGTCTCACAGAAACATTGGATTGGGCCCAAGAGAACGGTATAGGCGTTCGTGGGCATTGCCTGATTTGGTATTCACAGACTCCTTCTTGGTTATTCTATGAGAATTATGATGTTACTGGAGAACTTGCTTCAAGAGAACTCATGATGACTAGAATGGAGAACTACATTAAGGGAGTTTTCGATTGGGCTCAAGAGAACTATCCTGGACTATTCTACTCCTGGGATGTTGTAAACGAAGCAATTGGTGATAATGGTGGCTTACGCGATTGTTATTGGCTACAAACGATTGGTGACGACTATGTTCAATTGGCATTCCAATATGCACGTGAGTACGCTGACCCAAGTATCGAGCTTGCTTACAACGATTATAACGAGTATCAGCCAAGCAAGATGGAAGACATTCTAGAGATGCTTGCTCCAGTTGCTGAAGCTGGAAATATTGACGTTATGGGAATGCAATCACATATGACTGCTGGTCTTTCTGTAGATTCATATGTTGAAGCTATGAACACTTATGCTGACGAACTCGGCGTATCAATTATGATTACAGAACTTGATATTGGTGCTCCTAATTCCGCTAATCCTTTGTATGACCAAGGTGTTTATTATCAAGAGTTTTTCGAGGGATTGATTGCTGCTGTTGATGCAGGAACTCCTATCGAGAGCGTCACTGTATGGGGTATCTCAGATGACACATCTTGGAGATCCAATACAACTCCTCTTCTTTTCTCCGGCAACCTAGCAATGAAGAGCGCTTTTGAGGGCGTTGTTTGCGCTATTACTGGCGATGAGCTTACAATTCCTGATGACTATGTCGTAGTAGAAGCTGATTACTCTCCTATCTACGAAGATTATGAGAATGGCGAATTTATTGGCTTCACAAGATATTCTTCTGTTATCGAGGTCGTATCCGATAACCCATACGAGGGTGAGAGTTGTCTTTGTAATTCAGAAGGCACAGCCACCTATGATGGTTACTGTATCGATGTTTCCCGTTTTGCTGGAACTTCAATTCATTACTCCTTCGCTATCAGATGCGATACTGACACTTGTTACTTCACAGCTGATATAGAAAATGAGTGGCCTCATATTGAAGAAATCGACACTTCTTCTGGCGAATGGATTCTAGTAGAGGGCGATTATGATGTTCCTGCAAACCTTACATATTTACAACTCTATTTTGAGAGCATAGATATGACCGAATTCTATTTAGATAACCTTAGTATCATGGTAATAGAAGAAGGGGCTGAAGAAGCTGAGTTGACTGAGGAAACTGAAGAGACTGCAGAAACTGCAGAGACCTCAGAGCAAGGCACATAATTTCTTGTTCTTTTAACAAAAATATTAACGGCACATCTGGTTTTCGCTAGACGTGCCGTTTCTTCATATATAGACATAATATATATGCGATCGAAAATACCCTGACTTGTTTCCTACAGTTCTATGATAGTTGAAACTTGCATGTGAAAATAATATCTTCGTCAGACTTAAATGCAGTAATCGAACCTTTATTGACTCACATTTCTTTTTGAGTTCCACGAATACCTCATCATCGTTTTCGATTTTTTTATAGCTCCTGACCCTCAGTTTTTCTTTGTAAGAAGGCTTGTCAAGTGATAGTCTTATCAGCCTAAAGTTGTCCGTATCAAAGTAGATGTTTCGTATTGTTGTTCGGCCATAAGAGTCTATCTTCATTCTTCCTTCAAGGGCGTCCATAAGTGCCAGCTTTTGCGCACTTTCCAGTATGTATTTGAACTCATACCTTTTAAATGTTGACTGATATGTCATAAATTATTCCTCCGTTCTTAAAGTAAGTGTATTGCTATAACCTTAATTGGAACTTAAAGCAAATTACTTCTTTATTAAGAGAGGAATGACTATCTATTTCTTTGCAGTTTGAGTGATTATCGAGAAAGAACGACAATAAAAATAACCCCTACTCAAAAGAGTAGAGGCTATTCGTTAGTTGGAGGCACCACCCAGATTTGAACTGGGGGTAAAGGTTTTGCAGACCTCTGCCTTACCTCTTGGCTATGGCGCCACAGGCCGTGCAACGTATAAAATTATAGCAGGAAACTTTGCGTCTGTCAAGCAATTTTCCCGGATTTTCCATGGAAGTATGCACGGCTAGCCAGATGAAGAATATTAATAATTTGTGAATTTGTTTAAATTTTACCCAATTTGTTGACAGATGATTGTTAAAATTATATACTAATGGCAAAAATGGTAAAACTATTGGGGTTGTTCCGCAGGAGGCGTGGTACATATGCCGAACAAAAAACGCACGTTTAAATACATGGCATATAGAACGGTACTCAAGCTG
>JAAYFK010000027.1 GCA_012728275.1 Clostridiaceae bacterium | reverse complement strand
GTGTTGTATTATACTTTCCATACACTTGTGCTAATCCTGTCAATCCTGCTTTAGCCTGTAGTCTTAACGCAAATTCAGGCAATTGTTTCTCATATTCTGCGGCCAATTCTGGGCGCTCAGCGCGAGGTCCGACAATTGTGAGGTCTCCTGTTAATATATTAAATAGCTGTGGTATCTCATCGATTCTAACCTTGCGAATGAACCGACCTACTCTAGTAATTCGATCGTCATTATCTCCAGTAGACAATCGTGCAATACCATCTTTTTCCGCATCCGTCCTCATACTTCGGAATTTATATACATTGAATTTTTTCCCGTCCTTTGTTAGTCGACATTGTTTATACAATATCGGTCCATGATCTTCAGCCTTTATACAAACAGCAGTGATTAATATTACTGGTGAGAATAGAACAATGGCTATAAGCGAGAGTATGATATCCCCAATCCTTTTTAATACCAAATACTCAAATGGTGGATTATATCTTTCAACCTTTAACATTAGGAGATGGAACATATGAGTTCTTTTGGAACCTGAAATGATTAAATCTCCAACTCTTGGAATCACGAAAGCCTTAATATCATGCATCAGGCAGTATTTTGTAACAATACTCCTATCATGGCTATGAACACCGATAAGAAATACAGTATCTGCATCTTCTAATACGGTTAAATCTTTTATACATTCGTCAGCAGATATAGCAGATACTACTTTGAACTTCTTTTCCAGATTATATTCCTCTATTAGCTTTGCAATACCTTGACGCATATCATATACAATGACAGTCTTGTTTGCAGGAAAGGTATGATAGTACCAAGCTTGAGATCCATAACTCCATATAATGGCAAACACAAGCTGAATCGCCATTACTCCTAAAACTGGAAGAATAGGAGGCAGGGATCTGATCAACAGCCATGCAACAATATACATGAGTACATTAACTTCAAATAGTGAAAGAAGTTGACTATAAATCATTTCTCCATGTTTGTTATATGAAATCTTAAAGGCGTCATAAACCCTACCAATCAGAAAATATAATAGAACATAAAGTAAAATAACAAGCCAATGACCTCTTTTGAAAAAAGTTACATATAGTTGATCCGCATAAAACATATACCACGCAAAAACAAATGGTAGTTGTGCCCGTATAATGGTGTAAATTAGGTTCAACAAAAAATAGAGCCAGTCGTGCTCATCCTGTATAATGTTAGTTACCACACCAAAACACACAGGAGGTACAACATGGCTCAGGTAAATATTACACTATCACAGGAAGAAGTTCTACAGGTTTTAGCGGGAAATCGCGACGAGGCTTTTAAATATCTCGCCGAAAGAATACTCAATCAGATCATGCTTGTTGAATCAGCGGAGCAATTGGGAGCTGAACGACATGAACGTACCAGTGAGCGACATGATTATCGAAATGGCTCAAGAGAACGCGTCCTCAACACCAGGATCGGAACACTAGAGCTTGAACTTCCAAGACATCGGAACCAACCATTTCATACGATGCTTTTCGATAATTATCAAAGAAGCGAAGCATCTCTCATTGCTACAATGGTTCAGATGGTGATAGATGGAGTTTCTACTCGCAAGGTTTCCAATGTTGTAGAAAAACTCTGTGGGACAAGTTTTTCAAAGTCCGGTATATCTGAGTTATGCAAGAAACTTGATGCTGAGATAGAGGCCTTTAAAACTAGACCTTTGGACATGGTCGACGCACCTTTTCTGATGGTGGACGCAACATATTTCAAAGCCAGAGAGAACCACAAGATCGTCTCCAAGGCTTTTATGGTTGCGCTCGTGATAAAGACTGATGGTACACGCGAGATCGCGGGGTTTGATATATTTGACAAGGAAGACGATGTGTCATGGCAGGCTTTTTTCAAAGATTTGAAAAGTCGAGGCCTGACCAATGTAGACATGGTCATCTCAGATGCTCATAAATCGATCTTGAATGCGGTTGTACATACATATTCAAATGCGGCGTGGCAACGTTGTCAGGTTCACTTTGTCCGCAACATACTGAATTACACTCCGGCGAAATACCAGGCTGGGCTCAAAGTAGAACTTCGCAACATGTTTAATGCACTGACGATAAACGAAGCTCGTAGCCTTCGGGATGAGATAATCAACGATTATGCGCCTGTTGCAGAGAAAGCCATGCAAACGCTTGATGACGGCTTTGAAGACGCCATGACTGTAATGCAGTTGCCTCCGCATATGAGGATCAAACTACGTTCTTCAAATATGATTGAACGATTGAATCGCGAGTTCAAACGCAGATCTCAAGTCGTGCAGATATTCCCGAATCCAGAGTCGATACTTCGGCTCATGGGAGCCGTTGCCGTAGAGTACAACGATTCATTATCTACAAAGCACCGCGTATTCTCAGACAAGACCTATGAAACAATCAGAGTCGAAATCATTCCTAAACTGAAAGAGATTGCTTCGTGCCAACAATCATTGTTGGATGCAGCATAGAATTGTACAGGATGAGCAATTTACACACAATTATGGACTTGACC
>JAAYFK010000004.1 GCA_012728275.1 Clostridiaceae bacterium | reverse complement strand
GCACGAGCAATTACATCAGTTCCTAGACCGTCATAGTCCGTACCAAAAAGAAGCGTTAGAGCAATAATCGCACAACCACCAACTATTACTCTTAAGTATTGACTCGGAATGTACTTTTCTACTAACTTCTGTACCCTATGAAGTGAGAAACAAAAAATAATACTAACTACAGCGCTAAGTACAGCAAGCGCCACGATAAGAGCAACACCTTTTACGCTAATTTGACCAATCCCAACATAATCATATTTATCTGGTCCACAACCCAAAAACAAAGCAACCCAATGAGCAACTAAAGAAGCTACTGTACATGGAACGAGAGCCGAATAATGCATAATTCCTATAGCAACAACTTCCATAGGAAAAATAATAGCACAAAGAGGAAGTCCAAACACTGCCGAGAAAGCCGCGGACATCCCGCACATAATCATTATCGTCTTGTCCTTATCACTGAACTTAAACGTGTGTCCAAGAGTCGCTCCAAGTGAGCCGCCAAATTGAAGCGCTGCACCCTCACGACCTGAAGATCCACCCGCAAAATTTGTAAGAATAGTCGCAATCAGAATCAAAGGAGCAGATCTCATTTGAATCGTTTTCTGCTGCTTGATAGCACTTAACACAGTATTCGTGCCACTATCATTTTCTCTTCCCGACATCTTGTAAATAAAGACAATAAATAAACCCACAAAAGGCAAAAGAAAAATATGCCAGAAGTTTTGTGTTCGAAAATCTGTTGCACAATTAATTAGCTTAACAACCGCGACACCTACTAGTCCAACAATAAATCCAACTATAGTAGAATATAGTATCCATTTCATAAGCACAAGCATTCTCATGCCTAGATCCTTTATTTCCAACTTCACAGAATTCATTAATAAACGCCCCGATAAAAAAAGATACTACAAGAATACATATAAAGCTCAATCTGTGCAATCAAAAACAGCACACCTTATCGGACGTGCTGTCTGTGCAATTTATATATAAAAAGGACTTATAAGGATGCCTCCGAGCCTTCTGCAGACTCACGAACTATCCTGTAGTACTTACGACCAGTGAAGAAGAAGATAATTCCATATGCAATAGCAAATATAACTATGGATGCTACAAGTACATAGAAAAACTTTGAGGTATCACTAATACCAAATGTCTTTAGCAGGTTGCTAATCATAGGATAAGCAAATGCATTATGAATTCCCGCTACAATTAGTGGCAAGA
Organism: Clostridiaceae bacterium; assembly: GCA_012728275.1. GTDB lineage: Bacteria > Bacillota > Clostridia > Saccharofermentanales > Saccharofermentanaceae > Saccharofermentans. The sequence continues at coordinate 18,308 of JAAYFK010000004.1, read as the reverse complement.
AGAATACAGTGACAATTTGTGTGAATACAGTTTTCTTTATAGTCTTCACATCGAGACCAACCTTACGCATTATTAGGTAGTTGCCAGCATCCTCATACCCTTCCAGTAATTGCTTAAAGTACATAATTAGAACAGTAATTACAATAAATGCCGTACATAGAAGAATTCCCAAAAAGAACAAACCGTCAAATACTCCTAAATATGAGAACTCAAAGCTGGCTCTGCTAGTAATGTCAAACAGTAGTGCACTTTGAGAGCCACCTGCAAGAGCAATCGTACATGGGGCGTTATAACCCTCTGGATTGGCCATTCTTGAGTTAAATACTCTATCGCTGAAGTCTCTTTGAGTCTTAGGTTCAGAAGAAGAATCTAACGCGTAAAAGACACAGGCATCATAGTTATTAGAGAAAGGATTACTCCCATCTTCTCTACTAGCTAGTATTGAATTTTGAACTCTAACAATATCCTCAGGATTTTCGAAAACCAAAGTAACATAACCAGAACACACCGTTAATGTATCGCCCTTTATCATCTTTGAGTCACTATCAAGATTTACTACTTCAAATGCATTGTCTCCAGTAAAAGAAACCTGCTCAAGGTCTTCCTTGATATCTAATGAATATAGTCCAACTTGATTATCGCCAAGCTCAATAGAAGAGTCATTAAACATATTGTAATCATCAAGACTTACGATAGTTACAACATAAGCGTTCGGATCATATCCAACGATAGGATCTATGTATCCGTTCTCATTAATAAGAGACAAAGCATCCGTAGTTCTGTAAGACTTGACATCTCCAACCTCAATACCATTATCTTCCATATATGATGTTACAAATTCATCGCCTGACATAGTAGCGTCAGCTGGCATTTGAAGTGCGATAGAAAAGTCGTAGGGAAATTGCTCATCTAATACATCATACATACTCGTATACAGAGTAGTAGCCGATGACATAATTACTAAAACCATAGTAGAAAGAATGCAAATTGAAGCTAAACCAGCACCATTACGCTTCATTCTATATGTCATTCCAGATATTGATATGAAGTTGTTAATTTTGTAATAGTATTTCTTATTGGACTTCATAATCTGAAGGAAGCCAACACTTGCAGAAATAAAGAGAAAGTAAGTTCCTATTATTACTAGAATTACTGCAAAGAAGAAAATATTCAAAGCTCCAGCTGAGTTTTCACACTTCATGGACATAACATATCCAGTTCCAGTAAAAAGCAAACCAAGAATAGCTCCAACCCAATTTGCCTTTGGCCTCTTCTCTCCAGTTCTACTCTCGTTCATATAATCTAACGCTGAAGAGAACACTATATCTTTAATGTTCTTGAGGATAATGATGCAATATACAACTGAGAAAATTAAGATGTCCGAGATCAATTGGATAGTTGAAATTTCGAAGCCCATATCAGCTTCTTTGTTCATGATTTTTAGCAAAGACAGTTGCGCAACCTTTTCGAGAGAGACTCCAATTACAATACCAATAAGGATACTAGCAATTGCTGCGAGGACATTCTCAATAATGACAACTCTTACTAGGTGCTTCCTCTCCATACCAAGGATTCGATATAGACCGAATTCTTTTTTTTGGCGCTTCAGAACGAAACTACTTATATATGCGATAAAGATAACCGACGAGATTGCAATAATTGGATTCCCGAGAATGAGAATTTCCTGTAAATTAGAACCGCCCTCAATGCTTGCTACGTAACTGTCTTGCGCTAGTGCCCCAACCACATATAGCAAAGCAAACATCACCGCGCCAAATAAAATATAAGGCACGAACATCGCTCTATTCTTTTTCATCGATTGGAGCGAGAGCTTAAGATATAGATTTCTCACTTGTTATCACCGCCTTTGTTATCACCGCCTTCACTGGTAAGCGCTGTAAGTGAGTCTGAAATTACTCTGTAGAAGTCATCTTGTGACATAGAAGCTCTATATAGTTGGTGATATACAATACCATCCTTAATGAAAAGCACTCTGTTTGCGGAGCTTGCAGCTTTAACTGAATGTGTAACCATCAGAATGGTTTGTCCATCCTCGTTTATGCCTCTAAACATCTTTAGAAGCTCATCAGTCGACTTAGAATCTAGAGCACCGGTAGGCTCGTCGGCCAAAACGATACTTGGCTTTGTGATAATTGCTCTTGCAGCAGCTACTCTTTGCTTCTGTCCGCCAGAAATCTCATAAGGATACTTCTCAAGAAGATCGTCTATTCCAAGTTTTTGAGCGATAGGCTTAATTCTCTCATTCATTTCATTGTACTTCTTTCCAGAAAGTACTAAAGGGAGAAAGATATTATCTTTAACGGAGAAGTTATTCAATAAATTGAATTCCTGGAAAACAAATCCAAGCTTTTCTCTTCTAAAAATAGCAAGCTCTTTCTCTTTCATTGAATCTAAGTGCTTACCATCCAGTATTACTTGACCATCTGTTGGTTTAACTAGAGTAGCAATGATATTAAGAAGAGTGGTCTTTCCTGAACCTGACTCTCCCATAATAGCTACATACTCGCCCTCTTCAACAGTAAAGCTAACATTCGATAAAGCTGAAATTTTTGCTCCAGCGAACCTTGTAGTGTATATTTTCTTTACGTTCTTAACATCAAGCATTGACATACAATTTCCTCCATTTCAATTTACATAGAAATCATATCTCAACGAATGCTGTCGTTCTATTTGAATGTCTTACATTTTGAACTTCAATTCTTACGTTATTGTAAGATTGGAAATCATAGTAAACATTTACTTGCAAATATCCCCAGTAGTCGCTTCTGTACATGAAATCAAGTCCGCAACACTTAAACAAATCTGAATTCCGCGCTGGCCACCGCTTACATTCACCTTGTCAACAAGTAAAACCATCTCATCTACAAATGTCTTGAATTTTTTCTTCATACCAATAGGTGAGCATCCGCCGCGAATGTAATCAGTTAAAGGCAGAAGTTCCTTAACGTGGATGAGTTCAATTCTCTTCTCCTTAGCAATAACCGCAGCTTTCTTAAGGTCTACCTCATCGTCTACAGAAAGGCAAAAGACATAATATTGCCCGCTCTCACCCTTTGCTACCAAGGTTTTATATACCTCTTCATATCCTAACCCCAAACTATCTGCCACATGATGGCCGTCTAAATCATTCTCATCATATTCATATTCGCGAACTTCGTAGGAGATGCTGTCCTTATCAAGCAATCGCATCGCATTCGTCTTCTTTATTGAAGCCATATTTTCACCACCTGAGTTCAAATTAGTAATCCTAAACTATAATCTTTAATCTTTATTCTTTAATCTTTATTCTTTAATCTTTAATCATACTGCTGTCTTTACTGTTCAAGAATATTATCGCTTTGGTTCCAACACCTATAGTCGAATCAATCTCTACTCGAATTCCAAGCTTGTCGGCCGTTCTTTTCACAAGATATAGTCCAATTCCGGTAGATTTTTTCTCCTGCCGACCATTATAACCTGTATATCCCCTATCGAAAATTCTTGGCAAGTCCTCACTGGCAATTCCTATGCCATTATCTTCAATAGTAATCGTATTTGAAGAATTTGAGTAAATCTTAACTTTTGACTCAGCCTTAGTGTACTTAAGAGCATTCGACAAAAGTTGCCCTATACAAAACCCAAGCCATTTTCGATCACTTACAACCTTGAAGTCAATAGGGTCATATTCCAATGCTATTCGTTTATTCATAAACAAAGGCATGAAGCGCTTGATTTCACCTTTTACAATATCTTCTACACTAATCTTTTCGAAAAGAAAATCATTCGTCTCCGAATCCAGGCGCAAATAATTCAAAACCATATCCACATACTCTTCAATTCGAAGTAACTCAGACTTCAAGTTCCCCTTCAGCTCTTCATCCTCAATATTTTGGATCGTAAGGCTTAACGCCGAGATTGGCGTCTTAATCTGATGAGCCCATACCGAATAGTATTCCATCATATCCGCATATGCTTCAGTTGACTTTCGCATTTGCATATCCTTGGCGTCGCACAGGCTTTTTATAATGTGAAGGTAATCGTTCTCAATAAGATGAGAATGCTCGAAAAAGCTCTCAGGCATCGTCTCAATTGATTCAACGTCAATTTGCAGATTCTTATGTCTATTGATAAAGCGAATAAAATCAACCAAGAAGAAAACCAGCGTTACCTCCATAATCAAAGAGAAAAGCAACAGCAAAGGTACCATTGAGAGATCAAACAGAAAGAAAATAATAGTAGTAAGTATAAAAAAACATATTACAGCAAGATATAGTGCCGCTCTATGTCTCAAATAAGAAAGAAATACTTTAAATTTACTCAATTATGTATCCCTGTCCCTTCTTTGTAACAATAACATCTGGCATTCCTGCATCAGTAAGCTTCTTCCTTAGTCTATTCACATTAACAGACAAAGTGTTCTCATCGACAAAGCAGTCATTACTCCATAAATGCTCCATCAAGCTAGACCTAGTTACAATCGAACTCTTGCTATCTAATAGACAAGTCAGAATCCTATTCTCATTCTTCGTAAGCTCGATAGTCTTATTGTTAAAGACAATAGTAGAATTTGAATTATTGTACGTCGCCCCAGCAAATTCCTTTTTCGAACTGATATCGCCATCCTTTAGCTCATAAGCCCTTCGAAGTAACGCCATAATCTTCGCTGTAAGAAGTGTGAAATCAAATGGCTTACTAATAAAATCGTCACCGCCCATGTTGATAGCAGTCACCATATTAATTACATCTGATGCACTGGACAGAAAAATTACCGGTACCTTTGACTTCTTTCTTATTTCAGAACATCGAAAAAATCCATTTGCGAAAGGGAGCCCAATATCCATTAGCACCAAATGCGGGTTGAACGCATCAAACTCGCCAAGAATACTGTCAAAATTCTCGCTAGCACAAACCTCGTATCCCCATTTCTCAAGATAGAGCTTCATTTGTGAGGCTATTGTTGCATCATCCTCGACAATCAAAATTCGATACATACTTGACTCCCTATAATGTGATATTTAATGTTATCATAACTCATATTATGAGAATTACTCTAATTTTGCGAAAATGGAGATAACTATGTACAAAGAATATCCTAAGCACGATATCAACCTAGTTTTCGAAATGCTAGTTACGATTTTCGAGGTCAAAGATTGCGACCCTAACGCCATGAATGAGACTTTGTTCTTAAACAAACTATTCGCAGCCCTCCCTGCGATAGCTGTAGATTATGGTATGCAGTTCCTTAACGGAAAGACTGACTTACCTTCATCATGTGACGATATTCTCCCTCTTTTTATTCGCTTTAAGAATCTCGTAGAATACAGCGAGAAGATAGAAATCCTTCGCGACACTTCTACTGAACTTACAAACGAACAAGTTATGGAAAGAGTAAAAATCTCTGAATCCCTAGCTTCCCATGAGGAATCCTTTGGTAAACAGCTTCTCGGCTTCAAGGCTAACGAGAACACTCCTAATCAAATAGATCCTAATGCAATTGCAAAGACCGAATCCAACATTGAAGAAGCCGATGACGAAAGCAACCAACTTCATCTAATGGACGGAAGCGCAGCTGTTCTAGTATGCGACGATATAATTGAAACGGCTCTTTTCTATGAGAATAAATGTGGTTTCAAGGCTATTCATCTTGACGATGAGAAGCTCCCACATATAAGGCTTACTCGTGACAACATCGACATAGTGCTTACTAAGGGAGACACGCTAGTTCTTCATAAGTATGCATCAATCGATTACGACATGTACATTTACGTAAACGAACCATTCCTTTTGCAAAACGAATTGCAAAATAAGGGCGTCAACATAGTATCTTTCTTACCTGAAGCCAATGAAAGTGTTAAAAGCTTGACCAATCGCGAATTTGTCTTCGAAGACAACGATGGACGCTTGATTTGTGTTTCTCAAAGAGCATAACAGACCCATTTTTATAAGGTAACCTCGCATAAGAGAACAATATGTTTTCCCATTATAATGCCTCACCATTTCGAAGCACTTTAGCGGTCGCCTTCTCAAGTGACGTCCTAGAAAATATCATCTCGCGATTACACCCAAGACACTTCAATCTGCAATCGCTACCTATGCGTAATATCTCCCACTCCTTACTCTTACAAGGGTGCGGCTTGCGCATCGTAACTACATCGCCTACCTCATACTTAAATAAAAAGTACTTTCCTGCCATATTACGCCCTCACTCCTATCGTAACTCTGTCATTACCACCATAGTCCTTAAACGTATTAACGTCCTTATATCCTTCGTTCTCAAGAATCTTCCTTACAGCAGCTCCTTGAAGATATCCATGCTCAAAGAGTATCACTCCATCACTTACAAGAATACTCTTCGCACTCTTAGCTATCGTTCTATAATAATTTAATCCGTCTTGCCCACCATATAAAGCAATTGAAGGCTCGAAATTGATTACACTCGAGTCTAGTTGCCTCATCTCCAATTCATCTATGTATGGTGGATTCGACACCAAAAGATCCAGCTTTCCTAGTTCATCCCAAGTTGATTCGTCATTGACATCAGCTTTAAGGACTAAACACTGGGCCTTATTCGACTTAATTAGCTGGCGTTCTACATTGATTCTGCAATAAGATAATGCTTCATCTTCTATATCTGTAAGTGTTGCACATACCTCGAAGTCATTCTTAATTAAAGCGTTTGTTAGGGAAATCCCTACACATCCACTTCCTGTACATAAATCAGCAAGCGTAATCTTCTTAGAATCGAATCTTGAATTATTAGATATTACCTCAAGTGCCTTCTCTACAAGTAATTCCGAATCAGGTCTAGGAATTAGAACCCCTTGCCCTACAAAGTATTTCTCGTTATAGAACCAAGCTATACCCGTAATATACTCAATAGGTTCGCCATTCAAGTGCCTTTCAAGACAATCGTCCATAGAATCAATATCTACGCCCAGGTAATCAAAAGGCTTATCAAAATTAAGCCTGATTTCACTAACTCTTTTCAGTGATTTGGCTGAGATCACTGCCAACACATCAAAGAGCGAATCTTCTACGCCAGCCTTGGAATAGATGTTAACGAAATCGTTTACGTAATCACCAATTGTCTTCATTCGCATTCTCAGGAATAACTGCTTGCATCGCACAAATAGCTACTTCAATCATGGAATCATCAGGCTCTTTAGTAGTAAACTTCTGAAGCCATAGACCCGGCTTTATCAAGAACTTACAAAATGGATTGGAATCATGTTTTCCAATAAATCTTAGAAGCTCATAAGAAATGCCACATATTAGTGGAATCAAAACAAGTCTAGCAACAATATTAACCCACATGATATCATCTCCAAGAATCATGCCCTCAATTGTATAAATCAATATCGATAGCATCAATACGATAAACATAAATGCTGTACCACATCTTGGATGGAATCTAGAAAAAGTCTTAATGTTGTCAATAGTAAGTGGCTTACCATCTTCGTAGCAAGCTATAGTTTTATGTTCCGCTCCGTGATACTTCCATACCCTAGCTATATCCTCAAGCTTTGAAGCAAGCGCAAGATAAACGAGGAAGATAACCATTCTTAGAACACCTTCTGCGATATTTAGTACAACTGACATCCAAATAGCGTCGGCAAGTTCTGCTGTAAGAAGCATTGCTACTAAATCAACAATCAAACGTGGAAGCAATATGAATAAGCCAATACTAATAGCTATTCCAGTTATGGCTGCGATCGTAATCGCGACATTCTGATGCTTACTAAGATAAGTATCCAATGCTGAAGGCTTCTTTGCCTCCTTGCCATCCAACTTATCTGCGTCTTCCTCAGGCTTTCCTTGCTCAGAAATATCTGCCGACTTCATTGTCGCACCTGTTCCTGTAACGAGCATCTTGTAAAATTTTATACATCCTCTTATGAAAGGAACCTTCTCAAAATAAGACACCCTCTCACTTTGCTTAATCTCTTCAACATGAATGGAACCATCACCTTTTCGAACAGCAATTGAGGTGCGCTTAGGACCACACATCATAATGCCCTCTATCAAAGCCTGACCGCCAATAGTTGTCTTCTTGACTGCCTTGGTTGCCTCAGTATTTTTAGCCATATATATCTCCTACAATGTATTAATTTCTTTCCAAGGATATTATAACACTCATAATCTCTTGTCGAGAGAAAGACTAAGGCATGTATGTGTTGAAAAGAAAAACTCGCAAAAAAATACGGTGTATTTCTACACCGTATGAATTGCATTTAAGTGAATTAGCTTTTGCCCATTCTCTTGTTGAACTTATCAACACGTCCGCCTGTATCAACAAGCTTCTGCTTGCCAGTATAGAATGGATGGCACTTAGAGCAAATATCAACACGAAGATCATCCTTCGTAGAGATTGCTTCAAAAGTCTCACCACATGCACACTTAACCATAACGGTATGTGTCTTTGGATGAATTCCGTCTTTCATAATAATCTCACCTTTCATCAAAGATATGACGCGTAGTTGCTTCCACGTATGTCATACCGGAATCAAACTCTAGCTTTGGTATATTACTTCAAGTAAAACACGTTGTCAATCAATTGAGAACGATTTCTTTACTGAAAGTACAAAAGACTCATTGCTTATAGTCTTCTTCATGAAACTAATGACCGCATCAGTGGCAGTTGTTGTATCAACATCCGCTATTTGCTTACGCAACAGCCAAATCGCCTCAAGTTCTTCCTTAGAAAGAAGTAAATCCTCACGTCTAGTACCAGACTTATCAACCGCGATAGCTGGATATATTCTTCTGTCAGCTAGCTTTCTATCGAGCGTTACTTCCATGTTACCAGTTCCCTTGAACTCCTCGAAAATAACCTCATCCATTCTAGATCCAGTTTCTATTAATGCCGTAGCAATAATTGTAAGGCTACCACCATTCTCAACGTTACGAGCTGCACCAAAGAATCTCTTAGGTCCATACAAGGAACCAGGATCAAGGCCTCCAGAAAGAGTTCTTCCTGTAGGATTGATAGTAAGATTGTAGGCTCTTGCAAGTCTAGTCATGGAATCAAGTAGAATAACTACATCCTGACCAAGTTCCACTAATCTCATAGCTCTCTCGAGAACAAGTTCAGTAACGCGAACATGATTCTCCGGCTTCTTATCGAAAGTAGAATAAACTACTTCGCCATTAATTGAGCGTTGCATATCAGTAACTTCCTCAGGACGCTCATCAATAAGCAAGACAATGAGTTTGCTCTTAGGAGAATTAGTACTAATTGCATTTGCAATCTTCTTAAGCAGAATTGTTTTACCAGCCTTAGGAGGAGATACAATCATACCTCTCTGACCCCTACCAATTGGGCAGAACAAATCTATAATTCGAGTGGATATATCGTGTGCCCCTGTCTCAAGAACTAATCTCTCGTCAGGATAAATAGCCGTTAAGTTCTCAAAACGACTTCTCTTCTTAAGAAATTCAATATCGTTATCATCATTAATTGGAATTCCGTTTACGGAAATAACCTTCTTAAGTGGAGTGTATTTCTCCTTGCCTCTGACAGGAGATACAAGACCAACAATGGCATCTCCCTTACGAAGTCTCATTCTACGAATCATTTGACCAGGAACATAAGCATCTTGCTCGCCTGGTAAATAGTTATTGGTGTGAACAAAGCCACAGAACTCACCCTTGTCTAATCCACCAACAGAAAGAATGCCGCTAATCTCTGTTAGAACTAATTCTGGTTCTTGCTGAGTTGGTCTATCACTATCGCCATTATCTAACTCTTCGTTAGCATTAACATCAACTTGAACAAGCTCCTGTGAAGGACCAAAAGAAAGCCTTCTCCTCTTTGTGTTGACTTGCTTTCTCTGTTGATTGTTGACATTAGCATTTGTAGCACTATTAGTATTTTTTGCGTTACTACCGTTACTACCGTTACTAGCGTTATTAGAGTTATTAGCGTTATTAGCGTTATTTGAATTGATTGAATTGATTGTATTGTTATTGGGATTTTTAAGAGACTTTTTCTCGATTGTTATCGAAGAAACTTGTGTAGAAAGTGATACTTCAGAAGATTTCTGTTCATTATTAGATTTCTTACTGCGTCTATTATTGTTTTTCTTGTTATTCTCCTTTGTAGGAGAATTCGTTTCCTTCACAACTGGCTCAGGAATAACTACTTGTTCAGCGGTATTCTCTATTTCAGTCGTCTGAACCTCTTCAATAGGGATTTGCTTTGGGGTACTAGTCCTGGTTTTGGTCTTCTTAGGTTGAGTCTTAGGAACAACTTCTGTTACAGGTTTCACTGAAGTTTCAGGGACTTCTTCTACTTTTGTAACATTTGACACCTTTTTCGACTTAGACTTAGATTCTTTCTTAGGTGGAATAGTATCCTTGCCCTTAGGTTCTTCTTTGGTTTCTTTCTTTGAACTTCTCTTCGTCTTTGCTGGAGCCTTAATAGGGGGCTTTGCTTCATCAACAGGAGTCTTAGTGATAGCTTCAATCAACTCTTCACGAGTTTTTGATTGAGCTTCCTCTAAACTCCAATCACCAAAAGCGACTGAAATTTCTACAAGGTCAGAGTGAGACTTAGAGGCTAACATTTCGTTTTCTGTCATAAAATCCTCAATTAATTAAATTGTGAGTTGAAAATGTAAATGGGTTAATAAATAAAAACAAATAAATATTCAAATCTGACGACATATTAGCACGCTAGTTTTTCTCCGTCAATCAAAATATCTAAATACGAGACTAATAGCTATTTCTCTAGACAAAAGAAATATTAACCTAAAGAAGCCATACTGTTATGCCTAAGCAAAGTCAATTACTGATCGCCAAGAGCAGCAAACTTATCCATCATATCCAATGCTTTACCAGTACCTATAGCTACACAAGAAATAGCATCTTGTGCAATATATACGTCAATACCAATCTTGGTTGCTAGCATTCTATCAAGACCATAAAGAAGCGCACCGCCACCAGTTAGAACTATACCTCTTTGTGAAATATCCGCCATTAACTCAGGAGGTGTCTTCTCTAGAACAACATGTACAGCCTCAAAGATAGCAGATACAGGTTCCTCCAATGCCTCAAGCATCTCAGTAGAAGACACAGTAACAGTAGCAGGAAGACCAGTAATCAAGTTACGTCCTCTTACATCCAAAGTCATCTCTTCTTCTCTAGGATATGCACATCCAATTTGGATCTTAAGCATCTCAGCTGTCTTCTCACCAATAAGGATATTATGCTTTCTTCTTACATGCTTTACGATTGCTTCGTCAAACTTATCTCCAGCAACCTTCAAAGAAGCATCAACAACTGGCTCACAAAGAGAAATAACAGAAATATCCGAAGTTCCTCCTCCGATATCGACAATCATCGAACCACAAGCCTTAGTAATATCAATACCAGCTCCAATAGCAGCTGCAATAGGCTCCCTAATTAAGAATACGTCCTTAGCTCCAGCATGACGGCAAGCATTCTCAACTGCTTGTTGTTCAACGGGAGTAATAACAGAAGGAACACATACTACAATTGTAGGTTTGAAATAAGTAGCCCTAATACCACTACATACTCTGCCAATGAAAGCCTTAAGCATTACTTCTGTTGCTCTAAAATCTGAGATAACGCCCTCACGTAAAGGTCTTATTGCATCAACAACTCCTGGTGTACGACCAAGCATCAAGCTTGCACTCTCACCAACAGCAAGTACTTTACCTGTCTTCGTGTTAACTGCAACTACGGATGGTTCCTTAAGGACTACACCCTTACCACGAACATAAACAAGAACACTACTGGTTCCAAGGTCTATGCCGATTTCCATTCCAAAACCCATTTAAGTTCTCCTCAATATATAAACCACTTACAATAGCAAGCGGGCAAAAACTCGTTAAATACTTATGTAATTATACATTACGAAAGTCAAAAATCAATCGTACTAGTAGCATAAATGGCGCTATCAATGTTTAATTTGCATTACTGTGGTGTTATAATTACCTAGCCTTAAGCACAAATAACATAAATTAATAAATTATTGGAGTATATATTATGTCTTATTCAATTAATGTAGATCGTAAATGGCAAAAGAAGTGGGAAGAAACTGGATTGTACAAGTTTGACCCAAACGGAAAAGGCGATAAGTTATATTGCCTAGAGATGTTCTCCTATCCTTCTGGAGCTAACTTGCACCTTGGTCACTGGTACAATTATGCGCTGACTGACTCTTGGGCAAGAATGAAGAGAATGCAAGGCTACAATATCTTCCATCCGATGGGTTTTGATGCTTTTGGTCTACCTGCTGAGAATTATGCCATTAAGACTGGCATTCATCCTCAGGATTCTACATTAAATAACATAGAGACTATGGAGAAGCAGTTGCGCGAGATGGGTGCTAGCTTCGATTGGGATTATGAGATAGCAACATGCAAGCCTGATTACTACAAGTGGAATCAATGGCTTTTCTTGCAACTATATAAGAACGAACTTGCTTATCGTAAGAATGCACTTGTTAACTGGTGTCCAAAATGCAATACGGTTCTAGCTAATGAGCAAGTAATCGATGGCAAGTGCGAGCGATGTGATACGGAAATTATGCGAAAGAACATGACGCAATGGTTTTTCGCTATAACCAAGTATGCGCAAGAACTACTTGATTGCCTTCCAGAGCTTGATTGGCCAGAGAAGACGAAGAAAATTCAGACGAATTGGATTGGTCGCTCAGAGGGCTCACAGGTTTCTTTCCTTTGCGAAAAGGACGGAAAGCAATTAGTCGATTCAGACAACAAGCCAGTTAAGCTAGATGTTTTCACAACGCGTGCGGATACATTTATGGGTGTTACATATGTTGTTGTTGCGCCAGAATCTGAGATGTGTTCGATTCTTACGACCGAAGCACAGCGCGACGAGGTTGAGAAGTATCGTGTAGATACAAGTAAAGCATCTGAGATAGAGCGTCAGTCGACTACCCGTGAGAAAACTGGTGTATTCACTGGTTCCTATGCTATTCACCCACTTAACGGACGTAAGGTTCCTATTTGGGCGTCGGATTATGTAATTGCTGGATACGGAACTGGTATTGTTATGGCTGTCCCTGCACATGATGAACGCGACTACGAATTTGCGTCAAAATTTGGAATGGACATAGTTCGAGTTGTAGCTTCTTCAGAGAATGCCGAGGACGAACTTCCTTACTGCGAAAAAAATGGTGTACTTATTAATTCAGACGAGTTCAATGGTTTGAACGTCAAGGAAGCGATAGATGCCATTGTTGGTAAGCTTTCAAAGATGGACATGGGCGAGAAGAAAATTAATTACAGACTTCGTGACTGGCTAATCTCACGTCAACGTTATTGGGGAACACCAATTCCAATGATTCATTGTCAAAAGTGTGGCGTTGTGCCTGTTCCAGAGGATCAGCTACCTGTACTCCTACCTTACGATGTTGAGTTTAAGCCAGATGGAGAAAGTCCATTAGCAAAATGTGATAGTTTTATTAATTGCACTTGCCCTAACTGTAAGGGGCCAGCTAAGCGTGATCCAGATACAATGGACACTTTCATGGATTCTTCATGGTATGAGTTCAGATATGCTGACAACAAGAATGATAAGGCCATCTTTGATAAGGAAATAATCAACAAGATTTGTCCAGTAGACAAGTATGTGGGCGGTTCTGAGCACGCTGCTATGCATTTGCTTTATGCAAGATTCATCTGTAAAGCAATGCGTGATATGGGACTTGTTAATTTTGATGAGCCTTTCACTAGTCTCGTGCACCAGGGAATTATTCTTGGACCTGATGGTAACAGAATGAGTAAGTCTCGTGGCAATACAATATCGCCTGACGATTATGTTAACAAATTCGGGTCCGATGTATTCAGAACTTATCTTGCATTTGGATTTGCTTACACAGAGGGTGGTCCTTGGAGTGATACGGGACTCCAAGCTATTGTTAAGTTCACAAATCGAATCGAGAAACTCGTTAACGATATAGTTGAGGCCGGATCAGAAGTTACTGGAGATATTTCTTCCGTAAATTTTGCAAAAGAAGAAAAGGATCTTAATTATGTTATCAACTATGCAATAAAGAATGTTTCGATTGATTCGAATAGATTCCAATTTAATACTTCTATTGCTCGTATGATGGAATTAATCAATGCAATCAACAAGTATCAACTAGTACCTAACGCAGACATGAACTTAATTAAGTATGCTGCTAAGAACTTAGTTCTTCTATATGCTCCATTTGCTCCTCACTTTACTGAAGAACTATGGGAAAAACTCGGAGAAGATTATTCGATCTTCAATCAAGCATGGCCAACGCACGACGAGAATGCTCTAGTTCTAGATACAGTTGAGATAGCAGTTCAAGTTAATGGCAAAATAATCTTCAAGCTTGATGTTGCGACAGATGCTAGTAGCGAAGAAGTCAAAGGTATAATTATGGAAGATGCAAAATTCATTGAAGCGCTTGCTGGAAGAAGCATTGTTAAGTTTATCTATGTTCAGGGAAGACTAGCTAATATCGTAGTTAAATGATAATTAGAATAATTCGATAGAATTACAAGAACCACACCGATAATTCGCTGTGGTTCTTTCTTTTGTCACTAAGTGTTACCTATGGAATATCATTTTCTCGTCGCAAGTAACTTAGGAGAAGACTTCAACAAAGGATTCCTCAAATTAGTACTCTAGGGTTTACTTAAAAGTCGATACTATATTGCATCAAAAACTCTTCTTAGTTCTATCTCTTTCGTTGCTACGCTCTCAACAAAAGACTTATCATGCTCTACAAAAATCATAGTGATATCGCTTGACACAAGAAGTTTCTCAATAGAGTCTCTCATAAATATATCGATGTAATTCAATGGTTCATCCCATACGTATATATTTGCATTCTCGCAAAGAGAAGCGCCTAGTAGCACGCACTTCTTCTGACCTTCAGATAACTGCTCTATACGCATTGAGAGGTTCTCTTGAGTGAAGCCCATCTTACGAAGAATCGCTTTATATCGAGGTTCGTCGATGTGTCTTTCTTGAGAATATTCGCGAATAGATCCAGATAAAGTAGATGTATCCTGAGACACATATGAATAGACAATTCTTGAGGCCATAACTACCTCACCAGTACTTCTAATTGGCACTCCCATAAGAAATTTAAGTAGTGTAGACTTGCCACAACCATTTACACCAGTAATTGCTATCCTGTCACCTTGGTTTATCTCAAAACTAATCGGCTCAAACACTTGACTATCTTCGTAGAACAATGTTACATCCTTCATATCTACAAGCCTTTGCGCGTGATGCGCTGCTCCTTCAATTAATAAAGAATCTATGCGTTCGGAGTTTTGAAGTAAGCCCTTTTTATCTTCAATCTTACGGTCAAAGCGTCTTTCTATGTTCTTAGCGTGAGACATCATTTTCGCGGCCTTAGCCGCCTGTGAGGGACGCCTGCCTATTGATTTCTCAGTAACTCTTGGATCAAAGCCTATCTTCTTACTCTCTGCATTATCCGACCATTGCTTCGCTTTCTCTTCACTTACCTTAAGCCTGGATATATCCTTCTTAATTTGCTCATTTGCCGCAATTTGACTTTGCTCAATTCGTTGGTAGTTTTCCCACCAAGATGAGAAATCTCCTGCTTCAACATCAATTGTGGACTTGTTAATAGCGACAACATGGTCAATGCACGCGTCAAGAAAGCTTCTATCATGACTAACAAGGATGAAGCCACGCTGCCTCTTAAGATATTTTGCAACACTTTCGCGCCCCTTCATGTCCAAGTGGTTTGTTGGCTCATCTATCAAAGGAAAACCAACTTTATCTAAGAAAAGTGCAACAAGCATTAGCTTTGTTTTCTCTCCTCCAGATAGCGACATGAATGGCCTATACAACACACTTGCATCAACATCCATGAGATTAAGCTCCTTCATAATCTCCCATTCTTGCGCCATAGAGCAATGCTTTTGAACAACATCTAAAGCTAACTCATCATTATTCCCTATTTCTTGTGGAAAAGACGTAAATGGAACTAATCCAGAAATATTGCCCTCGTAGCTTAGCTCCCCTCTTAGTATTCGAAGTAACGTCGTCTTGCCTCGGCCATTTCGGCCAATTAGTCCTAGATGCCAATCCGTATCTATTCTGAAGCTTACATCATCGAAAACCCTATCAATTGAGCCCTCGTATCCAAACTTAAGGCCCCGTATATCAATCATTGTCATATGCTAATTTACCTCCGTAATCCATAATTGTAGATTCTTCGGTGGAACAAAAAACCGCGATAAAACGCGGAAAAATAATCTCTATAGTATACAAAAGTAAACACAATTCGAATCTCCACCTGGCACAATTCACTTCAGATACAATATCGGAAGCTATGCGCATTTTGTTTAAGCAGAAATTCTCTTCATTGGTCTACCTCACTTATTTTGATAATTAATTATTGCATAGCCAAAAGCTCGTGTCAACCTTAATCCCTCACGATTTTCTGAAACCGACTAGCATTACAGTCGCTATTAAAACATCCTTTTCATCAAAAACCTTAACATCAAATGTGCAAATAGATCGTCCATTCTTAATTACTTCAGCAACAGCATATAGTTCGTCTCCAAATGCAGGCGCGTTGAATACGATATTTGAACTTAGTGTTGTCGTTGGTGGGTTCTCGCAATTAGCGGCAAGAGCAAAAGTATAATCAGCTAGAGTGTAAATACATCCACCCATGACTACGTTGTTGGCATTTCTATGCTTTGGCTTGATTTTTAGTCGAGTCTTTGCATAATTACCCGTAACCTCGAGTATCTCTATCCCAGTCGCATCGTTCGCGAACCTATCGTTGGCAAAGTATTGAATGCACTCATCTGAAGTCATGATTATTTCTCCTTAGGCACGTTATTCTCGAAAAAGTATACCATATTATTAATCTTCAACTTAAGCGAAAGTCGCGCCCAAGGCCCTGAGTTTATTATTGTACTTTAGTTTCTTTTTAACAAGCATCGTGCCAATAGCGTCCTCAATCAGCGTAACCTTGTAACCACACTCAATGGCACCAAGTGCTGTCAAAGCAACGCATCCGCCACCATCTACTCCAACTAACTCAATAGATTCGATCTCGTGTTCCTTAAGTAGCTTGCACAAGTCTGGATTCGAGAAAGCGTTGCCTACATATTTCTTAAACACATAATCCGACACTACATGAAGTTCCTTCACTAATTCTACCTCAAATGAATCCTCATACGCTTTAATCGGCGAGAGCCTATTCAAAAAAGTCTTCTTCATCACTTGTTGAATATAAACGATTAAATCGGCATCGCTATTATCTATTACCTGATTCACCTTCTCAAGAAGCTCCTTTTCTCCATACTTAAAAAAAGAAGCATGAGTCTGTCCAACACATACATTCTGTAAATCCATAACTAAAAGTGCTTTTTTCACAATAATATTCCTTTCAAAGTTGAAGATACTCCTGGATGGCAAGAAGCCAATTTATCAATAGAATGATACCACAGTGTGTATAGTAAGTAATCTAAGCATTTGATATTGGTTATCGTTTATTATTTGATAGCTATACTTAATAAGGTGTTATATGCTTATTATCTTTAAGAAGAATAATGTATATCCTTGGATTTCGCATAGAAAGTATAAATGAGAAAGACCCATACCTGGAAGATTAGATGACTTCTGGGTATGGGCAATTACTATGAATGGATATTTAAGATTAATAGTGAAACCATGTACACTCCGCAAATGCTATATCGGGATATAGCTCACTTAATCTTTCAACGTAGCTAGCATCAAATACATACACACTACTTAAGTCCGGCATTGAATCTATTATCTCCGTAATTGAAGAGAATTCCTCATCAATATATATACATCTGACTCCCTCACAGTTAGTTAAGAACTGATAGTTCTCTGGGAAAATGCGTATTGAATACTCTACAGTTGAGAGATTATCATATCTCTCTTCAATTCCTTGATTACTTAATCGTGCGAATATCTCGCTTCCTTCGGTAGTGAACAGTCCCTCTGGTTCAATGTAGAATGAAACTAACACATAAGAGTACTTACTTACAATCCAGTTTGGATTCCTACTATAGTAATCGTTGAAGGCAAGACGGAACTCTTCAATGACTTCGTAATAAGACTTGCTCTCTTGCATTTCTTCACTAGCTACATAATCACTAAGGAAACTCACTCCCAACTGAAAACGATCTCCATTATCTTCAATTAGATGAGGATCGCTGATAAATATATAGTCTCCTAACTCTTGAAGAACCTCATCCTCAAATTCTTCTATTCCCTCATGCCTATCGGACTGACGAGGAACTGCCTTATGGCAACCTGTC
>JAAYFK010000026.1 GCA_012728275.1 Clostridiaceae bacterium | reverse complement strand
GTGAAGTGATGGGTTAACCTTCTTACCAAGCTCAATTGCCATCTCCATAAGCTTACCTACGCCGTTCTGGTCAAGACGAGCAAATGGATCAGACTCAAAAATCTTGGATTCATAATACGCCTCGAGGAACTTGCTTGAGTCATCACGAGAGAAGCCAAATGTCATTTGAGTAAGATCGTTTGTACCAAAGCAGAAGAATGCTGCCTCGCTAGCAATCTCGTCTGCAGTAAGTGCAGCACGTGGAATCTCAATCATTGTACCTACCTGATACTTTAGGTCTATTCCAGCGCTAGCAATCTCTGCATCAGCTGTCTCTGTAACCATTTTCTTAACAACTTTGAGTTCTTTAATGTCTCCTATTAATGGAATCATAATCTCAGGATTGATATCCCAATCAGGATGAGCCTTTTTGACGTTGATTGCTGCACGTACTATAGCCTTAGTTTGCATCTTTGCAATTTCAGGATATGTAACAGACAAACGGCATCCACGATGTCCCATCATTGGGTTGAACTCATGCAACGAAGTGATGATGGCCTTGATTTCTTCAATACTCTTGCCCTTTTTGTCAGCAAGCTTATTGATGTCTGCTTCCTCTGTAGGAACGAACTCATGTAAAGGTGGATCCAAGAAACGGATTGTAACAGGATATCCCTCAAGTGCCTCGTAGAGAGCCTCGAAGTCGCTCTGTTGCATTGGAAGTATCTTAGAAAGAGCTTCTTCTCTTTCTTCTATTGACTCTGAGCAAATCATCTCACGGAAAGCGTCGATTCTGCCTTCGCCGAAGAACATGTGCTCAGTACGGCAAAGACCGATACCCTCTGCACCAAGTTCACGTGCTTTTCGAGCATCCTTAGGAGTATCCGCATTTGTTCTTACCTTAAGTCTTCTGTACTTGTCAGCCCATGACATAATGCGGCCGAACTCGCCGGCGATTGTTGCGTCAACTGTATCGATAATTCCATCGTAAATGTAACCTGTTGAACCGTCGATAGAAATGCTATCGCCTTCCCTGTACTGCTTGCAAGCCAATGTGAAAGTCTTATTAGCTTCATCCATTGTGATATCTGAGCAACCAGATACACAGCAAGTACCCATTCCTCTAGCAACTACAGCTGCATGAGATGTCATACCGCCACGAACAGTAAGAATACCTTGAGCTGCCTTCATTCCTTCAATGTCCTCAGGAGATGTCTCAAGACGTACTAGTACGCACTTCTCTCCTTTTTCCTTGCTAACCTTAGCATCCTCCGCAGTGAATACAATCTTTCCGCAAGCTGCACCTGGGGAAGCTGCCAATGCCTTAGAAATTGGATGAGCGGCCTTAATTGCCTTCGCATCAAACTGAGGGTGCAATAGAGTATCAAGGTTACGTGGATCAATCATGAGAACTGCCTTCTCTTCAGAAATCATTTTCTCATCTACCAAGTCACATGCAATCTTCAAAGCAGCCTGTGCTGTTCTCTTGCCGTTACGTGTTTGAAGCATGAATAGCTTCTTATCTTCGATAGTGAACTCCATGTCTTGCATATCCTTGTAGTGATTCTCCAAGGTATTGCAAATTGTTACAAACTGATCGTAAACTTCAGGCATTACATCCTTAAGCTGCTCAATCTTCTGTGGAGTTCTTACACCAGCAACAACGTCCTCGCCCTGAGCATTCATCAAGAACTCACCCATAAGCTTCTTCTCGCCAGTAGCTGGATCTCTTGTGAATGCAACACCAGTACCTGACGTGTTACCCATGTTACCGAATAC
The DNA here is from genome assembly GCA_012728275.1 of Clostridiaceae bacterium. Classification (GTDB taxonomy): domain Bacteria; phylum Bacillota; class Clostridia; order Saccharofermentanales; family Saccharofermentanaceae; genus Saccharofermentans. Next base: position 5,828 of record JAAYFK010000026.1, on the reverse strand, counting down.
CATCATCTGTACGTTAACTGCTGTACCCCAAGAATAAGGAATATCATTGTCTCTTCTATAAATATTTGCACGTGGATTATCCCAAGAACGGAATACTGCTTTAATTGCCCCCATGAGCTGTTCCTTAGGATCAGTTGGGAAGTCCTCACCAATCTTGCGCTTGTACTCAGCCTTGAACTGCTGAGCTAATTCAGCTAAATCCTCTGCAGTCAAATCAACATCAAGGGTAACGCCCTTTTCCTTCTTCATTTTGTCGATAAGTTCTTCGAAAAACTTCTTACCGACTTCCATAACTACATCCGAATACATCTGTATGAATCTTCTGTAGCAGTCCCATGCCCAACGTGGATTACCAGACTTAGTTGCAATTACGTTAACAACATCTTCATTAAGTCCAAGGTTAAGTATTGTGTCCATCATTCCAGGCATAGATGCACGAGCACCAGAACGAACGGAAACCAACAAAGGGTTCTCCATATCACCAAATTTCTTACCTGTTATCTTCTCCATCTTCTCAATATGATCAAGAATTTGTCCGAAAATCTCATCATTAATCTTCTCGCCATCCTCATAATACTGAGTACAAGCCTCCGTACTGATAGTGAAGCCTTGAGGAACTGGAAGACCAAGGTTTGTCATTTCTGCAAGATTGGCACCTTTTCCGCCAAGAAGTTCTCGCATTTTACCGTTGCCTTCGGAGAACAAGTAAACATACTTCGTCATAGTTAAATCCACCTTTCAGTTTCTGAAATATTCAAACGGGTCCAGGTTCAAACACACCAGGACCCTATAGAATCAAATATCAAATTTGCCTTCGAAAAACTTCTCAAGCTCATCAATTGGAAAACGAACATTACCTGGAGCATACTCGATTTTATTCATGGTATCGCGCTCTCTGATTTCAACACAACCATCATTCTGAGAATCAAAGTCATATACAACACAATACGGCGTTCCAATCTCATCTTGTCTGCGATAACGCTTACCAATAGATTGTCTATCATCAAACTCACACATGTACTTCTTGGAAAGCTTTTCGAAAATAGGAAGGCATTCATCCGATAGCTTGTTGGACAATGGGAGAATACCGATCTTTATAGGAGCCAAGGCTGGATGGAAATGCATAACTGTTCTTACATCACCCTCGCCAATAGTCTCCTCATCATATGCGGAGCTTAGGAAAGCCAGAGTAACACGATCCGCACCTAATGAAGGCTCAATTACGTATGGAATATACTTCTCATTCTTTGCCGCATCGAAGTATGTCAAATCCTTTTTGGAGAATTCCTGATGCTGCTTCAAATCGTAATCTGTTCTATCTGCTACACCCCAAAGCTCGCCCCAACCAAATGGGAAGTAGAATTCGAAGTCTGTAGTAGCCTTAGAATAGAAAGCCAATTCTTCCTTAGCATGGTCTCTTGTTCTTAGCTCATCTTCCTTGATGCCCAAATCATTCAACCACTTGTGGCAATAGTTCTTCCAATAGTTAAACCAATCCAAGTCAGTTCCAGGCTCGCAGAAGAACTCAAGCTCCATTTGCTCGAACTCTCTGGTTCTAAAAATGAAGTTACCTGGAGTAATCTCGTTACGGAAGGCCTTACCTATTTGGCAAATACCAAAAGGAAGCTTTCTTCTAGTCGAACGTTGAACATTTGCAAAATTTACAAAAATTCCTTGAGCGGTCTCAGGACGAAGATATACCTCATTCTTAGAATCCTCGGTAACTCCCATAAACGTCTTGAACATCAAGTTAAACTTACGAACATCAGTGAAGTTATGCCCACCACATTGAGGACAAGCAATATTCTTCTCCTTTATGTAGCCAACAAGCTGCTCATCGTTCATTCCTTCTACAGGACAATCTTCTATACCATTTTCCGCGTTGTAATCTTCAATCAGCTTGTCCGCACGATGACGTGCTCTACATTGCTTACAATCAATAAGAGGATCAGAGAAGCCACCAACGTGACCTGAAGCAACCCACACTTGTGGATTCATCAAGATAGCACAATCAACACCAACGTTGTATGGGTTCTCTTGAACGAACTTCTTCCACCAAGCAGCCTTGACATTATTCTTAAGTTGAACTCCCAAAGGCCCAAAGTCCCAAGAGTTTGCTAGGCCACCATAAATATCAGAGCCAGGATATACGAAGCCTCTTGTCTTGCACAATGCAACTAGCTTCTCCATTGATTTCTCTTTTGGCATCTGCTTATTCCTCCTCGCCCTCATTCTTAGTGATGACGTCCTCTTCTTCTACGATAATGCTCTCATCTTCAAAAATCTCATCTGAAGGCTCATCAACAACATCGCCTTCATCAATAACGGCTTCATCCTCAGACTTAAAGGAATCGACAAAATTGGACTCCTCAGCTTTCTTCTCACTCTCAAATTGCTGAGAAAAACGCTTGTAATACTCTTCTTCTTCCTTAGCCTTTAGAGCAGCAGCTGTTGCCTCGCGTGCTTCGCGCGTCTTAGGAATAAATACTTCCCTAGTCTTATCTCCAGCAACACTTACTACCTTACCTTCTGCTACTTCCTTACATGCAAGTGATACCATATTCGCAGCAGACTCTGGAATCATTGGCTGAGCTCCATCAACTAATTGACGTGCTCTCTTACTTACTAGAGCTACTAGTTCATAAGCGCATTCGGTATTTGGCAATAATTTCTCAATAGGTGGATCTGTTAACATTTTTATTTCCCTCTTTCTTAGTTTGTTGTTCTCTCATCATTAGATGAATTTCTTCTCTATACCTGAATGTCGAAAATAACGACACTTCTCAGCTATCATAATTGCTTCAACTTTTCGAACTGTATCAGATAGTTCATCATTAATTACTACATAGTCAAAGCCATTTGCATTTAGTATCTCTTCTCTAGCCTTCTCAAGCCTCCTGTTGACTAGTTCTCTATCTTCCGTTCCTCTTCCAACCAATCTATTCTCTAGAACTTCTAGCGAAGGCGGCAAAATAAATATCGTCACCGCTTGCGAGAATTTCTTCTTTAGTGCCATGCTCCCAGCTATAGTCAAATCCAAAAGTACATCTCTACCACACTCAGTCATCTTAAGAAGCGGAGTAGCCGGTGTTCCATAGAAATTGCCTACATACTCGTCGAACTCTAGAATCTCACCTTCAATACATAGCTTCTCAAATTCCGTCGCTGATCGAAAATAATAATCGACGCCATCCTTCTCAGTTCCTCTTGGCCTTCTAGTCGTAACCGAAATTGAATGACCGCAATCAGGGTATATCTTCTTAATCTCTTTAATTATTGTCCCCTTACCAACTCCCGAAGGACCCGACACAGAGAACATCAAACCATGCATAGACTCAAAACTAACAGTCTCACTCATTATCATTTGCCTCTTTATTAGCCTCAATCTTTGCCTTGATTTCCTCAACTTGAAGCGAACTCAATACTACATGATCAGTATCCATTACTAAAACTGACCTACATTTCTTCCCTGAGCAACCATCAATTAATACGCTTCTGTCTCTAGCATCCTGAATAACTCTACGAATAGGAGCCGAATCAGTACTTGCTATGCAAAGAATCCTCGACACAGCAGCTACATTTCCAAAACCAATATCAACAAATTGCATTTCTAATCCTCTTTGTATAAGTTAAGCCAAATCAAGCTAGATTCTGAACTTGCTCACGAATCTTCTCGACTTCATTCTTCATAAGCATCACGCTATTCGTTATCTCGATATCATTGGCCTTAGAGCCAATAGTATTTACTTCACGGTTAAACTCCTGTATGAGAAAATCCATCTTCTTTCCAATCAATCCCTCAGAAGCAAGTATCTTCTTAGCCTGCATGAAATGGCTCGAAAGTCTCTTAAGCTCTTCATCAATTGCACATTTATCTGCAAATACAGTAACCTCTGCAGATAGTCGATTCTCATCAAAGAAGGCCCTCTTCTCATCGGAAAGAATGTCCTCAATTCTTTGAGCTAGTCTAGCTCGATAATCATCAACAACTAAAGGCGCACGCTTGGATATAGTGGTGTGATAGCCTTCAAGTAGGTCAACCTTAGCAAAAATATCTTCACAAAGAACCTTGGCCTCGGCTTTTCTCATCTCCAGCATTCCATCGATAGCTAGATCTAAGGTCTGACAAAGCTCGCTAGCAATAGAGTCCTCATCAACACCCTTCTGCCTAACAGATAAAACATCTTGGAATTGAGCTAATCTTGTGGCCGTTAAGTCATCCGTACGACCTGTCTTCTCGGAAATACCTTTGATTGCTTGTGAATACTCTTCTGCTAAAGCTAGGTTTGTAACTACTTCACATGAAGCGCTTTCAGAATCATCAAAGGAAATGTAAACATCGATTTTGCCTCGACCGAGTCTGTCGGTAATCATCTTTCGAACGAGATTGTCCGTAAAATTGAGGATACGTGGCATTCTAATGTTGATATCGCAATATCGAGAATTAACAGATTTAAGTTCTGCTGAATATTTCCTCGTCGCAAAGAGCATCTCGCCTCTGCCAAAACCAGTCATGCTATAAGCCATATTCACCTCGAAAAATTAGATACAAAAAGTCTACTTACCCGGAACTTATTTCCGCGCGAGCAGACTCGACAAGAAGTATTATATATTAATAAAATGAATATGGCAACAAAAATAATCTCTCGAGGCCTCGTAACGCCTGTTATCATTACGTTTGACGGGCAAAAATAATTATTTATAGGCAGAGGGCAAACTTAAGCTTTGTTGAATACAGCAGTTACCTTCATAATACCGCCTTCTATTTGGGCATAAATATCTCCATTCATCCTGGTCATTAAGCTCTTGCATATATATAAACCAAGGCCACTTCCAGGCTTATTCGACGCGTTCGATCCCCGATAAAAACTATCAAACAAATGGACTGTCTCATCGATTGGGAGGTCCGCTCCTGTATTAGTAACTGTCACGAGTATGCAATTCTCTTCTTGAGCGAAAGATATATCAACTCTATTACCATCACCATATTTTATTGTGTTCTCAAGTAGATTCTGAATGACTTCTATTGACCTGTTGAGATCGCCTTTAAGTATGCAATCGCTATATTCTTCTATCGTGAATATCGTTTTATTTAGGTCAAACTTTTCGCTGTAGTAGTTGTTGACAGCATTAACCAATTCGGATAAATAGAACTCGCTAATTTCAACATCAAAGCTAAGGAAGTCCTCCCTTGAAGCGCTGATGATTTGTGACACATAATACTCGATCTCATCAGCCTTGTCGTTAATGTTATCAGCTATTTCCTTCTGTTTCTCGGTATTCTGATATAGATTCTTAGATAAGGCCTTAGAATAAAGTTTAATTGCCGATAGCGGAGTCTTGATATCATGCGATAGAGACAGAAGCAGAGTCTTCTTCTCTCTTTGCATGTTTAGCTCCGTTGCTTTTTGCTTCTCGAGTTTCTCTCTTAACAAGTCAACTCCCCAGATAAAGCGTCCAAAGAATCGATTCCCATTATCCTTAAGTGGAACAGTCAGGTTGCCCTTAGAAAGTTCATAAGGTACGTCACTTAAGATGTGGAAAGGTCTTAATATTCGAACATATATAAAGACTAGCGTACCCATAGTCGCTGCCATTACAACAAGAATTATTACGTTCAAAAGAACAAAGGCTGGAGTTATCCCCTCTTTTCTATCTTCGTATGAGAATTTGTAAATCTTGCCATCAATTTGTCTAATTATATATGAATTCTCATCATCAAAGAATTCTTCTTGATCGCTTGAAAACTCGCTAGGAGAAGTCTCCTCAAGAACAGATATTTGAATGATAGCAGGATAATTGCTTAAGTCATAGCTTTGCCCTTCTTC
>JAAYFK010000025.1 GCA_012728275.1 Clostridiaceae bacterium | reverse complement strand
TATCCATGCTTTCAGTGTTCTCCGCAACAAAGCGGTAGAATTCTTTGATTCTAGCACTATCTTCTACTTTTGCTTTGCATCGCCTAGTACATGGGCAATCCTTTTCTATTTCTTTCCCCACACTGCTACCTCTTTAATTTGGCTGTATCCTCAATATATAGTTCAAGATAGCCACAACTTGGACAAACCGCAGCACATACCTTACCAAGATTCTCTTTGAAAATTCCCGGCTCCGTTATCTTTAAACCATAAGCAGCGCCTTCAACCTTAACATCTAGCTTCTCCTGCATTTCCACATCACATCTGATACATTTACGCATAAAATCTACCTCCCAAACACAAATCTGTTTCAACTTTTCAAAATATAAACCTGCCAAAGCGTCATTTCAACGCCATAAGAATCATCTTTTCGAAAGACTCCTCAAACCTCCGATCATCCTCATTAGTTCTCTTTTTTGGCCCTTTAATGTGTTTCTTGTGAGAAAACCTCAATGCCTCCTTATTCAGATGTCGTTCCAACAGCATCTGATCAATAATGTCATTTGTGTACCACTTTCCAGATTGATGAATCGCATAGGCACCTTTAGCAAGAGCCATAGTAGCTACACCATAATCCTGAGATACAACAACATCTCCTCTATGGCAGAGATTAATCAGCTTAAAATCAACTGCATCCGCACCAGCTCCTACGACTATTACTTCGCTGTAATCAGAAGTAATATCATGATTTGTATCACATAGAAGTGTAACTGAAATATTATGTTGCTTGGCTATTTTTTCAACGATGTCCACCACTGGGCAGGCATCGGCATCTACAAATATCTGCATACTATCCTCTCAGCCCTCCTCGTTTATTTACAATTAATGCGAAGCTTCAATCTACTTCTTTTTTGGCGTAGGTAACTCATCAAACATTTCATTAAATAATCCGGTCAGATATTCCTTGCTGTCTACATCATCTACCAACAGCATTTCTTTTGCACCTTTATAAGGTAATTCATAAGTCGCTGATGGCATGTACCGAATTGCTGATTCTACGGGTTTAACCAGTAGTCTGTCATCATAAATACCGCCGACAATCTTACCGCGATAGTAGAGAATATATTCTCCCATCATGGCACGAAAAGTAACATCCTCTAATTCCGATAATTGCCCCATAATAAAATCCAAGTACTTTTTACTTGATGCCATACATGTCCTCCTTTACTACTACTTAAGTTTTTCCTTAAGACAAATCAGTTAACGGATACATATCATTTATCACCTCTGCTTGTAGTGTTTCTTACCCGAATATTACATCCAGTAGCATCATTCCAGCAAAGCCAATCATAAATGTTAGTGTTGCCATGTTTGAATGCTTTCCTTCTGACATCTCAGGAATCAGTTCTTCAACCACAACATAGATCATTGCGCCTGCCGCAAAGCTCAGAAGAAATGGCATATAAGACGTGAGCTGAGATGCAAACAGAATTGTTAAGAAGCCTGCAACCGGCTCAACAATACCTGTAAGAACTCCCTGCACGCATGCTTTAGTCTTGCTCATGCCATTTGCATGCAACGGCATGGAAATAATTGCTCCTTCTGGAAAGTTTTGAATTCCAATTCCTACTGCAAGAGATACGGCTGCAGAAAGAGAAATCAATTCGTTTCCCTGCATCCATCCAGCGTATAACAGACCGACTGCCATACCTTCCGGAATATTATGAATCACAACCGCTAAGACTAGCATGGTTGTCTTCTTCAAAGTGCTCTTTGCTCCTTCTACAGTGTTATCCAGATGCATATGCGGGATCAAGCTGTCGATTAGAAGCAGAAACAGCATACCCAAACAAAAGCCCACGATTGCCTGCACAACACCGGTTTTACCTGAAATAGCGGTTGCCTGATTAACTGCCGGAATCAGTAAACTCCAAAAAGATGCCGATACCATGACACCTGCTGCAAATCCTGTCAGAATTTTCTGCATCTTTCTGTCAATCTCTTTTCTCATGAAAAGGACCATTGTTGCCCCAAGAGAAGTACCTACAAACGGAATCAACAGTCCTATAATTACGTTGCTGTTAATCATTCTTATCCTCCTTGGTGTTTTTTACCTATGCTCATCAAACTGGAATTTATGCTTGCATAATCACTGATCTGTACGCCTTCTCTATCTTGATTATTCCAAATGATTATTTGCTTCTGAACACTATATACATCCTTTTGCGACTTTCTTAAATCTATCAAGTAATCCCATTTTAAATCCTCAATCAAATTCCGACTACTATTTCTCAACCAGAAATGATAAGCGCAATACCTGCAATCAGGATAGGTATTCCAATAATAAACTCCACCATTCCCACTCGCTTAGCGTATTTCTCACTCTTGCGCCCTGCTTTAAAAGCCGCCTCAAAGCCATTGATTAGATTGTATTTCTTCTTGAAATAAATAAAGTAACCAAATAGCGTGAACGCCAACCCCAACAAAACTATCACTACTTTTAAATACGTCATAAAATACCTCCCTTATGCTTTTGTCATCCACACCACCGTCTCCATGTGGCACGATAGCATCAGATTGATGTCTGATATGTATTTTGCTAATTTCCCGTACAAGGGAACAGGTCGACGGTTTTCATCTGTTCGAGGGAATAAGTCGATACATGGGGTTTATTTCCTGTCATCTCCGGTGGCAAATTTACCATCTATTAATAAAATGCACCGCCTCAAAGCAAATCGTTAAAATCTGTACCGCTTTGCACACCCCCATTTTGCACGCAAATCTGTAGAATAAATTAGCCTTGGCCAATGGGAACATCAATCCTATCACGCGCTACACAAATACCATTTTTGACAATATAGCATTCAACATAGTGGGGCCCATAAAAGTTTGTGTGTTCAATTTGATGATCATTATCAGTCTTCTTAATTTGCCCTCTTATGCAGTCTCGACTTTCAGCAACTTCCCCGACATTTCTAATTTTCCAATATATCGAATAAGGTCTTGGAACATTACAAGACCTTATAAAAAAATCTAGTTTTTTGTTATGGCGTAGGACACCTCCCGAAACCAAGAACTGTAACAACGTAAATGGTCTCCATCCGTCTTGCGTCACATTGCAGTCTATTATGAGACTATAATTTATCTGAACAGAAAAAATATCTTCAATGAACTGTTCAGTATCATTGTAAATATATCGCTTCGAGGCTGCAGCTGATTCAGAATTATCTTTAGGGAATTCATTGCCAAGAATCTTTCTCCATGATTCATTGCTCGTTCCCTCTTGATTGATAATCTCAAGATGCTCTGACAATTTACTGCTAAATGCCTCAAAATCTGAAAATTGATATTTTACCAACAGGTCATTTTCTGATATACATGGATCGTAAATACAGGGTTTAATTCCAGCATCAATATAAGCGCTATATGTATCTGCAATAGATCGCATCGTTTCGACTAAATGCGATTCAGTATTCAAATCAGAGTTTGGAAGATTATCAGCGATCATTTTCTCTAAAGCAAGCCCTTTCGGAAATTTTGTCCCTTCGGGGCAATTCGATCGCCTCCACCATTTTAGTATCTTTACTAACGGCTTATATTTCATGTTATTGTCAGAATTGACATTGCTGGACCAGTTGATATGTCCTTTCGGGTCAGTAAGAATCCATTCATTACAATCACTCGAACCAATGCAATATTTATCTCCATCATCGCTGCAAACAACCGGTACAATGTCAATGCTAATACCTTCGAGTTCAATCCCAACTGAGTGTGATTGGATTGCTGCATTACCATATATCTCTTTCTCTTTGAGGATATCGTACATTTCTTGAAGAACATCTATTGAATTATGGGAGGTATTATATGAAGTCTGAACAACGATGTCTACATCTCGTTTGCCATCATACAGTTTAGGACGAATAGAAGTATGTTTGGCATATGATCCAGACAAGAAGGTTTGGATGTGAATGTCTTTATAGTTCGGATGATTCGCTAAATAATCACGAAGATTTTTTTGTACACTACTAATATAAGAAACAGTTGTACTACTTGGTTCTATGTTACTCAGGAACGCATTGAAGTCCTTTTGCTTTGCCATTATCGTTCCTCCCTTATTAGCTTTACTGATTCAACGGTTGCATCCGCATAATCCCTAATATCTAATCCGGCAACAGTGCCTAGTTGATATAGTAAGTCTAAAACAATATAGAAAAAAGCTAATATGGATTCTTCACTACTAGAAAATTTAACTTCTCTAACATTGCCGTCTTCATCTTTATAACAAATAAAAGATGCTTTTTTAATTGCACATCCAATATCTATATATGAATTATTCGGTAAATGTTTTTCTATCGTCTCAGGTTCCACTGAATCAATCGCCAGTATGCCACCAATAATGTGCGTAAGCTCTCTTGGGGGAACAGCTTTCCCACCAATAATCATACCTCTTGACGAGCGAACGAGATCTACGACAGAAGCAACTTTTAGATTAGTGTATTCGAGGGTACCTTTATCAATTGAAGGTTTGGAATCAAAAACAGCATATACGCTTTCTGCAGTGATAAATTTTTCGCCGGCTTCTGTACCGAAAATTAGTGGCGCATAAAGGGCATCATAAATAATGATATCGATTTGATCACTTACATTACCCTGAGAATCAAAAACAAATCCTTTATCAACTGCGTACTTGTTGGGCAAGAAACTTCGGAAGAAATCAATCCAAGCACCTTCGCAGTGTTCCCCTTTCGTAACGGGATGATCAAGTAAAATGCTTAATTTGCTTTCCAAAACAGCTTGCTTTGTTTTAAACATTGACTTTATACTCATTTTCCTTTCTGTCATATTGTCCCCCTTTTTGCTTTTACAAAATTTAACCTGTTAGTCGTTACTTAAACTTGTTTTCCCTTGGGATATTTATCTAGTAACTCAATAAGCCTTGGAATAATCAATAAGCAATTTATTCACTATTCGGCCGGCCGCCATATATGTGGACAGCGTCATCTTCAATTATAGTCCGGTTAACATTGTTAAAGCAGGCCATTTTAGTGGAATCTAGCACATTCAATTTCTGCACCTTATTACCTGTCTTCCCAAGACTAAAAATGTACGTTAACTCACCAAACCAAGTGAGACACCCACAAAATATCCACTGCCCATTTTCCGGATACCACATGTAACCAACAACATGTGCTGTGTTATTTGGCATGTTTACTGTTGATACAGGACCTTTAGAATATCTAAACCAGAGGTCATCTGACCACTCACCATACCTTATATATTTGCGAATCTCATTAAAACGTGAATTTAATACAAACTCTTTCCCTTTGGAATAACACAAGTAATTAAAAACAGTTTTGGCACATACTCTGCGCATAATGGGATCAATACTCATCTTTATCGCTGTCGTGAATTCAGGTTCTTCATATAAATCTAGAACTGATTTCTCAGAATAAGCATATTCACCAATGAGATACCCTTTATCAATTAGTACAGGTTCTAATCGTTCTCGACCTATTCCAGTATTAATAATCGGTTGAGTCGACTTTTTCATTCGTTCAATGGCTTCTTCATCTGCATAAGGCAGCTCCTCAAGTGAGTAATAATCATATTCACATTTCTCAACGGAATTAATTATCCCTACCATAGGTTCAGATTCAAAGCGGACACGATATGGACTACTTATATCTGTGATCACAGTAAATGGAATCCCTTTAAAGATACCTTCATCTCCAATTAAGCGAATTCTATTTTTGTTAAGTTTTCGGCCATCTGACATTGGAGTATCGCGATATTGCATGCGCAAAAAAGCTTCAAAAGAGTCAAGTGCTATTTTGCCTTCTATTTGTTTGCTAAAATAATCATTGCATTCCTTACATACTTGAAAATCATTTAAAACAAATCCATTCTGGTATTTTCCCATCATCTGTGGTACAACATGTTCTCTATTAAACTCAGTCTCTTCCTTTGTTTGTAAACAATATATACATTTATATTCTGTCATCATATTCACCTCAAATCTCAAGTAAAATAGGGTACATATTGGTTGTTGCCTTCAACTCTTGCTTTCCCGGATTCAATTATAGTATGTTCCATTCTTTCTACTTCGCTTCTTGTCAACTCAAGCTCGCTGTGATATTTGGTCTTATAGTTATTGAAGTAGCAGATGAATTTACTTTTTTACCTTTGATCTTGAGGTATTGTATTCTAGTCGGCCGTTGCTAACAACGGAATTTTATCACTTCTTCTTTTGAGAGAGCATATCCACAACTTTGTAGAAAAACGCACTTCGGCTGTCCTTTACGGAGATATTTACCATCGCCCTCCGTTTATTTTCACTCCACATCCTGCAGTCTGAACGCCTGCTCAATAACCTCCATCACGTCGTCGAGTATATCCAAGCTGTCCAGACCGATCTCGACATCGCCGTTACCCCATCTGCCGACACCCGTGATGTCTTTGCAGATGCCTTTCGGGTCGATGACGTCGGCGAACTTCATATTGATGGCCAAGCGGAGCCGCGAGTTCTGGATAACAACATCTACGAAGTTGGTGTCGGCCTTATAGGCGATATACAGCTTTTTAAACTCCCGTTTCACATAGGTGCCGAGGTTAAGGATTCGGGTGTTCAGC
>JAAYFK010000024.1 GCA_012728275.1 Clostridiaceae bacterium | reverse complement strand
TTAGCGTGGATGCCTGTAATGGAAGCGATGTCGCTCTCGATTGACTTCTCGGCCTTTTGTAAGTAATTCATTGTGTCAGAGAATTTCTCTGGATTAAGCTCGATTTTTACTGTTACTCTATCAAGATTATCAACTCTATCAACATAAATCATGTAATGTGGCAAGACTTCATCGTGTTTCATGACAACCGCTTCGATTTGCGTTGGGAATACGTTTACGCCACGAATGATTAACATGTCGTCAGCACGACCTGTTACCTTCTCCATTCTAGCTGTAGTTCTTCCACACTCGCACTTGCCATGATAAAGTCTCGTCAAATCGTGTGTGTTGTAGCGAAGCATTGGAACGCCTTCCTTAGTAATGGAGGAGAATACAAGCTCGCCAAGCTGTCCGTCTGGAAGTGGCTTTCCTGTATCAGGATCAACAACCTCAGGCAAGCAATGGTCATCATTAATGTGAATCAAGTCACTATGAGCGCAAGAACAACCAACGCCAGGTCCCAAGATTTCAGATAATCCATAAATGTCGAATGCCCTGATTCCAATTCTCTCCTCTATCTGATCCTTCATTTCCTTGGTCCAAGGCTCAGCGCCAAAGACTCCAGCGCGAAGCTTAAGCAAACTCTTGTCGATTCCTTGAGCTTCGATTGTATCGATAATATGAAGCATGTATGTTGGTGTGCAACAAATAATCTGTGGCTGCCACTCAGTTAGAATCTGAATCTGCCTTGCTGTATTTCCTACAGAGATTGGAATTGCAGTTGAACCAAAAGTCTCACAAGCATAGTGTGGTCCTAGTCCACCAGTAAATAGTCCATAGCCGTATGCAATATGAACTAGGTCTCCCTTTTTCATACCTGACATAGCAAAGCAACGGCAAAGAAGGTCACTCCAAAGCTTCACATCATTAGCTGTATATCCTACGACCTTCATTCGGCCTGTAGTTCCTGAAGAAGCATGATATCTTACAATCTGGTCCTTTGGAACAGCAAGAGTTCCGAATGGATAGTTATCGCGAAAATCATATTTGTCAGTGAAAGGTAATTTTGGCAAGTCCTCAATACCATGGATATCGCCAGGCTTAACACCCGCCGCGTCCAACTTTGCCTTGTAATAAGGTACGTTGTTGTACAAGCGATTGACACAATCTACTAGTCTTGTACTAACTAGAACGTTTCTCTCGTCCTCACTCATACACTCGTTAGTTTTGTCCCAAATAAATGTTTCAAATTCCTTAGCCATATTGACCTTCCTTTCATGTGCGGCAACAAAAAAATCCCGCCGCTTAGGTTATCCTAGCGACGGGACGTTAATACGCGTTACCACCCATCTTCGATTCTATTCGAATCGCTCTCATTGGAGAACAAGACACGAGTTGTCCTAATCCCCTGCTCTTGTAACGGTGAGCCATCCGTGAATACCTAATTGAATGCCTTTCAGTAGTCATGCTCAGGAGCGAACTTCATTTGTGTCAATCACCAGAAGAGCTTTCAGTCTATGGCTCTTCCTCCCTGGGATGCATCATCAAACTACTTTTCCCCGTCAATACATTTATGATATGCTTATGCCTTATGTTGCGATTATATTCGTGCGCCATATGTTTTTCAAGCAAATACTCAAAAAAGTTATAATTTTAAGCCGATTTCCCTTCCTGAAGGCTTATATTGCGTGTAATTAACACCTGCAGCGTCTAGCATTCGTCTTCCAGCCTTGCAACCATCAGTATCGTGATACTTATCATCAAGGTAAATAATATGCTTGATTCCCTTTTGAATCAAAGCCTTAGTACATTCGCAACAAGGGAAAAGCGTCACATAAACTCTCGTGTTACGGAGGTCCGCTGTTCCACAATTGAGAATCGCATTCATCTCCGCATGACAGACAAAAGGATACTTCGTATCAAGCGTATTTCCTTCTCTCGCCCAAGGAAAATCATCATCTGAACAGCCCATAGGCATTCCGTTATATCCAACTGTCATAATTCGATTGTCGTCGCTTACAATACAAGCTCCAACTTGCGTGCTTGGATCCTTACTTCTTTGAGCTGAAAGTGCAGCTACGCCCATGAAGTACTCGTCCCAAGAAATATAGTCCTGTCTTTTTTGCGAAAAGGTCATATTCATTACCTACCTTTATGAAGCTTATTGCTCTATATTATCCTAAGATATTCTTTGAGACAACATAAGCTTCACTTAATCCGGCCTGCAGATTGTATCCACCACTAATACCATCAACGTCGAGCATCTCCCCAATGATATAAACTCCATCGATTAGCTTAGACGCCATGGTCTCTTTGTCTATCTCGGAAAGTCTAACACCTCCACGAGTACAATAGGCAGTATCGATATTTGGTGCACTTTCCATATGAAATTTTAAGTGCTTCAGGCTTGTGGAAATTGCTTTTCGAAGGCTTTTATCAGTGTCTTTTGCGTAGATTTGGGTTACATCCGCCTTATTCGTACTCAGTTTAATAATCTCCTGCGAAAGAGAAGCAGGAACATAATCACCAGTAAGATTAATTAGCTTGCGATTAGGCTTCTCGTCTATCTTAGCAAGCAAACTTAAATCAACCTCCTCATCCCTGCAGTTTGGCAAAAAATCGAACTCAATCCAGCCATCCCTAGATCCAATGTCCAAAGGAATCTCACGCGAAAGCTCATAAATTGCAGGTCCTGATAGACCCCTATGTGTGAAAAGAACATCTCCATGAGTCTTGGCTTGCTTGCGTCTATCATAGAAAAGGCTTGCATCCGCCTCAACAGAAACGCCTGAAATATTTGAAGTCAACTCTCTGTCCTTTGAACTTACATCAACTGACGCTAGAGATGCTCGAAGCGGTTCTATAGTATGCCCCAGCTTTTGCGCAAGCTTGTATGACGATCCATCGGATCCCGTGTGAGGGTAACTCTTGCCCCCCATCGCCAGTATTACCTTATCGAAGGTTCTAGTCTCGTTGTTTTTCGATATGACATCTACTTGTCCTTGACGTAAAACAACATCCTTACAGTCAAACGAGGTAACTATTGTCTCAGCGCCGATATAATTAAGCATCTTTTCCAATACTGTCGACGATTTCTCCGAAGCTGGAAAAATACGATTATTCTCTTGCTCTACAGTACTCATTTGCATCTCCGACTCAAAAAAATCTATAACCATTTTAGGGTCAAAAGCCTTAAGCGCCGGGTACATGAAGTTGCCTGCCTCGTGATAACCATCCTTAAGAATCCTTACGTCCTTGTTGTTTGTAATATTGCATCGACCATGCCCAGTAAGTAGCAATTTCTTACCAGCAAAATCGGTCTTTTCTAGGACTATAACTTCAACGTCCTTCCCTGTTTGCTTGGACAAATACTTAAGTAAGCACGCAGCAAAAAGTCCCGAAGCACCGCCACCAATGATTCCAACTTTAATCATCTGTTTATGCTTTCCTTCGCGATTCTCTCACACAACTCTTCGTAGTTGATTCCATCAACTGCAGCAGCATCTGGAACAAGACTAGTATTGGTCATTCCAGGCAAGTTGTTCGCCTCAATAAACCAGAAGCAGTCATTCTCCTCATCAAAGAAAATATCTATGCGTCCATAAGAACTCATACGCAGAATCTTAAAAATACTATATGCAAAGTCCTTAGCCGCTTGAGTTTGCTCTTTTGTTAGGTTTGCAGGACAAATATGTGTTGTTAAACCTGCTTGGTATTTATTCTTGTAATCGTAGAAGCCCTCATGCGGAATGATTTCTATTACTGGAAGAACGTGGTCACCGACAATTCCAACAGTCATCTCACGTCCCTTAATAAATTGCTCGATAAGGATATCTTGCTTATATTGATTAGCATACGAGATAGCTTTGTCGAACTCTTCCTTGGTGCTTACAATCGATACGCCACAACTACTTCCACATCCGATTGGCTTAATCACGCAAGGCATTCCTATCTCTTTATTTATCGAATCAAAATCAATTTGGTCTGAAGGCCTTGTCACCCATTTTGCAGTTCTAAGACCAGCTCCTTGTACCAGCATCTTGGATACGTCCTTGTCCATAGCAAGAGCACAACCCATGTAGTCACAACCAGTATACTTAATTCCATATGCATCTAGGAGCGCTTGAACTTGGCCATTCTCGCCATGAGCGCCATGAAGTCCCAAGAAAACCGTATCAGCTGTTTTACAAATATCTATTACTCTAGGTCCAAGCCATTGCCTTCTTCCGCCATGGCATGCTATTACTGCTTCAAGATCCGGTTCTGTCTCAAGAATTGTATATGTGTATGGATCGGAATTCCCTGTTCGAAAAAGGGAATCAAGATCGCTATCGTCTTCTATGCCTTCATATAAATCAACAACGCATACTTCATGGCCCCTGCTAAGAAGTGCGTTCGCGATTAGTCTAGCCGACGTCTTAGATACATCTCTTTCAGGGCTCAATCCGCCCTCCAAAACAACAATTCTCATACAAATATCTCCTGGTCTTCGTTTGACTAAAAAAATTATAGCATAGCTACTGGCACACAAAAGCCTTCTCAAGATTACGTTTCTGTTACCTATTAGCAATTAAGTTGTTTGCGCTTCTTTTTTTGGTATTCTTATATTAAGAACAAAGAGGGAGAGTAAAAACAGTCATGTTAGCGATTCTATTCTTACTTTTAAGTGGGTTCTGGGGCGTAACATTAGTGCGTTTTTTTATGCCAAATATCAGAAGACACTTAGTCGCCTGCGTTCCCTCCAAGAGAATCATGCAATACATTCCTGACTACCTTTTTACTATTCCAACAGGTGTTATTGTCGGGCTTATGTCCTCCTCTTTTGTATGCTACTACGTTACCTTAGCGCTTAGCTTTGTCTTAGACTCCCCGACCGCATGCAAGAACACTGGCGTAGTTTTCACTTGCATTCTGCTAGTATATTTGAGCGCTTCTTGCAGAATATCGATCTCGAAAAGAACATCCAAACTGGACCCTGATTTAGCATCAATTCCAACATGTAGCAAAAAAAGCTTTAGTGCTATTCTTTACGACATCACAATTCTTGTAATTGTATTTCTTAGCGCATTTATTTTCTTCTACTCCTACAAAATCACTGGAAATAATCTGACCGCCGGTGCGACAGTATTTTCGGATCTCTCGCCACACACCGCTATGATTTCCTCTTTTGGTGTTGGCTTCAACTTTCCAACTCAATACATGCATTTTTCAGGTGATGGAATTCAATACCATTTTTTCTTCTATTATCTGTGCGGAATATTGCAATTTCTTGGCTTTAGCATCGACTTTGCTATCAACATTCCCAGTATCATTGTAATGGCTTGCTCATTAAGTCTTCTAGGACTTCTGGCAATTATGTTAACGGGAAAACGCTTAAGCTTTGTTCTTGCACCCTTACTCGTACTATTCAGAAGTTCCCTTAACATCTTTCTGGAGCTTCAATCCGTTAGCAACATTCATGGTTTCTCACTAGTATCGGCTCTTAAATACGTTTTCTCATACATGAATTGGTATGGCGACACCGAGTACGACTCTTGGGGCATTTGGGCAATCAACGTATATGCAAACCAGCGTCACTTCATGCTTGGTATGGCTGTCATATTAATCCTAATTATCCTATTTCTTCCTAATCTTCGAAGGATGTCTATTGCTCTTTCTCGCGAAAATGACTTCAAAGGTTTCATCAAAACCTTTATAGCAAGCAAACACTCATGGCTCTGGCACGAGAATGATCCTATAAATCCGGTTGGATCGTTGCTGTTGGCCATCATCATCGCTCTGATAGTGCCTTACTTCCATGGATCCGCCTTAATTGCTGCTTTGCTAATTCTAGCAACTATGGCAATCTTTAGTCAAAATAGGCTTTCCTATATAATTGTTGCTCTAGTAGCAATAGCATCTTCAATGGTGCAAACGATTCTTCTTTCAGGAGGACCTAGTTCTGTAGTAAGTTTTGCCTTTGACCCTGGTTTCATTTTGCAAAATGTTTCTTTTGCTAATATATTGAACTATCTACTAATCGTAACAGGGCTTACCATTGTGCTCGCATTTGTGTATAGCTCTGTGATGATGATTTTCGACATAAAGAAACAACGCCCATGCTATAGATTTTTGCTTTTCATTTGTTTTCTAGCGCCTCTTGTATTTGCTTTCTTATTTAAGGTTTCTGTAGAAATGCTAGCGAATCATAAGTTCATTCAAGTAACGCTAATATTAATGGACATTTTCGTTGCGGGCTTACTCTCAAATCTTTTGACTATTCCTTTCTCAATCAAGAGCAAAGAGGATAAGGCCACCTTATCCGCCGAAGAAAGCATCATAGCTCAAGAACCAATTCAGAAGAAGGCTCATAAGAAGGCTCTGCCATTACCTGCCTTTATAGCAATGCAATCCGGCGCTACGCTTCTGGCAATTGCTTTACTCGCTCCATTGACCCTTACTGGAATAAGTGAATGGGCAATCTACGTAAATGCTAATCGTGATACTTGTTTTGCTGCAAACACAAAGTCTGAGCTAGTCGACTGGATAGTTGACAACACTAACGAATCTGACGTTTTTCTAACTCCTTATTGGTCCTTTAATCGCTTCTTTTTAGCAGGTCGCGCAACTTACTACGGCTGGCCATATTACGCATATTCCGCAGGGCACGACACTGACACTCGTTTATATAACTACGAGTGGTTAATATCAGGGTGCAATGGCAACATAGACGAGTTCGTGCGCTATTGCACAGAACGAAATATTCGTTATCTTGTCGCTGATGATGAGTTCTACAACTACTTAAGCACCTATAATACGATAGGCTATAATCGCGAGTTTTTCGAGCAGAATCTGACCCCAGTTGCTTTCTTTAGTAGCGACAACAACACGACAATTTATCGAATCTATTAAGATTTAAAGCAATCAAAAAGACTAGCCCTAACACGAATGTTAAAACTAGTCCTTATTACACTATTTAATCTTTGTAAGTATTACTCTTCTTCTTTTTTGCTTAGAGCGATAACCTTCTCTGCGACCTCAGGTGGAGCTGCCTCGTAACGAACATGTTCCATCGTAAACCAGCCTCGTCCTTGAGTCATAGACTTAAGATCTGTTGCGTAAGATCCCATCTCAGCTGTAGGAACCTCAGATTCTACAACTGATCCATCTTCATCTGAATCAATACCCATTATTCTTCCACGGCGCTTATTCATGTCACCCATGATATCGCCTTGCTTGTCCTCAGGGATATGAACAGACACCTTGCTGATAGGCTCAAGAAGTACAGGATTAGCAAGCTCCATTCCCGCCTTAAATGCCAAGCTAGCCGCAATCTTGAATGCCATTTCCGATGAGTCAACATCATGGTAAGAACCATCTACCAAAGTAGCCTTCATGTTAACTACTGGATATCCAGCCAGAATTCCCTTCTTAACAGACTCTTGCAAGCCCTTCTCTACAGCTGGGAAGAAGTTCTTAGGAACAGAACCTCCGAATACCTTCTCCTCGAAAACCAAATCCTCGGATTCAATTGGCTCAAATTCAATCCAAACATCTCCGTATTGTCCGTGTCCACCTGACTGCTTCTTATGCTTACCTTGAACCTTAACCTTCTTACGTATAGCTTCTCTATAAGGTACTCTTGGCTCAGCTAGAGCAGCATCTACGTTGTACTTCGCCTTAAGCTTACTAGCTAGAACCTTAATTTGCTGTTCGCCCACACCAGAAATAACCATTTCTTTTGTCTCAGGATTGGTCTCTACTGTAAAGCAAGGATCCTCGTCCTGTAGCTTAACTAAGCCGGAAATTATCTTGTCCTCATCACCCTTCTTTAAAGGCTTAACACTCATTGATAGGCAAGGTGCTGGGAAGCTAATCTTTGGCATCTCAATAACTCTCTTACGATCACACAATGTATCGTTTGTAGTTGTATAAACTAGCTTAGCTGTAGCTCCAATGTCACCAGCAGATACAGATTCCGTAGGAATTTGCTTCTTACCAACAAGATAGAACAATCCACCAATACGCTCTTCCTTATCCTTGCTCGCATTGTAAACCGTCATGTTATTCTTGATAACACCTGCGTTTACCTTAAAAATACTGATTCGTCCAACGAAAGGATCCGCAATAGTCTTAAATACAAAAGCAGCAAGCGGCTCGTCAACCGAGCACTTAACCTCTTGCTCAGAGCCATCTGGAAGAGTGCCCATAATTGCAGGCTTCTTACCAGCAGGAGGCGTATCCTTTGAGATACAATTCAACAGGAAGTCAACGCCCCAATTCTTATACGCAGAACCGCAATAAATTGGGTGTAGTTTACCATCTCTGAATCCAGCATGAACGCCGTGTCTGAACTCATCCTCTGTGAATGCCTCGCCTGCGAAAAACTTCTCCATTAGCTTGTCATCAGCTTCAGCAACAACTTCGTTAACAGAGTTTTGCAACTCTTCAATTCTATCTATATATTCCTCAGGTAGAGGAATCTCGCTCAATGCACCAGTCTTAGCATCGATTGAGAAAGCTTTCTTATTCATAACGTCAACGATACCAGTCATCTCGCCACCACTCATCATAGGAAGTGATAGTGGAATAACACTTGGTCCGTAACGTTCTTGCATACGAGAAACAACGCCTTCAAAATCTGCATTTGGTTCATCCATTCTGTTGATAAAGAACAAGAAAGGAACATCCCTCTTTTTCAATAAACGAATAGCCTTCTCTGAACCTACAGATGTACCACCTTTAGCAGAAATCATTACAATGCCGCTGTCCGCTATTCTGATTCCGGACATTTCTTCGCCTAGAAAATCAAAATCACCAGGTGTGTCAATAATATTGATCTTGCTTCCCTTGTATTCACAAGAAGCCACTGTCGCATTAATGGAAATCTTTCTTCTGATTTCCTCAGGGTCGAAATCCATAGTAGTGTTGCCGTCCCCGGCACGTCCTAGTCTATCGATTGCCTTAGTACAGTAAAGCATCGCCTCAGCTAGAGCTGTCTTACCGGAGCCGGCATGCCCAAGCAAAGTGATGTTACGTATCTTGTCTGCGGAATAGTTTTCCATAGTCCTTCCTCCTTAAGCAATAATACGTCCATTATATAGGTTTTGCTTGTACAATTCCACAAAAATGGCAAATAAAATGCGGTATTTTTTGTGCAATGCAACCGCACGAAAAATTGATTACTTATCTAGTGAGATAGCTTGCGAGGACTCTAAATTTTTCAAATAAAAAAGGTGCGACCCACGAGGTGATCGCACCATTAGATATTTAATTTTATTTTTACTTCTTTTTACTTCTTCTTAGCACGCTCGAAAATCAACACCACTCTGTCTTCTTTTGAAGAATATGCGCCAACTGACAAGGAATTTGACTCCGATGATCCAAGCGCCGCTTGAAGCTTTCCGCCTTCATCATTAAGAATAAATGATAACTTCCAACCATCATTCGAACGGCTCTGAAGCACATGGTTGATGCCTTCGCTATCTACCTCACCATTACTATTGTGCTTAACCACCTCAACAACATATTCCTTATTACCGGAATCTGCTATAGAAACTGCTGTAGCTGCTTCTTTGATTTTCTTGTTAAGATCAGCGATAGCTTCTTCCATCTGAGTTATCTTTGCAACAAGTTCATCCTTTTGTTTCTCCATATCCTTAATCTGCTGCTCCTTCTCTTCAATTTGTTTGAGCATTCGTCCCTTATCACTCTCGCTCAATGCAACTTCCTTGAGGAATACCGACTTCTTCTCTGCATCTAAAATAATCTCTTGAGCAATAGCCTGAGCCGTAACAGTCGCAGTCTTAGAATCAGCAATTATTCTCTGTGCTTCATCGTACTTGTTCTTGAGAGAATCAATCTGTGCTGTCCAAGTTGTAGCCTGTGCCTCATACTCAGTAATCTGCTTCTCGTATTCACCCTTCTTAATCTCGAGCGCTCTCGCCTCTTCGATGATCTTATTCATTTCATCGCGTTGCTTTGTAGCTTCTTCTGCTTGCTCAATAACTTGCTTCGCTTGAGAAACAAGACCATCTAGCTCAACTTGAGCATCTGCTCTTCTCTTCTCTATATCAGCAATAATTTCCTTCTTCTCAGCATCGATAGCACGACGCTCAGCATCTGCTTGTTCCTTAATACGAACAGCCTCACTCGCTTGCTCAAGACTAACCTTCTTAGACTCTTCTTCTATACGAATCTTCTCTGCTTCAAAATCTTCTTGCAGTTTCTTAATTCGTGCTTCAAGTTCTTCGGTTTCCTTGGCTTTCTCAGCCATAATCTTATCCGACTTATCAACAAATTCCTGAAGTTCCTTAGCCTCCGTAAGAATGTCGTCTCTCTTCTTCATAGCTTCGTTGTACTCTATTTCAACACGACGAGCTAATTCCTCAGTCTGCTGCTGAGCTTCAACCATTATTCTCTGTTGTTCCTTCTTAGCTAAGTCTATCATCTCATCGTGCTCCTTCAAAGCAGCGATGTGACCTTCTTCTCTATATTTCTCTATGTCCTTCTTTGCCGTAACAATGTAGTTTCTGACATCATCAAGTTCATTTCTCTTCTCAGTAAGCTCAGCCTCCAACTTAAGTTTCTCATCTATCGCTGTCCTCTGGAGTTGTGCATATTCAGCATCTAATCTTAACTTCTCAGATTCGAATTGAGCCTTAAGGGTATCTATTTCTCGCGTAATCTTTTGCTTAATCTCAGCAAGATGCTTCTCTTCTTCAGACTTCTTCTCAGCTGATCTTGCAATAGCTTCTTCTTCCTTCTTTGAAAGTGTAGACTGCGCCTCTTTAACTGCCTGATCAACTTCCCCTGATGAAGCCTTTTGGAAATCGTACTTACACATTGAGCAACGAGCAACATTATCACCCATCATTACTCCGCATACTGGACACTTCTTCATATACTATGCTCCAATCGATTTTCATTTCGCCACATGACGTGGAATGTACGCTAATTATACACTAGATTGTCATGTTTTCATTATTATATAGCACAATTTAATAAAAATAATACGCCCCTTTTCGAAAAGAATAATAACCCTTTTTAAATGGACAATTCTGACTTTTCTATGTATAGTGTCTGTTAATATATTAATATAATAAAGGATGAGAGGATGAACGCAATTGAGAAAGTTTTTTAAGAGATTTACTTCGGTATTATTAATCGCTTCTTTGGGCTTGTCTCTGGTCGCTTGTAACGGCGGTAAGGACAAGAACGGAGTAGATAAGAACGGCTATGGTGGTTCCGTCACTGTAGGAATTACTCAAGAACCAAAGTCTTTCGATCCACATATGGTTGTTGCTGCAGGAGACGAGGAGATATTGTTCAATATTTTCGAGGGCCTATTTAAATACGACTCAACTGGCACTCTTCAGCCTTGCCTAGCAACTGATTATACAGTTAATGAGGAAGCGACTGAATATGTATTTACAATTCGCGACAACGTTAAGTTCCATAACGACCAGAAAATGACTATGGCTGACGTTATTTATTCATATAAAAGAGCCACTGGTCTTCTAAATGAGGGCGACACGGCACTTGTTGCTGAGCTAGATTGCGTGACGGATGTATTTGAGCGCGATGGCAAGCTTGTAATTACTTTGGACCAGTCAAATAGTGAAATTTTAACGTATTTCACGACGGCAATAATTCCCGCAAGCGTAGAGGATATTGGAAGCACTCCAATTGGAACGGGACCTTTCGTATTTGATAACTATACTGTTGGAGTTAGTGTTACTTTGAAGCGTAACGACAATTATTGGCAGGAAAGCCTTCCTTACCTAGACAGCGTAGTATTCAAGATTCTAGCTGATATGAATTCGGGAGATACCGAGATTAGAAACGGATATATCGATATTTTCCCTCACTATACTATGGATAAGGCAGAGCTGCTCCCAACTGAATCCTTCAACATTCTAACTTGCCCATCCAACATGGTTCAAATTTTTGCCTTGAATTCGACTTTTGAGCCATTTAGTAATCCGCTAGTTAGAGAAGCGATAAACTATGCGATTGACCGTGATGCTTTGATTCAATTATCCGTAGATGGCGCCGGTGTTCCACTGACAACTGCAATGAGTCCAGCTATGGGCGACGCTTATGATACTTCTATTGACGGAACATACAGTCAGGACATTGATTACGCAAACGAGTTGATGGAAGAAGCAGGATATGGGGATGGTTTTGATGTAACAATTACTATTCCTAGTGAATATCTTGTATCGGTAGATACTACTGTTGCTTTAGTTGACCAACTCTCAAGCATTGGAATTAATGCAACAATTGAGCAAACTGATTGGAGTACATGGCTTTCTGACGTTTACGCTGGTCGTAACTATGAGGCTACGGTTATTTTCTTAACAAGTAATTATTCTGCTTATGATGTAATGTCTCGTTATGAAACAAGTAACTCAGGCAACTTCATAAATTATTCCAACCCTGAATACGATGAGATTATTGCTCAGATTCCATTAACGACTGACATTAACGAGCGAAATGAAATGTATCACGAACTTCTTGCTATACTAGTAGCTGATAATGCTTCCTGCTATATACAAGATCCATTAGAGGTTGTAGCGGTTTCTAGCGAGCTTGAGGGTTATCAAGTTTATCCTATGTACGTTCAAGATATGTCTACTGTTCGCTACATTGCAAGCAACTGATAGAATAGAATAGTAACTATGTGGAAGACGGTTCATTAAAGGTGGCTTTCTATGCGCGAAAATTTGAAATTTATACTAACGAAAGCAGTTGAGTTTATTTTGACTTTACTAGTAGTATCATTTTTCACTTTCGCTGCATTCTCTATATTACCTGGTGACACAGCTTCAGTCATTCTAGGACCTGAAGCAACTCCAGAGCAAATTGATTCTCTTCGCCAAGAATTGGGGCTTGATAAGCCGATGGTTGAGCAATATCTTAATTGGCTTGCTGGAACCTTTTCAGGTAATCTTGGCCAGTCAACCGCTTTTAATGTACCCGTTTCTTCACTTATAGCTCAGAGGCTACCAGTTACTCTTGGCATGTGTGCATTAGCTCTTATTATTGTCATTGGTGTGTCTTATCCAATGGCAATTTTAAGTTCTCGTAAACCTTTTCATCTGGCCGACCAGGTCTTCTCGATTATTGGTCATATAGCTTTTGCAATTCCTCCTTTCGTTCTGTCGCTATTATTGATTCTATTATTTAGTAATCTTTTTGGTTATTTTGCTGTAGGACAATACTACGCACCAACAGACAACTTCGGAGGATATCTAAATAGCTTGCTATTACCATCAGTCTGCATAGCTATCCCAAAGATTGCCATGATATTTAAGTTCCTTCGTTCTTCAATTATCACCGAAAAAGCTTCGGATTATATTAAGACTTCGAAGGCGCATGGCTTAAGCGATTTTTCGATTCTAATTCGTCACGTATTGCCAAATACAAACGTTTCTGCAATTACTGTTGTATCAATAGTGTTATCCGACATTATTGGAGGCAGTCTTATTGTTGAGCAAGTGTTTAATTTGCCTGGTCTTGGACGTTTGCTACTAATGGGAATATCACGAAGAGACTTTCCGCTTTTATCCGGAATGGTCTTTTATCTTGCTCTTGCTACGGTAATCATATATTTTGTAGCGGATATCCTTAACAATCTAGTTGACCCACGTATGCGGCTTAAATGATTAAGTAATGAGGAGAAGCAATGGCCGATAGAAAAGCAAAATTAAGCACAAGTAAGGTAAACGTTAAGCTTACATCTGATCTAGGAAGAATTAGCTTCGTAGTAGGCGCTTGTATGCTCGGATTTGTTTTCCTTGTTTTCTTAATAAGTGTTTTTTATACGCCATATAATCCTAATATGACTGATGCTTCCAATATACTCAAGGCACCTTCTTTCGAGCACTTGTTTGGGACTGATCATCTAGGAAGAGATGTACTAAGCAGAATCATGTCTGCTTCAAAGTACACCATATTTGTTTCTTTTGCCGGTATTGCTATTGCTTTAGTTCTTGGTATGCTAATGGGCCTAACGGCTGGATATTGGGGAGGAATCTATGATAAGGCGATAATGCTACTATCTAATAGCATTATGTGCTTCCCAGGCATTCTTCTTGCTCTTGTAGCAGTTGCTGTCTTTGGTTCTTCTATGTTGAATGTCGTTTTTGCTCTAGGTATTGTTTTTTCTCCTTCTTTTGCGAGAGTCCTACGTACTGGTACAATCGCTATCAGTAATCGAGAGTACATCCTTCACGCCAAGATATTAAAGGTCAACCCTTTTCGAATAATGGTGGTACATATTCTTCCAAACTTGTTAACTGCACTTATCCCTGCTGTAGTAATAGGACTAGCAAATATGACACTTTTTGAATCGGCAATGAGCTTTCTTGGCCTTGGAGTACAGCCTCCTGCTGCTTCCTATGGCAAAATGCTTTCCGATGCCCAAAGTTACGTGACTACTTCACCTTGGTTGATTGTTTTTCCAGCATTTATGCTAATTCTCTATATTTTAGGCTTGTACTTCATTTCTGAGGGCGTTCGAATTCGTACCTCGAGAGGAGGCACCATTGAATAAGTCTTCTTCAAAAAGCGTTAACATAATTGAGATCAAGGACTTCAGCCTTTGCTTTCCTTCTAAAACCGAAGGAATGAAACCTGTACTCAATAAGCTCAACTTGTCCATCAAACGTGGAAGTATTTTTGGAGTTACAGGCAATTCAGGGTGTGGCAAGACTATGACCGCTATGTCGATAGCATCTCTATTGCCAAAAGAGGCCTCCATTCAAGGTGGCGATATATTGTTTAACGGCCAGAGCTTGTTAAGTATGGATCCTCATTCGAGACGCCTGCTTCTAGGTGATAAGATAGGTGTGATTTTTCAAGAACCTATGTCTGCTTTAGACCCTCTCATGAGAATTGAAGCGGCTCTTGGCGAGGTGTTGATTTCCCATGGAGTAAAAGACAAGAACGAGATTCGCTCGAAGATTATGGAGATGCTAAAAGTCGTAGGATTTAAGAATCCTGATGCTATTCTTAATCGCTACCCCCATCAGCTTTCTGGCGGTCAAAGGCAACGAATTCTTATTGCTGGCGCAGCTCTTCTTAAGCCTTCGCTTCTGATTTGTGATGAGCCCACCTCTGCATTAGATACAGTTACTACAATATCTATTCTTGAACTTCTTCGTAGTATGTCTATAAGCATGGGCATAACTATGCTTTTTATTTCTCACGACCTAAATGTTGTTGGCTGCTTTTGCGACTATGTAGCTGTTATGAAGGATGGTGCCATCATTGAGAAAGGTATTACCTCAAGAGTTCTTCGTTCTCCTCAAACACCATACACTCTTAGCCTTCTTAGAAAATCGCGTCTTGATAACGTTTTGTCGAATGACTTTTTTCTAAAGCCAAACTACTCAGAAACCCCTCTTCTTGAAGTGAGTAATATGAGCAGCGGCTATGATGGACGTCTATTTTCGAGACAAAAGCATGCTAATGTCATTCATGATATTTCTTTTAAAATGTACCCTAAAGAAGTCCTTGGAGTTATTGGTGGAAGTGGTTGTGGCAAAACTACTCTAGCCAAAACTATATGCGGATTGCTAACTCCTACTGCGGGCACTATGTTGCTAAATGATGTGATTATAGGCGTCGTATTTCAAGATCCTGCTTCTTGCCTTAACCCTTCGCACAACATTCTATGGCATTTGCTGGAGCCCTTAAAGGCTAAGAAAATCAAGCTCTCCAAACTTGAGACACGAGAGCTTCTAATAGCAACTATGAAAGAGGTAAATCTTAAGCCTTCATATCTATTAAGATACCCTCATCAACTTTCAGGTGGCCAGCGTCAGCGTGTCGCAATTGCGATGTGCCTTATTCTCAAGCCAAAGCTAATTATTGCCGACGAGCCCTTCTCATCTCTTGATGCTAGTTCTGCGGCAAATGTGCTAAGCCTTCTATCCTCCATTAATCACAAGTATAATACGGCAATTCTTCTTATATCGCACAATCTCCACATTGTCTCTAAGGTTGCCTCTCGCGTTATGGTTATGGATTCTGGAACTATAGTAGAAAGTGGACAGTTAAGCGAGGTCTTTGCTAGTCCTTCTTCTCAAGCAGCGAAAGACTTGCTTGAAGCAGAACGCAAACTTAATTCTAATCCTAATGCGCTTTCTTAATTATTGGATTTCTCAACGTTATTAGTTGGGTGTTGTGTTCTTTTGATTGTAGTATTTCTGAACATCGAAAAGGGGCCTTGCGAACCCCTGATCGATATGTGTATGCACGAAACGGAATTAGTTGAGTTAATTATCTAGTATATTCGACAACGACTATATCAGACGAGTCGAGTAATGTACCATCTGTAGAAGTATAAGATACTCCCCAATACCAGATCTTTCCGTGTGAAGACGTTACTCTGTATGCATTTTCTCCAATTTGCTCCATCGTCATTGTAGAACCTGTGATATCTACATCTTCCGTAAAGTAAACTACAAAGGATCTTGCGCCTGATTCAAAGGCTACTCCGCCACCACCGGTTGTATTACTTGTTCCCCAAATAATGTTGCCCCATGCGCTTGATGATGCGCCAGCTGCATTTGTTGTACCACCGTCATTAGTAACCAAACGCCCTGTGCTTGGTCTGCCAATTGATGGATCAAAATCATATCCGTCCGACGGCTCCTCAACAGTTGGTGTAGGTGCCGAAGTCGGTACTGAAGTCGGTACTGAAGTAGGTGCTGAAGTAGGTGCTGAAGTAGGATCTGGTGTAGCAGTAGGATTTGCGGGGGTTGCAGGATCAGCTGGTGTAGCGGGTTCTCCTGGACTTCCCGGGTCTGCAGGAGTTGCTGGCTCAGCAGGTTGATCAGGAGTAATTGGTACAGGAGGATTAGGATTTGATCCACCGTCTCCGCCAGAGTTATTCTCTGCAGGTGCGTTGATATTTCCTAAAATCGCTTGAACACTTCTTCTTGCTCTATCCTGTTCGGATCCGCGAAGTGCTGCTATCTGAGCTTGTTCATTTGCATGTTTTACATAGTTAGTTACTGATATATAAGTAGCTGAAGCAAGAATAGTTATAATAGCGACAACAACTACTACTTCCAAAAGGGTAAAACCTTTTCTATTTGTCATCTTTTTCATTAAACTCAACTCCAATCTATTTCGTACCTATCGTGTTTCGTGCGTTGCTCGTTGTTTATGATTGAATTATATCAAGGCGTTTTTCACATTTCTACATTTTGCGTTCACATTTGTGCCACATTTTGTGAAGCATATGTGAACAGAATGGAAACATGCGCCAAAGAAACGTTCCGCGTCGTGAGAAATATCACTTAGTTGCCTATTTTGAGCAATATAAAACCCGGCAATTGTGATAACTACTTCACATTCTTGCCGGGGTATTGTTAGATACAGGTAATCAATTTAATAGAATATCAACCACTTGGCAAAGTATTGCGAGCTAAATAAATATCGCTGCCCTCACTCTCTTCAAGAATCTTATGCAACTCTTCGTTACGTAATCTCATTATCTCGCTGGCTTCTCTTGATCTCTTAATATAGTATCCAACGGTTATTGTGGCAGCAGATCCGATAACGACAATCATAGCCACTACAACTATAATCTCAAGAAGAGTGAAGCCACTTTTGCTTCTATTCTGTTTTCTTTCTCTTCCCTGTTTCATCTTCTATCACCTCTAAACATCCCTATGCGTTGCTAACTCTTAAGATAATAATAGCAACAAAGATTAGTGCAATTATCAACATAAAAGGAATATTATGACTTTGGTAATAAGAAAGATTTACTAAAGTGTTAATTCAAGCTCTCTCTTGTCAAAATTGACAACAATTCCTCTTTGGAATTGTTCGCTTTTCCCGTTATTACTGCCTCTAAGGCGAATTCAAGTTTTTCTCTTATTTGCTTGCCACTATATCCAAGTTTGATCATATCGTCACCACTTATTGCAAGCTGCTTTATCGAAACACAAATGTTCTTACTAATGATATTTTGACGTATTTCTTGTTGATTCCTTAGCTTTTGAAGCCTATCGAGGCCGTAATTAGCGTGCGCTAGAATGTCAGCCTCTTGCAAAATTTCCAATTTATCGAAAAGAATGTTAGGAATCTCCGCCATCATACGGCTAATTGCTACCTGATCCGTATCGTTGAATGTATCGTGATATCTAATGAGAGTCTCAATACTGCTCGTCATCTTCTTAGAAAGCTTATGCTCTTTTGCCCAAGAAGCAAACAGTTCCGCACTTCTTCGCGGATGACCCTTCATATGCCCAACACCTTCGCTATCTACAGTAAAAACCTGTGGCTTACATATGTCGTGAAACAAAGCCGCATAAGAAAGCTCAACCTCTCTTTTCCCGAATTCATTCAAAGGAATATTGTCTATAGTTCTCAAAGTATGCTCTAAGCAATCACTATCGTGGTATTTCGTCTTTTGATCAAAGCCCTCTGCATCCTTAAGCTCAGGTAATACTATCGCTAGAATATCAACATTCTCTCTTATTACCTTTGAAGCAAATTTCCCAGTTATTATTTTTGTAAATTCTTCAGCTATTCTCTCCTTAGAAATCTTGGTAAGCCCCATCAAATTTTGAAGCATTCCTGCCTTAGTTTCTGGGTCTATACTGAATCCCAGCCTTGCTTCGAATCTAAGTCCTCGAAGAATTCTCAGCGCATCTTCCTCAAATCTTAGCCTAGAGTCCCCAACACATCTAATTATCTTATTAGAAATATCCTCAACACCACCAAAGTGATCCACTATTATGCCATTACTGTCTAAATATAAGGAATTCATTGTAAAGTCGCGTCTAGAACAATCATCTTCGATGTTTCTCGAAAAAAGAACCTCGTCGGGCCTTCGTACATCACTATATTTACCATCGATTCTATATGATGTAATCTCCACTTGATTGCTATCGATACACGCAATTATTGTCCCATGCCTTGAATAGTCATCAGAGTTGCTTATTCCTTCACAATTAAGTATCTCAACAACTTCTTTAGGGTTCGCTGACGTTGCTATATCAAAGTCTTGTGGCTCAAAGCCCATTACCATATCGCGCACAGCACCACCAACCACATAAGCTTCAAACCCACGTTGGTTAATTAAATCCATTATCGTCTTACAATAATCTGGAATTCTGCTAAGATAAATACTGCTCATCGCCTCACCTTATGGCTGACAAGAAAGAATATTAATTATGCTTCGTAGCGTATCTGAGTCTAAAGTTTTCCTAAGACCAAACACCAGCGCCTCCTTCTCAACGTCAGCTACAATTCCGTCTATTTCGCTCTCTTTAATTGGAGGAATAACATCGGCACACTCCACGCGCTGATAAAGTCTCGTAATACTCTCTATAAAAGACTGGGCGGCGGAAGTTGCATCGATACTCATTGTACAAAAGTGCGAGTCACGCGAAAGCATAGCGAGATCGTCTCTATTCCGCTCAAGAGTAGCCTTCAAAATCAAAGTAAGAATTCGGCACATACCTGTTCCGTGCGGCACGCTATATCTAGATTGCAAGCAATGCATAATTATGTGCGCATATCCGTATCCAGACTTTCTCGTCGAAAGACCAGAGTAAAAACCGCCCGCAGCGACTTGCTTACGAAGATATGTGTCCGAAGGTTTCTTATATAGCTTATCTAGCGTCCCGAAAATCTTCATAATCGCTATCATCGCATTCGCGCGGTATTCTGGGAAAAACTGCGCTATTGGGCTTAAATATGCCTCAATCGCCATACAAAGCGAAGTCATTGCAGTAGAAACTGCTATATCAATAGGAATTCTTGATGAAAACTCCGGGTCAAAAGCTACTATGTGTGGGACAAGATATGGGCTTAACACTGTCTCCCACTTGCTCGTTTCATTGCTATAGTATTCAGCACTCGCCGTTGCACCGGAAGGGCTATTATCCGTCACGATGCAACACAAAACTCGAATGTCACTACTAAGTTTATCAGTACCTGTAATCGAATATAAATTCTTATCGCGATTCGCCGCCAATGCAGCAACTAGCTTCGCACAATCAATCTCAGCTGTTCCTCCAACTGAAACAATACTATCGCAATTGTATTCTTTGTAAATCTTGAGCGCGCCTTCAATATCTTTGTCCGACAATACTTCATCATTTCTTTTGTATGCAAATACTCTGAAGCCTTGCTCGATAAAAGAATCAACCATATCCTCAAAGTATCTAAATTTCCTGGTGTTGAGTGCACAAATTACTAATATTCTTCTTGTTCCACGTTCTTTAAGTTCAGGCACTATCCCTGTAACCACACTATCTTCGAAGAAAACTGTTTGTGGATCAGTATCAACCTTACGCACGTATCTAATGAAGCTTCTCTTAGACATTTTGCTCTCCCGACTCTTTTTTGGATTATAACATTTGTACTCATATAGAAAAAGTATCTCTTTTTTTATTTTCTTTTTCACAAAATATTTATATACGATATAATATATTTTGTGCAAACTAATAGTATTTTTTTCTTTTGGAGGTTAAGATGAGTCAAAGAGAACATAGCGCTTCTTACAGTAGCGCGCTAACAAAGAATCCGGATGTAATCGAGAATGTTGAGTTTATTGACAACACTTTATATATTCACACATCCGTTTGTACCTACAACAAGAATCTATCTAATAACAAAATATCAAAGTCCTCTGTTCCTGGACGAATGATAGTAGCATTAAGCACAGTCAATGATTGCTCAATTAAGGTTAGAATTACTAACCACAAATCAAAAAAGAGTGCACCTCCTCTTGCAATTCAAGCAAAGTCAGCAATAGTACCCCAGATTGAGGAGAACGAAGACGAGATTATTTTCCGTAATAACATGCTAGAAGCCCACATTTCTAAGTCAGGGGCTTGGAGTATCGGCTTCTATTATAGAGGCGAAAGAATTACGGCCTCTAATGGAGCAGGTGGTGCCAGTTACACGACTTGTTCTGGTGTAGCTAAGAGATATACAGTAAGCGAGAACTCTGGATTTACTGGCGACGCTCTCGATATTGCTCCTGATGAGTATTTCTATGGTTTAGGCGCTGATGGTTCAGCTATTCTTCTTAATGGTAAGTCTGTTTCAGTCAATAACAGAAGTAACAAAACTAAAGGCATTACGCATTGTAATAGCACACCTTTCTATGTATCCTCCAAGAACTATGGCGTGTTCGTTAATACAACTGAGATAGCGGAATTCTCCTTTGGACGTGAACTTAATTCTTGCGTATCCTTTAATGTTCCTGAGGAAGAGCTGGAGTATATCTTTTTCGCAGGAGATAGTATGAAGCAAATTCTTACTGCGTATACTATGGTGGCAGGCAGATGTCCTCTTATCCCTCATTGGAGTCTAGGCACGTCACTCGCTTTAGATGACGACTTCACTCTTACTGATAAAAAGATTATTGAGGCAGTTGACAAGATGAACGAAGCGGGATTCAACTTCTCAGAGCTTTATCTTGGTTCCTCATGGTTAAATCCTAAGGATAAGACAGGCTTCCAGTTCGATAAGAGTCGTTTCCCGGATCCAGGCGCTTTGTCTCGCATGCTCCACGATAGAGGTATACGATTAGGGCTTGGCGTAAACCCATATATATCCGAGGCTTCTTCAGAATACCAAGAGTGCTATGACTGTAACTACTTGATATGCTATTCAGATGGCAATATCTACATGCGCGATTGCGAGTTTCCTGGTACAGCAATTCTGGACTTTACTCATATTGCAGCGAAGTCTTGGTTTCAATTAAGGCTTGATAATCTGCTGAAGCTGGGTGTGGATTTTTTCGAGGGTGACTTTAGGTATGGCTTATTCGAGTTTGGAGACATAGATATCAAGTTCTATAATGGTATGCTCCCTGAGGATGTTAATAATGGTTACGCAAAAATCTTCAACGAGACTATCTATGATGCTACTTCACGAGCAAAGGGTCTTAACAATGCGATGCTTATTTCCAATTGCGCGTCCGCTGGAAGTCAGGCTTACCCTCTTCAGAATTGTAGTGCTTTGCTTTCTACGTATAGCTCGATGGCAGCTTCTATTCGTAATGCTCTTTCCTTTGGTATGAGCGGATTCTCATGTTGCAATATAGACGTTCCGATATGTGACCCTTCAATAGATGACAATTTGTATTCTAGGTGGATTGAATTCGCGTTATTCTCTTCGCACTTTAGATTAAATGCGAAGCTTGATGCTTGCCGCCCTCTTGATTTTCCTAGCGACACTTATGAGACCTTTAAGATGCTTTCAGGCGTTCGCGAAGGCATGTTCCCTTATCTTTATGCTTGCGCAGCTGAAGCAACTTCTCTTGGATATCCAATGATGAGGCCATTGTCCTTTGAGTTCCCTAACGATCCGGCTGTCTATTCGATTGATAGACAATACATGCTTGGACCAAGCATTATGGTGGCTCCAGTTCTTTCAGAGAATGGCGAAGTGGTATTCTACTTACCTGCTGGAAGATGGACAAGTCTTATGTCGGGGGAAATTACTGTTGGACCCTGCTTCAAGAATGTCAAGGTTCCTAAGGGAAGTATACCTGTATTCGTAAGGCCTAATTCAATTATTGCTACGACTCATTCAGATGGAACGACAAACGATGACGACTTGAACCATATTACTTTTACTGCTTTCGAGTTAGTTGATAATCTTGTAAGTGCTATTGAGATTTACTCCTACGATGCAACGAAGTCAGGCGTTATCAACATTTTGAAGAAGGGTAAGGTAATTACTGTCAGAACAGATGGTTTTGGTTCTGACAAAAAAATTGTGCTTTCTGGTTTGAAGAACGTTGTAAGTGTATCAGAGTCGATGCCTGAGATTAACGCTAAGGGCACAGTCATCAACTTTAATAGCAAAGAATTGGTAATTACTCTTGGATAAAAAGAAACTCAAATCGATAATAGTCGCCACGGTAGCTTTGCTACTTGTGGCAACTTGTTGTTGTGGGTTGTATTTTCTTTTCGAAAAGGACTACATTCGCCTTACTCTCCCATTTTGGAAGAGACAAGTGTCAACTTCGGATACGTGCAGTTTCTCACTTGATGTTGAGAGCTTGGAGTTATTAGACATTAATGGTGAATCCGTCGAAGTCAATGTCAATCAATCTCTTATGCTAATTAATGACGATTACTCGATACCAGGCAACTTCAGCGCACAAATCTCTGAATACGATGACACTGATGTAATTATGAATGATGCTATTCAGGAAGGCTACGCTCAACTTTCTCA
The DNA here is from genome assembly GCA_012728275.1 of Clostridiaceae bacterium. Classification (GTDB taxonomy): domain Bacteria; phylum Bacillota; class Clostridia; order Saccharofermentanales; family Saccharofermentanaceae; genus Saccharofermentans. The sequence goes on along the minus strand of JAAYFK010000024.1, from coordinate 50,568 downwards.
AGCAGTTACTAATAATTGTAACGACAACCTCTTTGTGTCCAGTAGCTACAGAACGAGAGAGCATCAACAAGAGCTTTATGATGAGTTAGGTCCAGAAATTGCGTCAGTCCCTGGCAGAAGCGAGCATGAAACCGGATTAGCTTTGGATGTCTATGTTATGTACTACGCTGGTATGGGTTTCATAGATAGTGAGGCTGGCCAATTCGTTAACAGCAATTGCGGCGACTATGGTTTTATTATTAGATATCCTCGCTGGGGCAAGGAAATCACTGGATATGCATATGAACCATGGCACATTAGATTTGTTGGGTTTCCGCACTCTCAAGTAATTATGGACAACAATTACACTCTAGAAGAGTATATCGAATCCTTTTCAATTGGAGTTTACTATGATGTAGGCAGCTACCTAGTAGCTAGGATGCCATTAGACGATGTAGAAATACCAAATGAGTATTTGAGCGATTTAAGCAGTATCGTTGTGAGTCCAGATAATACTGGATACTGTTTTGTTACTATTCTTATCTCACAATAATGGAGCCATCAAACGAAGTATTGAATCAAGCAAGCGATTTCGTCTTGTGGAATTAAGCCTATACTCATCGGAAACATTCTCAGACACCTTAAACATCTCTTCCATGTCGTTCTTGACCTTATGAATTGCTTCCTTCTGAGAGAAAAGAACGCCATTCTCAAAATGCAAGAATAGACTCCTATAATCTAAATTCACCGTTCCACAGCAAGCAATCTTATCATCAGTTAAACACAGCTTTGAATGGTTAAAACCTGGCTTATACTTATAAATCTTAATATCCAAGATAGATAGGCTCGATGCATAAGAATTCGTTACCTTGTAAACAAGTTTCTTGTCCGGAATTGAAGGAATGATGATTCTTACATCAACACCCTTAGCAGCTGCTAGACTCAAAGCTCTCTTCATCTCGTCATCGATAATTAGGTATGGCGTTGAGAACCAAACATAATCTTCTGCGGCGTTTATCATATTGATGTAGATATTCTCTGCAACATATTCCTTATCCAACGGACTATCGCCATAAGGCTGTACGAGTCCTTCCGATTGTGACTTTTTGCAGTCTACTCTGGTTCTAGGCAAGAAAAAACGTTCAATATCGTCAGTACTCTTAGCTATGCCATTCCACATCTCAATAAATAGAGCTGACAAAGTCTCAACTGCTCTACCCTCAATTCGAACAGCCGAATCCTTCCAATACCCATAGGGCGAGACAAGATTAAAATACTCATCAGCCAGATTAAAGCCGCCAGTATATCCTATACAGCCATCTATTACAGTAATCTTTCTATGATCTCTGTTATTAATAAAACCATTAATAAATGGTCTCATCGGGTTAAATACTCGGCATTCGATTCCGTTCTTCTTCATTCGCTGAACAAAATCAATGTCTATGAAACCAATAGAACCTACGTCATCGTAAATAATACGTACTTCAACGCCCTCAGATGCCTTTCTAGCCAAGACCTCTTCTACTCGTCTGAACGCCTCCGACACTTCTATTGCGTGATACTCAAGCATAATAAATTGCTTTGCATGATTCATGTCCTCAATCATGCTCTCTAACGCTATAGCCGAGTCAGGAAAATAATCAATATCGCTATCATCATAAAGTGGGTATTGCCCATGATGTTCAACGTATTTATATTGGTTAAGAATGCTCTTTTGAATACCAAAATTTCTTGAGCGCTCTAATGCGCCACGATTAGAAAAAAGTTTATCCTGCATGCGTCTAGCTTCAGACTTGTACTTTGATATTCTCCTTCTCGAAAAAGCTGAGTGACCCGTCGCAAAATACAAAATAACGCCAAAAATAGGGAATGCCAATATCAAGAAAAGCCAAGGCAGTTTATAAGCAGAATTTGAGTTTCTTCCAAACATATATAGAGCAGCTACAACAGCTACCACACCAGCGACTACAGAAATCAATCCCACTCTTCCTTCAAGATAGTACGCCGCAAAGACAATCCATCCAATTTGAAGAACAATAGCAAGCGCAGTAATGACTCCTCGCAGTATTCCGTTTTTTACACGTTTCTTTCTCAATGCGATTACCTCATCTCGTATAATTCTTGCATATTTTTGTAAGAATGACCATTACAATCAAAAATATTATATAGGTAGCGGCAGTGTTCTGTAAAACAAAACCGCCAAGATACTCAATGAAGTCTATCTCGGCGGTTCTAGTTTTTATATTATTATTAGTTTCAGATTACTCTTCGCTATTCTCGCTATCATCCGTCTCGTTCTTCTTATTCTTCTCGTTACTCTTATTCTTCTCATTTGGTTCCTTGGCATTCTTTCCAAGACGAACCAGATACACAATAAGAGCAGCAAATAGTATTAGTAGAGCAAGCCCACCAGCGCCAGCCAACGCCCAGACTAATCCATTAGACACTGGAGTCTGGCCAGGAGCAGAAATACTAGGCGTAGGGGAAACAAGGCCACTTGCTTGAGAAGAAGCATCAACAGCACTTGTCTCAGTGAATATACCGTTATCAACATGCACAGCCTCTACCGCAGGCTCATAGTCATTAGGCAATGTAAACTCATATGTTCCATCGTCTACAAGACTTATTACATAAGCTCCAAGAGCGTTAACCGCAATTTGATCCTTAATAGAATCATCAACCTCAACTAGACCAATATATCCAATTGCGAAGTATCCATATTCTGGAGCGTAAATTACACCCATTTCGCCTTCAACACGAGCCTCATCAAATGCCCAATCCTCAAAGGCTTGAACCGTAGTTCCTAGTTCGACCGGGAAGGAACCATACTCCATGCACTCGCCTGCATCATATAGAGCCTGTCCCTGTAATTGGAAAGATTCGATATCTTCGCATCCTGCTAGAAAATCATTTGCCTGTTGCTCAGCCGTTGCCAAATCTTCCTCTGTTGCACTTGCCTCTGGAGCAGCAAACAAAGTGTAGCAAACGTTTGGTACCATTATTTCATCTTCAGCGAATTCATAATTGTCACAATATTGTGTTGTATACAAATCAGCTATATAGTACCTTTCCATTATGCTTCTAAAAGCCGCCTCGTCGCATGCAGGTCCATAGTATAAAGCAAGATAATCATCCAATGTCATATTTGCTGCTTGCGCGCCAGTTGTGTTTAATTCTTCAATCGAAGCATCAATGGAATCTTGTGATTCTTCGGAAAGTACTACTCCCTCTTCGGAAGCTAACTGATTAATTACCGCTGTACTCTCAAGCATCTTCTCAGCATACGCTACATAAAAATCGCCCCAAGTTGCATACAAATCCTCAGCCTCGTCATCTGAATCAAACTCCGCTGCTAGATCCAAGTACCCGTCAACAGTTGCTGGATATATTCCATATGTTGCATATTGCGTCAAATCAAGAAAAGCATTAACAAAATAGAAGTTAACTTCTGCCTCTGGAATTTGAACTCCTTCAAACATGTAAGTATGTCCCAAAAAAGCTGAGATTTGGTTGCCATACATTGTCTCAAAAGAACAACCCGATAAATCAATTGTAGATTGTGTTGTATCAACTACTTGAGTGTCTGAGATATTTGCTGTAGGACTAGTCGCATCAACGGAAGAAGACGAAGGCGTTGTCTCCGCAGCATTCTTCGAGCAACCAACGAAAGAAAGGAGCATCGATAGCGCCAAAACTCCTGTTATTATTTTATTCTTCAACATATTATTCTCCAAACTATAATTTAAGTGCGTCTCTCGCACATCTGTGAAACTAAAGGATTATAACACAATTTCAGCCCATGCACCCTCTATTGGTACGTCAAGGCAAGGAATTACACCAATTTTCCTCAAAATACTTTCACTCTCATAATTGTTGTTCTTTGCTACAACAGGGGCTATATAAGACTTAATACCTTCCTTGCCAGCAAGAGACACTAATCCAACCAGAGAACCCTCACCTTCTGCACTGTTGGCAGTGCCTGAATGAAAGCTTTGAATCAGAATTGCACCTATCTTACTTCTATCAATTACTACAGAAGAGAATGGAAAGCTAGGGCTGTTATGAATAGTAAGAACTCTATCTTTTACCCCAATCTGTCTCTTTATAAAGGCTCTTGCTCTTTTCTCATATTGCTCTATATCCGTTTTTGCTATAGGTCTGCTTTCAAAGCATCCGTAGTCACCATCGATATCTGCATCTTCGATTTGCCATGCATTGACGCTTTCGGTTTCGAGTTTTTTCGAGTGGGAGAAGACTACTTTGAAAACTTGGCTTTTGCCTTCTACCGCATCCAGTAAGATACGAATTGCTTCCTTTACATTCGAAAACGCATCGCTTCCAGGAGTATCTGGCGTAAACTTACTTCCAACAATAACCACAGGCACTCCAATGAAACTCAATGCCCTATATGCAAGCTGCGCAAAATAAGCCATGCTATCGGTACCATGCATAATCATTAAGCAGTTTGTATTCTCCCGATTACTATCGAAATACTCTATTATTTCCTTAAAAACTAATCGATAATCGTTAACTGTGGCGTTCTCCGATGAGTACAGCGGAACCACAATCTCATCAAACTCCACATCTCCAAGAAGTCGGAATATCTGGCTATTACTAACACTTTCTGGCGAATTTAGTGCGATGGTACCATCCTTTGAAATGTGCGAAAAAATCGTTCCACCACAATTGCAAATCGCCACCCGAATTTTGTTATTACTCATTTGCTATGCCTCGTAAAAATACTAAAGAGTTGCTTGTCATTCTTCTCTTATTGGTATAATAAATAGACCGAAATAGCAATAGGAATTCTTCACTAGAGGTGCATTATGAGAATAGTAAGCTGGAATGTAAACGGAATTCGAGCAATTGCCAAGAAAGGCTTTGCTGATAGACTCAAGGAAATGGATGCAGACATTGTATGCATTCAAGAGACAAAGGCTAGTATCGATCAGCTTGAAGCCGGTATTACGAATATCGACGGATACCAGAGTTATTTTCACAGTGCTGAGCGCAAAGGCTACTCGGGAACGGCGATTTATACTCGTGTTAGTCCTTTAAGCGTTACTTACGGCCTTGGAGTTGACGAATTTGACCATGAAGGCAGAACAATTATTGCCACCTTTGAAGATTTTGTTCTTCTGAATATTTATTTTCCTAATGGGACTTCAGGCGACGAACGAATAGCGTTTAAGTTAAGATTCTACGATTGCTTCATAGACAAGATTCTAGAACTCAAGAAGCTTGGTAAGCAAATAATTGTGTGCGGCGACGTGAACACAGCTCATAACGAGATAGATTTATCCAATCCTAAAGCAAATTCCAAGCTGTCCGGATTCCTTCCGGAAGAACGCGTCTATATCGATAAGTTCATTGAAATTGGTCTGGTTGATACCTTTCGAAAGCTCCATCCTGATGAGACGGAGAAGTATTCTTGGTGGTCATATAAGACCTTTGCGCGCGACAGAAATGTCGGCTGGCGTATTGATTACTTTTTCGCGACTAAGGAAACAGCATCGAGAATCACAGAGTCAAATATGTTTAGCGATGTAATGGGGTCAGATCATTGTCCTGTTTTCATTGACATTCCATAGTTTTGCTAGATACTTCCCTAACGAAATCTTTCATTGCATCAGCAACTACGTCGTCCATATCGCAGTACTTATATTTACCTAGTCGCCCTCCGAAAATCACATTCAGATCACCCTTAGCTTTTTGCTGATACTTTTCGAAAAGAGCATTATTCTTGTCATCATTCATAGGATAATATGGTTCATCTCCACGCTTCCACGCGCTTGGATACTCATAAGTAATTACGGTTCCTTCTCCCTTGCCATACTCAAAATGCTTATGTTCTACTATTCGCGTATATGGTGTTTCTGCATCTGTATAATTGATGACTGCATTACCTTGATAATTATCAACATCTGGCAGATACTTGGGCTCGAATCTCAGACTTCTATATTCAAGCTCGCCAAAGCAGTAGTCATAGTATTCATCAATCATTCCGGTATAAACTAGCTTCTTTGCTAGACCATTCAATGAAGATTTCTCCTTCATATAGTCAACATTTGTTCTTACTTCAATTCCATAAAGCATTTGCTCAACCATATTAGTGTATCCGCCAACAGGAATACCTTGATACGTATCAGAGAAGTAATTGTTGTCATAGATTAGTCGTACTGGAAGTCTCTTAATGATAAAACCAGGAAGCTCTGTTGCCTTACGTCCCCATTGCTTCTCGGTATATCCTTTAACAAGCTTTTCGTAAATATCTCTGCCTATAAGTGATATAGCCTGCTCCTCAAGATTTTGTGGATTCTCTATCTTAGACGCCGCTATCTGCTCATCAAGCTTGGCTCTAGCCTCTTGCGGCGTAGTAACTCCCCACATTTTGTTGAAGGTATACATATTAAACGGTAAAGAATAAAGCTCACCTTTATAATTTGCTATGGGACAATTCGTATATCTATTAAACTCAGCAAAAGCATTTACAAAGTCCCATACGGTCTTATTACTTGTATGAAAAATATGTGCTCCATATGAATGAACGTTGATTCCATGAGATTCTTCAGTAGCTATATTTCCAGAAACCTTGTCCCTCTTATCAATTACAAGGCATTTTCTTCCAGCATCTGTAGCAAGTCTTGCAAAAGTAGCTCCATATAGGCCAGCACCTACAATCAAATAATCGTATAGCATACTAGTATTCTCCTTTAGTTTACTACCACCGTAAAGTCCATAACATTAGACATTTCACATTCGTAAGTCGCTATCACTCCGGGCACAAGTGTTAGTTCAATAACACTACTCTCGTCTCCGTTTATCAAAGAGAATCTGAAGTTTCCGCCAAGAACAGAATAGAAAGAAACAGAATTCGAATAGAGCACGCCATTTTCTTCGGATACAATCGGAATAATCATAGCAACACTATCTTCTGCGTTGTATCTAAATAACATTGGATTTTGATATTGCATAGCAACTGAGGCAAATTGGTCCAAATCGTTAATTAGCGCTATGTCTTCTCTTCCCGTTTCTTGCTTGATATATGCTTCGTTAGTTGCGAAATTAAAGTGAAGTCCAATAAAGTCAGGGCAACATACTAATCTATAATCCTTCTGTCTGAAATCATCGCTCATAAAGTAGTCACGGAACGTCCTCGCCTTTAAAGTAACTCCTGTTGTTGCGCCCCAGAAAGTCTGGTTAGAAGTATTAGTCATAGCAGAACCGCATAGCGTTACAAAGCAAAGCACAATAGCAATTGTTGCCGTGAGTGGCTTTGGAAGTCTCGATAATTTTAGAAGCAGGAAAGCTAAAGCGCAAACAAGCATTATCATCCATCCGAAATAACAGATCGTCGATGGCACATATCCTAACGCTTTACCATCAATAAACCATTCCTGATAATGAGATGATAATGAGTGCGGCAGAGCGAATGTGCTCCCAAGAATTAAACCGCTGGCACCTATTGTCAGAAGCTTATTACATATATTCTTCTTTCTTGCTTCCTCCATTACTCTGCCTTGTCTGAAAATGATAACTGAAGAAACCAAAGATCCTACCGTTGCTCCAACAGTAATTATTACTCTTGACTTATATAAGAACGCATAATCTCTAATAACGTTTTGTCCATTTACCACATCGAATTGCTTGAGTGGGAACATACTTGTAGAGAATCCATACCAAGTTCTCAATGCATCTTCAGGACTTCCATTAAACATTCCGTATGCTTCACTTCCAGTACCAACCTGATACTTACGCGAGAGTAATAATACTAATACTAAGTAAATCACTCCTACTATTGCATGAGGAAGCAAGTCAATGACGAATGTCTTAAATTTCTTATCACACTTCAAGCAATGCAAGAAAGCCAATAGCGCATAGATGATTGAAAGAGTTATGAAAGCTTCATAGGTAGCAAGAGAGGCATAATAGCATATGAGGCTTAATACGAGCCAAATAAACCGAGACTTGAGGCCCCTAGACTTACGATTAAGAAAGGTTACAAAAAACCAAACTCCAAGGATAGCCATAAACAGACCGTACATAAAATCCAAAGGATAGCATACTATGAGGCTATGCCAGCAATCTACTTGAAGGAAGGTCGTAAAGAACAAGGAGAAGGACAGACCTATGTTGACTGTCGTCTTCTTCCCAAGAATGAACGAGATTAATGCAACAACAGCTACTATCGGGACGTACTGAAGCAACCATAAATTTAAGTAATCTCCTGTAGACATTACTATGTCTCTAAAGGTAGCAACTAGCGGAAACAATACCGTAATTTTGCCCCTATGAAGCGAATATGTAAAATTCAACCTGTAAAAATCTGGAATTGAATTTTTCCGGGCGTCAACAAAACTCGTCATCGAATCGTGACAGCAGAGATATGCATTTCTAAGGCTGAATAACAAACCAAATAGCGAAATTAAAGTAGCAATTGCCAGAATAACGGTTAGAATACCATCCGTTCTATTGGAAAGTGACCTTCTTTGTTTGCTCATATATAATCCAATCTAATATTAAATACTTTGCTTTTACTTCGTTAATTATATTATATTGGTAAAGAGAATACATCATAAATTACTCTAACGAATGAGGTTTAAGTATGGAAAGCTTATCTAGAAGAGTCAAACCGGTGTTACCGTATCTAATTCTTGGTCTTGTTATTATGGCAACCACAGTATTAGTTTTCAAGCTTTGGGACGCATCGCTAGCAACATTACCTTTGTCCTATAAACCTGGGGATAGTGCCATGACTCTTTTTCGCTCATTCGAGATGAGAAATGGTTCCGGGCTTTTTAACCTGCCTAATCTTTCTGGCATAAGTGGCTCAAACACATACTCTTTCTACTCCATAGATTTGTTACTACTAGTTTGGCAATGGTTCTTGAGTGCGGTTACAGGTAATTTCGTTCTTGGATACAATCTGTTTGTGCTATCGAGTTTCTTATTTGTTGGCTTCTCTTCCCTATATAGTCTCAAGAGACTTGGCATGAGTAATCGCATTGCTTTTGCACTCTCCTTGTTATATACATTCTTGCCTTACCACTCGTTCAGACTTTTCGAACACTCATACTTAGGCTTTTATTTCCTAGTGCCACTTGCATGTGTGTTCGCTCTTGAAATATATAAGGGGACCTTTGAGGGAAGTATCGACTGCATAAAAGTCAGCAAGAAGCGCTATATTAGCAATTCAATTTGCTTGATACTTCTAGGATTTACAGGAATATACTATGCCTTTTTTGCTTGCTTCATTTTTCTTGTCGCAGGAATTTGCCTTAGTTCTAATTCAGGCAAGATTTCTAGTATTCGGGTGGCGCTAGCTTCCATCCTTAAAACAATTATTGGAGTTGTAATAAGTGCTATTCCAATGCTGACACATATGTCTCAAGCTGGTGTTGAAAGATCTGGATTTGGCGCTGAGGTTTACTCAATGCGTCTGTCGCAATTACTTCTTCCGATTACAAATCACAGAATCTCATTAATTGCTTCACTTAAGGAGAAATATAATGGGCTTATACAAGCAAACGAGAACGATTGGTCGAGTCTTGGTCTTGTTTTTGCTGTTGGCCTAGTAGTAATTCTTATGTCAATATTCTTATCGCTGGATAAGAAGAAACATAGTCAGTTGTATCCCTTGATGCTTCTGACTGTAGCTTGCTTACTTATAGGAACTATTGGTTCCTTCTCTACTTTTTTTGGTTTTGTTTTTCCTTTTATTCGTGCTTATTGCAGAATTTGCGTATTCATAGCTTTCTTTTGCGCCATAGCAATAGGAATTATGTTGAAGGATTTTCAAGCTTGGCTGGATAAGGTTTTTTCTCGAAAATCCAAGTGCATTCCAAGCATAATTCTCTCAGTAGTTCTAGTTTTGATAACTTCAATGGGGCTTATTGATCAAACTAGCTCCAGCTTTGTCCCCGATTATGAGGCGATTAAGACTTCTTACCAAAACGATGAAGAGTTTGTATCAGACATCATTAGCACGTGTGGTGAAGATAATGGTGCTACGTTATATATGGTTCCTTATATGTCATTCCCTGAGAATGGGGCAATCGGATCATATCAGGATTACTCCCCACTTCTTCTAGCTATGCATAGTAGAGATATTCATCTTTCCTATGGTAGCCTACGAGGGACGGCTGAAGACAATACACTAAATGCGATCGGCCAAAGTGCAATAGAAGATCAAATCTCATATGCTAGAGATAATGGTTATAACGGAATCCTTCTAGCAACTAATGCATATGATCAAGGGACGACGACAACAATAATAGAAAATACAACAACGAGCCTTGGAGAACCAAGTGCTCGTAGTAGCAATTACATTTTCTGGGTTATTGGCGAGTAATCAAAGCGATTACTTTGATTGCTCGTTTTCCTCTTCGCTATCGAAGTTGATTCTCTCTGCTTCAATTACCAAAGGTCGGTTCATGACTCTCTCGTTAATACTCAAGACGTACTCACCTAGAAGTCCAATGAAGAATAGCTGAATAGATCCAATAACAAACATACCTATGATTATCGGCGCCATTCCTGCAGCAAACGCATCCCACATGCAAAGCTTCAGAATGAAATATATAAAGGCAATTAATAAGCTAATTGCTGAAGCTATAGCACCGCCAATCGTTGCAATACGAAGTCCGATTTTTGTGTAGGAAGTAAAGCTAAGCATAGCGGCATCATAAAGAGAATAGAAATTATTGTGTGTTTTCCCGGCACGTCGCTTAGGCTGTTCGTATGGAATTTCTTTTCGAGCAAAGCCAAGCTCTCCAACAATACCGCGTAAGAAAGGCTTTGGATCTTTTAAGTTACGTAACACTTTGACGAAATCCTTGTCGTAAAGGCCGGAGCCGGTAAAATGCTCAATTTGCTCAACGTTTGAGAATTTTTTAATCATCGAATAGTAGCAAGAACGAAGGAAATACATGAGTTTGTTTTCCTTGCTAGTAGTCTTAATTCCAATGACGATTTTGTAACCATTCTCCCATTCATGAATATACTTAGGTATCATATCAATAGGATCCTGAAAATCACAAACCATGCATATTGTGCAATCTCCAGTCGTTTGCAAAGTACCATAGTAAGGTGAGTTGAACTGACCAAAATTCTTGGCGTTCAAAATCGCCTTAACGTGCTTATTTCTCTCGCAAATCTCTCTAAGTAATGGTCGGGTATTATCATGAGAATCGTTATCAATAAAAACTAATTCATAATCGTACTGCGACAATTCATTTGCGAACAAATCCGAAATTGCGGTACTCATAGGTACCACATTATCTTGTTCGTTATAACAAGGGATCAGTATACTAATCTTCTTCATTTTTACTTACCTCTGCACCAATCTATAGTAATCCTTATGCCTTCTTCAAAAGAGAAACTCGCTTCAAACCCAGTATCATTTCTCAAATCGCTAATGTCTGCACATAAATGCATGACCTGTTTGTCATTATACGGGAGATCTCCTATTCCTAGCTCCAAATTCGGATCTATGGCATCTCGAAGAATCTTAACATAGTCAGCCAGCTTCTTTGTCTCACCACTACCGAGGCAATAAACCTTACCAGATACGCCTTTATCGCCTAAAAGATACATCGCTTTTCCTACATCCGCCGAAAAAAGATAGTCCCACAGTTGCTCGCCCTTAGTTAGAGAGGGTTTCTCTCCATTCAACAACTTCTTTATCGTTGACATAATCATAGTGTTCTCACTATCGTATGGTCCATATATACTTAAAATTCTAGTCCAGATATGCTTCATTCCTAATTGAGAACAACGAATTCTGCTCAACTGCCCCGCACAAAGCTTAGCTATTCCATATCCATTATCTGGAAAAGTTGGGACTTGCTCATTAAGCTTTCCTTCGAATCTTCCATATTCAGCTTGAGACCCAGCACCAACAAAAGTATCACATCCAAGCTTCGAAGCAACTTCAACAGCGTCCAATGAGTATTGTATGTTTCTTATCTGGCCTTCAACATTGTTTCTTGCGTTTCCAAAAGTACCATCCCAAGCAAAATGATAAAAGACATCTTGCTTCTCTTCAATCAGTGAAGGAAGCATGCTGAGATTGCACAGGTCGCATTCAACAACTCTAACAAGTTTGCTATTTGGAATATTTGCAACACGTTTTGAATTTGCCCTGCAAACAGCAATTACCTCTACACCATTTTCGATTAACACGTTAATCAATGCATTCCCAATGGCGCCAGTCGGTCCCGTAATAATCGCTCTCTTCATACTATCGTTGTTGTCTCCTTAGAATTCTGGACTACAGAACTTATTTATTTGTATAGTCGTCGAAAAAACTCTCAAATGAATACTTAACTTCTTCGATAGTCATGTCATAAACAATAACAAGCTCTGAGAGGCCTTTATTGTTAGCCAAGAGAACCGCAGCAAGAGAATCATTCGTCTGTTTTTTGTCTTTTCTTATTGCCTTTATTACATCATTAATATCAACATTCAAAAGATCTACATCGATATCGATAACCTTTAATAGAACTTGCTTACTTCTATTTGCTACTTCATCGGTTAGCAAACCTCTCTTAACAGAAATACTGTCAGCCATTATCATTCCAATAGCTACAGCAGTGCCATGCGGAATGCAGTAATTTGTAACCACTTCAATAGCATGACCAAAAGTATGAGCAAAATTTAGCTTAATTCTTTCGCCTCTATCAAACTCATCAATTTCTATAAACTTCGACTTGTACTCTAGGCTTGATAATACAAACTCTCTTACGATCTTATGATCCCTAATTAGCAACTTATCAATGTTGTTCTCAATATTAGTTAGGCCAGTATCTCCAGCCATAATATTAAACTTAATGACCTCTCCTAATCCACTTTTGAAGTCCTTTTCAGAAAGTGTATCAAAGAAGATTGGGCAAACATAAATCGTGTCCGGCGGATAGAATGTGCCCAGCAGATTCTTATATTTCTTATAATTAAGTGATGTTTTGCCTCCAATGCAACTATCAGAAGATGCAAGAAGAGTAGTAGGAACAAAAATCCATTTAATGCCACGATATAAAATATTAGCAACAAATCCAGTTAAATCCTGAATAATACCACCGCCAACAGATATAAGCGTAGCATTCCTTTTCGCTGGAATCTCGGTCATCTTCTCGCATATTTCTAAAGCCGTGTCTATTATTTTATTATGCTCAATAGCCTCGATTAGAATCAGTCTGTCTTCTGGAATGGAGCTAAACTTATCCGAATACAGGCGATAGACTTTCTCATCGATTACAAATTGAGAATCTTTGAGTCCACATAAATCGTTGAGGAAATCAGTGTTGTTCTCCATTACTACTTCGTAATCTTTAATTTTCGAATGAATAATCATATTGAAGTAAAACCTCCGTCTACAGCTATGAGTTGGCCAGTTGCATATGTGTTCTTATCAGAAACTAAATAACAAACCATACTAGCGATTTCCTCAGACTCCGCCATACGTCCCATAGGAATGTTAAGCGAAATTTTTGCTATCTCCTCATCGGTGTTATTTTTCTTAGTCAGCTCTGTCAATGTAAATCCCGGACAAACAGTGTTCACAAGAATATTGTATTCCGCAAGCTCCACAGCCAAAGTCTTAGTTAAGCCATGAATGCCGTGCTTCGTAGCGCTGTATACTACTCTTCCTCTTTTCGATACTATGCCCCAAATTGAACCAATATTTACGATTCTTCCGTAGTTTTGGAGCTTCATCTGAGGAACAAATGCTCTAAGCAACATCATAGGGGACACAAGGTTAGTTTGCATCGCACGCTCAATTTCATCATCGGTAATCTTATCGATATCGTTAATGTCATTAATGCCCGCGTTATTTACTATCACATCAAAAACATCTCCAGAATGTGCATTAGCAAAATTCTGAACTGAGCTCTTATTGGATAAATCGAGTTCTTGCCTCGTTGGCGAAAAAACCTCATATCCAGCCTCTTTTAATTGTTCAGCAATAGCATAACCTATTCCTCTGCTACCGCCAGTTACTAAAGCTCTTTTCATACTAATTCTCCATAATATTCTTCCAGCTATTAACTACGTTGTCATATGCTTCTTTCTCTAGGAATGGGGCCATTTCATCAAGGGAAGGCGAAACGATGCTTCCGTCTGGCAGAATCTTCGAAGAAGATTTTGGAGCGAAAAATTGATTCTTATCTACAAACGCTTCGCATATTACTGTGCCATCAGTGTTTAATGCTTTTTCTAGTATGTCGGATGCCTCTTTCTCCGTCTCAATAGCAAAGTAAGGTATCTCAAAGGCATCAGCTAATTTACGGAATGATGGAATAGCAACACCGCTATCTTTACCTACACCAACCAATGGCTCGCCAAAGTTGTTTAACTGCGTTTGACGTATTGAATGATAACCATCATTATTTAGAATAATAATCTTTAAATTTAAGCCGTACTGTCTAGCGGTAGGCAACTCTTGAATGTTCATCATAATACTGCCATCGCCTTCGGTACAAATTACTCGCGCACCTTTTCGAGCAACAGCAGCTCCAACTGCCGCAGGCAAACCATATCCCATCGCCGCACAACCGGAGTTGCATAATAATCGTTGGCCTTGCTTGAACTCACTAACTTGTATTGGGATTACGCACGCACTTCCATTACTGCATACGATTGTGTCCTCTTTATCTAGATGCTTGAATAAATCCTCTACAAAAACATAAGGATTAATCTGTCCATCCGTATGATACTCGGGAAGTACTACCGGGAAATCTTTTCTTACTTTCTGACACCATTGAAGCCACTTGTCATGATGCTCAGGGCGACAATAATCAACACTATTTAGCTTATCAATTACATCGTGAACATCAGCGCATATTCCCCAATCAGGTGTGTACGTTGGCTTAGATAACTCAGCTTGGGAAATGTCTACCATTACCTTATACGCATTACGTCCAAAATCCCCTTTGTTATATCCAACCATTCTCACGTTCATTCTGCAACCTAGAGTGATAAGTAGGTCTGCCTGTTGGACAGCAAAATTAGCAGCTCTTGTACCTATCGTTCCAGGTACACCAACGAAGTATGGACTGCTACTGGTCAAAGTATCGTTAGCCGCCCACGCAGTTACAACAGGAATGCGATATTTCTCAACTAGTTTTAGGAATGCTTCCTCAGCCTTGCTATACTGAATACTACTTCCAGATAAAAACAAAGGGGACTTCGCATTCTTTATTAATTCAACCAGACGATTAGCATCTTCACTAGAGAACTTGTCATACTTCTCATAGTCCTCATCCTTAGGCTCGAAGTGAACCAAATCATTAGTCTCTATTTTCGCGCCTTGAATATCGAGAGGGATATCTAGCCATACCGGGCCACACTTACCATTTTTACTTAGGAACAAAGCCTTCTCCAGATGATATGCTATCTCATTCGCTTCATTAACCATAACGCTGTACTTAGTTAAACTTGAAACGGCACTAACTATGTTGAATTCTTGATCTCCAATTTGACGGATGTTCAATTCTGGATAATGACTTATAGTCATCTCCCTCTTAACCTGTCCTGAAATTACAAGCATAGGTATCGAATCAAGCCAGCCTCCCAAAACTCCTGTTATCGCATTCGTTCCACCAGGGCCGCTTGTTACGCAAAGACAAGCAATATTACCAGTCAAACGCGCATAAGCCTCGGCTCCTATAGCGCTTGCTTGTTCATGATTGTTATATACGCACGTCATGCCCGCTTTATGGCCCAACGCATCATTTAGATGCATTGCGCCTCCGCCTGTAACAGTAAAATTGTGATCAATTCCATGATCAACTAGAAAATCTGCTATATAATTAGCAACTTTTTGAATCATCTGTGTTCCTCCAACTCCACATATTAGAAGGCAGCATCATTGCTATCTTCTTGATCTAAATAATGAGAGTATGTAACGAAATTAATATTTATATTGCTAAAGTCCAAAAGGACATTCTTGATGTGATTGTTCAAATAGTAGGCTGCATTCTTAACAAAGGAATACTCCATACTTGGATTGTAATAGTTGTCCTCTTTATTTGAATAACCGTCTAGGCCAGCACAAGCAACATTTAAGACTCCGGCTCTATTTAGGACCTTCAAAAGCATCAAGAAAGAATTGTCTTTTATTTCTTCGTTTTTTTCGAGCAATGGCTCCCTATTGAAAGAGAATTCCGGGGCGTTATTAACGCAGTCAATATTAGAGGTAGCAATGATCTTGACATTTCTGTTTTTTACTTCGTGTAAAGCATCTGCCATTTGCTCATATCTTTTTCGATTTGTTGTAAATACATAATCAACATCAAAAGCTCCAGGAATGTAATTAATAGATATTACAATAGGGTTTTCATTTTTGATGTAATCATGCACCTTAATGCTTTGTAATTGAATATTCTTACCAGGACCAATTATTAAGACATTTCTATCCTTAAGTCTCTTTCCTAATTCAGCAGCCATAGATTCATCATCAGTGCAATTAGCCAAATAATCTGCGTAAGATTGCTCAGCAACCTTCTGGTCATACATCAGTTTCTTGACCTCAGGTTCAACTTGACTCAGTAAATTATTCATTTGCGAAATAGATAAGTTATCCTTTTTCAAGAAATAGCTTACATAACTTGGATGGCACTTGTTTGCTGCTGACAAGTAGTAGAACATCTTATAACCCCAAGGCGATATCTCAAAGAAATCCATGACACTTTCTTCTATTGCTTCTAGCATAGGATTAATTTTATATTCCTTATCAAAATGCTCATTCATATACATTGCAACCAATTCCATTGGTGCATTTCCAGCACTCTTGCCCATTCCAAACAAAGTAGCATCTACAACAATGTCATGCTTTCTTTCTTTATGGAGAAAAGCTAGATCATTAGCATATGCCAATTGGAAGTTGTTATGAGAATGGAATCCTATCTGAACACTTGGTTTAACATTGTCATCAAGTATTTCGTAATAGTGAAGCATGTAATTAGGATCCAACAATCCATATGTATCAACCATTGATACAGCAAATGGCTCGATTTCATTAACAAGACCAATTAACTCCATCATCTCCTCATCCGAATAGCTTGTGATGGATACTAATTGAGAAAAAACCTTGTATCCGAGTTTCTTTAATTGAGCACAGTATTCCATGGCTTCATGCATTATATGCTTCTTAAAGATGACTCGTATTCCATCAAGGTAACTTTCTTCACATGGCTGAATATTCTCGAGCTTGCATGTACCGTAGTCTATCATTCCTACGACCATAGGGGGTCTCTTAACACAATGTCCGAAAATATCTTGGACACTCTTTGTATCAGGCATTATGGTGCGATTAATATCAAAAGGTCGCCTGTCATCTAAAAAGCCAATCTCAATAATTTCTGCGCCCGAGTCCACAACACGCTCGAAGATACTAGTTATCGTGCTATGACCAAATTCCCAATCATTTACGTATCCGCCGTCTCTTAAAGTGCAATCTAGTAATCTAATTTCATTCATACTTCGTCCTCATTATTCTGAACCACAGCATTAGCTGGGGTTGCCTTCTTGTCTCTATAAGCCCAAAACTTATTAATAATAAAGTTTAATGGTATTGTGATAACAAGATTAATTATTGTCGAACAATACGACCCAATTTCTTCTGGTGTCCTCTCGAATCCAAACTTTGAAGCTAAATCAACTACCCATCCTAGATATTGTCCTATGTTAATTACGCTAATCCAGAAATACAAAAGCACATTCGCAAGAATTAATCCTGTTCCTGCATATGAGATATAAGTCTTGATTAAGGTTTTCCACCAAACTCTTTGTTCTCCAGATTTAACCTTAAATACAAACTTATTACTCCAGAAAAACGCATTAAGAACACTTATTATCCAGCTAATTACACTAGCTGAAACATAAGCAACCATCTCCTTTTCAGAGATCTTAAGAATTGAACTAAAACCAAATAGAACTAATGCATATATTGCAAAGGAAATTATAGTGTTGCTAGCACCTACAAGTCCAAACTTAATGAATTGAATCAATCCACTTTGTCTTCTCGTCTCCATATAGTTCTTCTCAATCTTCTCACTAGAATCCATCTTAAAGCTCACATGCTTTCTTAATAGTCTTTGCCATGTTATCAATCATCTCGTCAGTCATTCCCGGATATACTCCTACCCAGAAAGTATCATTCATGATTCTATCCGTATTTGTTAAATCTCCAGCAATACGGAATCCTTCACCTGTAGCACGCATCTCATCAAAACAAGGGTGCTTAATTAGATTTCCCGCAAATAGCATTCTTGTTTGAATATTCTGTGACTCTATATATTCAACAATCTTTCTTCTATCAACGCCCTCTTTACAAGTGATTAGGAATCCGAACCAGCTTGGCTTAGAATTCTCACAAGGCACAGGAAGAATTAGCTTATCCTCAACTCCAGCTAAAGCAGCCTTAAGTCTATCAAAGTTATGTCTTCTTCTCTCAACAAAAGAAGGGAATTTCACTAATTGAGCACATCCAACGGCAGCTTGAAGATCAGTAGCCTTAAGATTATATCCGAAGTGAGAATATACGTACTTATGGTCATATCCCAAAGGTAGTTCGCCATACTGTTTATCGAATCTGTGACCACAGAAGTTATCCTTACCGGATGGGCAAATGCAATCGCGACCCCAATCTCTCATTGAACGGATGCACTTATGAAGCAAAGGATTATTAGTATATACAGCTCCGCCTTCTCCCATAGTCATGTGATGCGGTGGATAGAAGGAAGATGTTCCAATATCACCGATTGTTCCAGTAAACTTCTCTTCTCCATCGATAACATATTTTGATCCAAGAGCATCACAGTTATCTTCAATAAGCCACAAATTGTGCTTAGTACAAAACTCCTTAACTGCCTTCAAATCAAAAGGATTTCCAAGTGTGTGAGCAACCATAACTGCCTTTGTCTTTGAAGACAAAGCACTCTCAAGCTTAGTTACATCAATATTGTATTGAGGAATAGTAACATCAACAAATACTGGAATGGCACCATATTGAATAACTGGGGCAACTGTTGTTGGAAAACCAGCAGCAACTGTGATTACTTCATCACCGCGATTAATTCTTCTATCCTTAAGCAAAGGACTTGTTAGCGCCATAAAAGCATTCAAATTAGCAGAGGATCCGGAATTAACCAAAGAGCAGAATTTTACTCCTAGATACTTAGCAAATTCAGCTTCGAAAATATCGGTATATCTTCCAGATGTAAGCCAGAACTCAAGTGAACTATCTACTAAATTTACCATCTCCGAATGATCATATACTCTTCTAGCATATGAAATCCTATCGCCCTCCTCATAAGGCTTAACCGCATGATAGGTATCGCAATACTCAGAAACCATCTCTAGTATTTGCTTTTTTGCTTGTTCTTCATTCATGTTCTCAAACATATTGTTTATTCCTTTCAACCCAATCGAATTTATTTGTATTGATTAACCTGATTAACAAAAGCTTTGATTTGCTTGTCCATAACATCAGGTATTGATTCGCCATTAAAGTATGCTCTTGTCCACTCGCAAACACGGAAAATAGTCTCCTCTATATGCCATGTAGGACACCAGCCAAAAGTAGTCTTAAGCTTACTAGAATCGAGCTTCAAATAATTAGCCTCGTGAGGCCCATTGCTATCACTCTTGTCTAGTCTTGATAATCCATTTCCCCATTTCTCACAGAATAAATCAACTAAATCCCCTGTATTAACGCAATCGCAATCATCTGGTCCAACGTTATACCAAGAAGCCAGAGAAGGATCCTTATATTGAGCCTCCACTATCATAAGATAAGCAAATACAGGCTCAAGTACATGTTGATATGGTCTAGTTGAATTTGGATTTCTAACAATTATATCTTCACCCTTCTTAGCAGCTCTAACACAATCTGGTATGATTCTGTCCGTAGCAAAATCGCCACCACCAATGACATTTCCCGCTCTTGCTGTCGAAATAGCTGTCATTGAATCTGCAAAGAAAGAAGCCTTATAGCTATGCGTAACTAGCTCGCTACAGGACTTAGAATTCGAATATGGATCGAAGCCATCTAGTGGCTCATTCTCTCGGTATCCCCACTGCCACTCATTATTTTTATAAACTTTATCAGTAGTTACGTTAAGGAAAGACTTTACCTTACCATATCTTCTAACACACTCTAAAATATTTACGGTTCCCATAACATTCGTCTCATATGTATAGGCAGGTTCCTTATAAGAGTCGCGAACTAAAGGCTGAGCAGCCATATGAATTACTATCTCAGGTTGGGCATTAGAAAAGGCCTCCCACAAAGCCTCCTCGTCTCTAATATCTCCTATCGCCGACGTCATCTTATCGCTTATATCAGCCAACTCGAACAAATTAGGCTCCGTTGGTGGCATCAATGAGAACCCGGTTAGAATTGCTCCATTTGTGACTAGTATTCTGCTCATCCATGAGCCCTTAAAACCAGTGTGTCCTGTAAGAAATACTCTCTTACCTTTAAAGAAACTCAAATCTTGCATTGTGCTAATTACTCCTCCCACTTAACCCAAGGTGCATTTCCGCTATCAATCAACTCTTCAAGCTTCTCCTTATCTCGCTTAGTATCCATACATTTCCAGAAACCACTATGAATAAATGCGTTGAGTTCTCCATCTCTAGCCAATGCCTCTATAGGATCCCTCTCGAAAATCGTCTTATCGCCTTCAATGTAATCGAATACCTTGGGCTCGAGAACCATATAACCGCCATTGATTAAGCTTCCATCATTATCACTCTTCTCACGGAATCGCAATATCTGACTGTTTTCACCAATCTCAAGGCACCCGAATTGTTGACCTACATTTACCGCTGTCATTGTAGCTAACTTGCCACTCTTATTATGGAAATCAAGAAGAGCATCCAAATCTACATCGCTAACACCATCACCATAAGTTAGCATAAAAGGCTCATCGCCAATATACTTCTTGATTCTCTTGATGCGCCCTCCCGTCATCGTGTTAAGGCCAGTATCTACAAGTGTTACCTTCCATGGTTCTGTGTGATTCGAATGTACTATCATTTCATTTGCTGAAGAAAAATCGAATGTAACATCTGAATTATGCAAGTAATAGTCTGCAAAGTACTCCTTAATAACATACTGCTTATAACCGCAGCAAATAATAAAATCATTGAATCCAAAGGATGAATAGTATTTCATGATATGCCAGAGAATTGGCTTAGAGTTAATTTCAACCATTGGCTTAGGCTTAAGATGGCTCTCTTCACTTATTCTTGTTCCAAAGCCACCTGCAAGAATTACAACCTTCATGGACAATGCCTCCTATTGACAATCTTAGCGCATTTTGCAACATTATACCGCATCCAAGCTATTATATGAATAATAAAGTATTTTGCTCTCCCTAAATGGAGGCAATCTAGGATTATTACTTCTATTTATCAGGATTTTTCTTAGCATTAGCCTTATTTAAATACATGTCGGAATCTGCTTTAGCAACAAATGAATTGATATCCGTCTTCGTTATGTCACTTCCAACACCTAGAGTCCCGATCTTAACTCCTATTGATACACTAAGTCTATTACCTTCTGCTGATACGCGCTTTGAAGTTAAATCTTGAATGTTTCTGGCTACTACTTGCGCATCTTCTGGATTGCTAAGAATAACAACAAACTCATCACCGCCAGTACGATATGCTTTAGCACTAACTGAGGCTATTGATGACTTTATTGCATCGGAGGTACTAACGATAGCTCTATCACCTTCAAGATGACCCTCGGTATCGTTAATCAATTTAAGATGATTGATATCCAAAAATAGAACTCCAAGGCTCTCTCCTACATGTGAAGAGTCACCAAGACGAATGAGTTCGGCCTCAAACGCTGCACGACTGCCAAGACCCGTAAGAGTATCCTCTAGGGACATTCTTCGATAGGCCTGAAGTTTTAAGTTCTCGTGACTAGCGTCTATAAGACTTTTTATCGAGCCAGAAGACAAGAATACTATGAAACACAGAACGCCTACTTGAAAATACACACGACCATATGAGTTGGTGCCATAAATGTAGTAATTCAAGTCCTCTAAGGTAATTAACGAGAACATTACAAAAGTCGCACAGAAATTGATAAATGATCTCTCCGTTTTAAGTTCTAAATACTCTGTAGCGGTCGCTAACACGCACACAAGTAGTGCCATAAGCATCATAACATTCGATACAACAGCCATCTCAGACAATGCATATACATTGAAGAAGTACAACGTAGTTTGAGAGAAAAAATTCAACATTATGATGGCACATAAATAAAAGGTAACCTTCCTCATTCGCCTGCAAGTAAGGTATATGTATGCAACGATCGGAAATGGTAAAGCCATCATAGAGACATGCTTTAAGTAAGTGCTGAAATCTATTCCGTAGTTTAAGAGATCTGCAAGACCAGAACTAGCCAAAACAAGAGTTGCAGACAATAAAGTTGTCGCTGCAATTAGCAAAAATTGAATAGGCAGTACTTTACGTTTTATAGACTCGGAGACGAACAATAAAAGAAGCAAGAGAGCTACCGTCAGCATTATTGTTATAAAGGCGACTGTTGAAGTGTTATTAATGAATAAATTGCCTAGTAATCCCGCAGCACTGGATAGATTAATCTCAGGGATTACACTTGCGCTTCCATTCTCACAAACGAATCTGATGGCGATGATATGCCCGGCACTATCTTTAGGAAGCTCGAAAAACACAACACCAGTGGCAGAGATTACTTGATCTTCAGTCTCGACAGACACTTCATCTAATAGTACTCCATCAATGTACACGTAAACACTTGTCTCATCTATAAGAAGAGACACAATATTTCTCGTCTCTACGTCATTTGGAATTCTAGTATATATGGTCTTCGCTCCTTGAAACTCTTGTCCAGGAACAACAAGATCCATATTCTCATCTAACCAAACATCATTAAAAGGCAACACATCTGATTGAATTAAATTCGGGTGGTGGTAATCAACAGAGTAACTCGTCTTTACTCGATAGACGGCAGAAGAATATACCAAAACGGCAATTACGAATATCGTAATTGTCCATTTAACTAGTGAAGGCTTCTTGGCAAAATAGTTTTCCATTATTACTCTTCTCCTAAGGCTTTCTATATTGTCTGGCTACTTCATCAAAATTTTTGAGAAATGACTCATCACTTGAGTAAAGGTCAGCAAGGCGAAGATGCGAGGCATATCTTGTTGAAAAAATAAATGGCAGAGTATCCATTTCTCTTTCTTCAAGTTCTTTATCAATCCAAGCATAAAGATCTTTGTGTTTTTGCAATATTCTCACTTCCGTATTGCGCCCAAGTAGATACTCTTCGCTTCCCTCTAAAAGATAGAAGGAGGCGGCCTTCTTGGCATTGTCAAGACTATCTCCGACATATAACACATAGGCTCCATCTTCAATTAACATTTTACCCCAATTTTCGTCAAAAGACCTTAGCGAGTCGAGTCTTATTCGTAAACAAATCTTTCTAACGGAGTTGGCAGGAACAAAGACTTTCTCAAAGGCGCGAAGCTCTCTTAGGGGCTTTCCAACAGTTGAATCTTCATCACCAATATAGACTTGCACAGTTTCAAAACCGTCCACATCAGAGTAGTTGGAAATATCAAGAGAAACCTCAATATGATTGTCACTCAATCGATACTCTTCCTTGTCCAACGAAACATTCATAATAGAAAAATGGGAGTACGAAAGACCAAAACCAAAGCTGAATGCGCTTGGAATTTGCCTTTTCTCGTAGCCCCTATATCCCACATAGATTCCTTCGCCATAGTTCGCAGTTGAACCATCGGGATAACATAAGAAAGAAGGAATATCTTCTACCCGTTTAGGGAATGTCACGCTAAGCTTTCCACTTGGATTTACTTGACCCATAATAATATCGGCTAGAGCCTTGACTCCTTGCATTCCAGGATAGTAAACACAAAACATAGCGTCGAGAAGGCCTTCGTATTCACCTAGAATTACTGGGCCAGGAGCATTAAGAATTAGAACGATTTTGGTTCTTTTCGAGCCGCTTGAAAGATCGTCTAGAATGCTTTTCGTGCTTTCATCAAGTTCCAAAGACATTCTGTCATCACCCTCACGCGAGGATATAGATGCAATGACTAGCGAATAATCACTCGTCGAAGTTACGTCTGTAGCAAGAGTACAATTGGGGAGAAAATCCACGAGGCTATAATGCCTACTTGTAAAAACCTGCGCACTTCCACTTCCACAATCGAGAAGCTTTCCGTCCTGAGAGTCATATATTGCAAAAGTTGAACCCTTGGGCGCGGGCATAGCTTTATCCTTATTTATTAGCATAACTATGCCTTCACAAGCAGCCCTATACGCAATATCATTCCCGATACGAACATACTCATCATATGGAGTGTTCTTAGCCTCAATTCGTTTGCTTTTAAAATATGCACTATCTATTAAAGAAATAGTATTTGTAATTCTATCGCAAGCACTATCCAAGCAAGCTTGTGACATAATTCCATTACTCAATTGGTTTATTAGATCCTTGTTGCCTTCATCGTAAGGCATAACAAGATTGTTGCCTGCTTCAATGCACTCGCCTATAGGCTGCTTACATGCTCCCCAGTCGGAGAGGGTTAAACCATCAAAACCCCATTCTTTTCGAAGAACTTCTTTAATAAGCCAACTGTTTTTCGTGCAATACTTGCCATTAATTGCAACATAAGCAAGCATTACAGTCATAACACCTTCGTCAACGCAATCCTTAAACTGTGGAAAATACATCTCGTACAGAGCACGTTTGGATATGGTCTCGTCAATATTAATTCGGTTTATTTCCAAGTTATTCGCAGCAAAGTGCTTAACGTTGGCAGCAATTCCTTTGCTTTGGACGCCGCTTATAAGTCCTGACGCTAGCTTCCCAGCAAGGTAAGGATCCTCAGAATACCCTTCAAAGAACCTTCCGCACCTTGGGTCTCTCAGCAAGTTAACATTTGGAGTTCCAAGAAGAACATCAATCTCATATTTTGCGGCCTCTAAACCAAGCGCTTGACCAACCTGATATATTAGGTCTCTGTTCCAAGTTGAAGCTAGCAATATGCCAGGTGGATAACACCCGGGACTTGGGTTTTTGGTCTCGAAAAGATTCTCATAATACTTTTCTATCCTCTTTTGCAGAATCTTCTCATTCTCGCTTAATTTCTTTTCGTCGTAGAAGAAATGCGCTACGTGGTCCAACTCTATTCCGGAGAATTCAGACATGTCAACATCGCCAATTAGACGTAGCTCTTCGAGGAGCTGTTCAAAATTGACTCCCGTGCCACCATCAATTAGTCGGAGTCTGCGAATCCCTAAATCTGGATTCTCATAGGTACCGAACGAAGTGGCTCCACATACAAAATTACACTTCTCTTCATTCGTCATATGAATCACTTCAAGACCAAGTAGCTGGATCAGTTGTGTCATATCCGGTATTGCCATATACGACACCGGCCTGAGGCAATACAGGCTTGTCAAAAGGAGCAGCTTCACCAGAAGCAAATATGTGAATTGGACTTCCGTTACAGTTGTTATAAATCCACATAGCATCTCGAACAGTAAGTCTTACGCAACCATGTGAAGCATTTGTTCCAAGCCGATTGTACTCACTAACACTTATAGAATAGATATTTCCAGCTGTGCTATACCAAGCTGAGTGAAATAGAACATTTCCGCTTATTTGCGAGCAATACTGACCATATACGGGCCCCATTAATTCGCCCCATCTTGCAGCTCTTCGGCAAACAAAATCTCCTAGCGGAGTAGGATTAGCCGCCGTTCCCGTAGAGCAAGTAATCGCCATTACTGGAATATTATATGCACCTCCAGGAACATCTTGAGCATAAACCATTATTGTATTAGTAACCGTATTTACCGTTAGATAGTAAGTATCTCTGGGTCCAAGAATCGGATCAACATTTTGCACAAGACCGCCTTCAACATCAAAGAAGTATTTCAATCCATCAATAAATAGCCATCCCTTAGCAGCAGCACATTGGTTATTGGGGTCAAAGTAGAACCTTACCCCTTCAATTCTTTGCCAACCCACTAATGGCTGTCCGTTTACGACATAGTACTTGTTATCACCGTAAATGTTCCAGCCCTCTTCAAATCTAGGGATAAGTGCGGCTCCGATGCATCGATCTACAAACTCAGGACTCGAGTATATTATTCCGCAGGCAGTCTCAAAGTCTGCTTCAGATATAGCATTAGCGAATTCGTCTATCTCCTCTTGTGTTCCTTCTCTAGCAAGCAATGCTCTGTATGTTCTCTCTGCACGTTCAACCGTCGTCATTGAAGAGAAGCTTTCTAACTTGGCTATCTCGTTAATAAAATCTGATATCGGCTTGCCGCTTCTTAGGTAGCCTAGCCAGTTGTTGACATCAACTGCTGAAGGCACAAAGTCCAGCGTGTTTTGATATATGTTGATAATAAAAATGTTGGAGGACTCGTTGAAGTCTCTTTGCTCAGTACGTGTAACTCCACCTTTAGCAAGACCATAGTTGTTGCATAGTAATGAGAACTCTGCTGATTCCACAAATCCCCACAGCACGTAAGTTCTTGACATAAGGGAATCCTCAATCTTAGATACCCAGAATTCTCTCTCGTCATTGGAACATTCTCTGCCCATTACTACTTGATATAGAGTGTTCACGTATTCATCATTGGTTGACGACTTTGACAGGTACTCTGGGCTCTCGAAAAAGCTCTGAAGTACACCTCCACATCCCAAGCCTCCACTTGTTATTTGACTAACCCAAGTCTCAAGGCCTTGCGAGTCAGGTCTTCGATTAAGAACGGACACATATAGTCGCGTGACAAACTGAGTCGCATCGCTATTGATATCTACTGCGCTACTCATAGCAATATCGCCACGAACAATTCCAAACGATTCACACAATTGGGTGAACTCGTCGGAACCAGTAAATTGTGATAGTATCGCTCTTCTTGTCGTACCAAGATTCAATCGTTCAAGCCAGTCAGCCTTTCCTTGAGCATCTGAGCTTCTATCCAGAAGTGTCTCGTACAGAACTTCAACATACTCGTCATCACTTAGATTTCTTGATGTGAACTCCTCGCTCTCGAAAAATCCTTGAGCACACATAGCAGCTGAGTAACCTTCGTTCTCAAGTTTCTGGCACCAATAGCTTAGACCATCCGCTTCAGGGCTCCTTTGAAGAACCTTCTCATATAGTCTGGTAACATATTGCTCTACTCCAGAAACGGAGACCGCTTTTACCTTCAAAACAGGTGTAAATATGCAAATTGCTAAAGCCATGCAAAACACTAAAGTCATAATCTTCAAGCATTTCTGTATCCTATTCATATGAACACCTCGATAAAGTAATCTATACTATCGATGTTACCAAAGAAACTCAACAAGACTATGTGTTTTGTGTTTAGTTTATGTTACAAACCATTCACTAAATCGCTAATCAAAACATTGTTAATGCTTATATTCATAACCACTGATACTACACAATAAGCTATGAAGAATATTGTTGAAGCTACAATCCATATTCTTGCAACGTTCTTTTTCGATATGATTGATATTCCAGCAAGAATTGATGCTAGACCAAGAGAAGTACAACATAGTAGTGAGAACGCTCTATTTTCCGTGTATCCAAATCTACTAATGTACAAGCAAATCTTGGAGAAAGATATTACTACAAAGACTATGCTCTCTGTCATTAATAGCGCCAGAGCAATATTCAAGTAATTCTTAAGACTATAAACCTTCGAAGAAAATAATCTAACCAGAAAGAAGATCAACAAGTTCAAGAATACAATGATGAGCATATCTCCGAACCCTTGTCTAGCATACTCCGCTGCAGTGAACTCCTTAGGGAGATTTCCGAAGAATGCGCTAAAAAAGTAACCTCCGCTTGAGCAGAAGAACGATATATAAAGAAGCGAAAATGCCGATACAACGATGCTTGGAATAATTCGTGATGCTTTTCGAGAATTATCTATAGTCGAAGTAAATTTTTTGCCCTTAGCTAACTCGGCCTGACCGTCTGATTTTGCAGCTTTAGATGCCAAACCATATAGAAATAGACCAACAACAAATCCTAGTAAACAAGACCAAAAGAAATCAGCAGTATTAATAATAAATCCCGAAGACTGAAAACTGAATAATCTTAGGGTAAATAGGAACCCCGAGTAAAGCGCTTTCATAACATTCTTAATGACATCGTTATAATTCGAAAGAATATTAGCCACTATCAAAAGAATAGGTACAGATACTATAATACACAAAATGCCTTGGAGAACACTATCCCCCTTCTTCTCCTTCTTCTCCTTCTCCTTATGTTTACCTAAGTAATCTGCATCCTTAAAGGCTTCCCCCATTCCACCAAAACCCTTAGAAAAAATGCCCGAGAAAATGTCCGCTAAAAATTGCCCGCCTGTGTGGCCTTGGCGAAGAACGCCACCTCGTACTAAGACTGAGAAAACTGCAATACCATGAGTGATAAACACCGTAAGAAGAGGTTCCTCACAAATTGGCGAAATTATCCCTAATATAACCAAACAAGCATCCCAAAATATTGCTTCCTTTGTTATCTTCTTCCCATATGCGCGCATGAGAAGCTCTATCATAACTACAAAGCTAATTGTAAAGATACCATAAAGTATAGCTGCATTCATTCGATCGAAAAAATGACAGAAAGCCTTGTAATACAGCACTCCAACTGGAATCATCATTATTAGTGCAATAGTCAGATATTTTCTTCTTTTCGCGCCAAATTCACTTATCTCTTTTGAAACATCGCTTGATGACTCAGGTCTGGTATAAGCACTTTCCGAAGAAGTCACTGTGCCCACCATATCATTTACATTTGTTATGTCGCTCATAAATTAATCCCCTTTACGCACTTGCGCTTATTCTTCTTTTCGATATTCAAGAATATCGCTTGGCTGGCAATCCAACGCTTTACAGAGCTCGTCTAAAGTCGAGAATCTGATTGCCTTCGCCTTCTGATTCTTTAGAACTGACAGATTTGCTGGAGTGATACCAATCTTCGTCGCAAGATCTCCTGCTGAAATCTTCCTTCTAGCCATTACAACATCTAAGTTCACAATAATTGCCATAGCTCTCACCTCACACTGTCAAATCGAGTTCGCTCTTCATCTCGATTGCTTTCTCCATAACTGATGCAACGCATTTAACTACTAGTGACATGAAGATTCCAACAACGGCAACATATACTGTTCCAGTCCAAACAAAAGCAATAGATAAACATACTATAGCGATAGCTAGGCAGCACCCGGACATTATATTCATGTAGGATATGTTCTTCTTAACGAATACGTTATTGTTGCTAAGATTGTCTAGCAGTCGATACATGTTGAATACAATTGTTCCAGCTAGGACCGTACCTATGTAATACGCGATATAAATTATTACAAGTGAAAAATTATCCGACTTACGAGCAATTACATAAGTAATATATGGAACATTAATCCATCCAATTGCAATCGCCGTAATAACAATTAAAGCGAAAATCATCGTCGCCAATTTTGTAACTCGAATGATGTCATTCTTTTTTGAATTGTTGTCCATAATAGTATCCTCCAAATATTAGTTGTTTGTTCTCGAAAACATTAATCGTTAGGAACTAATAGCTTCAGTTCTTGAGCCAAATATATCACCATGCATATTGATTTGCAATAGTTTTATATCGTTTATCGATATATTCTTGTTGTTAGTCAGTGTTGTGATTGCTCTTTTCGAGCAAGAAGACAATCAAAAAACATGCCGCCTCGTATAAAGACGACATGCCATTCAATTCCTAAAAATAATATATTTACTACAAAGAAAGTCTCTGAATAGGAGAAAATCCTTCTGTCTTCTTAAACTTAAATTCTGCCCCGAAAGCAGTAAGCGCATCGGAAGGATCGATTCGATCAAAATTAATAACTTCAAGTTGCTCGCGAGTTATCTTAACAGATAAAATAGCGACTTCCTCATCGTTACCTGTAGCAGTGTTAAGGACCTTATCCACCGCTGTAACAAGAACAGTGTCAACAGGAAGCAAAGCAATACAGTCTCGTGCCACACGAATAACAGTACTAGAAACATAATCCTGAAGAAGATCAAAATACGCTGTCTTCGTTAGTTCCTTGCGACTAATTGTGCCTGAAGAACTCTCGACGACCGCTTCTTGAGGAATAACCTCATCAGACTTTACCGCAAATTCAACCTCAAGCGCATCACTTCTATCGGTTCCAACTTCGAATCCACTGCCATATTGAAGCAAATCGTCAAAAGGCTTAACCTCATCGATTACCTCTAAATAACTATCGATATCGCCACTTGAAACTCTATCAGCAAACCCCTTAAGTTCCTTATTGGATGAATCAATATTATTCCAATCAATACTCCCGTCACTATTCTTATGTATAGACTTAAGGCTCTCAACATACAGGTTGTAATCCTGAAGCTCCTGAGAATTCGAAGCATTCTCTTGTTCGCTTGAATTTCCCTTGGAACTGGTCTTGCTATCCTTAGAATCCTTGTCTTTACCTTTTCCTTTGCCTTTAATCAAAGATGAAGATGTCCTATAGTAAACTCCTGTTCCAGGAACACCAACGGTTGTAGTTGTTTTTCCGGTTCCAAGATTTACAGTCTTATGAAGACCCTTGACTCCTCCCGTTATGCTTACGCCTGACTTACTTAAGTTAAGCTTCAGTCCTGGAAAAATAGAAATACTCTTGCGAAAACAAAGACCCATTTTGCACCTCCATCATTATTATTCTTCTGTATTACAATGGCTTGCCAGTTCTTAACTTGATGTAATCTAGAATAATATCCACCGTAGCTTCTACACCAATATGGCTACTGTTAATACACATCTCATAGTTGCGAGAATCTCCCCACTTGCCCTTGCAAAAATAGTTATGATAATTCTTACGCTTCTTATCTTGAACAATAATCGTCTCATAAGCTTCCTTCTCGTCCATCTTATATAAAGCAGCAATTCTCTTAATCTTGCTAGGCATATCGCCCAAGACGAAAATAGGTATCATGCAATCGAAGTCCTTTAAAATTTCCTCGGAACAACGTCCTACTACGACAAAAGACTCGCCAGCCTCTGCCTTCTTATGAAGATATTCGAATTGCATCATTGCGATGTTGTATTGAGGCGAATTGTTGTATCCGTTTACAGTTCTTGAGAACAATGGAATTCTTGGGATCTCATCATATTCTTCAAGTTGCTTGGAATCCACTTCGAAATCATCAGCAATCTCCTTTAGTAGATTGTAATCATAAAGCGCCAAGCCTAATTTCTTAGAAATATCTTCAGCTATCTCGTGTCCAGCCGAACCAAATTCACGCCCAATAGAAACTATGATTTGCTTGTTTTCCATATTTGCCTCCGCTTTATACCTGCTTTACATTAAATGACAAGATTATTTTATCACAAATACCTAATCCAGATTACTATCGTAGCTACAACTAAAACAATTATCGTCGCAGGTAGCGCAGACTTCACATACTTGCCCCATCCTATAGTGTGTCCTGCTTTAGAAGCCATTGAAATACCAACAACATTTGCAGATGCTCCAATCGGAGTTGCACTTCCACCAATATCTGTACCAATAGCTAGAGACCATGTAAGTACTTCCAGATCTACACCCTGTGTGGCAGCCAAACTTCTAATTACTGGAACCATTGTAGCGGCAAATGGAATATTGTCTACGAAAGCACTTGCGATACCTGAGACCCAAATAATTATTGCCACCATCAGCATCGTATTTCCGCCACAAAGCTTCGCAATAAATTCCGCAAAAGTAGTGAGTACACCAGTTTGCTCCAAACCACCTACTACGATAAACAATCCTACAAAAAACAGAAGCGTTTTGAAATCAACTTTCTTGATGAGACGCCAAGCATCCTTCCAAGCGAAAATCAAAGTAATTGCAGCTATAACAGCACCAATAAAAGCAACCGAGAATCCTGTATTAGCGTGAGTTACAAGAAGAGCTACGGCAATTGCAAATATCCCACAGCTAACAGTAAACTTGAACTTATTCTTTATAACCGAAGTTGGTGAAGGAATTGCAGATAAATCCACTGGCTTCCTATTTTTTGCAGAGAATTCCTTACGGAAGACTATGACATAGTAAATAATCATCAATACAAGACCTATAGCAGCGATTAATCCAGTATTTACTACGAAGTCGAAAAAAGAATATCCAAACGATGTTCCGATTATGATGTTTGGTGGATCTCCACACATGGTTGCAGAACCACCAAGATTAGCACAGAAGATTTCAGCTAGAATCATTGGAACTGGATTGAATTTCAAGAACTTGGAAATTTCGACTGTAACCGCCGCCAAGAAAAGAATAACCGTAATGCTATCGATAAACATTGAAAGAACAGCAGCCATGATCATGAAGGTTACAAAGACTGACATGGCCTTGTATTTAACGGCTTTCGCGATAGATAAGCAAAGCCATCTGAAGAAACCAGCGTCGGACATTCCTTCAACCATTATCATCATTCCAAAAACGAAGATGATTGTAGCCCAGTTAATTCCTGTCGAGCTCTCAACTTCTGAGGCGCTCGCTATCCAAAAACCTGACGTAATAATAGACTTCAGGTTGAGAGTAGACCAGACCGCATCAGCACTTCGCATGATGAGACCAAATACAACAGCTAGTACCAAAACACCACATCCCAAGGTAACATAGTGTCTTTCTATCTTCTCAGAGACAATCAATACGAACATTAGTACAAAAATCACAAGTACGGCTATCTGTGCCAATTCAATACACCTTCTTTTCTGTTAATCTTCTTTATCTTGCGCCAAGGCAACTTCGTCTGGCGTAGACATAGTTCTCTCTGCTTTTCGATAGATCTTCATCGTTATGATAATCGCAAGAAGAGTAGACATATAGTCTGCTATTGGTTGCGCAATAACCAGCGCTCGCTCAGTATAGTGAACGGCAACAATTAATAATAAGACTGGAATGAAGAATATACCCTGTCTGCTAATTGAAAGAATCAACGCGCCAACAGCGCTTCCAGTAGACTGGATAGCATTAATCAATACAAATAGGATTCCTAAGATAGGGCCCGAAATAATAAGCAAACGACAGAAAGATATTCCATACGCGGAAGCAGTAGCATCCTCCAAAAAAATGGCTGTTAACGGCTTAGCAAAGAAATAGCAAATAACTGTCATAATCGCACTCATAGTAATTGCAACAAAACAAGTGAACATCAATACTGACTTGAAACGCTTCAAATTCTTAGCACCAAAGCAATAACCAAGCAATGGCTGAACACCAGTTCCAAGGCCAATCAGAAGCATTACTACTATCATGTTTATCTTCATCGCAACGCCAAGACCAGCAACAGCTAAGTCACCAAAATGTGCCATTTTTACGTTAATGAGAATATTCGACACAGAAAGTAGAACTGAATTCAATGATGCAGGTATGCCTATAGCGAATACGCCTGTTGCTACACCGTTTATCCATCGGTATTTACGCGGAGAAATCGACAGCGCGGTTCTCTTCGATGACAAATGGATGATGTAGCACAAAGCGGCACATACGTTACCAATTGTAGTTGCAATTGCGGCACCCGCTACACCCCAACCAAATCCCAATATAAATATCGGATCAAGAATAATATTAGTTAAGTTACCAACAACAATTCCGACCATGGCAGTCTTAACTCGACCTTCAGCGCGGATGATATTACTGAACGCATTCGACACTATAAGGAATGGAATTCCTAGCCCGACGATCCAAACATAATCACTAGCAAGCTTCACCGTATCCTTGCTGGCACCGATTGCATAACAGAGCTGAGTCCTAAATAGAAATATCAAGATAGTAGCGATAATGCCCACTACTACACTTGTCCAGAAGCAAAATGAAGAAACGTGCTTAGCTTTATCGGGATTTCCTTGCCCAAGAAGTCTTGAAATCAATGATGTTCCGCCAATTCCAAAAAGCATTCCAACAGCCATGAAAAGAAAGAATACTGGAGTAGTAATCGATACCGCCGACATCATGAGCGGATCCTTTGTCTGTCCTATAAAATAGGTATCTGCTAAATTATAAAGCAGTACCATTATCATGCTAATTATCGATGGGATTACATTCTTGAGAACCGCAATTGGCACAGGCGCCTTTGCGAACAACTCATTAGCCTCACTCTTCATAAATTACCTATTGAACCTTTCTCGAACTTAAAAATAATAGTATGTTTAGAGGCTATTTGCAACGACAAAACTGCTTTTCGCGCGAAACACTTGCTATAGGGCCCTCTCGCTAAAGTACAGTAATTCCTCTCCCTGAACTTCTCAGCATCAAAAAGAATAACTCCCGTATTGAAATATTTGTGAGAAGAAGGTTTCTTAAGTCTTTTCTTTACTTTAGCAATATCCGTTCCATCATAATGCTTATCCGCAACTATTCCTATTGGATTTTCGCACAAATCTACGCTATAAAGTTGTTCAAGATTACCTAAAGTAGTAACGTCGGGTTCTAGATGATGTGCTGATTTAAAGCTTTGATTGAAACCACTTCAATGATTATTTATAGCTATTTGCTTTTCGTGCCGGCAGCTAGCAATTACACATGTATAATTATTAAGTAGCTAATAAAGTCGTTTAAGAATGGAATGAGATGGATTTGATATGGATGATGTAATCACTTTAACGAAGGCCAAGAAAGTTGCTGGTCACGTAAGACGTTGGAAGATGGCTTTCAACATTATTTGGATTGTTTTTGGCTTTCTTCAAGTAGTTACAATTCTCGCCGCTGCTGCAGGCTTGTGGAATATCATTAATGCGGCCATTGCAATTAGTGATTTAACGAACATTCGCGAAGGAAACCCAAGCATATATTTTTATTATGAGACGAGCAAGAAGTACTTTTTAACAATCGCGCTGATCAACATTTTCCTTGGAGGTTTCATCGGCATTATTTTTGTTGTTGGTGAGTTGTTTCTTCGAAGCTATGTTTTGAAACATAAGGCTGCTTTCTTTGATCACATGATTGTGCCCGAGTAAGCGTGTCTCACTTTGCCTTTTCGAAAAGCAATACTAACGCTATGTTAATAAATATGCTATAAATAAAATAAACGAGACAATAAGGAGGCTTCCGAAATGAGAATTCTAATGTACGATGCCAAGCAGTACGATATCGAATCCTTCGAGAAGGTGAAGGCAGATTTCCCGGACATTCAAATCGAGTACATCGACACTGACATCACCTGTCAGACAGCATCTCTTTCCAAGGGTTTTGACGCAATATGCGCATTTGTCAGTTCTGACCTTAACGATTGTACTCTAAGAAGTCTTTACGACAACGGAATTCGCCTCTTACTTCTTCGATGCGCAGGCTATAACAACGTTGACCTTAAGGTTGCCAAAGAACTTGGTATTACGATTCTTCGTGTTCCTGGCTACTCACCAGAGGCAGTTGCCGAGCACGCCATGGCATTGGCTTTGAGCGTAAATAGACACATCCACAAGGAGTACATCAAGGTTCGCGAGAATAACTTCAGTTTAGTTGGTCTTAAGGGAGTTAACTTCTTTGGAAAAACAGCTGGAATTGTGGGAACAGGAAAGATTGGCGCTGCTATGGCTCGCATATGTCACGGCTTTGGTATGAAGGTAATTGCTTACGATAAGTACCCTCGCGCCGATTTGGATTTTGTTGAGTTCAAGACCTTGCCCGAGGTTCTCTCTCAGTCCGACTTGATTTCGCTTCATTGCCCACTCACTGACGAGAACTATCACATGATTAACGCCGACACGATAGCGACCATGAAAGACGGTGTAATACTTGTTAATACTTCTCGCGGCGGCTTGGTTAAGACTGAAGACCTTATTCACGGAATTCGCGCTCATAAGTTTCACGGCATAGGTCTAGATGTTTACGAAGAAGAGAAAGATAATGTTTTCGAGAATCGAGAGATGGATATTCTTGAGTCATCTATCACAGCAAGACTTCTATCTTTCCCGAATGTAATAATCACGTCACACCAGGCCTTCTTAACCGAAGAAGCCCTCACCGCAATAAGCCAGATAACTTTGCAGAATGCTGTTGATTTCAAAAACAAAACGCTCAACAGTTCTAACCTCGTTGAGTAATAACGGCAGCGTTGCTGAACGTCAATTCAACTAGAAAGATTACATATTCTCGCGAATCTTAATCTCAATTTGAGTGTAATTTATTTCATCTTGAGGAGTAATATCCATACCAACATACTCGAAAAGAAGGTCCAAGGGCAAAGATCCTTGGATCTTTGGCTGTTGGCAAACGGTTGCCGTGATAATGCCTTCCTCAATAAGCTCCTCGGTTGTGGCGATACAGTCGTGTGCAATAATCTTGATGTCATTATTAGCGCCACTCTTGAAAGACTTAACCGCACGACACGCTCCATAAACGCCACCTGAAGCTAAGTAAAGCGCATTAATTTCAGGATGATTCTGAAGCAACATGGATACAACCTCAAAAGACTCTATGTCATCATCGTGATTCTTAACAGTCTCAACAATCTTAGCTGAAGGCGCATATTTCTCAAGATTCTCCTTGAATCCACGAACCCTCTCAGTATGGCAAAGAATCTTGGATGAACCTATAACAACTCCGATTCTAGCATCACCTTCAGTTGCAATTCGCATCAAGGCTCCAGCCGTTTGGCCTGACTTCATATATTCGCTTCCAACATAAGCTATACGCTTTGAGTCCTTAAGATCACTATTGACTGTAACGCATGGAATTCCGAGGTTAGCTAATTCAACGAGTTTCTTCGTAACGTCATCATCATCAAGAGGTGTTATCGCAAGACCATTAATGCCGGTTGCTACAAGCTCATCGATTAATTCGATTTGCTTATCTTTATTATCTAATTCTGCATATCTAATTAGTACTGTGACACCATATTCTTCAAGCTCTTTCGCTTTGCACTCGATGCCCTCAACTACCTGCGTAAAAAACGGGTTGTCCTCAGGAGTACTATAAAGAATATATCCAAAACACAAATTACGTTTCTTAATCGAGAGCGCCTGACCAAGCTTGTTTGGCTTGTAGTCCAATTTATCTGCAATCTCGCGAATCTTAGAAGCTGTCTCAGCCTTCACGTTACCGCGATTGTTAAGCACGCGGTCAACAGTACCACGTGATACTCCGGCTAGGTCTGCTATCTCTTGAATCGTAATCATTGGCGGTTCCTTATATATTAATTAATCTCATTAATTGACTTTTCGAAAAGAAGAATACCACACTAGAGAATCGATATCAAGAATTTACGTGCACGTACAACATTTTTGGACTATAATCAAATAAGCTGGTTCTTATTGTTAAGGTTGTACAGATTATTTCACACAATTTGTTCATTCTTTTGATATTGACTACAAGCAAAAACTCGTATATACTCCAACCATAGTGCACGTGCACACACTCTCGCAGCAGTGCTCGTGAATCAATTATTAGACGGCTTACATGCCGCATGCCACAGAGCAAGGAAAGGAAGCTATTATGAAGAAATACGCAGAAATTACATCAATTCCTTATCTTGGTGCTGCTAGCACCGAACCATTCGCTTTTAAGTATTACAATCCAACTGAGGTTGTTGCTGGAAAGCAGATGAAAGATCACCTAAAGTTCGCTATGAGCTACTGGCACACAATCGACGCTGAGGGCGCTGATATGTTCGGTTCAGGCACAATGGATAAGTCATTTGGTGAGACAGATCCTATTAAGAAATTTGAGAAGAAGGCAGATTTTGCTTTCGATCTAATGAATAAGCTTGGTATTGAGTACTACTGCTTCCACGACGTTGATATTGCACCAGAGGGCAAGGACGTTAAGGAGAGCACAGAATATTTCAAGCACATGGTAGATTACATCTACGATTTACAGCAGAAGAACAACAAGAAGTGCCTATGGGTTACAGCTAACAACTTCAGCGATAAGAAGTTTATGTGCGGTGCCGCTACATCTTGCTGTGCTGATGTTTATGCTGTTGCTGCTGCTAAGGTTAAGGCTGGAATTGATGCAGCTATTAAGCTTGGTGCTACTGGTTATGTTTTCTGGGGTGGTCGTGAAGGTTATGAGACTCTTCTCAACACAGACATGGGCCTCGAATTAGACAACCTTGCTACATTCCTAACAATGGCTAGAGACTATGGACGTAAGAATGGCTTTACTGGCGATTTCTACATTGAGCCAAAGCCAAAGGAACCAACAAAGCATCAGTACGATTTCGATGTTGCTACATGTATGAACTTCCTACGTTTGAACAACCTAACAGCTGACTTTAAGATGAACATTGAAGCTAACCACGCTACACTTGCTTGTCATACATTCCAGCATGAGCTTCGTACAGCTCGCGTAAATGGTTCTTTCGGTTCAATCGATGCTAACCAGGGCGATCCACTACTAGGATGGGATACTGACCAATTCCCTACAAATGTTTATGATGCAACACTTTGCATGTATGAAGTATTGAAGGCTGGCGGATTCACAAATGGTGGTTTGAACTTTGACTCCAAGACACGTCGTTCATCTAACACATTCGAAGATATTATTCTTTCATACATCGCTGGTATGGATACATTTGCTCTTGGTCTACGTAAGGCAGTTGCTATGATTGAAGATGGTCGTATCGATAGCTTTGTTGACGAGCGTTATGCTTCTTTCAACAGCGGAATTGGTAAGAAGATTGTTGATAAGTCTACTTCCCTCGAAGAGCTTACTGACTATGCTATGGGACTCGGCGCAATCGAAGTTATGTCTGGTCGTCAAGAGTACCTCGAGAACGTATTGAACAACATTATGTTCAATAACTAATTGCTAACTGTGTGAGGGCTTGCGATGCTTGGAGCCATGCATCGTCCGGTTGCTTGCATCGCGAGCGTCTCATATAGATATTTTCCTATTCGCTATTATTGTGGTCGTTTGCTTAGGCACGCGACCACATTTTTTACGCTTGAAAGTATCATTTCTCTAGAAAAGCTACCATTTTAAGCGTAAATTCGTGCATAGATTCGAAGGCCTTTGTAGACTTGTTTTTCGCTCGAAAAGTTTCTACTAGCATTGGAACAGTAGCAATGGCGAAAGCTGCGACAATAATCGGGTTCACTAATCCTTGGACAAGTATCGCAATGGTAAGAATCAAATCAACTGCGAGACCAATTGACGAGAAGATGACCCCAGGCGCGTACTTTTTGAATGCAAAGAACCAATATATGTGTTGGGGGGCATTGAATCCTGTGAATGTAATCAGAAATAAGACTATCAGCATCGATATTATTTTTACCGGAATGACATATGCCAAGCTCGATAATACGCACACCACAATTGATATAAAAAATAGCCATAGGCGTGTTGAGAGAAGCGTGCTTTTGGGAGGCGGATTGAATGTTGAATGATACCATTTGAGGATATTCCATTCCTCCATTTCGTGAAAGAAGAAAATTGCCGGGATAATCCACAACCACGCCTTTACATCTAGAGTTGCTAGTAAACTATACATAAATAAGTCTCCTTTACTAAGTGTCACACTTGTGTAACTTTTCAATCAATGAAATAATAATACGGTAGATTAGTCAATACTTTTCGGATAAGTGCTACAAAGACTTTCAAAGTGTGACAGGAGGAGCTCGACATGGCATCTTCAAGTTTGAATCCGTCGGCGATTCAATCGAGACAATGGATTATGGATTCCTTAATTAACCTTATGGAGAAGAAGGAATGGAGTGATATAAGCATTAGCGAGATAGCAACAAATGCTGGTGTTGTACGACGCACATTCTATCGCCATTTTGATTCCAAAGAGGATGTGCTTCAGGCGTATCTCGATGGGCTAGTCAATATATTCGTGGAAGCGCTGTTAAAGGAACCAGACCTTGATACAGTTGCATCCTTGCGTATTCTTTTCACCATATTAAAGAAGAATAAAAAATTCTATTATGGGTTGAGGCGAAGTAATATGCTCTTCACTTTCTTAGAGTTATGGAACCGAATTCTCCCCGTAATTCACGAGCAAATGTCCACCCTTAATAAGTTGAAGAGGTTTCCAGAGACAAAAAACGAGCAAACTCTAGAATATCTACTTGCCTTCAACGTTGGTGGTACTCTCAATATAGTAATCAAATGGATTGACGAAGGAATGACTCTGTCACCAGAAGAACTAACTAGTATCGTAGAGGAGTTCTCGTCAGGAACACTTATGAAAAATTCTTGAACTTGAACGTTCAAATCCAAACATATTAAAACCTCTCACCCGTTTGAGTGAGAGGCTTATACTTACTTGAAATTCTCGCGAAAATGCAATTAATACGGAGCCTTGAATTCCGCTTCAGCCTTAGCTACTGCCTGATCTAGGGATAAGCCAGTAAATAGCGCTGCCGGAAATAATCTTCCCGAATTTCCGTCATCAACGAAGGCGCCTACTACAATTCCAGGGATTGCGCTCTCTGGTGAGTTAGGAGCCTTAGGTCCTCCAAGGTCTGTACGACACCAACCTGGGTCGGTGAGATTAATAAGTACATTCTTATCTGACTCAAGGCAAATTCGCTGGAGTTTTGAACCTAGGTCGATAGTAATCTTGTCCAAAGCAGCCTTACTTGCCGAGTATCCAGCTTGCTCAGGCTCAAGAGCGATACCACTTGTAGTATTGACGATACGGCCGAAGCCATTATCAATCATCTTGGGGAGGAAGTGGTAGCAAATAATAGCCGGAGCTATGGTGTTAACCTTGAAGCTTTCTAGGTAATCATTAACTGGCGTTTGGTAGTAATCGGTACGATATGCAATTTGCATACCCGCATTGTTGAGAACAATCTCGACATTGACACCAAAACTATCAATTTCTGCAAGCATTGAACGGACACTATCTTCGCTTGCTAAGTCACATGCGACTGCTTTTACTTCGACCCCCAAGCTGAGTAATTCATTAACTACTGAATCCAGGTGCGATACTTCACGCGCCTGTAATATTAGATTGCATCCTTGCTCAGCCATGAACAACGAAGCGAGACGACCTAGACCGCGTGCCGCTCCTGTTACTAGTGCCCACTTGCCTTTTACATTTACCATCGATAACCTCCGATATTAACAGACTACTGATATTTGATTTTCGCGATTACTTAGCATCTACGGCAATTTGAAGAATGGATGCAACGTCCTCCTCAGAAAGAGAAACGAAGCCTCCTGTCTTACCGCCATTTAGACCAAGATTATGAACCAGAGTTGGAATATCGCTTGCTTTAGCGCCTAAGGACTCAAAATTAATAGGCATTCCAATACTCTTTAGGAATGAACGGAAAGCATAAATTCCTTCTTTAGCAGTAACCTCAGGGTGATCGAAATTCATCTGGCAGCCAAATACTCGAGTTGCCATACGAGCAAATCTCATAACATCATGCGACATAACAAACTCCATCCAGGAAGGCATTACAACCGCAAGGCCTGCACCATGAGCTACATCATATAGACCTGACAATTCATGCTCAATTCCATGGCTGTTCCAGTCCTGACTTCTGCCAACACCTACAATGTCATTATGCGCAACAGTACCTGCCCACATAATATTTGCTCTTGCCTCGTAATTATAAGGATCAGCGATTACTCTTGGTGTCTCTTTAATCATCGTAAGAAGAAGCGCTTCACACAAACGATCAGTCACTTCGACCTCGCGAGTATTCGTAAAGTATCTTTCGAAAATGTGCGCCATAATGTCTGTCGCTCCACATCCTGTTTGGAATGCTGGCAATGTGCACGTTAGCTCAGGATTAAGAATTGAGAAAACAGGGCGAAGCAAATCCGAGCCCGTATCGCGCTTAAGCATAGTTGATTCTTGCGTTACTACAGATGCGCCTGAACCTTCACTTCCTGCTGCAGCGATTGTAAGAATCGTTCCAATAGGAAGAGCCTTAGAAACAACGGCTTTTCCAGAATAGAAATCCCAGAAATCACCCTCATAAGGAACACCACAAGCTATTCCCTTGGCTGAGTCAATACAAGAGCCACCGCCAACAGCCAAAATGAAGTCCACTCCATTAGAACGACATTCATCAATTCCTGTATAAACCAAAGTGTCTCTTGGATTAGGCTTAACTCCACCAAGTTCGATAAAATCTATCCCCTCGCTCTTAAGCGATGCCTTAACTCTATCGACAAGTCCCGACTTAACTGCGGAGCCTGAACCGTAATGAATCAAGACTTTCGTGCCACCATGCTTCCTTACGTATTTGCCTACTTCGTTTTCGCGACCTTTGCCAAAAACAAACTCTGTTGGGCTGAAAAAATCAAAATTATCCATTCACTTCCTCCTTTGCTTTCTCCAATGCTGCAATTACCTTGTCACACCATTGGTCAAACTCATCGTCACAAATCTGGCACTCCTTATGCGATAGCACATACTCTAGAGTACTCCTAATCCCCTCCTCGAATCTCACATTTGGTGTGAATCCAGGAACCGCTCTTTTAAGTTTACTGTTATCGAAAACCACAGAATTCGACTTGTCCCCAATTAAACTGCCCTCAAATTCGTACCCGATCTTCTTACTCGCCTCTGCCAAAAATCTCGAAGATACGTAATATGGCTTGAACTCTACCCCTAATGCCGCTGCTATAGCTTCATATATTTGATTCCAAGTCAAAGTCTCATCATTAGTAATCTGGAAAGCCTCGCCATTTGCATGCGAATTGCCAATTAACCCTACAAAACCTTTCGCAAAGTCACTATTATGCGTCATCGTCCAAAGCGAAGTTCCATCCCCGTGAACAATCACTCGCTTACCCTCAAGCATTCTCTTAATTACCGCATAGCTTCCATTCTTGCCATGCACACCAAGTGGTACCGAACGCTCATCGTAGGTATGGCTAGGTCTGATTATAGTAACCGGATAGCCCTCCTCGCGATACTTACGCATGAGAAACTCCTCGCACTTTATCTTATTACGTGAGTACTCCCAATACGGATTAACTAGGCTCGTGCCCTCTGTAATCACATAATCCTTGGGTAGCTTCGCATACGCTGAAGCTGAGCTTATGTACATATATTGCTTGGTCTTATTCGCGAAAAGCCGATAGTCTCTTTCAACTTGCTCTGGCACGAACGCGATAAAGTCGCAAACCGAGTCGAATTGCATCCCCTCAATTTGTCGCTTTACTGCATCTTCGTCGTTAATGTCCGCCTCAATAGTGTGGATGTTCGATGCCAAAGGAAGTCCATTTGTACGATTACCACGATTCAGCAAATAGAGCTCGTTGCAAGTATCCGCCAGCGCCCTCGTTATCGCCATACTTATAGTTCCAGTGCCACCAATAAAAAGAATCTTCATACATTGGCCTCCTAATCAAGCTTTCCCAATATTGTAGAACTTATCTTCGAAAAAACATAAAAATTCTGGCATAAATGCCGTCCAGAAATAGGACGTTTAATCATCTGCTATAATGATACTCTATAGAAGGTAGTATACTAAAAACAAATGATTTCGGGCAATAACAATTAATGAACAATCGGGCAAAAGAGGACGGAATAAGGCTAGTTATGAAAGCAAAAGAAACAGTATCTATAATCTTGGCGTTGTTCTTTTTGCTCGTCTATCTAATTGGTTTTGGTGCTATTTCCGAATTGATAGTATGTGTACTTCTTGTTTTGATTCTTGCCTTCTCGTATAATGCCGCTCGCCTTCACCTTCGAAGAATACCTGACAAGGAAGCCAAAGAGATCAAGATCAAGGTGATGAAACTGTTATTGGCTTTTTATCTCCTGATTTATCTGCACCTGTTGATTTCATTTACTCTTGGATCAACTTACTTCTACAGACCTTCTTCGTTTGCTTTTGCTAATCAAGATGAATTTGCATTTTACTTAAAACAAAGGACTAATTTTATCCCCTTTTATACTATAAAGAACGCATTCGCAAATGCGTTAGAAAGCCATTCTTATTACTACTTACTAGTAAATGTTGGCGGCAATATTTTGGCATTGATGCCTATGGGTTTGTTTCTTCCAATATTATTCAAAGAGCAGCGTAGACCAGTTATTTTTATTATTACAGTGACACTAATCGTAGCCCTAATCGAATGTATGCAAATGCTGTTCCTTATGGGTTCATGTGATGTAGACGATCTTATACTGAACGTTCTCGGCGCCGTCATAATGTTTTTATTAATGAAGATTTCTTACATTCGCAAACTGACCAACAAGATATTCCCTGGCATCGGTACTGATCTTGAATCAAAGTAGCTTCTCTATAATCAATATGCGAAGTAATCAAAAAAGACTTTATGTTTCCATAAAGTCTTCAATCTCGTCTTTATAATCATAGCAAATGCCATAATCCGGTACATAATGCCTTCCATTTACAAAATCAGCAAACCAACCAACGTATCGAATATAGCTATAACCATTAGGGTAGGTCATGAGATCTGATACTTCTTTCTTCTTTCCTGGCATACTTGTATCTTTTATCGGAAGCACCAGAAAGTTTTCTTTCAAGAATCCTTTATGGCGATTAATAAATGGATACTTCTGATGAAACTGTTCCAGACTAATTTCATATATTGTTACTCTTCCGCCAGAGATAAGCTTGGTATCCATAAGCCAATTGTAGAATAGATCAAGTGCCCTGTCTTCTTTTTTTCTAACGACAATAGCGCCCTCCTTATACCAAGAGTCCATAACGGATATTGAGTCGAGTGGTAAGATATCTATTCTCTCATGTGCATTTGGTATTTTGTAGACGGCTTTTTGCAAATGACGGTTAT
Source organism: Clostridiaceae bacterium (assembly GCA_012728275.1). Classification (GTDB taxonomy): domain Bacteria; phylum Bacillota; class Clostridia; order Saccharofermentanales; family Saccharofermentanaceae; genus Saccharofermentans. Next base: position 5,811 of record JAAYFK010000024.1, on the reverse strand, counting down.
ACATTTTTGTTGTTGCGTAGACTCCAACTATCCACACCAGAATGCCTGCTGCAATAAATAAAAATGGCAGAACGAATCGTATCAAAGTGCTGTCTATACTCGAAATAAAAGCTGGCCATATTACCATCAAAACCAATCCAAGTAGAAGTGATGTGCATAAGAAAGCAAAGTATACAGCATATATAGCTCGGTCTTTTGCGTTGCGGCTAAGATGCGTAATTGCGTAAATGTCGGCTTCTTTCTTCTTCATATTACACCTCTAGCTATCTTTTCTCATCAAGCTATCAAGCGTAATTCCATCAAAAAAGTCCTTTGTTAATTGGTAGTAATCCTGCCACATTGATATGGTACGACATTGATTCTTGCGGTCGCATAAAGGCGCTTCAGTAGCAAGGCATGCAACAGGCGCGAGGTCACCTTCCGTTATTCGAAGAATTTCACCAACTGTGTATTCTCCAGGTGACTTTGTGAGTCTATATCCACCACCTTTGCCCTGAATACCTTCAAGAAGACCTGCCTTCGTAAGTTCAGAAAGAACTCGTTCGAGATACTTAACCGACAGCAACTGTCTGCTGGCGATATCTTTCATTGATATATAATTTCCAACCGAATTCTCAGCAAGATCAATCATTACGCGCAATGAATACCGGCCTCTTGTTGATATCATTATTGCGGACCTCCAAAGCTAATCACTCATTAAATAATGCCGTGGACAAGTATCTGTCTCCAGTGTCTGGCAAGACTGTTACTATTGTTTTGCCTTCATTCTCAGGACGCTTGGCAACCTCAATTGCTGCCCACAATGCTGCTCCGGAGGAGATTCCAACTAGTACCCCTTCCTTACGCCCAACGAGCCTAGCATGTGAGAGTGCATCTTCGTTCTGCACTGTAATTATCTCATCATAAATCGTTGTGTCCAGTATCTCTGGGACAAATCCCGCACCAATTCCTTGAATCTGGTGAGGGCCTGCGATTCCAGTCGAAAGGACCGCCGAAGCGGCAGGTTCCACTGCGACTATATGTATCTTGTCATTCTTTTCCTTCAAAAACTTGCCAACACCTGTTATCGTACCACCAGTTCCAACTCCTGCAACTAGAAAATCTATTTTCCCTTCAGTATCTTCCCAGATTTCTGGTCCTGTTGTCTCAAAGTGCGCCAAAGGATTCGAAGGATTCGTAAACTGACTAGGAATGAAGCTGTCTGTTGATTGTGAAGCGAGTTCTTCCGCCTTAGCTATTGCTCCCTTCATGCCCTTCGCTCCTTCAGTTAGTACAAGCTTTGCACCATAGGCTTTCGCTAGCTGTCTACGCTCTACTGACATTGTCTCAGGCATTACAAGAATTATTTCATATCCTTTTGCAGCAGCTACAGAAGCTAGACCGATTCCAGTATTTCCTGATGTAGGCTCGATTATTACGTCGCCCTGCCTGAGTGTTCCAGCCTTCTCAGCATCGTCTATCATGCGCTTCGCAATTCTGTCCTTAACTGAACCAGCTGGATTAAAGTACTCCAGCTTAGCTAGTATCTTCGCCTTGAGGTCGAATTCCTTTTCGATTCCCTTAAGCTCAAGTAATGGTGTTCTGCCAATTAATTGGTCCGCGGATGTATATATTCTAGTCATTTGATTGTCCTCCATTCATATTATTGCTCGAAAAGCATTGTCAAGATCTTCAATTATGTCGTCGATGTGCTCGGTTCCTATAGAAAGCCTTATCGTGCTTGGTTTTATATACACTTCTGCAAGCTCCTCTTGTGATAGTTGTGAGTGCGTAGTGGTCGCAGGATGAATGACTAGTGACTTAACATCAGCGACATTTGCGAGAAGTGAGAATACTTCAAGACTATCGATAAATTTGTGCGCTTCTTCTGTTCCTCCCTTGATGTCGAACGTAAAGATTGACGCACCTCCAATTGGGAAGTACCTCTTATATAATTCGTGATCTGGATGACTCTCTATGGAAGGATGATTTACTTTCTCCACCAACGGATGATTCACCAAGTACTCCACTACTTTCTTTGTGTTCTCTACATGTCGATCTAATCTTAACGACAATGTTTCTACCCCTTGAAGCAACAAAAAAGCATTAAATGGCGAGATACTTGCGCCTGTATCACGAAGCAAGATAGCTCGAACATACGTAATAAATGCAGCCTTCCCTGCTACTTTTGAGAAGCTAACACCATGATAGCTTGGATTTGCACTCGTAAACTGCTCAAACTTTCCCGACTCCTCCCAATCAAAGTTACCTGAATCAACAATTACTCCTCCTAGAGTCGTACCATGTCCACCCAAGAACTTCGTAGCTGAATGAACTACAATATCCGCACCATGTTCTATTGGTCTGATCAAGTATGGCGTTCCAAAAGTATTGTCAATAACAAGCGGAATCTTGTGGCTATGTGCAATTTCTGCTATTGCGTCTATATCAGGGATGTCAGAATTCGGATTACCAAGGGTCTCCAGATAAATCGCCTTTGTGTTCTCATTAATTGCATTCTTGATCTCTTCTAGATTATGCACGTCTACGAAAATGGTGTCGATTCCATATCTTGGAAGCGTATGAGCGAATAAATTGTACGAACCGCCATATATAGTCTTCTGCGAAACAATGTTGTCACCTTTACTAGCCAAAGCCTCTATCGTGTACGTTATTGCCGATGCTCCCGAAGCTGTGGCCAATCCTGCGATTCCGTCCTCAAGCGCCGCTATTCTCTTCTCGAAAACATCCTGCGTTGAGTTTGTTAATCGTCCATATATGTTACCAGCATCCTGTAAGCCAAATCTTGCTTGGGCATGAGCACTATCTCTGAAAACGTATGAAGTTGTTTGATAAATTGGCACCGCACGTGCATCTGTCGCCGAATCTGGGCGCTCCTGTCCAACATGTAGCTGAAGTGTTTCAAATCTATAATTAGTCATATTAATAATTCCTTTCAATCTATGTAATGTTATTAAGTTGCTGTTTTAACTCATAGCTATCACATTCGACCGAAACGAAAATTAGCTCTCACTAGTCTCTCAAAGTAACTCATAGAATTTCTCCTTATAAGACCTTATTGTCTACCACGTTGGTAGGTAATTCGAATATTATCACGCATCTTCTTTCTGGTCAATAGGAGAAGATCCTTATCTCTAAAGAAACAGGGTTAGCGCTTATTTATCTAGCAGCGTTCTTTGAAGACCTTTTAATTCAAGTATATAATGTCGATATGAGCATATGTATATCATCAAAACAGGATAGTATTTTTCGAAGAGAATTACATAGGTTTTCTCTTCTTACTAGGCTTACGAGCTTGATATTTGCTAGCCTTATTTTGATCTTGTCTTTGGTTGGATGCAGCGTTAAGAATCAATATAAAGAGCTTGAGAATGTAATTTACGATAGCGAAGGCAACTATGAGTGCCTTTTCGACGGCAGAACAAGAAGATTCGTGGTGGTAGTTCCCGCGGGTGCTACTTCAGATTCGCCTTTGCTTTTCATGCTGCATGGAGCATCCGGCACGTCTGATGGGTTTATGTTACAAACCGATATGAACGAAGTAGCTTCTGACAGGGGCTTTGTACTTGTCTACCCGCAAGGTGTCGGCGAGAAGGAAGGTACCTCTTCAGCTATGGGATGGAACAACAATTTAAGTAGCGAAGAAGGAAATGATGACGTTGGTTTTATTACCGCAATAGCGCAATATATCGAGGACATTCTCGGCTATGGCAAAACCTCGAGAGCTCTGCTTGGTTTTAGTAATGGTGGTTTTCTTGCATACAGAATTGCAATAGAAAGGCCAGAATTATTTGACGCAATAATTAGCGTATGTGGAACAATAATGCCTAGCGTTTGGGATGAGAAAAGCAATAGCAGGGATAGTAATGATCCTCCTATTTCAATACTTCAGATTAACGGTACAGAGGACGACGTGGTACCTCTAGATGATGCCTCAATTTATGGCGGTAGGACACCTCACATGGACAAAATTATTGAGTATTGGATAGACTTCCTTGACTTAGATCAAGAGAGCGCAATATCACTGTCTGATATAGTAACGGCCACAACTTATTATTCATCAACAAGTCGTAACCGTTTCACTTATGTTCTTATAGATGGTGGCCGTCACTCTTGGCCTGATTCAAGTTCTGTCGGTTTTGATGTGCGCACATTCATCTTGGATTATTGTGAATCCAGTTTCAGCTAAGGTTCTAACGGTATACTTTTTTTCTCAATAGATTTGTGCGTGGCGAATGCAAGAAGAGACTACTGGCAGAAGCCAGTAGCCTCATATTGTCGGACTCCTATCCGAAGAATAGTACTGTAATAGTACTGTAATGCTATAAGAATTTACTCGACGTCTTGAAGTGCTGCATAGCCTTCTTCACCGGTCCTAATCTTAACGACATTCTCAACATCGTGTATGAATATTTTTCCGTCGCCGATATTTCCGGTATAGAGGACTTTCTTTGCTGTATCAATAACCAGTCGTACGGGAACCTTCGCTACAACGATCTCGACCTGCACTTTAGGAAGGAGACTAATCTCAGTCTCTACTCCACGATAGTATTCTGTCTTGCCCTTTTGAACACCGCAGCCTAATACCTGCGTTACAGTCATACCAGTTATTCCAATCGAATTCATAGCTTCTTTTAGAGCTTCAAAACGACTCTGTTTGGTAATGATATCAATCTTTGTAATCTTGACATCAGAGGCGACAGCTGTTCTAGGAGAGGAAACAAGCTCAACAGGAACAGCACGATCTATGGAAACAGCCTTCTCAGGCATTACAGGAACCGTTCCCTTTCCTACCACGTAATTTTTGAAACGAGCGAGTTGCTTGATTGGCGCATTGTCTGCTGAATCAAAGTCGAGCTCTGATCTGGTAAGAACACTGTCTGGATAAGCAAGGACACCCATCTCAGGAACATCAAGACCTTCTAGTTCATCTTCGGGGGATACTCGTAGTCCCCAGACCTTATCAAGAACTTTGAAGAAGACGAACGAGAGACCGAAACCCCAAACGATGAGGACAAGGAGAGCTATACCTTGAGCAAGTAGCTGTGAGGCATCTCCAAAAAAGAGCCCTCTGACACCACCTGCAACACCGTTCAGACCATCGCCATAAGAACCATCAGCGAACAATCCAAGGGAGATAACACCCCAGAATCCGTTGACACCGTGGACAGAGATAGCTCCGACTGGGTCATCGAGCTTAAACTTTTTCTCTACGATTGGAACGGCAATGCAAACAAGGAATCCTGCAACAAGGCCGATGATCATAGCAGAAAATGCATTGACGAATGCACAGGGTGAAGTGATTGCAACAAGTCCTGCGAGAGCACCGTTTGCCGTCATAGAAGGATCAGGCTTACCGTATTTAATCCACATGAAAGCCATTGCAACAAGACCACCGATAGCACCAGCAATCATTGTATTCGTCGCGACAACGGTTAGTCGAAAATCTGAAGAGTTCAATGTGGATCCTGCATTAAAGGCGAACCAGCAGAAGAAAAGTATGATGGTTCCTATAATCGCCATCGGGATATTATGACCAGGGAAGGCACGAGCACTTCCATCTTTCTTGAACTTTCCTATACGTGGTCCGAGAACAATCGCACCAGCCAAGGCAAGCATACCCCCCATTGAATGAACGACAGCTGATCCTGCAAAATCTACGACACCATGTCCGATACCAAACTTAGAGCCGAGCGTTGCGAGCCAGCCGCCACCCCAAACCCAGTTTGCAAATAAAGGATACAGGAAAATCGATATAAAGAAGGACGTGATTACTACGGCAGAGTACTTGACTCGTTCTGCCATTGCACC
>JAAYFK010000003.1 GCA_012728275.1 Clostridiaceae bacterium | reverse complement strand
TTGATTTATGTAGTATATTTATAAAAGATGTCAAAATCCAGACGGATAAGTCTATAAATCTAAACATCGCAGTTCGTATTAGTAGAGGTGATAAATAATGCAATATCTAGAAGTTATGAAGCAAAGACATTCAGTACGAAAGTTCACTGACAAATCACTTTCAGAGTCTATTGTAAACGAACTTAGTACTCAGATATCATTAGTCAACCAAATGGGAGACTTGTCTATAGAACTAATAACAAATGAACCTAAGGCGTTTGGTTCGATGATTCGCACATTTGGAAGAATTAAGAATTGTAGAAACTATCTAGTTGTTAAGGGCAAGAACGATGATTTTCTTGATTGGAAGGCTGGCCTATATGGGGAGAGAATAGTCTTGAAGGCGCAAGAATTAGGATTGAATTCGTGTTGGGTAGCTGGTGGCTTCAAGCAAGTTGAGGGTACATTTACGGTACGTACAGATGAAAGAGTAGTTTGCTATATTCTTTTGGGATATGGAGAGAATAATGGCATCTCTCATAAAACTAAGTCTTTCGATGAAGTTGTTAGACAAGTTAAGTATGAGAGTGCGCCACTTTGGTTTAAGAGAGGCATTGAAGCGGCGCTTCTTGCACCTACAGCTATGAATAAGCAGGATTTTGTTTTCGCGATAGATGCAGATAATGAAGAGATAGCATTAGTTATTTCAAATGGAAGTAAGTACTCAACGTTAGATTGTGGTATTGCAGCGAGCCATTTTGAATTAGCATCAGAGAATAGTGTTAAGCTCTCGAAATAGTTAATTAAAGGAGGACGAGCAAATGAACGTTAAGTTTGGAAGCACTTTGCTAGCAGTTACCGACATGCAGAAGTCATTGGATTTTTATAAGAAGTTTTTTGATCAAGATGTTGAGACTGACTTAGGATGGAATAAGGTTCTAACTTGTGGTCTAACGTTACAAGAGCACTTTGATCAGATTGCTGGTTTTCCGCTTGAATCCATGATTTACAAGAACCATGCTATGGAAGTCTACTTTGAAGCTGAGGATTTTGATGCTTTCATGAATTTGATCGATAATTCACCTGAGATAGAGCGTGTTCATGATGCAATAACATTCCCGTGGCTGCAGCGAGGCATTCGATTTTATGATCCTGACCATCACGTTATTGAAGTAGGGGAGACGATGCAATGTGTTGTGCGTCGACTTTTCGACGAGGGCAAGGATGTAGAGGAAGTTGCTAAGATGGTTATGTTTCCTATTGAAACTGTTGAGATTTGGTACAAAGAGTATCAAGAGAATAAAGAGTATAAAGAGTCGCAAGTTTGATTTAATGACATAGTTGATTTATAATTTCTCTACCGTCGGTGCTTCGTAAAAGGAGATAATAGGGAACCCGAGTGAGAATCCGGGACAGCCCCCGCTACTGTAAGCATTTATGCAATAGATGAATCCATTGAGTTTTTCTCGAGAAGGACTATTGATTTTGATGCTAAGTCAGGAGACCTGCCGATGAGTTTTTTGCTTAGGGTTAATTGCGGTGGGCGATTTGTCTTGAAAGGTTTTCTATGAGAAGAATACTTAGTTTGACTAGCATTAGCTTTTTGGCGATGTTTCTAGTCGTTCAATTCTGTTCGTGTTCTGTACAAACAAGTGGCACTACGATATTAAGTGTGTCAGACACCACGTCACAATCTACTATTGATTCAAGTGAAGGGACAGTTTCAGTTCAAGATGGTATTCAGACAAGCTATCCTTTTACTTATACGGATGCTTATGGTCAAGAGATTGTTATCGAGAGCGAGCCTTCAACTGTAGTAAGTGTATCTCCTTCGATAACCGAGATTATGTTTGACTTAGGAATAGAGGATATGCTTATTGGCAGATCCGATTATTGTGATTTTCCCCAAGAGGCCTTAGATATTGAGTCAGTTGGCAATATTGACGCGCCTAACGTTGAGAGAATTGTTGAATTAGATCCAGATATAGTACTTGCTTCATCTATCTTTAGTGAGGAAGCATATAACACGCTAACTGGTCTAGGAATTACAGTAGCGATTGTTAAGGACGAGACAGAATTAGTTGGAGTCTTTGATACGATTGAACTTTTGGCATCTATGCTTAATAGGAATGAAGAAGGACAAGTCTTACTTTCTAGTATGCATGAAACGTATGATTCCTTTGAAGAATTTAGTCTCAATGAAGATGACATGACTGATGCGCCATCAGTCTACTATTGCATGGGTTTTGGTGAATATGGAGACTTTACTGCTGGCGGTGATACCTATATTAATGACATAATTGAAACGGCTGGAGCAACAAATGTAGCAAGCGATGTTACTGGTTGGTCGTACTCAGTTGAGGCTTTGATTGCTTCTGATCCAGATTACATCTTGATACCGGAATTCATGTATGATGACTTTATATCTAGCGAACCTTACAGTAGTTTAAGTGCAGTGCAAGAGGGAAGAGTGTACGATATAGAATCTAGGCTTTTCGAACGACAGGCACCATGCAATTTGGATGCAGTTCTTTATATTCATGAAATCATTACGGAATAAATCAAATGGCAATGAGTCATTCATATTGAAGGCTCTAGTAGCTTTGGCTGTTCTCCTTGCGGTGATGGCAATATCTGCGTGCTTTGGAAGTAGCAATATTTCACTATCTGATATTTTTGCTTATGTTAGTGGAGTTAATAAATCCAGCCTAAAGGAATCAACAATTACTATTCTAGGAGAGATACGTTTTCCTAGAATAATAATGAGTGCTCTAGTGGGAGGCAGTTTAGCTTCTATTGGAGCAATAATGCAAGGAATATTCAAGAATCCAATGGCTGATCCTTCCGTTCTGGGAATATCTTCTGGAAGTGCATTGGGCGCGACTATTGCAATAGTCATTGGCGTAGGTTCGACTGCTGGAATCGTGGGATTAACAGGAACATATCTTGGAGCAATAATTGGCGCCCTTGTCACTTGGCTTCTCGTGTGGTTTCTTGCTCGTGCCAATTCTGGTAAAGACTTGAATTCGACGCTACTATCGGGAATTGCAATAGGTTCGATAATGAGCGCGCTTATTACCGTTCTAATGACTCTAAATATGAAGAATATGGAACAAGTTTATATGTGGATTCTTGGTACTTTCTCAAATTCTACTCTCTCGAAAACTCAAATCATGCTCTTTGTCTCAATTCCGCTGGTACTCTTTATAATCCTGCTATCACCGCAAATTGACGTGTTGAAGCTTGGAGACGAAGCAGCAGTAACGCTAGGTGTTAATCCTAAAAGGCTTACGGGAGTTATTCTATCCTTATGCTCTATTTTGCTAGCGTTTTGCGTAGCAAACTCTGGAATAATTGGTTTTGTTGGTCTCATAATTCCGCATTGTGTCTCTTTTTTAAAAGTATATAAAATGCGTCAGAAAGTAATAATGAGTATCCTAATGGGAATGATTTTTCTTGTTGTGTGTGACCTAATAGCAAGAACGATAACAGCTCCGAGTGAGATGGCTATTGGAGCGATAACGAGTCTGATTGGCGCGCCATACTTCCTAATAATGATTTGGAAGGAGGGCCTAGTAGGCAAAATGAAGCGATGAATATTACTATTAATAACCTTACTGTTAAAGCTGGTTCTTCAATGATTCTTTGTGACGTATCACACGAGTTTGAGAACGGCAAATTGCATTGCGTAATTGGTCCGAATGGTAGCGGTAAAACGACGCTAGTTAAGGAAATAGTAAAGTCCTTTTCGCGAAAAGAATCTATAGCCTTCGTCCCTCAAGAGACTTTTGGTAATTTTGTCCTTCAAGTTCGCGATGTTATTGCTCTAGGTAGATACGATAGTACTAGATTTCTATATGGAGAAAGCCAGCAAGATAAAGACAGAATTGAAGATGCTGCCAAAAGAATGGCCATATCGCACCTGCTTCCAAGGCTTTATGATAGCCTAAGTGGAGGTGAGAAGCAAGCGGTCATGATAGCGCGTGCATTAGCGCAAGATGCTAATTGGCTTATTATGGATGAACCATGTGCGCATCTTGATGTTAAAAGTTCCCAAAAAGCGCTTTCGAATCTTCAAGATATAATTGCTCAAGATAATTCAAAATCATGCATTGTTGTTCTTCATGACATAAATATGGCGCTTCAATATGCTAGCTCGATTGTTCTTATGAGCGAAGGGAAAATTCTTGCAGCTGGTAAGCCAAATGAAGCAATTACAAATGAGAGTTTGAGTGAAGCGTATGACTCGCATTTTGAGAGGATTGAGGGATACTCGGGTAGGGCTTTCTTCATTCCAACTTGACTCAATAAGTACAATAGAATATTGTTAGTTTAGTCTAGGATTGTGAGGGAAAAGTATGTCGTCTTCTTTGAAATTGAGCAATGTTAAGAATCTTAATGATCAATGTTCCTCCCTTGTATCGCAAGTTAAGAGCGCGACTTCTTCGGACAAGATTAATGAGTATTCAACTAATATTAAGAAATCCTCAGACGAGATGGTCCTACAAGAGAAGGATAGAATTCTTAAGTCAATATCTGTAGAAACTCTTGCAAGTGAAAAAAAAGGATACAACATTAAGGCGTTAAGCGAGGCCTTTTCTTCACTTTATAATCTGCGTGAAGCTTCTGTGGGAGCAATTGCTGCTGTTAATGGCATTGGCGATAAAACAGCTAAGATGATTGACTTTGACGCTGACATATATGCGAAGCGCGTTCAAGAAGAAGTTAAGATTAGGCTATCGTCAGATGAGCAAAACATCTTCTCAGATAGACTTGTTATGGATATATATGCGTTTAAAGAGAGCCAAGGAGTATTAGAAGAACTGAAGGCTTTAGCTTCCGAGACTCCTGTACTAGAGCAAAAGAAGCTTTCTCTTAAGCCGGCTTTATCTCCATTCAAATGGTTGTTCACATCAAAGGCAGTTAAAGCGCAAGTAAGCGAAGCTTTCGATTATCTAAGTGATAAAGTATATGGAAAATATCATAGTGATATAGTTGACAGGATACATCTGCTCGAAAGTATTAAGCAAGTTGAACCTTCTGTCGCTTGGAAAGATTTTGAGAAAAATACGGTAAGTTACTTTTCGATACTGGAGAAAATCAATCCTGGCGTCTTAGGTTCTCAAGATGACAAGCTCGGTCTCCCAGAAGAGATTATCAAAAGAATTTCTGAGGAGCAAATTGCGACTGCTCAGCTCAAATGCACTCTTCGAACATATCAAGAATGGGGAGTCAAGTACATTCTGCACCAAGGCAAAGTGCTTCTTGGAGACGAGATGGGTCTAGGTAAGACGATTCAAGCGATAGCCACAATGGTGACGCTTCGTAATCAAGGGGCATCGCATTTTGTTGTAGTTTGCCCAGCGAGCGTTATGCTGAATTGGGTTAGGGAAGTAGGCAAGTTCTCAGATCTTTTCGTAACCGAAGTGCATGGCGGTGATCGCGATGACGAGTTAACCAATTGGTTATATAAGGGCGGAGTTGCTGTTACCACTTATGAAACTATGGGAAAATTAGTTCTTCCAGATAGTATGCGAATCTCAATGCTGGTTGTTGATGAGGTGCACTATATCAAGAATCCAGACGCGCTGAGAACTAAGAATGTCAGTAAACTTATTCCTTCCTCTGACAGAGTATTGTTCATGACGGGAACTGCACTTGAGAATAACGTACAAGAAATGGTTAATATTATTACTATGCTTCAACCACAAATGGCTTTGAAGATTAAGCCCCTTGCTTTTATGGCAACAGCAAAATTATTTAAAGAGAAAATTGCGGAGGTTTACTATCGACGCAGGCGCGAGGACGTACTAACTGAGCTTCCTGAATTAGAGGAGATTAGCGAGTGGTGCAAGTTGTTGCCTGAGGAAAAGTCAGTCTATCGTTCTACAGTTATGAGTAGTAAAAAGAACTTTTCTTTAATTCGAAGAGTTTCATGGAACACAACTGACATAGAGAACTCGTCTAAGGCAATTCGTCTTTTGGAACTCGTAGAAGAAGCAAAAAGCGAAGGCCGTAAAGTTCTCATATTCTCTTTCTTCCTCGATACCATTTCGTCTGTTGCTTCGATAGTGCAGTCGCATGGTGGTAACGTTCTTCCAATAATTAATGGCTCAGTAGCACCTAACACAAGACAGGAAATAATCGACAATTTCGAGAAGGCTCCAGCTGGATCAGTCCTTCCTGCGCAAGTCATCGCAGGTGGAACGGGTCTTAACATACAAGCCGCAAGCGTAGTAATTTTATGCGAGCCTCAATTAAAGCCTTCGACGGAGAATCAAGCTATATCGCGAGCTTATCGTATGGGTCAATCTCGAAAAGTATTAGTATACCGTCTTCTTTGCGAGAAAACGGTAGACGAGAAAATTATGGATATGCTTCAGAAAAAGCAGGAAATCTTTGATAAGTTTGCAGACGAATCTGTAGCTGCAAGTAATGAGATTAAGGACAGCGAACTAGAATCTCTAATTAATGAAGAGAGTAAGCGATTAGCTCTTGAAGGGGAGAATGACGCGACAACAACATCATCAACTGAACCAACTAGCGTAAATCCTTAAGGATGCATATCTACTTCTCGAAGGGATACTTGATACTCCATTCGTCTCTTAAGCTATCCATTATGCTCATAACTTTAAGAGTCTCGGAATGAGGCATTTGCCAACTCTCATATTCGTGATTACGAATCGAATCGAGCGCGGCTTGGACTTCGTACTCGAATCCTGTTATCTGCTTTGGAGTCTCGAAAAAAAACGTATTCCCGCCCATATCATTATCTCTCACAACACGGTTAAAACCTTTTCCGATAGTATCTAACTCGTTGCCAATAACTCCTGGATTCAATATTACGGATATACCTTCGCAATTATTCACATTCTCAAACTCGATTCTTCCTTTATCTCCATTGATAATTCCTCGATTATCCAGCTTAGAACGCATGTTGCTATGTAGAATGGCAACAGTACTATCTTCAAATTCAACTATTATCGAGTTGTTTGCGTCTACTCCATACTCGTTCTTAACACATTTAGAAGTGATATTGGTAATCTTGTTTGATACCCCATTTCTATTTTCTAACACCATTAGCGCAAAGTTGATTGTGTATACGCCTAAATCAAGAAGCGCACCACCAGCAAGCTCTGGTTTGATTAGTCTTTCGATAAATCCAATTGAATACCCTAAGTTGGCGCTTAAGGAAGATATGTTTCCTATAACACCAGAAGATATAATCTCGTCAAGCAAAAATCTCATAGGTAGGAATCTAGTCCATATTGCCTCTCCGACAAATAACCCATGAAGTCTGGCAAATGCAATAACTTCCGCTGCCTGCATCTCATTTACAGTAAATGCTTTCTCGCAAAGCACATTGCGTCCATTCTTAAGACATAACATTGTATCTTCATAATGGCGCGAATGAGGAGTAGCAATATAAATCAAGTCTAGGCTCGAGTCTTTGGCAAGTTCCTCATATGAACCATAGAACTTTGGAATGCTGAATTTTTTCGCAAATTCTTCTGATTTTCGAATATCTCTAGATGCTACAGCCGACAGATTCACGTCATTCATGCAATTTATCGTCTGTGACATCTTCTGCGCAATATTTCCAGTACCTAGAATACCAATATTCATATGCAATCTCCCTGATGAAGCGACTGTGTGACTATGTCACTGAAAAAGAGTTGTATTACGTATATCATTCTATCAAAGAAAGGGGTGATATTGTGAAAGCTTTAAAAATTACAAAGGATAATTTCACAGAAGAGGTATTGGAAAGTAAATCATTAGTTCTCTTGGATTTCTGGGCTGCCTGGTGCGGACCATGTAGAATGGTTTCTCCAATTATTGATGAGATAGCTGATGAGAATTCTCATATTGTCGTAGGTAAAGTGAATGTTGATGAGGAATTTGAGCTCGCAGCAAAGTTTGGTATAACGAGCATTCCGTCTTTGATTGTAATGAAGGATGGAAAAGAGTATAGACGTTCGCTAGGAGCAATTCCTAAGGAAAAGATTCTAAGTATGCTTGTATAACAGTTACTCGTAGATAGCAGCTAGACCGTTGCTATCTACGATTTCTATTGATCCTCTCGAAAGCACAACAAAACCTTCATCTTGAAAATACTTAAGCATTCGAGTAACAACCTCTCTTGCTGTACCAAGATGCAGAGCAATTTTCTCGTGGGTAGTTAATAAGACATTGCTTTTCTCAAGTTTGCACTCTTCAATAAGAAAAGCAGATAGCCTTTTGTCAAAACTCTTCCACATTATTTGCTCGACAAACCACATTACATCAGTGAAGCGGGTAGATATTAGCTGTATGGTAAAATTTGCTAGAGGTGCTGAATTCTCCATCATTTTCTGATAGATAGGAGAAGGAATAACATAAATATCTGAATCTTTCTCCGCCTCAATAGTTACTTCAAATTGAATGCTTACCATCATACAAGAGGCCGACAGAAGACAAATATCCCTCTCGAAAAGTCGATAGATAGTGACCTCTCTTCCATCATCGGAATTGATGTACGCTCGAAGTTGCCCATTGCAAACAACTAGCAAACCAACGCAATCAGATTCGCCCTTGTGAACAACATCTCCTTTTCTGAGATGACGTTTGGAAGACGAATTCTGAAGTATTTTTTGATCTTCACTCGTTAGTTTGTCCCAAATAGAAAGATACTCACTTAGCATATAATTTCACCTCTTGATGTGATTATATGAGAGCTAGAGAAAATAATCAAATAGTGTATCTGGTCATAAAATATACAATTAGTTAATGAAATTTGCGAAAAATAAGTGTATTCTATAAACACTAAACTTAATAATTCATAGGAGGTAAGATTAATGGCAAAATATGTGTGTGTGTTATGTGGTTATGTCTATGATGAAGACGTAGAAGGAACAAAGTGGATCGATTTAGCTGATGATTGGGAGTGTCCTCTATGTGGAGCGGGAAAAGATCAATTTGAAGAACAATGAGATTAAGTGCATGTAAATTTACTCGAAGGGAGACATGATTATGAGCACAAAGAAATTTTTTATTTGCCGCCACTGTGGCAATATCATAGCAAAAGTAGAAGACTCGGGTGTGTCTGTTGTATGCTGTGGTGATGAGATGGAAGAAATCATTCCTAACATAATTGATGCAAGTGTTGAGAAGCATCTTCCTGTAGTAAAAGTTGAAGGTCAGAAAGTATCTGTATCAGTTGGAGATACTCCTCATCCTATGTTGGCGGAGCATTTCATTCAGTGGGTATTCCTTGAGACTGATAATGGAGGTCAGCGAAGAATACTTCTTCCAGGTGATGCTCCACATGTTGATTTTTTTATTGCTAACGATGATAAACCTATCGCCGTATTTGCATATTGCAATCTACATGGACTATGGCTAACAGAACTCTAATTTGATTTTATTAAGAAGCGGTCATGTACTTGTGTACATGACCGCTTCTTGTATGTTTCGATTTAATATTAATTTATTAGATAGAACCAATTGTAATGCCACAATTACCACATAAAGTAGCAAACTCATCTGATCCGACGAATCCTCTAATAACTTCTATTCTAGTGGCACCATTATTCATTCGTGTTAGCCAATCATTCAAACCGGTACTGTCAGCTTCTCTATTAAGACAAATTAAATACAAGTCCCTGATGAATGAGGTATTACTATTGTTTGCACTAGTGTACTCTGGTCCATTTAGGAAACTCTCGATTACAGCAGCACCAGTGAATGACCCATTAACTAGACCTTCAACATGGTATGAACGCTCTGAACTGCTTCCATCTCGTCCTAGAGCTACAACATATAGACGAGCAACGAAATCATTAACGCCACCTTGTGCTTGCATATCATATCCAGGTACATAGTGTCCTGAATCATATCCATAATCTGAACATA
>JAAYFK010000023.1 GCA_012728275.1 Clostridiaceae bacterium | reverse complement strand
GACTAATGCAGCTATAGTTTTGATAAATCTTGTCCCCCGCATATTTAACCTTCTTTCATAAAATCCATATACAGATAGACTATTCTTAATCATCAATATTATCAATACCAAATTAAGATTCATTAACATAGTTTGGATATTTATATTATTTTGTGGACCATTTCCATATCTCACCTCCATTGGTAATTGAAGGCAAGTAATTTAGACTGGAGGATTATTTAATGAATAACTATCAAAGAAATCAAACAAAGAATACGACCTTTTCGAGCACTACATATCACCAGAACCCATGACAGCAGGCGGTTTTAGGGCATAAAAATCCGCACTCATTTTCTATCAAAATATAAGTGCAGATTTGGTCGGAGTGACGGGATTCGAACCCACGACCTCTTGCTCCCTAAGCAAGCACTCTAGCCACCTGAGCTACACCCCGATATGTATGAATTATTCAATTTTGTACTAAATGGTCGGAGTGGCGAGACTCGAACTCGCGGCCTCTTGCTCCCGAAGCAAGCACTCTACCACCTGAGCCACACCCCGATGTCTTTCCTTTTAGCCTAATGATGATAATACAACACAAAAGAAAATTCAATAAATACCATTGATTCGTATTTTTTGTCAATTAATCTGAGACTCACATGGTGATATATTAGATATAAACATTTTGGAGATGGAAATGAGCGACAGTAAGACATCGTACTTTTCGAAAAGTAAAATTTCTAGCGCAATACTTAAGCAAGCATTGCCGCTAACTGTCGCTGAACTTGCAAATTTTCTATATAGCACAATTGATAGAATATATATTGGACATATTCCTGATATAGGCGTCGACGCTCTTTCGGGAGTTGGATTCACAATTCCTTTTATCACGATAATTCTTGGACTAACTAGTCTGTTTGGAACCGGCGGAACTCCACTCTTTTCGATAGCTTTGGGTGCCAAGGAAGAGAACAAAGCCCGCAAAATCGTAGGCAACGCGTTCTCAATGCTATTAATTTCTTCAATTGTAATTACTATTGTTAGTATAGTGTTTATGAAGCCTATTCTTCTATTCTTTGGAGCAAACGAGATAATCAGCTTATATGCTTCAAAGTACTTAAATATTTACCTTCTTGGTACTGTATTCACAATGGTCTCGACAGGAATGAACGATTACATTACTGCGCAGGGATATCCAAAATTGGCAATGTTTACAATCGTTATTGGTGCCATTATTAATGCCGTTATTGATCCTATCTTTATATTTGCATTTAACCTAGGTATTGAAGGAGCTGCAATAGCAACTGTTATTTCTCAGTTTATTTCGTGCATTTGGGTAATGAATTTCTTCTTTAGGGATCGAAAAGGAATTAGGCTTAACAAAGACAGCTTTAAACTTGATTTAAAAGTATGTTCTAGAATAATTCTTAACGGAACTCCTGGCTTCGTTATGAATGCCTCCAGTAGCGCCGTTACAATAGTAGCCAATCACACCCTTATGCAATACGGAGGCGAGTTTTATGTTAGCATAATGACGGTAGTAAACTCTGTATGTTCAATAATGAGGGTTGGTGTGAACGGAATTACAAATGGAGCTAAGGCCGTTCTTGGATACAACTATGGCGCTGGACAATTCGATCGAGTTAAGCAAGGAATAAGATTTTCTTCTCTTTTCGCATTTGTATATTCGGCTGTAATCTGGATTCTTATTGTGCTCTTTCCTTCGTTCTTTTTCTCGATTTTCACAGATGATGTGGCCTTGTGTGAAGTTGGAAACAAGTATCTGCAATACTTTTTCTTGGCATATGTTTTTATGGCATTGCAATTCTCTGGCCAATCAACTTTCATGGCACTTGGAAAGGCAAAGCCCTCAATATGCTTCTCTCTCCTTCGAAAAGTAATCTTAGTTATTCCTCTTACTATCTTCCTCCCAATGTTCTTAACTGACTCCAATTCGGGTGTATTCCTAGCTGAACCAATATCGAACATAATTGGCGGAAGTGCAAGTTTCTTAACAATGTATTTCACGGTATATCGAAGGCTTGGTAAAGAGAATCAGAAAAAACCACGTTAGAATATTTTTCCAACGTGGTCTATCTTATTGCTTATATACTTCAGCTAATTATACGTGCTTTGTGTAGTTCTTAACCTCTTCATCCATGAGATCTGAGATACTCTCAACTGACATAGAGCCTAGGTCTGCGTCAAATCTTGAACGAACTGCTACTGTTCCTTCCTCAACTTCCTTGTCGCCAACTACTAGCATGTAAATAATCTTATCGAGGTTTGCTTCACGAATCTTCTTACCAATCTTCTCGCTTCTATCATCAACCTCAACGCGAAGTCCTCTCTTTTCCATCGCCTTCTTAATCTCATAAGCTCTATCAACATGAGCATCAGAGATCGGAAGAATACGAGCTTGCTCAGGAGCTATCCACAATGGCAAGCAACCTGCATATTTCTCAAGTAGATAAGCTAAAGTACGTTCATAACAACCAAGACTTGTTCTGTGGATAATATATGGACTCTTCTTACTACCATCAGTATCAACATACTCCATTCCAAACTTCTGAGCCAAGAGCATATCAATTTGAATAGTAACAAGAGTATCCTCTTTACCATAGACGTTCTTATATTGAATATCGAGCTTTGGTCCATAGAATGCAGCCTCATCAAAACCAATAGAATACTCAACTCCTAAATCATCAAGAATTGTTTTCATTGCTGATTGAGCAACGTCCCATTGTTCTGCTGTACCTTCATACTTATTCTTAGGATTCTCAGGATCCCATTGTGAGAATCTGAATGTACAATCATCAAGAAGACCAACTGCACCTAGCATAAACTTTGCAAGCTCTAAGCATTCCTTGAATTCTTCCTCAAGCTGATCTGGGCGCAAGATATAGTGTCCCTCTGAGATAGTAAACTGTCTTACGCGAATAAGGCCGTGCATCTCACCACTTTCTTCGTTACGAAATAGGGTTGAAGTCTCAGTTAGTCTCATTGGAAGATCACGATAGCTTCTCTGTCTATTTAGGTAAACCTGATATTGGAATGGGCAAGTCATTGGGCGAAGCGCATAGCATTCTTTCGCTTCATCTTGTGGATCTCCCATTACAAACATTCCATCAAGATAATGATCCCAGTGTCCAGAAATTCTATACAGATCTCTCTTAGCCATCAAAGGTGTTTTTGTAAGTAGGCATCCACGCTCTTGTTCAACATCTTCAACCCATCTTTGAAGCCTTTGAATTGTTCTTGCTCCCTTTGGAAGCAAGATTGGAAGTCCTTGGCCGATATAGTCAACCGTTGTAAAATACTCCAACTCTCGACCTAGTTTATTATGATCACGCTTCTTAGCTTCCTCTAACTTCTCAAGATACTCATGGAGCATATCCTTATTGGGGAAACTTGTTCCATAGATTCTCTGAAGCATTTTCTTATTGCTATCGCCTCTCCAATAAGCTCCAGCAATAGAAGTTAATTTGAATGCCTTAATCTCGCCAGTAGAATCCAAATGGGGACCAGCACAAAGATCAGTAAAATCACCTTGTTTATAGAATGATATAACTGCATCCATAGGAAGATCGTTGATTAGCTCTACCTTGTAAGACTCACCAAGCTTCTCCATAAAATCGATTGCCTCTGTACGAGAAAGCTCAAATCTTTCCAAAGGGATATTCTCTTTGACGATTTTCTTCATTTCAGCTTCAATAGTCTTAAGATCATCCGCCGTAAATGTCTCTTCTCTATCAAAATCATAGTAGAAACCATCTTCAATAGCTGGTCCGATAGCTAGCTTTGTATCTGGCCATAAGCGCTTAACAGCCTGAGCTAGAACATGGCTAGTAGTGTGTCTGTAACACTTTCTTTGTTGTTCATCATTGAAATCAACCATTTTAAAACCTCCGATTCTTTCTTAACACGGCTTTATGTCGCTCGATATTTTCGACAACAAAAAAGCCATGCCCCAACTAAACAATGGGATGCATGGTCGCACGGTTCCACCCAAATTGCATCTCGCTTATACGAAATGCCACTTAATTGTCCTTAACGCGGATAACGGCAAGAGTTAGTCAAATTGATTTACCTCCGCAACTCAAGGGTTGTATTGAATTCATCTCCATTCAGTAAGCTTACAGCCAATGACTTACATTCTCTAGCAACGAGTGTTGAACTAACGTGTCCCTATCAATGCTTTGTGTGGATTTTACTCTATATTTTTACTTGTATCAAGTGTTAAACACAAATCAAGTGCTCAATATTACTGTATCTGCTCTCTCCTATGCCACTAACATTCATGATATCCTCGATACACGTAAACGGTGTCTCCTGCCTATAATCAATAATTGCTTGCGCATAGACTTCACCTATTCCAGGCAAACTCATTAGCTCGTCCTTGGAAGCACTGTTAATATTTACCAAAGAATCAACATCTTGATTGGATCCATCTCCATTTTCTTGATAAGTATTAGGTCCGCTTGTGCCCCATAGTGTGCTCGAATTATCTATTCGATATATATCTGGATTATTGATAGTTGATTCTTGATTCATTTCTCCTATTTCTTCATTGCTCGGAACATATATTGTCATATTGCTTACTAAAATATACGCAAGATTAATATAGTTTGATGCTGCTTCATCAGTTAATCCGCCTGCCATAAGCACAACATCGTTGATAATATTGCCGCTTGCTATTTCATATACTCCTGGATTATTCACACAACCACATATATATATACTAATATACTGTTGTTCCGTAGAAGAAGACTCAAGAGTTGTTGTACTTCCTCCTTCCTGAATAGAAGAGTAATCATTAAGCAAATCACTAGAATCTGTTACGCTTTCTTCTCTCTTAGCCAACGAATCCAATCCAGAAAGATCGCCCTTAAAAATAAACTTGTATACTAAGCAAACTATCAGTACGAGAAAGAAAGCAAAAATATAGAGCTTGTTTCTTTTGATCTTCTCCATCGAACTCACCTCAAAAACAATATATACCTGTAAGAGAAGTGTTTACTCGACAAAAACTGACAAAATTCTACAAACTCTAGATCTATGTACTATTACAAATTATTGAGCTACATCAGCATTCTTTTGCTTAGTATCCCATAGCTTCTCAAGATTATATGTAGAGCGCTCTTCTTGATGGAAAACATGTACTACTACATCCTTATAATCGATGAGAATCCATCTATTTGTTCCATGTCCTTCAACATGATCAGCATATATACTAAACTTAGTCTTCAATACATATTCTACCTCATCAGCCAATGCTTTTATTTGAGTGGTTGAATTACCACTGCAAATAACAAAGTAATCAGCTAGTGTTGTCTTATCCGATACATCTATTGTCTCGATATCAATTCCCTTCTTTGAATCCAATATCGAAGCAATCTCAGCTGCCATCTCACTACTATTCATATTAACTCCCTCGTTTCTATTTTTTACTTCTTTTTAGCTATCTCGTCAGTTGAAATTATTGAATACATACTATTCAAATCTCAACATCACAATCGTCTTCGTCACTAAGATTACACGTTTTTCCAATTCTTTGCAATTCATCAAGACACTCAAGTGTATACTTATGCACTTCAACATTGTATTCATCAAACTTTTCCTTCACACGAGAAAGAACAACATAAGTAGCTACATCTAGATCTTGAAGTGCCAGTTGTCGTGGCAATGTGAGATCATCGTAGTTACGAGAAGGTTCTAACTTGTCTGCTAAGAAAATAATCTTCTCTAATGTACTCATTCCAGAATGAGCCGTCGTATGATAGATTATTGCATTCAGAACATCCTCATCCGTTACTCCATACTCGCACATTGCAACGTACTTGCCCGCAGGCGAATGTATAAGCTTCACGTTATCAAAGACATCACCTGAAATAGTCTTCGCGTATTCTTTTTGCTTTTGCAAAGGTAGCTCCTTAGCACAATCATGCAAGCACCCTGCAACAAGAGCCTTGTCAGTATTTTCGCCATAAAGGCTAGCATACTTAACAGCGAGCAAGGCAACATCAAGAGAATGAAGCAACCTTTTTCGAGATAGAGCAAAATACAGTCTCGAACTATACTTTAAAAATTGTTTGTAACAATCATCCGATACCAATTGAAGTAAGCAAGCCTTGTCATACAAATCATGAAGCTTAATAAAATCATCGACCGCCTTAGGGACATCATCAAAATTCAGTTCGTTTCTGATAAAAGAGGATGATATATCTATGGAATTAATCGAAAAGGCAGTTACATTAGTCGCATACTTGGCCTCGATTTGCTCTATTTGCTTGGGAACTAAAGAAGCATCATCACCAGGCCTAAGAGCTACCATTAATGGTGCAAGAGAGACAATTTTCTTAGGCTCAAACCACTTATCAAATGAGAACAATATATCGGAACCACAAATTAGTGAAAAAGAAATCTTGTCTTCTTTACTAAACGGAATGTCATTCTTTTCGAGAAACGCACTAAAATACCTCTTACTCTGAAGAAGCTCGAGCATCTTTAAAGTGAAGCTCACACCTTCTAAGTAAAATTCAACATCACAAATATATACTTTCCCCGGATGCCTAACTGATATCTCATCTATAGCATCTGAGGTCATATAGTATCGATATGGAGCTGCATTCAAACAATTACCTGGCTTAAACGGACTAGAAACTGATGGCACCACAAACACGTAGTCGACTAGATTACTCTCAATCGCAGCTTCAATAATGGCTTTATGCCCATTATGAAAAGGATCAAAGGCACCTCCAAACAAGCCTATTCGCATCAGTTTCTCTCCCATTGCATCAACCTAAAGTACGTCCGATATCTGTTCTGTAATGCATATCCTTAAACGATATTTTCTTAACGCCTTCATACGCTCCATCAATCGCATTATCCAAAGAATCCGCCTCATCGTAAACGCACAAAACACGGCCACCATTAGTTACAATCTTTCCGTCATCGGTAAGTTTAGTACCAGCTTGGAAAACTAGCTTGCCACAAGTATCAATTCCGGAAATCTCGTAACCCTTCTCGTACTTAACTGGATATCCACCGGAAGCCATTACTACTACACACGACTTCTTATTCTTCCAGGAAAGCTTATATGTTGAGAGCTTACCATCAATGACAGCATCAATCACATCCATAAAGTCATTCTCTAGTAGTGGCAAAATCGCCTGAACCTCAGGGTCTCCAAATCTGCAATTGTATTCAATTACTTTTGGTCCCTTTTTTGTAAGCATAAGGCCAAAGTAAATTACTCCCTTAAATGGTCTTCCTTCACTTTTTAACGCCTCAATCGTAGGTTGAATAATTGTGTCAGAAATAACCTTAACATCATCGTCCGAAAGGTCTGCACCAGGAGTTACCGCGCCCATTCCACCAGTATTTAGGCCTTCATCATGGTCATAAGCCCGCTTATGGTCTCTCGAAGAAATCATAGGAATTGCATATTCTCCATCAGAAAAAGCAAGAATAGTTAGTTCCGGACCAACCATGCATTCCTCAATAACTATATTGCTTCCAGCGTCTCCAAAAGCCTTATCCTCTAGCATTGAAGATACTGCCGCCTTAGCTTCATCTATATCCTTAGCGATAATTACGCCTTTTCCAAGAGCAAGACCATCAGCTTTGATTACTATTGGCATTTCACATCCTTCAAGATAATCATAGGCCTTCTCCTTGTTATCGAAAAGAGCATACTCAGCTGTAGGAATGTGATACTTAGCCATCAAATTTTTCGAGAAAACCTTAGAAGCCTCAATTATAGCAGCATTTGCCTTAGGGCCAAAAGCCCTTATACCATTCTCATTAAGCTTATCAACAAGACCTAATGCTAAAGGATCCTCAGGAGCAACAAAAACTAAATCAAAGTTGTTACTAGAAGCATACTCAACAATCTTGTCTACATCCGTAGCCTTAATATCAACGCAAGTAGCTACAGAAGCAATACCACCATTACCAGGGCAACAGTATAACTCACTTACCCGCTTACTTTGCTTAAGCTTCCAACAGATCACGTGCTCTCTACCACCACTGCCTACAACTAATACCTTCATTCGAATCTCCTCCACAACCTATATTAATGATGGAAAAGGCGAATTCCAGTGAACGCCATTGCCATATTGTATTTATTGCATGTCATGATTACATGATCATCACGAATAGATCCACCCGGCTCAGCAATATACTTTACGCCAGACTTCTTAGCTCTCTCGATATTGTCTCCAAATGGGAAGAAAGCATCTGAACCAAGACATACATCGAAGTTCTTTGTTAACCATTCCTTCTTCTCTTCTGCAGTAAACACTTCAGGCTTAACCTTAAATATCTCTTGCCATCTGCCTTCAGCCAATACATCCTCATACTCGTCAGAAATATACACGTCTATTGCATTATCTCTATCAGGACGACGAATATCATCTACAAATTGCAAACCTAATACCTTAGGGCTTTGACGAAGCCACCAGTTGTCAGCCTTGTTACCAGCTAGACGTGTGCAATGAATTCTTGACTGTTGTCCGGCTCCAATACCAATAGCCTGACCATCCTTAACATAACAAACAGAGTTCGACTGCGTGTACTTTAGTGTAATAAGAGATATAAGAAGATCAATTCTCTTATCTTCTGGGATTTCCTTGTTATCAGTTACTATGTTGTCAAGGAGCTCATTATTGATACTTAGCTCATTTCTTCCTTGCTCGAAAGTCACGCCATATACTTGCTTAGTTTCAATTGGATTAGGCATGTAGTTAGGGTCAATCTTAATAACGTTATAAGTTCCTTTTCGCTTAGTCTTCAAAATTTCAAGAGCCTCATCTGAGTAACTAGGAGCAATAACGCCATCGGATACTTCACGCTTAATCATGTTAGCTGTAATTGCGTCGCACTCATCGGACAAAGCAATAAAATCGCCATAAGAAGACATTCTATCAGCGCCTCTAGCTCTAGCATAAGCGCAAGCAATTGGAGAAAGCTCACCCAAATCATCTACGAAGTAAATCTTTGCTTCTGTCTTTGATAGAGGTCTACCAATAGCAGCACCAGCTGGGGAAACGTGTTTAAAAGATGTTGCACTAGGTAAACCAGAAGCAGCCTTAAGTTCCTTAACTAATTGCCATCCATTAAAAGCATCAAGCAGGTTAATGTAACCCGGTCTGCCATTAATAACCTCAATAGGTAGCTCGCTTCCATCGTTAATATAAATCTTGGATGGCTTCTGATTTGGATTACAGCCATATTTTAACAACATTTCATTTGACATATTAATTCTCCTATCTAAATTCAGTACTTACTTATTCTTATTTACTATTCTAGTATCTGCCTTACCTGTAGCAATATCAATGTATCTTACAAACAACGAAACCTTATTGTCTTCATTCAAACTGTCCCAAAGCATATCTGTAAAGTCGTCAATATTTTTATCAATAGCAACTTGCTCTGGCTCTCCCTCGAAAGAAGGAAGTGGTGAACCATCACCCATATATGTATGAATAAAATGGCCTTCTCCTGAAATTGGAGTATTATATGAGAAAGTATATCTTCTGCAGGAATCCGGATTACCATCTGCTGACTTTAATATCGAAAGTGCATAGTTATAAGTTCCATTATCGACATGCATAATTCCCGAAATTCTAGGAGTATAGTTTGGAGCATCATCCTCAAACTCTCGTGTTCTTAATGCTTGTTCGAAAGTCTGCTGTTTATCCATCAACTCGTAGATTGTATCGGTCTGATCACCATTAGTAACTATTGTCTTATTTCCAAGTACTCGTACTGGCGAATATATAATCAAGTGTGGATCAGAAAGCAAAGAAGGATCAAAAGCCTCCGTCTTAATGCCATCATCTGTCTGAGTAAATACTCTATTACGTGAGTTTACACTTCTTCCCATAATAAAATATGCTGTAACAGCACTTTGCCCATCAGCAGATCTGCCAATGACAATTCCTCTTCCCGGATATGGATTACCCTTCAAAAGCTGCGCAATATCAAATGTCTTCATTTTTTTCCTCCCTATTATCATTCTTAAATACAACCAAATTATTCTTTACTTCTATTTTGTCTTCAGAAATAAGTCGAATAGCTTCTGGCAAAATCACTTGCTCACAATTGACCATTATTCTCTTCTGCAAAGACTCAGGAGTGTCATCTTGAAGCACTTCGATAGCCTTCTGCAGTATAATTGGTCCTTCATCGTAATTCTCATTCACAAAATGAACCGTCGCTCCAGATACCTTAACGCCCCTTTGTAAGACAGCTATATGAGGGTTAATTCCATACATGCCCGCACCGCAGAAAGAAGGAATCAACGCCGGATGAACATTTATTATTCTATTCGAAAAGGCTTTAACAACTTTGCTACCTAACAAAGAAAGATATCCTGCTAAAACAATCAAAGTTGCTCCACTCTTCATTACATGATCCAATACTGCCTCATCCCATAATTCTCGTGAAGGATAATTCTTAGCAGAACAAACGACACTTGGAATTCCATAATTAGAAGCACGCGTTAATGCATAAGCATCCGAAGAAGATGAAAGAACAAGAGATATTTCAACATTTGGAAGAAAACCACTTTGAACTCTATCAATGATTGCCTGAAGATTAGTACCACCCCCAGATACAAACACAGCTATCTTCATTATCAAACCTCCGTATAAATAACTGAATGAACACTCTGATTAGAACAAGTAGTTTTACCAGCTATATAATTACCATCAAAGCAAGCCGAGCAAACACCGCAATGAATTCCCTCAAGAGAATCCTTAAGCGAAGCTAAACTAACATAACCAAGAGAGTCCGCGCCAATCATGTCGCGAATTTCTTCAACAGACATAGTCTTCGCAGGGAGATCCTTTGCATCTGAAGCATTTACTCCATAACAACAAGGAAACTTTACTTCAGGTGAAGCTAAACGAACATGGACTTCTTTTGCCCCTGAATCACGCAAAAATCTAATTATGTGCTTTGTTGTTGTTCCTCTTACCAAAGAATCGTCAACGATACAAATCTTTTTTCCAGCTATAGCTGACTTAAGAACGGCAAACTTCATACGAACAGCTAATTCTCTTTGGTCCTGCGTACCTTGAATGAAGGTACGTCCTACATATCTATTCTTTAAAAGTCCTGAACCATATGGTTTTCCAATCTGTCTAGCATATCCCAAAGCAGCAGCATTACCTGAGTCCGGAGCTCCAATTACAAGGTCACAATCACAAGGATGCTCCTTAGCCAAAGCCATACCAGTCTTAACTCTTGACTCATAAATGCTTGATCCATCAATTACTGAATCAGGACGAGCCACATAAACATACTCAAAAATACATACTTTTCCGTCGTTAACTCTCTTCTCAGAAGAATCCTCAGAATCATCAAAGAATGTTGATGTAATCTTGCCCGTATTTGAGATTGAAATAATCTCACCTGGCTCCAAGTCGCGAATAAACTCCGCATCCAAAGCGTCAAGAGCACAAGTTTCTGAAGATAGCATCCAAATATCATCCTTACGGCCAAGAACTAGAGGGCGCATACCATAAGGATCCCTAACGCCAATCAGCTTCTCTTCAGTCATGAAAATCATTGAGTAAACACCCTTAATATCCTTCATCGTCTGAAGAATAGCCGACTCGCAATCATCTGTTCGAACTCTATTTCTCGAAAAAAGAGAGAGAATCACCTCTGAATCCGTATTAGTTTGAAAAATTGCGCCCAAGTTCTTCAAGCTGTCTCTAATCTCTGACTCATTTAGAATTGCTGATGAAGAGCTTAAAGCAATATTTCCTGCTCGAGACTTAATTAGTATTGGCTGAATTGCATCGCTTCCGGTCTCTTTACTTGAAGCTAGTCTAGCTGTTCCAACCGCAGCAGAACCTTCCAATGTAGATAGAATCACATCATCAAAGCTATCTGCTACAAGACCAGTCTGCTTATGCACCATAAACGAACCATTGTTATTAACAGCAATACCTGCCGATTCCTGCCCTCTGTGCTGCAAAGAGAAAACTCCATAGTATGCAGTTCTTGCTACATTTCCAGGCTTCTTTGCTGTGTCAATACACCCAAATAATCCGCTCATCTTTAATCCTCCATCGAAATAATCTTGTCTCGTAATTTCAAATTTCTATCCTCAACCGAGGATACCAGACTGGACTTATATTCAACTAACTTAGCATTGAGATCATCGTCACAGATAGCCAGAATTTGACAAGCTAGGATTGCAGCATTTGATCCGCCATCAATAGCAACTGTTGCAACTGGAATGCCAGTAGGCATTTGAACTGTAGCATACAAAGCGTCAACACCATTAAGAGCTCCACCCTTACATGGCACACCAATGACAGGAAGAGTCGTATTTGCAGCAAGAACACCTGCAAGATGAGCAGCCAAGCCCGCTGCTGCAATAATAACGGAGTAACCATTCTCCCTTGCTTCTTTTGCAATCTTTAATGCCTTATCGGGTGTCCTGTGAGCCGACGCAACACAAGCCTCAAACCCTATATCGAACTTCTTTAGCAACTTAAAGCAACCTTCCATAACCGGAAAATCGGAATCCGAACCCATTACAACTAATACTTTTTTCTTTGCCATACTGCCTCTCCTTTACTACTCATCTTCCTGAACCCAATTTAGTCTTTGCATTACTCTATAATATTCGTCAGAGCCCCAAGTATATGGTGTTGGGCAATAGTCATTACCTGGATAATTAGTCGTCTGACGAAAAGGAATTACATTGATTCTGTATTCTTCAACGTAAGTATTCGTAGAATCCATTATAAACTCACATTGAACTATAGCTGTATCTGGATCAGATAAATATGTATTACCACCAAAAACAAAATTTGAAATACTATATAGAATATATTTCCCATTGTATTCCTCTATAGGTTGTAATCTATGAGGATGAGTGCCAACAACAATATCAGCACCATAGTCAATTAGTTGATGGCCTAAATCAGTTTGCTCGGCTCTAGGCTCATAATCTCTCTCGTATCCCCAATGACAGGAAATAATAATGATATTGCATCCCATAGCTTTCATATCATCTATCGCATCAAACATGGTCTGTGAATAAGAAGAGAAGCTTGTGCCTGCCATCCCTATTAAGACACCTCTTACTTCATATGTCGCTATTGTGTACTCATTACTCCAAACGACTCCATAACTTGTCAGGGTTTCTTGAGTATCAGCGAGACCTTCATCCAAATAATCGTAAGTGTGATTATTAGCTAAATTAACGCATTCGACACTACCATTAACAAGCATTTCACAATACTCACTTGGAGAACCAAAAACAAACTCTTTATCAAGATGAGAAGTCGCATCAGTAAAAGTACCTTCTAAGTTTGCAAGAGTCATATCATCTGAAGAAAGAATATCTGCAGAATTCTGGAAACAATAATTCATATCACCGCCAACAACACTATCAAAACCACTTTCGGATCCATCCCAGGTCAAAGGTTCACCTAGAGTACAATCACCAAGAAAACTAACAAGTACATGTTCAGGTTCAGGAATTAGCGTGGGCGTAGGTGTCGGAGTTGGAGTTACCGTAATAGTAGTTTCTATTATTGATGTGGAAATATCGGTTTGACCTTGAATAATCGACTGAGTACTCTGCGAAATTGCTGCATTACTGTCGGTACCTGCTCCAAGAGCACTTGAACAAGATACCAAGTAGACAGAAACACTAAGTACAATTATTAAAGAAATAAAAGATCTAAGCTTCAAAGTCACACCTCATTACAAATCGTACGAAAACAATTATAACAAAAGTATGTGCTAATAAGTACTGTAATTTTATATATGGATTCACATTTTATTCTCGAAAAAACTAGCTATTTTCTAGTAGACTTGCTCGTACGAACAGACCAGCCGAAGAAATAAACTCATCAGGCCAATGACCGTAAACTTTCTCATCATAAGTCAAGATACTTGATTCATACAGTAATGCATTAGCACTAAATGTAGATGTCCCACAAATGCTGTCATAACACCAAGAGATATTGTGTTCTAACATAAAATCAATCCAAGAATTGCCTTCCTCGGTATATATTAGTCCACTCATACTACTATCAGTAAGTGTCCACCCAGTGCATATCAAAGGTACACCATTACTTTGCATGTTAGAAATTGAATCTCTAAACTCTTGACCATCTTTCTCACAAGTAAAACCATATGAGAAAGCAAAGTTAGAATCTATCAAAGAACCATAAGTGATATTCGAGCTATTAATATCTTCCTCACTAAGGCCACAAATAATAATCGCATTATCATCCTGTATTCTAATCACGTCTACAAGGCTACTAGCATAACTACTAACCGTATTGCTCCAAGATACTGAAGTGGTATCAGCCTCACTTAGCGGACCACCATAGTTATCACAAATCGAATAAAGAATCATACTACTATCAGAATATAACGTCGATATTCTGGTAAAAAAATCAGTAGCACTATCTATACAATCCATAGGATTCGAGGATGAATTAAGGCTCCATTCAACAATTACATACGTTCCATTCTGCAAGCAAAAGTCAATTGCATCACAAATGTTACTTAATACTAACTCAGAATTATTAATATACCCAAAATCACCATTTACCTCAACATTGAGACAAACAATTCGACAACCCCAATCAAAGGCTAAAGTCTCAGAAATAGCCTCGTTAAAAAACTCAAATTCGGAATTTATTGGAACAGTAGATAAGCCGCTTAAACATACAGCATTCCCTTCCGAATCGACAACACTCCCCTCACTTATCGAAAGTTCTCCGTACAAATCGAATGCCTTATCAAAGACCAATTGACTACTTATCGGGCCATGTGAGGATTCAATAATTTCACTAGTTTCAGACATATCTTGAGTACTATCATCAACTTGAATATCACTTTCTGAAGTGTAGTTTACTTGTATTGTAGTCTCTCTTGAGAGCTTATTTGAGCACCCAGAAAAAGCAAATATCGAAGCCAAGACAATAGCAAAAAAACTCACAAAATGGAATTGTCTATTCTTCATAAAATCCCTCCAAAAACTCAATAATAAATTGTACACTTACATATAAGTAGTGTATAATGGCCAAAGAAAAGAATATGAATTTTCTGTTATTTATGGCCAAATCTATAGCCAATTTTGTTAATTATTTGGTATATTAAATTTAACAGTATGATAGTTCATAATAATGAAAAAGGGAAGTGATAGTATGGCAAGAGTAGATGCTATTCGTGAGAAGATTGACAAACTAGGCAAGAAGCAAAAGCTCGACGCACTAATGAAGTACGTTAGTGACGATGATGATACAGTTAGAGCCGCTGTCGCTACGAGTATGTCTCAGATTCCAACATATGATTGTGGGATGGCTTTGATTCCTCTTCTTCGTGATTCGTCTCCTTTAGTACGTTCGGCAGCTGCAACTTCTGCAGCTAAGATTAAGGCAAAGCATTGTGAAGAATATGTGAAGAAATTAGCATTTGCCGATTCCGACCCATCTGTCAGAGCAGTTGCAAAGGCAGCTTTCGATGAAATGAAGACCAAGCTAACTTGATTTCTGTTTGTTAATAAAACGATTAACAAAGAGTGTGTAGATATCTGCACACTCTTTTAATGTTTATTTTGAACTACTGAATACTAGTAATCTCACCAGAATTCTTATAGATACTATTCTCAGGTATCTCTCCTCTAATCATAGACAATGGATAAATCCTTGTATTACGTCCTACTACACTAGCAGGATTCAAAATAGTCCCGCATCCAACCTCTACATTGTCACCTACGATAGCGCCAAACTTCTTCATAACGGTCTCGATTAGTTCCCCCGTGCAAGTCTTAACAACAGTATTCTCCTTATCAGACTTAACATTTGACGTAATTGCACCTGCACCAAAATGTGCCTTATATCCAAGTATAGAATCACCAATATAGTTATAATGCGGTACTTGAACCTTATCAAACAGAATCACATTCTTAAGTTCAGTCGAATTCCCTACTACACATCCAGCACCAACAAGTGTCTTCCCCCTAAGAAAAGCACAATGTCTTACTTCAGTCTCAGGACCAATAATTGCAGGCCCACTAATATATGCAGATTCATAAATTGTTGCTGTCTTAGCAATCCACACATTCTCACATGGAGAATAATACTCATCCTCTGATAATGTTGGACCTATTTCAAGGATAAAGTCTCCAATGTCAGGTAGAACCTCCCAAGCATACTTTTTGCCCTCGAAAAGTGACGATGCAATAGTATGTGTCAAATCTAGATAATCAATTATACTCTTCACTTTATCACCTACTCTACTGTTACACTCTTTGCCAGATTACGAGGTTTATCAACGTCACAGCCCTTATTAACTGCCATATAATAAGCAAACAATTGACATGGAAGAACTCCAAGTATCGGCGTTAGCAATTCGTCTGTATCAGGAATAACGAACTTCTCATCGCATGAGAATTCCCTATTATTTAACTTTTCAGGAACGATAGCTAATACGATCGCTCCTCGAGTCTTAACTTCCTTGATGTTGGACTCCATCTTGGAAGCTAATGCCTCTTGCGTAATTGGACTTACTACCAATGTTCCCTCTTCAATTAAAGCTATTGTGCCATGCTTAAGTTCTCCACCCGGATAAGCCTCAGAATGAATATATGAAAGCTCTTTTAGCTTAAGTGACGCCTCCATAGACAAATAATAATCAATACCCCTTCCAATGAAGAAAATACTATCAGCATTAAATTGCATAGACGCAAATTTTTGAATCTCGCTTTGCTTATTCAGAATAGAAGTAAGCTTACTTGGAATAGCCTTTAGTTCTTCTTGATATTCTACATACTGAGAATCATCAATCTTGCCAAGAATATGGGCCATTTTGAAAGCGATTAAATATATGCAAGCTAATTGTGTGGTAAAAGCCTTCGTCGATGCAACGGATATCTCAGGACCAGCAGCTGTATACAAAACATAATCCGCTTCTCTAGCCACAGTACTACCAATAACATTGACTATAGCCAGAGTCTTACTCCCAAGCTTAGACGCCTCACGCATAGCGCGCATCGTGTCAAGAGTCTCTCCAGATTGAGAAATTACTATCGTTAGAGTACTTGAATCAACAATCGGATCCGAGTACACATATTCGCTAGCTACACAACAATTTGTTGGTATACGACAAAGCTTCTCAATAAGATGCTTTCCTACACAACCAGCGTGATATGCAGTTCCACAAGCAACAAAATTGATGTTCTTTATCTTTGATAGGAAATCCTTGTCCATTGGAATGTGCTCAAGAAATATCTCACCATCTTTAATTCTCGAATTAACAGTTGCCTCAAAAGCCTTAGGCTCCTCAAACATTTCTTTCATCATGAAATGAGCGTATCCGCCCTTCTGAGCCGCATCGGCATCCCAATCTATATGGGTCGGCTTATATGAAATTTCATCTCCATGAATGTCTGTGATTCTAATAGAATCCTTCTTCATAATTAGAATACAATTATCTTCCATAAATACGACATCACGAGTATATTCGATAAGTGCTGGAATATCAGAAGCAACAAAATTCTCATTTTCGCCAATTCCAATTACTATAGGATTATCCTTCTTTGCACAAATCAATCTGTCTGGATAATCAGCGCATACAATTACCAAAGCATATGAACCGACGATATCTCGAAGAGTCGCTCTAACAGCTTCTTCAAAGTCCTTCTTATCGTTTTGAAGGTAGTAATACTCAATCAATTGTGCTGCAACTTCCGTGTCAGTCTCAGAAGCAAATTTATAGCCTTTTCGCTTTAGAAAAGTACGAAGTTCATCATAATTCTCAATAATTCCATTGTGAACTACACAAATTTTCTTATCCATAGAAATATGCGGATGAGAATTCTCATCTGACGGAGCTCCATGCGTAGCCCATCTAGTGTGGCCCATACCTACATCAATTGAATTCACTAGGCTCTCGTCAAGAACAAAGCCGCATCTAGCAACCTCAGCCTTCAACTCGGATACATGACCCTTCTTCTTGATTAACTGTATCTCACCATCACGGATGAAAGTAACTCCTGCAGAATCATAACCCCTATATTCTAGCCTTGTTAATCCATTAAGCAGAACGGATAGAGTATTTCTGTCGCCAATATAACCAACTATTCCACACATAATAACCTCTTATTTCTCGCTATACTTAGAAGAAATCAAGTCAACCAACTCTTTTGCAAGAGCAGTGATATTATCAAGATCTTTACCTTCAAGCATAACTCTAATCATCGGCTCTGTTCCAGATGGACGAACCAAAACTCTTCCTTCATTTCCAAGAGACATGTTAATAGCCTCAATCTTTGATGTTATATCAGAATCATTCATTACCGTTTCTTTATCTTCATCCCTTACATAAGCAGGAAGCAATACTTGAGGCAAGATAGCTACTACCAAAGAAGCATTTGATAAAGTAGTCTTATTTCTATATATAGATTTAAGAAGAGCTAATGCTGTAAGCATTCCATCTCCCGTAGTTGCGTGGTCCAAAAGAATAACGTGACCGCTTTGCTCGCCACCCAAATTATACCCGGACTTTAACATCTCCTCGAGAACATACCTGTCTCCAACCTTAGTAGTTGCAAGATTCAAATCATTCTCTCTGGACATAATTTGAACACCAAGATTACTCATTACCGTAATTACAAGAGTATCCTTCTTAAGTTCTTGATGCTTCTTCATATCTAAAGCAACAATCGACATTATGACATCTCCATCGATTACTTTTCCATTATTATCTATAGCAAGAAATCTATCAGCATCGCCATCAAAAGCAAGTCCCATATCGCAGGAGTGAGATACTGTTAAATCGATTAAGTTTCCAAGATGTGTAGATCCACAATTCTTATTAATGTTTAGGCCATTAGGCTTGTTATCAGTCACAACCACTGTTGCACCTAAGTCCTCGAAAAGCTTGGGAGCATATGCACTAGCAGAACCATTTGCACAATCTATAGCAAGCTTCATGCCCGATAAATCCACGCTCATTCTTCTCTTAAGGTGTTCGATATACTCAGAAGCAGCATCTGCTTTAAAAATAGAAGAACCAAGCTTGTCGCCTTCAGGTAAAGCGAAGTTCATACTATCGAAATTGGTAATAATCTCTTCTATTTCGTCTTCAACATTATCAGCCAACTTAAATCCGTCGCTCGAAAAGAGTTTGATACCGTTGTATTCATATGAATTATGAGAAGCGGATATCATTACGCCAGCATCGCAAACATACTTTGTAGTCAAATATGCTACGCCTGGAGTAGGAATAACACC
Organism: Clostridiaceae bacterium; assembly: GCA_012728275.1. Taxonomy (GTDB): domain Bacteria; phylum Bacillota; class Clostridia; order Saccharofermentanales; family Saccharofermentanaceae; genus Saccharofermentans. The sequence continues at coordinate 47,118 of JAAYFK010000023.1, read as the reverse complement.
AACTTTAATAACATCGGCCCCAGCGGAAAGAATACCACTCTCAAGCGCGGCTTCTAGCATTCTACAGGATATTCTAGTATCCGAGCCAATTAAAAATACTGGTTTGTTGTCCTTCTTCTCGTGACACTTAGCTAAAACTATCGCAGCAGCAAAACCTATCTCATATGCCAACTTCGCAGTTAGCGTCTTGTTTGCTATACCTCTTACTCCGTCTGTACCAAAAAGACGACCCATTATTTACACCTCAACTCTCGGAGCTATCGTAAACCGTGACTGAAACAGTCTCCGGAATCTGCTGCTCAACTCTAAAATAAATGCCACTATCACCTGGCTTAACAATTACAGGTAATTCCATTACACCAATACCTGTGACACCCGAATAGTCAATAGTAGCTATTATATCACCGGCTTGTAGATTATCGATAGTTTCTTGGCGCCCAACAATCTCAAGCTCTACAGAATTAATAGGATATGAAACTTCCATATTCGGCGTAGTATAGTTGTAAGAGATAGGAACCGTAATCGTCTTAGTTACAACTGGATTATTTATTACTTGAATGTACATCCATAAGCATGTAGATAAAATGAAAGATAGAATGATAAGAATTGCCTTCTCACTAAAAGAAGTATGCTTATGTCTCTTCTTAGTTGAAGAATCGCTAGGTAGTGAAAGATTAATATCTTTTGAAGGTTTCTGTTCTGCTCCAGCTGTAACTAATTCATTAGCTTCATCAGAAGATATAGACTTATTTGATTTTCGAGAGAAAATATTCTCAATAGATTTGACGAAGCTCTTCTTACTCTCATGTTGCTCATCAAGCCCTAGAAGATAGAATAAATTCGCCTCCAACTCATTCTCATCTTTCATCTCAAAAAGTTTGCCATTAACAGCAATTGAAGTCTTGCCTCTCTCTTCTGATACAGCAATAGCAATTGTATCACCCATCTCACTTGCACCTACAGCCGCCCTATGTCTCGTGCCTGTGCGTTGAAGACTATGCATAGTAATAGAAAGAGGAACATGGCATCTAGCAGCAATTATCTTGCCATCTCGAACTAACAAAGCTCCGTCGTGCATAGGCGATCCCTTATAGAAAATCGATTGCAACACTGAGCTCGTAACAGTTGAATCAAAACGAACAACATTCTCTTGAGTAAGTAACTCATCAAGTCTCGTAGTTCTTTCAATAAGAATAAGCGCTCCTGTGTTAGACTTTGACATCTCCTTACAGGCTAAGCAAATTTCGTGAATGATACCTACTCGATACTCGCTATCAACAACATCCGAATTTGAGATAAAGCTTCTTAATGAACCAAAGGACTTAAGTCCTACATTCTCAAGCGCTCTTCGTAGCTCAGGCTGAAAAATCACAATAAACAGTATAGCAAATCCATATAAAAACTTATTAAACAGGAAGCCTACCATGTCTAGTCCAAACAAACTACAAACAATTACAAAAATAAGAATAAAAACTATGCCTTTAACAAGCTGCCAAGCTCTTGATTGTCTAATAAACAGAAGAATCCAATAAACAAGGACTGTAACAAGTACGATATCACTAATGGAACGAATAACATCCCAAACACTTCCGAAAAAAAGATAGCCATTTGCAAGGCTCTTAACAAGCTCATTCAAAAAATTGAAAATTTGCTCAATTATTGAATAACCCGGCATTGAAAAAACCTCCATTAAATGACTTCTAATGATTATAACATATAAGTATTAATGGCGGATACGACAAAAAAGTGCAAGAAAATCGCCACCACCTAAACCGGTGATGACGTCTTTTCCCATTCGCTTTATATCCTATTAGAAAGATCCGAAGACCTATTTATCAAAAAATTAATATAGCAATATTGTAATTCGAGTATGTTTATTTTGTAAGTGTACAATTTCAACAAAAAAAAATATCTTTATTGTACTCATTCGAGAAATATATCGATAATCGCAATTATAACGATTTGAGGCCTTCAACAATCTCATTCTCAAGCAAATTTCGATCAAGAATGGTTATTTTTTTGTCTTCTGTAGTTATTATTCCGTCATTCTCCATTTTTGCTAATTCACGCGAAAAAGATTGTCTAGGCATTGCCAAAAGCTTCGCTATGACTTCTTTTGAGGCAGGAAGCTCAACAGTATTGCTTCCTTGAGTTCTACATAGATCGACTATGTAATAAGCAATCTTCTCTCGAAGTGTCTTTTGAGAAAGGATTTGAATTCTTCTATTTAGTTTCTCTACTCTATCAGACAGAATTTTTAAATACATATCTTTAGTTGATGGGCTTTTCTCCATAATTGAGTTAAGAATTGTTTTTGGAATAAAACGAATCTTGCAATTTGTGGCAGCCTCTACAGAGTATTGATATGTATTGCGAGAACTGTATAGAATGTCCTCACCAAAAATTTCCTTTTCTGACAACAGAGAAATAGAAGAAAACTCTCCACTACTCGAAATTCTGACCATGGAGACCTTACCTTCTAGGATAATACCAAGAGATTTACATTCAACGCCTTCTCTAGCGATAGTCTCGCCCTTCTCATATTGCTTCACCGAAGTTCTCTGACGTATCTCCTGCAAGATATCGTTGCTTATTCCAGCTAGCAAAGCCGAGGAACATGTCAGGCTCTCTATATTCTCATCTTTCATTTCCTACCTCACGCTCTTGTCGATAATCATGCAAGAGTATTCCGTTCGCAAAGACAAGCAATAACTCGCCTTTCGAGTTAATTACGTTGATTGAAGCCCTAGCACCTGGTGTGACTAGCCCTAGCCCAGTTTGCTCATAACTCAATTTAAGACTTCTTAGCGGCGTAATTGTCAACGATTCTATGACTTGCTCTACAGGAATGCCATAGCTAATTAAATTCTCGCACTCTTTAGCAAGATTTGTAACAGATCCTGCTAAACGTTCATCTTTACCATAATAAGTACGTCCGTTACGAGTAGTAACCAGAGACGTATATAGCATATACTCTCCATCTGGCATACCACTACCGCGCATAGAGTCTGAAACAACTACAATCCTTTTCGATCCAAAAGCCTTGAAAAGCATACGAATTATGGTTTTATCGACATGGTAGCCGTCACAAATCAGTTCGCAAAAGACGAAATCTTGATCAAAGGCTGCTCCTACTATACCTGGAGCTCTCTTTTCAATTCCGCTCATTGCATTAAATGCATGGGTGATTCTTCTCGCGCCACAAATAAAAGCTTTGCTAGCTTGCTCGTAATTACAAAGACTATGTGCCAAAGAAATCACGAAATCATTCTTATATCTGCTTATAAATTCAAGTGAAGTTTCCAACTCTGGAGCCAAGTCAACTTCAAGGAGAAGACCTGGATATTTGATTAACAGATTATCGATAAATTTCGCACCTTCCATAGGATTCATGCAAAAACTAGCATCTTGAACACCGCACATCTTCGAATTTAGGAAAGGACCTTCAAGGTGAATACCAAGTATAGTTGCATCGGTGGGTTTACTCTTAGTGATGGCTTCATCTGTTGACTTAAAAGTTGATTCAATATCTTCCCTAGACATGGTCATTGTTGTAGGACAAAATGCGCTTACACCAAAAGTTGGCAGGCTCGATGCAATCTTGGATATTGATTCAATAGAAGCATCAGAGCAATCGAAGTTATAAGCTCCATGGATATGAGTATCAATAAAACCAGGTACTACAAAGCAATCAGATACATCAATAGAGTTGATTAAATCACTTCCGGCATAAGATTTCGCATAAAATTCATCAATAATTTTGCCCGACTCCGAATCAACATATATTGGAATTAGGCACCTATTGAACGAGCAGTCAAAACTGCATCCGTTGATTAGTTGATAAATCATTAGCGATACCCCCGAAGATAGAATATCCCGCCCCACTTCTTAATATATTGATAATATCATATACATCATTAGGAGTGTTCTCTAAGATTAATCCGGCTCCTCCATAACGAAGAAACGTATGCGCGTCGGATCCGGCAGTAAAGGGTAATTTGTTCTCTACTGCATATTCATATGCCAGACGATCATATTCCCAATCTCTATTCCCTAAGTTCACAACTTCAACCGCATCTACAAGCTTTGGATAGAATCTATGCTTCGAGATATAGCTTGCTTCTCGAAAAGGATGAGCATGAATTACATATCCTCCAGCATTACGAAAATAAGGTATAAACTCTTCCGGAGTCATCTCCATAATCTTCTCATTGGCCTTGAACCATTCTTTACCTATTCCCAAAACAATAAACTCTGTTGTAGCGTAATTATATTCTACCCCTGGAAAAACTTTGACTCCCAATTCTCTGCCCGCTTTTAAAGCACGCTCATAGCCAACATAAAAATCATCAATTTGCTTATCCCACGGTAGGCTTAAATCAACTACCGTATTACCGTTTAGAAAATGATCAGTGACAATTACTCCGTCATATCCGTTATCTTTATAAATTTTTACCATGTCATAAGCAGACTTAATCCCACACAAGCTACTTTCACTAGTATGCATGTGAGTCTCAAGCTTAAAGCCCTTTTTTGAAAACATAGAGCAAATCTTGTTGATTACCATATACTTGCCAATCTAAGAATACTAAAGAGAATAATACTTGAATCCTCTTCACCCTTAGTAAAATTATACGTAAAAACAAGTATATGTTAATACTATGCAAGACGTTGTTCGTAGCAAAAAGTCACTATTTATGCAATTTACTTAAGAAAGCACAAAAAACAAGGAAAATAATCACAAATATCACCAAATATCTACAGTCGTATATCAGACTGAGCAATTTGTATTATAATACTTCTAATCAAATCACTATATGGAGGTTATATTATGTTTCCTGAAATAAAGATAACAAAGACTACTAATCCTCGTAAGAAACCCGAGGCAGGACAACCATTACCTTTTGGTAAGAACTTTTCTGACCACATGTTTGTAATGGACTATGTAAATGGACAGGGATGGATTAATCCTAGAATCATTCCTTATGGCCCATTTGAGATTGAACCTTCAGCTATGGTGTTCCATTATGGTCAGGCTGTTTTCGAGGGCATGAAGGCATATTTATGCGATGATAAATCGATCAATCTTTTCAGACCAAAGCTTAATTATGAAAGAATGAACACTTCTAATGACAGGCTTGTAATTCCACACGTTGATGTTGACTTTTGCGTACACGCTACTAAGACACTTATCGAGTTGGATAAGGATTGGATTCCTTCTGGCAATGGTGAGTCGCTTTATATTCGTCCATTTGTAATAGCTACTGATCCATATCTTGGTGTTAGAGCTTCCGATACATATAGATTCTTTATTCTTCTTTCCCCTTCTGGCGCATATTATGCAAAGGGAATTCAGCCTGTAAAGATTTATGTAGAAGATAAGTATGTTCGAGCTGTTCGTGGAGGTACAGGTTTTACTAAGTGCTCCGGAAACTACGCTTGTTCATTAATTGCTCAAACAACGGCGCATGATGCTGGATACGAGCAAGTTCTATGGCTTGATGGTGTTGAGCAGAAGTACATAGAGGAAGTTGGAGCGATGAACATTATGTTCGTTATTGATGGGAAGCTCGTTACTCCATCATTGGACAGTGGTTCAATATTATCTGGAATTACACGTCGTTCTTGTATCGAGATTGCAAAGTCTTTAGGTATAGAAGTTGACGAGCGTAAGATTTCTATTGGTGAATTAATTGAAGCTGGCAAGAATGGTAGTCTTACTGAGTGCTTCGGTTGTGGAACAGCTGCTGTTGTTTCTCCAGTTGGCGAGCTAAAGTATGAAGATACAGTTATCTCAATTAACGATGGCAAGATTGGTACTCTTACACAAAAGTTCTATGATACTATTACAGGTATCCAGAGCGGTAAAGTTGAAGATACTTATAGTTGGATAACTAAGATCTAATTTGAAGTTTAATTCAATAATCCTCTTCTAGTCCCTTAACAAAGGATCAAAAGAGGATTTTTTACGAGTAGAATAGGAGCATTTAAATGGGAAGAATAATAAAGGACGCCCTCATAGAAGGCGATTTATTTAAAGGTATTTGTGTTGATGAATATGACGATGCGACGTATGAGTTTTGCGTCGATGGAATAGATGTAAGGCTTCATAGAAAACTGGAGACTGACACTGATAAGAAGAAGATGGTTTCGTTTCTTTTCGAGCCACAAAAGCAAGTGCGTTTCCGTTTGGATGTACTAATTCCAGATGATTGTAAGAATGCCCAAGTTGGACTGAATGGCAAAGAGCTGATTAGTTTTTTTGACAAGTCTTTCAAAGTTGATAACGAAGAACCTTTTACTAAAGGAACTTGCGAAGACAGCAAAAACAAGTACTCCACCCTACGCCCTGGTGAATTTCAAACGCTAAACTTCGCATGGGACAATCAGGACAAGGTAGTATTCGCATTCTACTATTGAATTACTTTTTAAGTAAACTAACCCTCAACCTCATCCTCGTCATCGGATGGGGTTGTTGTTACTCTATTTGAGGTTTGCTGCATCAAGGCATCATACTCCTCAAAAGTAATTCCATAATCAGAACCCTTTTCTAAAGTCTCAAGAATCGAGTATGCTAAGCAATTTATTCTGACCTGAAGTCTATCAACTACTGTTGGCTCAGAAGTAGCTGACAAAGTCTCGCCCTCAGCATCTGTAATCTGAAGACCATCAGTAGTAGTGACAAAAATTGGGTCGAGGACCGTAGAAGAATCGATTAACGTTCCACCAACTTGTCCTCCAAATTCTTGTAAATTTAGATTCTTGGTCTCTTTCATTTTCGATATCTCATCAAAGAAATAATCGTAGCTATCAAAATACACTACAGGAACGCCCGCGTTATCAAATACAGTATGATCCGAGACTCTTATAGACACCTCTCGATATACATCTTCAATTCCGTCACCATTAAGGTCGGCGATTATTCCACATTCGTTATAGTAAAGTGAGAACTCATATCCTGAATACAAGGGATTGTCGTAGACAACATCATATACTTGGTAGAGTTTTCTACGCATTTGGTACTTCTGAGATAAATCCAATGAGTTAAGACCTGCGTTAGCGTAAAGTTTATCTCCAGCATATATTCCATCAATACAAAACATACACTCAACACTAGAAGTCTCAGCATTAGTCAAAGAATTGTAATAGTAAATCGAACCTGCCTGAATAGAACCTGCACCAAAGAAAACAAGTTCTACGTCAAATCCCAGGTTATTATAGTTACTAATTTGAGATGCGATAGTCATCAGGCAACCGACGCCTGAAGCGTTGTCATCAATACCGTCATATGTGTAACCTTCAGGAATCTCCTCTTGCGCGAAAAAGCTATCATAATGCGCACCAATTACAATGGTTTTCTTAATCGTGTTGTAGTTGCCGTCATCATCAACCGCCAAAAAACCTTGACCAGGAATGTTAACGATATAATTCTGAGAAGAAGCGCCTTCAGCATTTGTAAAAGATTGAACTTCAACCGTAAGCCCGAGTTCTTCAAGTTCACTCTTTATCATCTCGCCTGCTTCTCTTTCCTGTTCAGTGAATGCTTTCCTAAATGGATAAGATTCAGCTAGTTCTCGTGCAAAATCCGCACCATAGCTTCCATAGGCTGCAGGATAAACCGCATTCTTACTATCTCCATCTAAGCAGCCAACAAAAACTGTTAGTACAAGCGCAAATACGCAAATTATTGAAGTAAGTTTGTAAATAAAAGAATTCTTCAAATTACCATCTCCAAAATTCTATATTAGTCATGCTTCTCGCAAATATAATCAATTCTTTGATCATAGATCTTCATACAATCATCAATCGATAGCTTCTTTACAACCCATTGTCCAACACCATTGCTATCACAATCAACCATAATAACCGTCTTTCCATATCTTCGATATATCTGATCTCTCAGAGTCTTAAGAATCATCTGCTTAGATACGCCTCCAAGAACACATGGCAAATGTAGCATATCATAAATTGGCTTCAATCTCTTACGTCCAGAACTAGATACCGCTGAGTAAATACTTAGTGCGAGAGCCTCTCCCTCAGAATAATTCATAAACCTAAAATAGCCTTCTATTGCTAATGCAAGTTCTTCACCAAATTCAATTAGCAATGGATTAACTGTCTCTGCCTTAGTCTTAGCAGCAAAAACACCATTTAAGAATACACGATAGTCTTTAATATCTAAACATTCATCAAGAAGCTCAGGTGCTGCAAGAATCGCATACTTTATTATGGAAGCATAACCGTTTGACTTAACCTTAGCTGGTACCGTTTGAATAAAGCTAGGATCACAGATTACTACCTTAGGCAAATATCCTGATCTTATGACATCTTTATGGCTTGCGCAGTTCAAGAATGAAGCTCTTGATGAGCCACATTCTATCATAGAATGCAAAGTAGTAGGAACTGCTAGAAAATTGATACCACCATAGAAAATACTGCAGGCAAATCCAGCGATATCAATGATACCGCCTCCTCCAAGTCCAATAATCCAATCATTCGAAGAAAAATTAAAATCAATCAAATACCGATAAATTTTCTCAACAGAAGAAAGGCTCTTGCCAGCATTACGAGACTCAACTGGTATCAAAGCCGGAGCAATGCCTCTATCAAGGAACTGCTTCTCAAATTGGCCAAAATAGTAACCACTAACCTCACGATCTGAAACAACAGCGACCTTAACATTCGCAATGTTATCAGGGTTTGTGTGTTCATACAAAAACTCAGCAACATAATCAAACGCAATGCCATTACCGCAAAGGCTATCATATGAACGACCAGTCAAAAGTTTGTCCATCTTGGCTTCCCCTTTTCGAAAAGAATAACATATAGATTTTATCACTAGCTTATTCTTTTGTGTTAAAATACACGCGTTATATTAAATAAGAAGGTATTTATCATATGAAGATCAGAACACGTTTTGCTCCTAGCCCTACCGGTTTTATGCATGTAGGTAACCTTAGAACTGCATTATATGAGTACTTAACAGCTAGACACGCTAACGGTACTTTCGTTCTTAGAATAGAAGATACCGACCAAGAACGATATGTTGAAGGTGCAATAGATGTAATTTACGATACACTCAAACTTGCTGGTATCAGTCATGACGAAGGACCTGATATAGGCGGAGATTTCGGGCCATATGTTCAGAGTGAACGTCTGTCAATTTATAAGCCATATGCTGAGAAACTCATTGAAGAAGGTAAAGCATATAGATGTTTCTGTTCAAAAGAGCGTCTTGCTAAGGTTCGTGAGGATGCGATAGCAAACGGCCAAGACTCTATTGGTTATGACCGCCATTGCAGAGATCTTTCTCAAGTAGAGATAGAGAAGAACCTAAATTATGGAATCCCATATGTAATTAGACAGAAACTTCCTTTGTCAGGTGAGACGACATATCACGATTGCGTATATGGAGACATTACTATTCCAAATGAAGATTTGGATGATCAGATATTATTAAAGGTTGATGGCTTCCCTACTTACAATTTCGCGAATGTAATTGATGATCATACAATGGGAATCACTCATATTGTAAGAGGCTGTGAATACTTATCCTCAACGCCCAAGTACAATGCGTTGTACGAAGCTTTTGGTTGGGATATTCCAACATACATACATTTACCACTAATTATGGGTAAGAGTATAGACGAGGAAGGTAAAGAAGTAGTTTCAAAGTTATCAAAGAGACATGGTTCTACTGGATTCTTTGATTTAGTAAACGAAGGATATTTACCACAGGCTATTATTAACTACATAGCACTTCTTGGGTGGGCCCCTAGCGATAACAAAGAAATACTAACGATGGAAGAGCTTATCAATGACTTCAATATTGAGAGCATTTCTAAGTCTCCGAGCGTGTTCGATTATGACAAACTACTTTGGATGAATGGCGAATATATTAAAGCTATGTCTTCAGATGAGTTCTTAAGCTATGCTAAAGTTTATTACGATAAGTTCGCAATTAGTTCTTGTAAGTACGATTTACTTGAAGAGCTTTTGAAGCCTCGTATCACGAAGTTTACCGAAATAGAAGAGAAATTAGAGTTTCTTGCTAAGTATGAAGAGTTTGAATTGAGTCTTTTCGAGCACAAAAAAAGCAAATCTACTCTAGAGACATCCAAGCAAATGATTAACGAGTTCCTCCCTATTCTAGAATCAATTGACGAGAGCAATTGGAACAGAGACTATCTAGGTTCAAAATTTGTAGATTTTGCCACTGAGAAGGAAATCAAGAACGCACTTATCATGTGGCCAATTCGAATTGCTGCCGCTGGAGTTGCGGTTACCCCTGGAGGATGCTCCGAGGTTCTAGTGCTTCTTGGCCGCGAAGAATCGCTAAGAAGGATTAATTTAGCTAAATCAAGGTTAGAGATTTAAGGAGAAAAATATGTCTGATAGTAAGAATTTTATTTACGAGATAATTGAAGAGGAGATGAAGGAAGGCGGACGTTGCTATGGGAAAAGAGTTCATACACGTTTCCCTCCTGAGCCAAATGGATATCTCCATATTGGACATGCCAAGGCGCTTGAAATTGACTTTGGTGCGGCAGAAGCTTATGGCGGTCTTTGTAATCTAAGAATGGATGACACTAATCCTACTAAGGAAGACGTCGAGTATGTTGAAGCAATTAAAGAAGACATCAAGTGGCTAGGTCATGATTGGGAGGACAGATTTTTCTACGCTTCCGACTACTTTGACAAAATGTACGAGTATGCGATAGAGCTAATTAATAAAGGCCTTGCATATGTTTGCGAATTAAGTCCTGAGCAAATGCACGAGATGCGAGGTGATACTTCAACGCCTGCACGAAGCCCATATAGAGATAGACCTATTGAAGAAAGCCTAGATTTATTCCAGAGAATGAAGGCTGGAGATTTTGAAGATGGAAAGATGACTCTTCGTGCTAAAATCGACTTAACTTCAGGTAATTTCAACATGAGAGATCCTGTTATCTATAGAATCAATCATCTTCCACATCATAGGACTGGAAGCACTTGGTGTATCTATCCTATGTATGATTTTGCTCATCCAATTGAGGACGCTCTTGAAGGTATTACACATTCTTTATGTTCTCTGGAGTTCGAAGCGCACCGTCCTTTGTACGACTGGGTAATAGATAACATTTCTATTGAAAGCAAGCCTCGCCAGATAGAGTTTGCTCGTCTAGGAATAACACATACTGTTATGAGTAAGCGTAAGCTTCGTAATCTTGTAGAAAATAATCTAGTATCCGGTTGGGATGATCCTAGAATGCCAACACTTTGTGGGCTTCGTCGTCGCGGATATACAGCTAATTCCATTCGTACCTTTCATGATAGAAATGGTGTGTCCAAAGTAAATGCTGTAGTAGATTATGCTTTTCTTGAGTTCTGCCTTCGTGAAGAACTTAATAGCACTGCACTAAGGGTAATGGGTGTAGTTCATCCTGTTAAGCTTGTTATCGACAATTATCCTGAGGGTCTTAGTGAGGAGTTTACTGTTGAGAACAATCCTGAGAGACCTGAGGATGGTGTAAGAACAGTCACCTTCTCAAGAGAATTATGGATTGACCAAGATGATTTCATGGAGATTCCTGAAAAGAAGTATTTCCGTCTCTTCCCAGGCAATGAAGTTCGCCTAAAGAGTACTTATGTAATCAAGTGTATCTCATGCGAAAAGGATGACGAAGGAAACGTCACCTTAATTCACGCCGAGTATGACAAGGACAGTCGTGGTGGAAATACGACAGATGGTCGCAAGATTAAGGCTACAATTCATTGGGTTGATGCCAACAATTGTCTTGATGCCGAAGTTCGTCTTTACGATAGACTCTTTACTGTAGAATCCCCTGACCTAGCTGATTGTGATTATATGGATTTTCTTAATCCTAATTCATTAACAATAGTAAGCAATGCAAAGGTTGAAGCAAGTCTTAAGAACACTAAGCCTTCTGATAGATTCCAATTCTTGCGCGTTGGCTACTTCTGCGCTGATAGCAAAGATAGCGCGCCTGATCATTTGGTTTTCAATCGTGCTGTATCTCTCAAAGATAGCTACAAACCTGGAACCTAAAACTGATAAGCATTGAATTAAGTTCAAGCAATTAACGGCTACCGATTTATATCGATAGCCGTTTTGATTTAAGATTTACTTTAATAAAGGATATACTTCTTTTCAAAATCAATCAAAGGAGTATCCACAGATGTGATACTTAACTTCATTCTTCTTAATTACTGGCGAGGCGAAAGAAGAAATGTTTATTGCATTCGGGTACATCTGGGCTTCAAGGCAAATCGCTCCGTATTGTGAATACGGGATTTCACCCTTCTGATCGTTTCCACCTAGATGATTACCACAATAAACTTGAAGACCTGGCATATCCGTATAAACATCCATATTCAAACCGCTTTCCGGCTCAGTTAGACTTGCCGCATATGAATACGATCCTTCACTAGTATGAATACAATAGTTTTGATCAATTCCCCTTGAAGTAGCCGTTTGAGGATTGTCTTCATTAAGAACCTTCTCAACAAAATCCATCTCACGAAAATCGAAGATAGTACCGTCCACCGAGCTAATCTCACCTGTAGGACAGTTTTCACTATCCTTTAGCGTTATTGAATCCGAGTTAATCATCAACAAGTTATCGCTTACACTTCCGCTATTATGCCCCGCAAGATTGAAGTAAGAGTGATTTGTAGGAGCGAAAATAGTATCAGAATCGCTTTGTCCTCTATAAATAATAAGCAAAGTTGAATTCTTTGCCCAAGCGTAAAAAACCTGTGAATCTAGGTTTCCAGGAAATCCACATGAACCATCTGGTGACATGTACCTAAGCAGAAGAGCTTCTCCTTCAAGTTCAGGAACACCAATGATTCTGGAACTCTCAACATAATCATTTGCCTTCTCAGCATTAAGAATCTCTGCTTCCCAGAAGACATTCTGATATGAAGGACTACCGCCATGAAGATTGTTTGGTCCATCATTGACTGGGAGATTATACTCTCTACCATTAAGTGAGAGTTTCGCGCCCTTGGTTCTATTGGCACATCTTCCGACAACAGCTCCATGATTCGACATAGACGCCATATATTCATCTAATCCCTTTAAACCAAGAACTACATCGACCTTCGTTCCGTCTTCACGAATAATATCCAAACTAGCAATCAGTGCTCCGTATGAAAGAATTACTGCTTCATTTCCACTAATAGAATTAAGAGTAAAGCTAAAGGATTTTCCCTTGTATTCTTCTGGTTTTGACTGTGATAAATAGTCTTGCCTAAGTATAGATGTAACCATATATTCTCCTTTGATCAAGTATCTTCTAAATCGGACAAAGCAGGTTCAAAGCTGTTCGTCTCTATAGTTTTATTTCTCTTGTTATCTTCATTTTGGGCTAGTTCAATTAGTCTTTCTTGACTATCAAGCTTAGCCTTGCCACGTAAGTCGTACTTGTGATACTTGCCATCGGAGCTCAAGAAATGCGCCCTTATTGTATCTTCTAGTTCTTCTTTAAGAATCTCCATTACTCGTGCACGGCAATCTTTGTCTTCTACTGGAAAAAGAAGCTCAACTCGCCTATCTAGATTACGAGGCATCCAGTCGGCCGATGATAAAAACAAGTCCTCGTGTCCCTCGTTCCAGAAATAGAAGATTCTAGAATGTTCCAAGAAACGACCTGTAATAGAGCGAACGGTAATATTCTCGGATAAATTTGGAATTCCAGGCTTTAGGCAGCATATTCCTCGAACTATTAAATCAATTTTTACGCCAGAACACGAGGCTACATATAAGTCCCGGATAATCTCTGGGTCTACAAGCGAATTACACTTGACAATTATTCTAGCCTTCTTACCTTCTTTAGCATTATCAGCTTCTCTTCTAATTTTCTTAATAAAATAATCCTTCATCCAAATCGGAGCTGAAATTAGTCTTCTCCAACTATCTGGTATCGAGAAGCCAGAAAGCATGTTGAAAAATTCTGAAGCATCTTCGCCAAAACCCTCTGAAGCAGTAAATAATCCTATATCCGTATATATCTTGGCAGTAAAATCGTTGTAGTTTCCTGTTGCTATATGTAAGTAACGACGAATACCGTCATCTTCTTTTCGAACGACAAGAGTAATCTTGCTATGAGTCTTCAAGCCAACAAGACCATAAATTACATGGCATCCAGCATTCTCAAGTTTCTTCGCCCAATTGATATTATTCTCCTCATCAAACCTAGCCTTAAGTTCAACAAGAACCATTACCTGCTTACCGTTATGAGCAGCCTCAAGTAAAGACGTAATAATTGGCGACACATCAGATACACGATACAACGTTTGCTTAATCGCTAGTACATTCGGGTCATTTGCCGCTTGACGAACAAACTCAAGAACTGGCTCAAATGTCTCATACGGATGATGAACCAAGCGATCCTTTTGCCTTATCTTTTCGAAAATATTACTGTAATCGCCATCAAACATTGAAGCTAGCGCTGGTGTATGAGGTTTGTAACAAAGAGATGGGAACTCTTCGTCAATGGTAGAGTATACTTTCATTAGGAAAGTCAAATCGATAGGGCCGTTAACGCAGAATACGTCTTTTGAAGCTATAGAGAGCTCAGTGGCTATGAATTCAAGTAGTTCTGGTTGAATGTCTTCTTCAACTTCAAGACGAATTATTTCACCATATCTACGCTTACGGACTTGCTCCTCAATTACTTTAAGTAAATCCTCTGCTTCATCCTCGTCAATATCAAGGTCAGCATTACGCATGATTCTATAACACCCTGATGAAATTACCTCTTGACCATAGAACAGCATTCCAAGGTTGGCTTGTATTATTTGCTCAACTGGAACAAAGTGCTTTGAACCATTTCCGTCAGAAATCAAATACATTCTTGGAACAACATTAGGAATCTGTAAGGTAGCATAGTTATACTTCGTATTATCTTGATCGGCATCTTCATCGTCATCATTAGGCTTAAGAAGTTGGTCGTCTTTTCGCTCAATAAATACGCATAAATTTAGCATTCGGTTGTATATCAAAGGAAAAGGACGCGAGGCATCTACTGCCATAGGAGTAAGAATTGGGTAAAGAACAGACTTAAAGTAGTAATCACAAATCTCTTTCTTGCGACTATCTAAACTGTCATAAGAATCAATGAATATATTGTTCTGCTTAAGTGAAGGAAGAAGCGATCTATTGTACGTCGAATACATTAAAGCCATTGATTGCCTTGTTTTCTCGTCAATGCTCGCCAGTTGCTCAGATATAGTCATACCTGCTATATCTTGACCCGAAAAATTTACACTTTGCATATCCCTTAAAGAAGCAACGCGAACTATATAAAACTCATCAAGATTAGAAGCCGTAATTGATAGAAACTTTAGACGCTCCAATAATGGATTCTTAGTATCTCTAGCCTCATGCAAAATTCGATCATTGAATTCTAGCCAGCTTAGTTCTCTATTGAAATAAATCGCAGAGTCAGATGGTAAATTCGAGTAATCATCATACTTCTTAGTCTTTTGGGATATCTTCCTCTTAGTCACTGCCATTATCTTTGTCTCCTTATCTTAAGCTGAGGATTAATTCCTAGTACCTCAATAAAAAGCTTACTTCTTCGCTCGAAAGACCACTCTTCAAAAGACATATCACTCGAACATTCGCATACAAGAGCCATACTATCCTTATCCAATGTAGCCTTAAGTTTTTTTACTTTCTGCCTGTGTGATGAATCCAGAGCATCAGCTAATCTAAGCATAGCAGTTAACTTAGATATAATTACTTTCTTCTCAGCTGGCAAGTTTCTATAATAAGGGTCATCATATGCATCATCCTTAGGATACAAGCGAACTACTAGTCCAATAATATCTAGCTCGTCTGAGTTAATTCCAACAATCTCAGAATACTTAATTAGCATATGCGCCGCATCATTATGACTCTTTGAATGAACATATTTGCCAACTTCATGAAGAATGCTTGAAAGCTGCAAAAGTTGCCTATCCCTCTCACTTAGACCATTATACTTCTTCGTACAATCGAAAAGCATCAAAGCCGTCTTCTCAACAAATTCTGTATGTTTCTTATCACATTTATATCTCTTTGAAATATTTCTAGCAGCGAAAATAATGTCAATATCCGGGTTCATTACCGTCGGATATTCCATATACTTGTATGCATAGTTGTATACAATTCCTTCAGATAGAGATGCATTAGGAAGATATACCGTCTCCAAGTCAGTATACTCAAGCATGTTACGAATAATCAAAGCCGTTGGCAAAAGCAAAGGTGCAATATTGGAAGGTATGGAATGATTCAATGTTAAATCTGTTGGCCTAGTCTTCAATAGATACTCATAGACAGAAAGAAACTGCTTCTTACTTAGAATGCAATCCTTTCTGGACTTCTGACCCGCAAGAAGCTTAATAAAGCCCATCTCACCGCCAAAAGCTATTAAATTCTGATAAGTAATTCCCTTAGGTTCAACAGCATGATAATCATCCATATCCTGCGCGATAAACTCCTCAAGAACATCCTCATAATGCGTGGTTCTATCCTCTATATCAGATAATAAACCAGAAATACGAAGAGAGCCTAGAACTGTGTTCTGTGAGAAGACAAACTCCGATTTATCATAAACAGTTGCTTGCATCGAGCCGGCACCTATGTCGAGAATCATCGTTCCATTTGCAATAATACTGGTGAAATCTGGCATAGTCTCACGAATAGACATATTGTGATAGTAACGTTCCATGGAATTATCCAAAATATCAATTCTATAGCCCGTTCTAATTCGTACTCTCTCAAGAACAACATCACGATTACTGCTCTCTCTTAAAGCACTCGTTGCTACACAGAATACTCTGGAAACCTTGTATTCCCTACACTTCATCCCAAACTCGTTAAGGCAATCACATATCTCATCAATTTGGTTAGACGGAATTGCACCCTCTATGAAACTCCTTGTACCGATTGATGTATACTTTCGTACTGTCTCAACTTCCTTTGGCTTTCCCTTAGTGCTGAGTTCGAAAACTTTGAGCCTCGCAACAAGAGATCCAATGTCTATAACAGCTATTAGTTTCTTGGACATATATGCCTCACTTAATCGCTAGAATCATTAATTGTAAATAATATTATACCAAATTTAATAACTCTTCACATATAGCGTTAGCCATTTTTAATATCCAACAACTAAGATCAAATTGAATCTGAATCAATCAGATCTCTATATAATGTATTATCGTGAAATAGAATCCTTATATTTGTCTTCCTCCTCGCAAAGATTCAAGTATTCTTCATTATAATCCTCTAACTGCCTCGTAATATCAGCATATTCTTCATACTGCTGCGTAGTCGCGCCGTTAGTAAATAATTCTTCCATTTGCTTTATTCTTGCCTCGTAATCCTCAATTAGCGATTCTAGTTCCCTGACTCGAGTCCGACGCATGGCAACAGCTTTTCTCTCAGAAGCCTTATTTTGCGATGCAATCTTGCCCTCTGTAACACGGGAAGTTTTCTCGTTCTTGACTATCTTCTCCTTTTTAGCAACAGAAAGCCGATTACTCAAGAACAAACGATAGTTACTATACTTTTCGAAAACCTCCGCTGTACTCTCATAGAATCCTAAGATACTATCAGCACATTTATCGATAAAAAATCTATCATGAGAAACGCACACAATCGCTCCATCATAAGCACTCAGAGCATCCTCAAGCACTTCTCTTGATGCAATGTCCAAATGATTCGTAGGCTCATCCAAGAACAAAATATCAGGCTTCTCAAGCAAAAGACGACAAAGATAAAGCCTTGTTCTCTCTCCACCAGACAAAACGTTTATTTTCTTAAAAACATCAAGTTCTCGAAATCCAAATCTAGCAAGCGTATTGCGCGCCTCGGTTTGAGTCAAATCAGTGTTTAGCATTAGCTCATCAAGGCATGATATTTCTTCGTCATCAAACGGAACAAATTGCCCCATGAATCCACATTTTAAGTTCTCCGCAATCAAGACCGTTCCGTCAAAACCACCTTGCCGACCAAGAAGCATCGTAAGTAAGGTCGACTTTCCACAACCATTAGGGCCGCAAAGGAAAATCTTCTCATTAGCCTTAAGCTCGAAACTCACATTCTCAAAAAGAAGAGGGTCATCATCAAACTTCTTGCTTACTTCCTTAACACTAATAAGTATTTTGTCGTTCGCTCCACTTCTTTGTCCTGGCACGAACTTAAAATTCATTTGCATACCACCGGAAGATAACTTGGCCTTCTCTTTCTCTAAGACAGTCTCAAGCTTATCTACCATTTTCTCTCGCTGATGATAGCCGGAAATATTGCGATGAGAAAGCATTGTTTGTTTAACGTCTAGTTGGTGACTAAGCTCATCCTCCAAATTTGCGACCAAAGCCTGCTGTGACTTAATGAACTCATTCTTTTGGAGAACATAATCAGAGTAATTGCCTCTGTACTCGATTACTTTACCATCTGTTAATTCGATTACTCTATTAGCAACCTTATCGATGAAATGTCTATCATGTGAGATAACAAATACGGACCCGCCATATGACGATAAATACTGTTCAAGCCACTCAACTGCCTCAACATCCAAATGATTCGTGGGCTCATCAAGAAGTAGCACATCTGGCCTAGCTACAACAAGCTGAGCCAAACAAACTCGCATCTTCTCGCCTCCCGAAAGAGTAGTGAAATCTTCTCTTTGAGAAATATCAGTAAGTCCCAATCCATTTAAAGCCTCATTAATGCGATAATCGTAATCATATCCGCCTAGGGATTCATAAGCCGAAAGAATTTCAGAATATTCTCGAAGAAGCTCTTCTTGCTTAATGCTACCCTGTTCTACTGAAGATAGCATCGCTTCTACTGTAAGCTTTCTTTCCTCCAAATCGATTAGCTTTTGAGGCTTAAGTGATGTTCCTCTTAGATCCTGTTCGTCCATATTCTGCGACAGAAAACCAACAATTACATTACCGTGTACTATTACCTCGCCCAAATCGGCCTTGTTTATTCCCTTTATTATCTTGAAAAGCGTCGTCTTGCCTGCACCATTGTTTCCAATAAAAGCTATCTTGTCGCCTTCGTTTATTCGAAAAGATATATCATCCAAGACTACTTTGTCGCGATAAATCTTACTTACATTGTTAATCGAAATCTGTGGCATTGATAACTCCTAATATATTGAATAATCGAAAAGAATAGCGAATTTGCATTTCATATCATAGCACAATTAGTCAATTGCCCCAAACAAAACTGCCACCCATAATGAGTGGCAGTTGAAATTAATACTCAGTTAATCATTCAATCTTCAAGACTTGTTTTAGCTTGAGCAACTACTTCCTTGTTATAGCAAGAGAAAGTATCTTCAACAAGCTTGCGATCAGGCTTTGGTGAGATAAGACTTACTATAGGAACAATCAGCAGACCAGCTATCATGGTAAATGCACCACAGTTGATTGGAGATTGGAGAAGAGTTGGGAAACTTGATCTGAAGAACAAGTTTAGAATCATGATAATCGAAGCGAATGAGAAGCAAACATAGCAAGAGAGCTTTGTTGTTCCCTTCCAATATAGACCATAAAGGAATGGTGCCAAGAATGCACCTGCAAGAGCGCCCCATGATACTCCCATTAATTGAGCTATGAAAGTAACTGAACTATTAAATTGAATTATCGCGATAACTGCAGAAATAGCAATGAATGCAACTACAAGTAATCGAACCCATAGAAGCTTACCTTTCTCGCTCATATTCTTAACAATGTTTTTATCGATAATATCGAGGGTCAATGTTGAGCTAGATGTAAGAACTAACGCCGACAATGTAGACATTGAAGCAGAAAGTACAAGAACAATTACAATTCCTACTAGCATATCCGGCAAAGACTCAAGCATAGTAGGAATGATGGAATCGAAACCATTCGCTGTTACTTCTTCTTGAGTCATGAATAGACGACCAAATCCGCCTAAGAAATAGCATCCTCCAGCAACGACTACAGCAAAAATTGTAGAGATGATTGTTCCTTTTCGAATAGAATCCTCATGCTTAATAGCATAGAACTTCTGAACCATCTGAGGCAATCCCCATGTTCCAAGAGATGTAAGAATAATTACTCCCATAAGATCCACCGGGAGCGGCCCAAAGAATGATATATAAGCGCCCGGAATTGATGAATCACCCTGAACGTTCGCGAGAACCTCGATAGAACTCATAAAGCCGCCATTAATATTTAATACGGCGAGCACTACAAGTACAATACCCGCTAACATGATAATTCCTTGAATAAAGTCATTAACAGCGGTAGCTAAATACCCGCCAACTATTACGTAAATAGCGGTAAGAACAGCCATTCCAATAATGCAATATGTATAATCAATATGGAAAGCCATCTCGAAAATTCTAGAAAGTCCATTATAAAGCGATGCTGTATATGGGATTAAGAACACAAAGATAATCAAAGAGGACAGAATTCTCAAACCCTTTGATTTAAATCTACCAGCGAAGAACTCTGGCATCGTCTTGCTATCAAGTTTATGCGTCATCAATCTAGTTCTTCTTCCAAGAACAATCCACGCTAGAAGAGAACCGAGAATAGCATTACCAATTCCGATCCAAGTCGAAGCTACTCCGAACTTCCAACCAAACTGGCCAGCATAACCTACAAAAATAACAGCTGAGAAGTAACTCGTTCCATAAGCAAATGCTGTAAGCCAAGGACCTACAGAACGGCCACCAAGAACAAAGCTGTTTACGTCTGTTGCCTTTTTGCGACACATGAAACCTACAAAAACAAGTACGGCAACGAAGACTACCAACATTACAATGATAATAGGCATTTTTTCCTCCTTCAAAATATACTAGAAGGAAGGAAATCGCTTATCTCACAACAAACAAAAACCGTCCTTCGGACCAAGAAATGTCCAGAGGACGGATAATACCGTGCTACCACCTCTGTTCTCCAATTACTCACACAATTGGACTCAACAAGTGAATAAATTCATATTCACTCTAGCGCATTAACGTACGCAACTCGGAACTGCCTACTCGAAAGTTCTTCACTCGCTTCAGAGGAAAGCGAAACCCTACAAAACCTACATTACCTTCATTCGGAGTTCGACTCACGGGCCGTATTCGTATTCTGACAAATCAAAGGGCTTTCACCAACCGCCCTCTCTCTGAAAGACAATCAAAAACTACTCTTTCCCGATCACTGTCTTTAATGCTTCAATTGTAGCTATTTTGCAGGTAATAAGTCAAGTAAAAAGAGCCACTAAATAGGTAGCTCTTCAAAATAAATATCTTCAAAATGCAGTGAATTACTAACTCACCTATCTACTCTTCTTTATACTCTACTTTCTACTCTTCATTACTATGTCATAAATGATATCTACGCAAGAATCCAAGCCTAGCTTACTCGAATTAAGGCAAACATCATAATTCTCGCTTAAGCCCCAATTCTCACCAGTATAATGCTTATGATTAGCTGCTCTCTTCTTGTCCTTATCGATAATTCTCTTCTCTGGTTTCACCTCAGACTCACCATAGAGACGAACAATTCTATCCTTACGGAATCCCAAGTCGGCACAAATATAAGCATTAAGAACATCATCCCTGTCTCTTAAGATATAATTAGAACTTCTTCCAACAATGACTGAAGGCTTCCCACTATCCGCTATATTGCATATTACTTGGCGCTGAATGCTCCAAATAAAATCCAAAGAAGACATTCCGTTCATTATGCCTGGAACACCTTGAGACTCAAAACCATAGGAGAAAGTTGTCTTACCAGGAGCCTCTTCTCCGCGCTTCTCAATATATTCCTTACTGAAGCCAGACTCAACCGCTACGCTATCGATAATTTCCTTATCATAGTAATCGTAACCAAGGCGCTCTGCTAGTTGCTTTGCTATAGTACGTCCACCGCTTCCAAACTGTCTACTAATTGTAATTATCTGAATTGACATAAGACCGCCTCCTTACTCGTATACATACTTAACTACATTATACTTCATGTTTGCGAAAAGGAATGTAAAAATAGTGAAAACCAATAAATTAATGCTGATATTATTCTTGCATATAATCATTCAAATCTGAAGTTAATTGGTTGGAATTACTGCTATCTTGAAGAATGTCATATTGCAAATAATGGAACACATTCAATACCCCTATCACGTCCTCATCAATCCCATAATTAACAGGATACATATTCCCATCTCCTGCCGAGACATAAAAGTTCTGATTAATACATGGAATATATGTCCGCATGCTATCAAAGTACTTATAGTAAGAGTTGTATTCAATCCCAGCTGCTTTTAGTAAATCAAGAGCTAGATAATTCAAACTACTTAATCCATAGTTTTCATAGCTATATTCCTGCATTTCTTGTGGCATATCATAGTTTGTCCAAATCACATATGGAACCCAAGAACTATATGCATAAGTTGCACTTCCAGCATAGTTCCAAGTCAAGTTAGGTTGATGATCTCCGAAAATTAGAACAGCATACTTCTCATCTCGACTGCTAAGATTGCAAAGCAAATACTCTAAAGCTTCATCACTTCTTGAGAGTAATGAACAATACTCATTAGTTAAGTCTGTCTGTAGATCAGTCAGTAGCCCACCATAGTTAAAATACTGATAGTTATCGAAATTGTCATCCATCGGTATATATGTACTATGATTTTGCATAGTAACTAAGAAAGCAAACGTTGGTCCTTCTTCACTATCCATTTGATCAAGCATGTAATCATAAGCATACTGGTCGGATATATAGTTCCTTACGATATCATCTTCATCTGGACTCATATCGTCTTCAAAATACATCTCATCAAATCCAAAGTATTGATAAACATTTGTCCTGTTCCAACCTGAAGACTCAAATGGATGCATCGCTAAAGTTCTATACCCTAGACTACCAAGATAATATGCTAAAGAGTAAGTATTCTCATCAATGCACAAAGTATAAGGAGTAACGCCTTGGCCAAGAAAGGCTGTTGATAGACTAGTAAGCATCTCAAACTCCGAGTTTGCAGTTCCTCCACCAAAAATTGCAACGGAAGCCATACCATGAATAGTATTTTCTTCTAGAGAATGCCAAAAAGGAATAGGGTCATTACTCGGTTGATAATCATCAGGCCAAGTACTAGGATCCACGAAGCTCTCGCTCATTATAACGATAATGTTAACTGGTTCTTCACCATTCGCCTCGACAGTACTCGTTTGAATAATGTTGTTGCTTTCAAGATAATCATTGATTCTCTCTTCCGAGTAGCCTTCGGGAGTATCAACAAAAACACTATCGGCAGACAGTATAAAATTCATTAATGGTGAATTAATCATTGTTCCATGATGCTGCCATGTCTGAATGCTTCTTCCTTCAGCCAAACCCGAGATATAAGTAATCGATATGATTGCAACCAAAACAGAAAGAGCTAAATTCATAGACATGCTTGTGTACCATTTAGTCTTTCTCCTATCGGTCTTAGTTGAAAAGACTGCAAGACAAAACAAAACATAAGGAATTGCAGCGAAAATAATCGGATTCTCAAACTTAAAAACTTGATTACCAATTACATTAGCAGCTGTATTTGCAGCATATATATCCGGGAAAAGGAAATCAAATCCTCTTAGAATATATACTTCATAATTCGCTATGTAAAAAATCAAAAAAGGAACAACAGATAACACCAATGCCACCTTAGTTGGAATCATAAACATCTTGAGAACAAAATAAACAATCAAAACCAAAGCCATTTCTGCAATAAAAATCTGAATATTGTAGTAAGGAACTACCAAAAATGACAATGCAGAAAAGAAACCTTGGTTATAGAAGTTATCATAACCGATATAATTAACGAGAAGACCAGAATAGTTTGCTAAAAAAGCTGCGAATAAGCCTCCAAAGGCACCAAATATCCACTCGTGTTGAGAATCAAATTCAAGGCGGATCAAATTAAAAAATAGAAGAACAGCAAACATCAGAATGCCAACAAAATTATTGACAACTGAGTAGCATACTCCGACTGACGAGAGCAACAAAATAATGACCGTCAGCACTAGCCTCGGACCAGGCTTCCAAATCTCTTTACGAAAATACAACTTCATCTTATTCTCCTGTTTATCACATTATCCGATAAGTATCGTACATTTGCAAAGATTTCAAAATGCCACATAAAATTATATAATGTATTTGATAATTCTATCAATTGATAGGAGGTGCAAAATGAGTAACATTCTAGATTATGTAAAGTGGCGAGGTGACTTATCTTTTCAAGCATCTCCATTTAACGAAGTTGATAATTTAATAATATCGATGCTAAGTTACATACACTTTGATGGCGTAGTTGAACCAAACTTCAACAAGCCAATGAAACTTAGTAAGGTTGCTTCACTGATTTTCGAAAAGAAAGAGAAAGTTGTATCCCTTCTTGCTATGCGAGAGGAAGACTTCGAAGAACTTCTGCGTTTAACTGGCGAGAGCCGTCGTTTTGGTTCAATTAAGCTTATGAACCACATTAACAAGATTGATTTAAATAAAACAATGCAATTCTCCGCAACTGTCTTTGAGATAAGCAGAAATGTCATTTATATTAGTTTTCGCGGCACCGACGATACTGTTGTCGGTTGGCAAGAAGACTTTAACATGGCAGTTATGGATACTGTTCCTTCTCAAAAGCAGGCTCTTAAGTATATGATTCATTGCAGCAACGTATTCGGTGATTGCATGATTTACGTTGGCGGTCACTCAAAAGGTGGCAATCTTGCCGTCTATTCAGCACTTAAGTCGCCTAAAGCAATATGCAATAGAATCATACATGTGTATAACAATGATGGTCCTGGATTTATGAATAGTAATATTAATCCGAAGCTATATGACAAAATGCAAAACAGAATTACTACTCTAGTTCCTCAATCCTCAATAATTGGTATGCTCCTAGATCACGAAGAGGATTACACAGTAGTAAAAAGTTCTGGAACAGGCGGAATCATGCAACATAACGCCTTTAACTGGGAAGTACTAGGAAGAGAATTTATACATCTTCAAGATGTTTATGACAATAGTAAGATAATCGATTTAACTATCAAAAACGCCGTTGCTCACGCAAGTGAAGCTGATAGAATAGCTTTTGTCGAAGCCCTTATGAGTGTCGTTTCTGGAATTAGTGATAAGACTCTTACAGGACTATCACTCAATAAGCTTAATAGCTTATCAAAGGTAGTTAAAGGTTATGAGTCGTTGTCTCCTGAAAATAAGAAACTCATTAATTCCGCCTTCAAAATGCTGATATCTGATGGCGTTAAGAACTTTACTGAGATAAAGAGCAAAGAAAACAAGCGAAATGCTTTCCTTCTACCAAAAAACACAGCAACAAAAGATACTTCCATCGATTATGAAGAAGATTAATTCAGAACTCGAGTTTTCTTAATTCTTGTGTAAGCCACGCATGCTAAGGAAATCTTCAACACGTCAGGAATTATGTATGGTACAACGCACATCATCAACGCTGAACCAAAAGAAATAGCGCCTTTTGAGCCTTGCCATACAATTACAAACCACATCGTACCTACAGAGTAAAGAAGAATTAGACAAAAAACATTAGCAATAATAAGCCAGAAGGTTTTCTTTTCGCGAATCTTAAATACTCTATCAATTACAATAAATAACAATGCCCATAAGAGAAACCCAATCAAATATCCACCCGTAGGGCCAACAAGAGTTGCTATGCCATTTCCAAATCCAGCGAAAACCGGTAATCCAATTATGCCCATAGTGAAATAACATATGACTACACAAGAAGCTAGTTCACCACCAAGTACAGCAATAATCAAGGTTAATGCCATTGTTTGCAATGTAAAAGGAATTGCAAACGGAATGGTAACCCAAGCGCTTAATACTAACATTGCAAGGCATATTGCACACATTACAAGAGCTTTGATTTGCTTCTTTAAATCATTCTTACTTTTCATTGCTAACTACCTTAAGAGAGATTTCTCCACTCCTTAATACTTCATTTTTACCATCGCAATCAACTACAAGTGATCCATCGCTGTTTATTGACTTGGCCAGTCCCGAATAGCTGATGCCATTGATATTAAATAGTATTTGCTTCCCTAAGACAATAGAATAATCTTCTGCTTTTCTAATTAATTCATTATTACTAGAACTTCCTCTGCTAAATTCGGTAATGTCAGTAACGAAATCTATCAATAATTCATTTCTGATATCTTCTGTTGGCTCGAGGAATCCTACAATATTTGATAACTCTTCTTCAACGTCAAAAGGATAAAGATTGATACCGATACCTATTATTGCCTTCTTTAAAAATCCAGCCTCACT
The DNA here is from genome assembly GCA_012728275.1 of Clostridiaceae bacterium. Taxonomy (GTDB): domain Bacteria; phylum Bacillota; class Clostridia; order Saccharofermentanales; family Saccharofermentanaceae; genus Saccharofermentans. Next base: position 20,802 of record JAAYFK010000023.1, on the reverse strand, counting down.
AATACACTCCGTCAAAATTCCACAAATTTTTCGCCCATCCAAATAGATATCGTTAATCCATTTAATTCCTACATTCTTACCAGTTAACCTTCTAATTGAATCTACTACACAAACAGCAGCAAAAGTCGTTAAAGACACTACTTCTTCAAATGAAGAATTAATATCTATACTGAACGACACATATATGCCCTTTCCACTTGAGCATACAAAACTACGTCCCTGTCTTCCTCTCCCGGCTATTTGATTATTAGCAACACACAAGAAGTTTTTTGAAGGATCACTAGAATTTTTTAAGCTCTCACGAACAAGAGTACTTGTCGAATCTACTTCATCTAGAATAGAAATATCATATTTATTGCCAAGAACTCCTCCTATTAGATTAGCATCGTAAACCAAAGACTTTCCTCCTCAATCCAAAAATAACAACCAGATTCAATATATCACTTTGAATTAAGCTTTACTAATGTTACTGGAGTTATAGAATGACAAAATAATACTTGAATGGCGTTTTTGCAATTAGCAAGCAGTCATCTTGCATTATGATCAGTCAAAGTAATATGAACGGAGAAAGTATTAAATTACCCTTTTTGATTATTTGCTCGCATATAACTTCGTTCGTTCTCGATAAGAAAAAGTAGATGCTTATTGATTTAAAGCAAACAAAACATTTCCATTTTGGGGATTATTAATGTATAATCTCTTACGATTAAGGCAAGACACTGAGTTTTCTAATAACGTAAGTTTTCTACATAAGGAGGCAATTATGATCATAAGAATCGGTATAGTTGGATATGGCAATCTTGCAAGAGGAGTTGAGTCCTCTGTCAATCAGAATCCTGACATGAAGCTCTGTGGAGTATTCACAAGAAGAGCTCCTGATTCAATTAAACTTAAGACTGATGGCGTAAAGGTGTTTTCTATCGATGATTTGAAGACAATGCAGAACGATTTTGATGTATTGATTCTTTGTGGTGGAAGCGCAACTGACCTACCAGAGCAAACAAGAGAATATGTATCAATGTATAACGTTATTGACAGCTTTGATACACACGCTAAGATTCCAGAGCATTTTGAAAATGTTAATGAAGAAGCGATAAAGTCTTCTCGCGTAGCAATTATTTCTTGTGGTTGGGATCCAGGTATGTTTTCGCTATCTAGACTATATTCGAACTGCATTCTTCCTGATGGCAAGGACTACACATTCTGGGGCAAGGGCGTAAGTCAAGGCCACTCAGATGCAATAAGAAGAATCCCTGGAGTTAAGAATGGCAAGCAATATACTATTCCTATCGAATCTGCTCTTGATGCTGTTAGAAGCGGAAGTAATCCTGAACTTACAACAAGACAAAAACACAAAAGAGAATGCTACGTCGTTGTAGAAGAAGGAGCTGATACAGATGCAATAGAGAAGGCCATTGTTACTATGCCAAACTATTTCTCTGATTACGATACAACTGTTCATTTTATCAGTGAAGACGAATTTAATCTAAAGCATAGCGGAATGGCTCATGGCGGTTTCGTATTTAGAAGCGGAAAAACTGGTTTTAACGGCGAGAACAATCACATTATTGAGTATAGCATTAAGCTTGATTCTAACCCTGAATTCACAGCTAATGTTCTTATAGCATATGCCAGGGCGGCATATAGACTATATCTTGACAAGCAATATGGCTGTAAGACGGTATTTGATGTTGCTCCATCTTTGATGAGTCCATTGAGTCCAGCCGATCAAAGAAAGACCTTACTATAATAGAAAGTAAGATAATAACATAAGAATACCTGCAGCTTATTTGCAGGTATTTTTATTTTCTGAATAAATATTAGCTCGCGATAATGCAGATACTATTTGATCTTTAGTCTAAGTGAACGTAAGTACTCTTTGCGTTCTGGCAAAATAACTCTACTCTCTATAGCCTTTTGAATCGCTTTGTTATGGACCCAAGGTTCAAGAGACTGACTCTCAATGACCTTAATTGCATCACTATATCTCTCGTAGAGAGCTGTCGAGAAGTACCAGGCTACCATCATTCTCACATAGTAATCATCGTGCCGAATGTTGGATACAATTCTTACATAACGTACGTCATAATTCTCAACTAGAAAATAAAGCATAAGAGTCTCAATGGCAAATCGTATTGTGAAAGCTTCTTTTGACTCAATATACTTAAGTGCTAGATTCAAAGCAATATCAGGATTTTTTAGAAAAGCCTTGGGACGAAGGGAATCGCATACTGCCCAATTGTCTACATGTGGTAAAAACAGTTCAAGAAGTCGTCTAATTAGAAGCACATCCTTGAGATTAGAAATCAGAATTGCTTCTAACAGATTCTCCTCATGATACTTATGAGGTACACTCTCAAGAAACTCCATGATATTCGATTCAGCAGATACTCGCTTCGCCAACTTGTTTAGATAAGGGACTCTCACTCCTAGAACCATCGAAGGGTCAACTGTTGGAGTCAACTTAATGACAAAATCGCGATATCCTACTTCAGAATTGGCGATTAGTTCATCTTGAATCATTTTTACTATACTACTCATCTGGTCTAGTATCCTCTCAAAGCACTACGTCTTTCAATACAGTCTGGCATCACCTTGCCAAGGACATCATAGAATGTCTTAGAATGATTAGGCACAATTAAATGCGTTAATTCGTGAGCTACAACATATTCTATCAAAAATTGTGGAGTCCTGAAAAGCATCAATGAGAATGTGATTCGCTTACTCTTAGTGTGACAAGTCCCCCAACGCGTGGTCATTTTGCGAACCGAGAACGAACTTGGAGCAGGGCAACTAATACTCTCAAACAAAGGCAAATACTTTTGCACGGCTCTTGAAGTCGCTAATTTCACCTGTTCTCTCACAAATCTCTCGAAAAGTCGCTTCGACTTGCCAATATCATTTATATCACGCTGATATATTATGAGATAACCGTCTTCAACATTAACATCATCTTTATCTGAAGACACTATTCGTAACTCCAGCTTCTCGCCAAAGCAAGTAACTGGTTCGCCATCTGTAAAATTGATTGGAATCATCTTCATCTTAGACAAAGCTGTTTTTCTAGTCTTTTCGAGCAATCCAGGTGCTTTTGATGCTACAAAATTATCAATAAAAGAAATTGAAACACGAGGAGAGGCGGATACCACTACTTGCCCGTTACTTCTCACGCGAAGATTAACATTACGAACTCTTTTTCGAACAAGAGAATACGTAATGGTCCCAATTTCAGAAGTTACAATGCGAGTTGAAACATCCATATGGCAAATTACTTCTCTAATCTTGCAACGATTCCAGCATACATCAGAAGTAAAGATGAAGATAAAATAACACTTCCAATAACATCCGTAATCCAATGATATCCACTAAGCAAACGGCAAACAACTGTAATGCACGCAAGCGCAATCAAAACAGAGCTAATAGCAACTGCTACCTTCTTCACCTTCACACGCTTAACAACGATAAGTACAGCACTCAAAAAGACGAACAACGCAAGCAAGGTATGCGACGAAGGGTAAGATGCTTCAAGTTTTCCATCTTCTAAAATTGGTCTAAAACAAATAGCAAGCTTATCAAAAGAATAGTTCAGAGCAAATACAATTACGTAGCCTACTCCTAGTGCGAGAATATCTCTATCAACCTTAAACAAGCTCTTGCGTTTAACCAATTGAAGTACGCCCATCAGACCAAAGAAAGCACACAAAGCTAAAGCTATGTACCCACCTACCCCACTAATTGAATGAAATAATTCATTTTGACCAAACTTGCCAAAAAAACTCTCATTTAATGAAGAGAAACCTACACTGACATCATTTGGCCCTACTTCTTTAACATCAAACTTCATTACTGCTATAGTAAATATCGCGAAAAGAAAGAATAAACATATACCAAGTATTAGACAAGTTCTCGTTTTATTTGTATTCATCTAGTAACCTCCAACTAACCATCTAATTATATTCTTTCCACAATTAAATCGAAAGCACAAGCAGAAAAAACAAATTTCTTTATTTTCTTGCCAAAAGACGAGGTATAGACTATATTGTTTTAAATAGAATTTAGTAAATAAGAGGTAGATATGTTTATTACTGATACGTGCCGAAAGAACCACAAAAGTCTTTCTTTCGAGCTTTTCCCTCCTAAGAAGGATAGCGAGCTTTCTAGCATTGATGATACCTTGGCCATTCTATCCGAGCTTAATCCTGATTTTATTAGCGTTACTTTTGGCGCTGGCGGTTCTGCCAACAATAACAAAACCATAGAGCTAGCTAAGAAGATTAAGTACGAATACAATATTGAGCCTGTTGTTCATATGACTTGTATCAGCTATGACAAGTCAGAAATTGACGAGTTTGCACATACTCTATCTCAAGAAGGAATTTTCAATATTCTTGCACTTCGTGGAGATAGGAATCCTAATATCCCAGAGAAAGATGATTTTAAGCATGCTTCAGACCTCATTAGTTACCTTAAGGTCAAGGATCATTTCTGTATCGCAGGTGCTTGTTATCCAGAATGCCATCCTGAATCAGAGAATAGAATTAGTGAGATGAGGAATCTAAGAACTAAGGTTAACGCCGGAGCTGATGTGCTTTTCTCTCAATTGTTTTTTGATAATAATCTTTTCTATAGTTTTGTAGATGATTGTAGGATTGCAGGAATAGATGTTCCTGTTCTTCCAGGAATTATGCCAGTTATTAATGCTAATCAGATTCGTCGTATGGTAACTATGTGTGGAGCCTCATTTCCTTCTAAATTCCAGAAGATTATTACTAAATATGAAGATAATAAGGAAGCTTTATTTGACGCTGGTCTAGCATACGCAACTAGCCAAATCATTGATTTGTTAACTAGCGACATTGATGGAATTCACCTGTATATTATGAACAATCCTGTTGTTGCTAGAAGACTATGTGAAAGTATCAAGAACATCATTTGATGTTCAAGTCAATTATCTTGTCGCAGTGAAATGAATTAAGTTCACCAATATCATGAGTTACTATAACAACCGTACGATTCTCAACAAGTCGTGCGGTTTTTTGAATTACTTTTTGCTTTGTCTCATCATCAAGCCCCTTGAAGGGCTCATCCATATAGATAACGTTTGCATCATTAAGCACTGCTCTTAGGAGTGCAACTCTTCTCCTCATTCCTCCTGAAAGCTCACTAACCTTCTTGTCCTTACTTTCGAGAAGTCCAAAATCTTCAAGGTGCTTTACTACTTCTTCAATACTCAAGCTAGGTGAAACTAATCTAATGTTTCCCACACTGTTTAGATTCTCACAAAGTCTGTCTTCTTGAAAACAAGCGCTTATACGCATATCGGAATCAGCCTCAATTGAACCAGTATCTTGCTTCTCAAGGCCCATAAGGATCCTAAGTATCGTCGTCTTCCCAATTCCAGAAGCGCCTACAATTGCTGTTACCTTACCAGCAACAATGTCAAAAGACAGCTTGTTAAGAACCACTTCGTCCCCATAAGATTTTGAAACATTTTGCACTCTTATGTCTTTCATTTTATATGCGCTCCAATCTGTTCTTAAGCATGCTCAGTAATAATAAGAACACTTTTTCGAAGACTACACTAATAACAACGATAACTAGAGTCCATGCAAACAAATCTGGCGTATTAAGGAATATCTTAGCTTGCTGCAATCTCTCTCCAACTGAACCTAAGGGCATACCTATTACTTCTGCAGCAATACCCGCCTTCCAACACATCCCGAGACCTAAAGAACAGGCCGTACGTATACTAGGGAATACTTGAGGGAAGTATATATATCTTAGTTTCCGTACATTTGAGAGACGATATACTTTGGCCATCTCAATTAGTTTAGTATCTACTTCTTCAATTCCTCCTAAGACATTTGTATATACAACCGGGAATACAATCATGAAGGAAATTAAAACGGACAAATTCTTTGAAGAGAACCAAATCAAAGCTAATATGATAAAAGAAGCTACCGGAACACTCTTAATCAAAGCAATCAGTGGTGTTATTAACTGTCTGAATCTTAAGAAGCGTTTGGATAGACCAGCAAAAAGTATACCCAATCCAAGCGCCGCTACAAAACCTCCTACTATTCGCAGAAAAGAAAAGAGTATTGCAAGCCAAAATTTCGAAGTAACTATCAGCTCAGATAATCGAGCAATTACTTTTATAGGTGAAACCAAAAGAATATCAGATGCAAGAACCATACTCGCTACTTGCCAAACAAGTAACCATATTACTACAGCCCACCATTTAATCTGTTCCTTATTTCTCATACTTCCCCATTAATTACTGGAAATATAGTAGAAGTCATCTTGTGGCATTGAACCACCAACTGATTCTGGATTAGCATCGAAAAGAACTGAAAGATATCCTTCTAGCTTAGATTTCATATCCTGACCATCAATATATACTATATTGCATTGAGGTATAGCTAGTAAAGCTATGTTCTCTGGAAATATCTCATAACTTCCTACAATGCTTGCTGCCTCTTCCACATTGCCGTTTACAAAATCCACAGAGTCATTGTAATGAGATAGGAACGCATTCACTGCATCAGGATGAGCCTCTATAAACTCTTTTCGAGCGACAACTACACCTGTAATCATTGCAGAAGGGGTACTCTCATCGCTTTGAAGAATATCCCATTGCTCATTCAAATCAATAGCGATACGACTTGAATCGTCCTGATTCATAGCCGTTGCTACGAAAGGCTGAGGAAGCATCGCTATTCCATTCTCATCAGATGTAAGGGCCGCCAAACATTCAGCATGCTCACTCTTCCATTCAATATTCACATCATTCTCTGGATCAATACCGTTAGCCTCCAGAATATAATTAAGCGCGAACTCTGGCGTTGAACCCTTACCACTTGCGTAAATCGTTTTACCGCGAAGGTCCTCAACAGAAGACACTGTGTCGCCATTCTCAACAACGTATAGCACACCTAGAGTATTAATCGCCAATACTTCTACTCCGCCATCGGTATTATTATAGATTACTGAAGAAAGATTAGCAGGTACCGCCGCAATATCTATAGTGCCTTGAACTAATCCTGGAGCGACCTCATCCACGGCCGCCGTAATTGAGAAATTGTAGTTATTATCCTTGATCGTTCCATTGTCGACATCGGACATAAACTTTGTCATTCCTATAGCAGTAGGCCCTTTTAGCGCACAAATGTTAACGTCAATTGGTCCTTCACTTGAAGCTTGTTCCTTCTTTGAACAACCTATAGAACAAAAAGAAACAAGAGCAAAAACTAATAAAACAGATAATAACTTCTTCACAACACTCACCAGTATTAACCTTTCACTTTCTAGTAGAACTATAAACCTTAACACCATCAAATCAATTCAAAATAATGCATTTCACTTAACGCTAAATCGCTTTTTAAACTCCTCTATGAATTCTCCACCAAGACGAATAAAGCAAGCCATTAAAAGTCCAAAAGTACATAATCCCATTATTACCATAGCCAGATTGATTTGAGTTCTTAGCCAAATATAATAAACTGCAATTGCAATCAAACACTCAAAGCAAAATAATATTAGCGGTAATAGATTTCGTTGTTGAGTCTTGAAATCTGTGAATAATAACACAGCAACCAATCCCATGCTAGAAGAGCAAATAATTGGAACTACTTGAGCCGCCCATCCAGAAGCAAGAAAATTGTCAGTAAGTATCAGTAAAATGCAAGAGTTTATTACCAACTTAATGATCTGACTTATTCTATTGTATTCAACCATATCAGGATTAAGAAGCTGGTCCCACACAAGCCACATAGACCAAATTGCAACAACACTCCATGCTTTGCCCCCAATAAAGATATTAAATAGTGCGCAAGTAATGGAAGCAAAAATAAACAGCCACTTACAAATGGTCATAAAAAACTGCCTTATGGATCTCTTATTATGCACATGCGGATACACTTCTTTAAATGTCATTTAACTTGCTCCCTTCTACTGATGGAATAATACCATCAGAACAAAACAATGCATACAAGGCATCCTCGAATGAAGGATCGGATGTCTGCTTGGATATTGATAGAGTCGTAGTATTACCAAAAGTAATCATCGCACAACTTGCTCTATTAGTAATTGTGGATCCAAGAACGAAATCCATCTTATCTATGTATTTTGAATATTCTGGGGGCATTCTTACTACACCAATATTGGATAACATATTACTAAAAATTCTATCACCTAGGAATCCATAGCAAAAGCCCGCTACCTTAGACTTCAATGATAGAGGCACATATTGCATCGCCTTAACAATTCCTCGAGTAGAACTCAGCATCCTATTCATCTCTTCAATCGAGCTCTTCTCGGAAAGCTGCTTTGAAACTTTCTGCAAGAATATCGCATCATTACGAATCTCTCCTATTGGGAAACGTATTCCACAATACAGAACAAAATTCTTAAATGTCCTTGAAGGATAAAATTGACGCATATTGATAGGAACTTGCAAGCTTATATCGCCTTCCAAGTCATCAGTAGCCGACTTACCTGCTATAAGCAATCTAGAAAGAATATAAGAAGTAACAGTGACTTTATTTAACTTCGCTATATCCTTGACCTTCTTCGCATCAAGATTAAAGTGGAAAACTTGACAAGGGCGCATAAATGATAGCTTCCCACTCATTTGAGTTGCAGGCTTATCCATTATTCCACTGAACATCTTAGGCTTTTCTATCTCGTTTTTTGCTATATGAGAAGCTCTTGAATAAGCATTCTCAACCTCTTCGGCCTCGGGTCTTTCATTGATGTCAACGATTCCCTCATTCGAGCTTTTCACACCTAGCAAAGTAAGATATTGAGCAATCAGCGCTTTCAAGAAGGCCAATGCGCCAGTTCCATCCGTAAGAATATGGAAAAACTCAACACTAATTCTATTCTTATACCAAATCACTCGAAAAGTCTGAGAAGAACTATAAGCAATATTCAATTGCATGCATGGAATTCCAGTCTCAGACTCAATTCCATATCTTCTCTTAGAAGTGTCAAGATAATGCCAAAAGAATCCCTTCTTAACCGTGGTCGCAAAGCTAGGAAAACGCTTAATGGTAAAGGTCAGAGCGATTTGCAATATATCAGGAACAACATCAGCCTTTAGATATACTGACTGTCTGAAAATCGCCATTTGCTCGGCATCCATCGACAAAGGATAAATCTTCGCAGAATCGTCTAGAGAGAACCAGTTCACAGGAGGTCTGGAATAGAAACCGCCTAAATTCGAAATCGCTAGTCTTTCTAACGATTCTTTAAGCGGAACTCCCGTATTGCATAAGAAAAGAATAGCCTTTTCAAAATCGTGAACCATCTCATCGCGCTCTTCCTTTGGCAAAAGAATATGCGCACGCAAAGAATCCAGGTATTCCTTAACAAGGATACCCTCATCATTCTCTAATGAGAAGTAAAACTCTTCAAAAGGTGAAATCTCTACTTCTTTATTCTTCTTTTTCAAGTGCATCTCCTAATAAAAATATGTAATCACTCATTAATTACATTAATCTGACACATACGCATTGTATCCAAAGCCGCTTTATGTGTAGCAGGAGATACTCCAGCGCAGCAGCTAGCATCAACAATTACTTCCTTCTGATAAAAGTTCGCCTTAAGCAAAAGAGCATTTGATACGACACAAATATCCGTACATAGTCCAATAACTTCAATGCTAAAATCGTCGTCATTTGCATAGCTTTCTATCAGTCTAGGAAGATCTACGGCGCCAAAGGTTGGTTTCTCAACAATCGTAACGTCTTTGCCGTCCAAGCACTCTTGAATTCTGCTATTTAACTTCCACCCTTCACTATCCTTGACGCAATGAACTACAGGTAACTTCTTACCTTCATTTGAACTTAAGTAATCTTGATCATGTGTGTCCATAGTAACAAAAATCTTGCCCTCAAAAGCTTGAATTTTGGAGCAAGCACTATCAACTATTGCTTGCGCTTCCTTTGTTCCAAGAGAGCCATCAACAAAGTCATTTTGAATATCAACAACTACAAGAATCTTCATATATTTCTCTCCTTTTCAAAAAGCGTCCTCACACTATTACATACGTAGGCTTAATATTCTCTAAAGCAATTCTAAGTGGCTCATTAGGAAGTGAGAAATCAACTTTCTGAGTGCTTCCAACTACAGGTCTAATCTCAGAATAAGCTTGCTCGAAAATCTTCCTTGAACCTTCCTCTGGTGTATCTATAACACAAAGGTAATTGGCTACGCCATCCTCTTTCTTCATTAAGAAATGAATTGACTTAATCTCGCCATGTGCCTTACCGAAACTAATAAGCACCTCGTTAATTATTCTTATTTGATCATTCTCTGTTGGGACACCAATCTGAATTCTCCTCTTAACCGAAGAATCTACATGAATAACACTATCTCCATTCTCACCAAACTCCTTACGATATCCTTCTGAATTCACAATAGAACTAATTAAGGATTCCTTAAGTAAAAAAGACTTAGGACCAAATGGATTAATTACAATCGAATTGTTCTTACCTACACACATCTTTGCAATAGTTTGAAAAGTATGAACAATTGGCTTAACTGATAGCTTGCCAGAAGATACATCACTCCATCTTGAGAATGCAATAGCATCAGTAAACAAAGGCAGATTAACTGCCCCGTCCGAATTCTTAAGCGACGGATAAGCTATCATATCTTGGTTTGTCTTTTCGTTCTTTCCAACCATCGTAGCCATAATGTACTTGGAGTGAGCAATATTAAAGATAAGATTTCCAACAAACACTTTATCTTTACTAAATCTATCAAACTCCGCTAGCATTCCTACTATCTCTGGATTCTCGACTGCATTAATTGCATCAAGAACGGCCTGCGGTCTAATACTGCTAAGAACTGTAAAGGCCGGAACTTCGTCAAAGCTTGGAAGGTTCATTGTAATCTCAACACGAGTGTCTTCTGCTTCCTCTACAGCCGTGCCATTAATCTTTATCTTAATAATCTTTGCTAAAGTTATTGGCAACTTGGCATGGTATAAATATGCGCCATCATCCTCGCAAATCTTACCATGAATATTGCCTTCAACACTTAAAGTCATTCCGTATTGGTCAACTTTTTCTACTAGAAAAGTATATCTTCTCCCACCATTAGCAACAGTACCATCGGGGATATCTTTATTTCTACTTCCTTCCATACTTCCTCCAAATTGCTTTTATCTTCAACATTTATGCTCATACCCGTAGGTAAGAAAGAGTCTTTACTTCGTATTGATACTTATGCTATTTGCGCATCTTTCAACACCTTCTAAGAACACGCATGCTTGCCTACCGTCCATTTGCACATGATGAAATTGAAATGAAACTTTTAAAGTAGTCTTTGGCGACAAGAACTTATGGTCATACCCTCCCCAACATAAAAGAGGATTGTTAAACATCCCGCTATACATGTTGCATACACCGTCAATTTTGAACTCAGGTAGCGATGACGACCCAACGATAGCATAGTCATCCAAATCATAGTTCTCACAAGACTCCCTTACCTTATTAGTCAAACTCAAGTAATCCTCATTAAACTTTTGCAGATCTTCCGAAAAAGGAATAGAGCAAGAATTAATTCCACCTTCCTTGTTGTCTACGATGACACTCACACCAATTCGATCGTATTGGACGAGTTTCTTTTCGACTGGAATAAGCTTAAACTCCTTAATTTGCGAAGCTACGAATCCTATGCAGTAATTTAGAAGCATGTTAAGTTTAAGTTTTTTCCTCTTACTGAACCTTACTAGCTTGGTGATTTCAATAGTTTTGTGAATCGTAACCATTGGCATTGGAGCATTAATGAATAGCTCGTAACTCATGGCTCTGTCGGTAGTTGTTGGATCAATAACTAACATGTAAATTATCCTTCTTCTTTTGTGATTTGGTATGCATCAATTAGATGCCAATTATTCAGCATAAGTAATGTGTTTAGTCTTCCACTTGATAAGCGCTATATTGAGCCAGAAGCTATAGATACCAAGCGTAATAATTGTAAGAAGAAGCCACTTAATCCAACTTCCAAATAATTGCATAGCCGTACCAGTAAACATAAGTCTTCTTCCATTAATTACCGTATGCTTAACTTCCCAGTTGTATATCATGCAACATGCCCAAGGAAAGCAAATACCTAAAGTCAGAGTAGTAATTAGTGCTCCAAGTATTCTCCAACCAATCAATTGAAGTAAACCACCATCAAAATAGGATTCTTCTCCATCCATAGTCATTCTCCTTAGAAAACTTCATTTTGCTTGCGCTTTGTGTTTTACGTAAGTATATAATTAAATAATGAAGAATTAAATAGGAGGATTCCAATATGAAAGTACTTGTTCTGAATTGTTCACCTAAAGGAGACATGAGCGATTGCCTAAAAATTTCAAGAGCATTTCTCGAAGGTTTATGTATGACGGATCCTACTACTGACATTATTTATGAGAATCTTGTAGATAAGAAAATTAACCATTGCTTCGGCTGCTACTCATGTTGGGCAGTATCTCCAGGCATATGTTGCCAAGATGATGACGTCAACGATTTACTTACTAAGATTACATCCGCTGACTTAGTTATTTGGTCTACTCCATTGTACTGCTTTGGCTTCCCTTCTATAGGTAAAGCCTTGATAGACAGGCTTCTTCCACTAACATGTCCTGAACAAAAGGCTAATGAAGATGGCACAACATATCACCCTGACAGGCAAAAGAAGGATATCCAATTTATGTTGATTAGCGGTTGTGGGTTCCCAAACATAAAAGGCAACTATGACGCTCTTCTTTTGCAATTCGAAATGCTTTTTGCTCGAAAAGACTATCCTCGAATTATCTGCGTTGAAGCACCTTTGCTATCTATTGAGGATGCAAAACCTCTTACTATTCCTTACTTAGAGATGGTGAGAAAAGCAGGTTCTGAATTTGCTTCTAATGGCAAAATCTCAGAATATACAATGAACGAGCTTATGTCACCTATGCTACCAGCAGATGTTTATAGGTCAATGACTTCAAGCAAGGATAAGTAGCATTCTATTGTACTAATTGAGTGTTGTCACTAACTTGATGTTCATAACTCGGATAAGTCGTTAAAGCTGTTTTTTTGCTGTCTTATACTCAGCGTCTTCAACATAGAATGGGCAACGCCTCTTGTTATCGTAGGACATCTTCTCAATTAAGTCTTGATCAAATGGAGCCTCGCAAATATAAGACTGCATCTCGTCATCCCATATGTTATTTGAACAGCTCGAACAATAATTCATAATTTCTTATCACTTCCTTATCATTTCCTTAACAAGTATTATACTTATAAATACCTCATTCGTTCACACGATGTTATAATGAAAACTAAAATAGTCATAATCTTGCTTAAGTAAGGAGACAATATGAGAGTGAGTTTACTTAAACGATTTTTGTCATTATTTCTTGTAGTTTTTTTGACAGTAAATGCCTTTGCATTTAATGTTTTTGCTAGTAAAGCAAACGATGAATACAAACAGATGCGAGAATTCATCGATAGTCTTCCATATATTACAGCTGAGGATCCAATCCTCGTTTCTTCTGACACCGGTGTTGGTGGTTTTGTCACTAGATTATATCGTCTAGCATTGGAAAGAGAACCTGATTCAGCTGGATATTCTGATTGGTGTTCTCGACTTGAGGGCGGTATGTCAGATGGTGCCACAGTGGCCAATGGCTTTTTAAATAGTCCAGAGTTTATTTCTCGTGGACTAAGTAACGAGGATTATGTAAGTATTCTTTACTCGATTTTTTTCGATAGAGAGCCAGACCCAGAAGGTTTTGAGTACTGGGTATCACAACTTAATAATGGTCAATCAAGAGACAGTATTATTAGCGGCTTCATTAATTCAACTGAATGGGCTAACACTTGCCTGTCTTATGGAATTCTATCTGGAGGAACTGGAACAGCTACTATTATTCCTCCTATTTCTGATGGAATTACTAATTTTGTTACTAGCCTTTATGAGGAGTGCTTAGGTCGTGAAGGCGACGAGAGTGGTATAAACGATTGGTGTTTAAAGTTAGCTTCACAAAGAGCGACGGGTAAGGATGTCGCTTTTGGTTTCTTCTTTAGTTCCGAATTTGCTAGCAATATTGAAGACATGGATGACTATGATATTGTTAGTATTTTCTACGAGGTTTTTCTAGATAGAACAGCTAGTTATTCTGAACTTACATATTGGGTAGGTTATCTTCGTTGGGGTGGCGACATATCTAATTTATTTAGCGGATTTGCTGATTCTCAAGAGTTCTTCGAGAAATGTTGTGCAAATGGTATTATTTGTGGTCGAGAAGTTGGAATACATGACAGCATTATTACAGATGATTTTGTTAGATTTGCTAATTCAAAATGCGTAGCTTCAATGCCTCTTATGGAATCAGCGACACTTAATCCTCATAATTACTATTACTTAATGGACGCTAGAGGAAGCGTCCCTGTTCCTCGGAATACTAGAATAAATTTGACTGCTAGAGATATAGCGGCGCTTTCGAACTTCGCTAATTCTCATTTTCAAAGTGATTGGACCGCAGCGCAGAAGGCAGTGTATACTCTCTATTGGATTAATCGCAATGTAACATATGCTACAAATGCTCTAAATGGAGTGGTTTCGGGTATGGGTTATGCTCAATCAATATTTGAGGCTCGAATTGGGCAGTGTGACAGATATAACGGAGCTATGGTCGAGATGCTTTGCTGGTTAGGATATGAAGCTACGCTCGTACAAGGTCAGCGCCATAAATCAAATCAGCCCGATGTCAGATTCCAACACTTCTGGGGAGAGATTACTATCGACAACTTCACATATGTTATGGAGACTGGAAACTATGGTGAGGATGGCAATTGGGCTTACTTCTGTGTTCAATATCTACCTTCACTTAAATATGTCAAGAATGGAGTTGTTGTAGGTTAATTGGTGCCTGCTGTATCTGTTAGACCCGTTCAATTGACAAAGTTCAGCAATATATATTATATTTAATATTGCTTAACGATTTATTATCAAATTATTGTCGAATTTTTTATTGGAGGATTCCACCATGATAGTATACAAGGTTTATCCTTACTCCATATGGGCAACTCTTTGCTCAATAGTATCCGCTTTGATTGCTGCTTTTCTTATAATATTAGGAATTAAATTTTTCACCTATAATGAAGCTGAATTACCATTAGCTATCGTTTCTGTAGTTGCTGGATTGGCTATTTTCATCATTTTTTCGAGAATTATCCCTAATAAAATCTCAGCTTGGGATGTCAAGCGCAAATTGCAAACGAAGCCTAAGTTCTGCGCTACCTATGTAAATGCTAACCCAGGAGAGTACGAGGCGGTTTGTGCGATTAACGAAGATTTTAAGCACGATTACGCTTATTCCGAGATAAAGAGAAAATACATACTCAAGTCCAAGATGGATGAATAAAGTTTTTCTCGCACGTTAATTTTCAATATCAAAAGGCTCACACATAACTAATATGTATGAGCCTTTCTTATTGTTCAAAATACTTGCTTTTACTTCTGGCTTTTCTTTGAATCCTCAATTGCCTTAGCGATCATATAAACGACCGGGAATAATACACCAGCTATTGGCCAAACAATCCAAGAGAATCCCCAATTATTTGTGATGAAGCTATAACCCAAGTAAATTGCAGTAGCGATCATCCAATATGCTGAAGCTACAGTCTTCGTTAGAATACGTGTCTTGTTATCAACAGAGTAGTCCTCTTCTTGCAAAAGCTTCTGGAAACTGCCCCTAATACATCCAGCATATACTAGAAAGTGCGTGCCAATAGATTCAATAAGAAATAGCAATCCGATCATTACTGTCATAAAGAAATCGCTCTCGTCAAATACAAGACCTAGGAAGATAGGCACCACACCAAGGATACAAAGAACTACACCTAGAGTAATCATATTAGTGAACCTATTCCTAAACTTATTATCGCGTTCCTTAACCATGCCTTCAACGCCATATTCGGTTTCAATTACTTCGTTCTCTAGATAATCATACTTCTCACCCTTCAATCCCGTTGTAACGAATATAGCTACGGCGATAGCTATTAGAGTTAGCAATATAGCTACGCCAATTCCACCTGCTGCATTCTCGGAAATACTAAGCATGCCTGAATCGCTCGCACCTGCTAGAATAATCAACGCTATAGGAGAGCAAACACATAATGAGGTTCCTAAAGCGTACATAGGTGCTGATTCTTTTGAATTATCAAGAAAAGCATTAGCCTCTTCCATAGATACTCTATGTGCACTAGTATTTGCGTCAGCTACTACCTTGTTATCAGAGTTAACTTCTTCGCAATTATCTTTAAGCAGATAATCAGTACTAACTCCAAACAGCTCACTCATTTGAAGAATTCGTTGAAGGTCTGGAGAAGCTTGAGCACCCTCCCATTTTGATACCGATTGACGCGTTACGCCTAACTTATCAGCAAGTTCTTCTTGCGACCAACCATTCTTTTTTCTTTCATTAATAATCTTGTCTGCTAAAATCATATAACCAATCTCGCTTTCGCTTATTTTCGGGAATCGCTTCCCTTGCTTTGTGAGTTAACTATATTCTTTTCTCTGGTTGCACACTACAAACCCAGCTTTTCAATCTGTCAACTGGCAGTTGCTTTTCAATAAAATAAGGCATTGTAAGCCTTACTACCTTGAGGAATCACTTCGGTACGAAGATGAATTCGCTATCCCAAGCAGGTATCGAAGGCGAATGTCTTAGATAAATATCATACCTGTTACTCAAGCCCAATACCCTTAAAGGAAGCTCGTGGATATCTTCACTTCTATGATAGCATGATACTATCATGTATGGATTGCATCTTCTTATAGTCGCAATAGCTCCTTGAATTGCAATACCCTCATTACCTTCTACGTCCATCTTTATCAGATTAACCATTCTGTCTTGAACAAGAGAATCCACACTAATACAAGGCACGACGTTAGAAGCTGTAACATCACAAACCAAATTCGAGAACTCATGAACGCCACGTCCCTTCGAAGAAACTAGTGAAGCCATACCATCCTTGTCTGATACTACCGCATTCACTACTTGAACTTGAGGACCACATTTCATTTGCTCGACAGTCTTGCACAATTTTTTAAAATTCTTAGAGTCAGGCTCTACTGCTATTACCGAACTAATATTCTTGAAAGCTTCAGAATACTTGACGACAGTATCGCCATTATATGCTCCTAAATCAAGATACTCACTATCCTTGGGAAGCTTTATTAAGTCTAGCTTCCTCTCTTCCTCTTCTTCACAATCGAATACATAGCTAATATCACCACTAAGCCTATACGACATTATCGCATCAAAGGTCTTGACCGATAACTCATCCGCTAGCATAGATCTAACTAATTCCAACTCGTACTTATGGTCTTCATAGTAATTTGCGTCGAAAATAACATCACCATATACTGGTACATCAGGAACATAAAACTCATTCTCTTGCATTAACTTCTCGACATTTAACCTAACGTCCTGTCTATTAGAGCCAAAACACATAAGTATGATGACGTCTCCTAGTCTCTTTTTAATATCAGAATAGGACTCAACTTCATAACCTCTAAAGCTCCGGTTTCGCACAAAACCATCACTTGCGAAAACTCCGGAGACTTTAATGCTTGCCTTTGAGAGTTGATTAAGAATTTTATCAGCACCATTACCCGTACCATATAGTACTATTGGCTTAGTAGTATTTTTTAAATAATCCCACATTACTTGTTTTCCATTTCTTTTCGAGTAATATTCCTAACCCATTTATACTTCATGTAGTGCTTATAGACTGCCGGAATCTTAACAAACTCGTCCAATGTAAGGATAAATGCAACAACTAGAACAGGCCATTTGAAAACGAAAGCCGCTAGCAAACCAAATGGCACTACAAAAGCCCACAAGGTAACACAATCACATATCATTCCAAACTTCGTATCACCACCAGCAGGGAAAATGCCGGAAATAATCGTGGAATTGAGAGAATTTCCTATTATGTAATACGATGAGAATATAAGCATCACAAGAAGATACGATTTCGCCACATCTGATAGCTTCACAAAATGCATAATTGCAGGCGTAAGTGCAAGAATAACAAGACCTGAACAAGTCCCAATAAATATAGATGCTCTTACAAACTTACCGCCATATCTCTTCGCCTTTTCGAGCTCACCTCGACCAAGCAAATTACCAATAATGATTCCGCATCCAGAAGCAAAACCCCAGCAAAAGCTAGCTATAATACTTCTAGAAAGATTAGCAACAGAATTAGCGGCAGTTGCGTCTGTACCTAGATGTCCCATAATTACCGAATACATACTTGTTCCAAGCCCCCAGCCTAAATAATTAATCAAAAGGGGGATTGTATAATGCCAAAAATCTCTATCTACAACTTTTCTCGCGCTATGAAAAACTAATTCAATACGAAGTCTTATACACTTTCCACGGAACATGAAGAATACTGCAAAAACACACTCAATTGCTTTGGCAATTACTGTTGCAAGAGCGGCGCCCTGAACTCCCATTTTTGGAAATCCAACTAGGCCAAAAACCAAAAATGCATTGAGTATAATATTGATTACTACCGAAGATGAACCTATAAGCGAACTAAGAGTCGCATGCTCACAAATCTTCATAATGCAAAGAAATGCTTGAGATATACCAGTCAAGACATAAGAAAGTGAAGCCATACGCAAGTATGACGCCCCAATCTCAATTAGCGTAACATCAGCAGTAAAGATACGCATAATTTGCATTGGAAACAAGAATGTCAGTAGGGAAAATATCGCCCCCACAATTAAGGAATACCTCATAGTAACCGCAAACACATCTTCGACTGTCTTCTCGTCCTTCTTACCCCAATACTGAGAGGCCAATACTGTCGCACCACCAACAAAAGAACCAAAAAACAGGCTATTGATGAATGCAACTTGAGTCGCAAGTGAAACAGCTGACAAGCTATCCTGATTTAACATTCCCGACATTACAGCATCCGAAGTACTTACTAGGGACATCATTAAGTTCTGAAGTGTTATAGGAAGAACTAGAGAAAAAAGCTGCTTATATAAGCCCTTGTCCTTCTCTTTCTTAATCCTGTTTGAAATACGGTTTGCCATTTATACCTTCTTTAAGGACATTTAATGCCTCTTTTGCCATTCGTTTATAGCCATCACTACTAGGATGTAAGTGATCTCCACTATCATATTCTTCCACAAATTGTCTTACATCTGACTTACGCGCCAAAGCTCTGTCAAAATCAATACACTTATCAAAAATATTACTGCTACGAAGCCAAGTGTTAAACTCCGTTCTCATCTGTTCACGCATAGGTTCATATGTTCGCCAACCATATATTGGAAGTAACGTCCCTGATATTATACTTAACCCTTTGGCTCGAGCGACCTCAACATACAAAGAGTTTACAGCTTGTTCTAATTCATCAACTGTAGGCAAGTCTTCCCATGGTCTAAAAACATTAACTTGCGTTCCAACAGGATGAATAATGTCATTTATTCCATGCTGAATAATTACTGCATCTGCTCCAGCAACATCAGTTTCATTATCAAATCGACGTTCTCCCTTTGGTCCATAGGATGCATAAGTAATACAATTATATTCACGAAGAATTCTTGTTCCACAAATTGCGCGCCTAATAACCGATACGTCATAAATCTTATTCTTTTCAAGTAGAATCGAAAGATTATCTGGCCAAGCCTGAGCCGTTATCGAATCACCATAACAAATTAGAGCATGCTTGTCTTCGCTTGTTAACACGTCAATAGTATTTAGAAAATAGAACCAGTTTGTTCTTCTCATTAAATCTATCGGTATTGATCCTGCCTTCGCATGATTACCATAAGAATAGTAACCTAATGAAAGAGGTCCGGTTACAAGAGTACCAGCCCTAAGACTTGTATATTCTCCTAAGTATATGCTTACAGAAAGACTTTCAGTAGCTACTACATCAAATGCTATCTCGTCACTAACGATCTCCTCGCCGCTTGGAATTACTACTGCTGTTCTTCCGCTAAATGTTACTCCTACACTTGATTCCTCCTCAATTGTAGAGGTGAGCTTCGTCTTACTAACGTATACTTCGCTTAGAGTAACGTCCTCAATGCCTGTCCTATTAGAGAAATGCAAACGAAGCATACTACCCGAAAAGCACATCTTTATCGGGTAGCGTAATGTAACATTCTTGGCATATTGGGCTTCGAGACAATCTTTTATGGAAGTTGCATTGCCCCAACATGCAACCCATTTTGCATAATCACTATTTCTATTCATTCAACCTATATTCTTCTTAAAATTCGTATCTAGTACCATCTTTAACGAATACTCCGCTAGTAGGCACAATCTTAATAATACAAGTGTTAACGTCATCCTCATTGACATCGCCTTCACTATACCATTTACTGAAAGCATCTCTTAAAATTGTAAAAAGTGAAGTGTTCTCAGGCTTAAGCACATGTCCGAGATTACTAGCAACAGCATTAGCGGTAAACCACATTCCACAAATCGCAACATCAGAATTGATTGCTATCTGTTTCATCTTATTAGACAAAGTATATGTAACGCCATAGAAAGCACCATCATAATATATCGCATCAATTGTTCTAACCGCTGGCTTATTACCATCTAATGTTGCTAATGATATTAACGAGTCCTGACCAAAACGTTCCTTGAGCAATGCATCGATTGTGTTATCCATACGTAGTCTCCTTAATAAATAAGTAGTAAACGTAATAATTATACTATGTATTATTCTTTAGGATAGCGAAAATCAATATATTGTCACATCATAT
>JAAYFK010000022.1 GCA_012728275.1 Clostridiaceae bacterium | reverse complement strand
TTTGATGATCCTTTTCATTTGCACTGCGAGTTCAAATAAAGTTTTAACCAAATCGTCACTTTGTGACTGCACAGTGTGTGCAACTTAGCATTTAACAGACCTTCTTTCGAGAAGGTCTTTTTTGTTGTGAATCAAGTCAAATTGCATTACATAAAATATTTTAACACATGATAACTCCCATTATTGGGACTACTCTAAGTTTCCAGTAATGTTTTCAACGTAATAATCAATATGCCTATGCTTGAAGTACACAAATCAATATGAATATTCAAACGCTATGTGTATAATACTTCTTGGTTTGTTTTGGCATCAGCTAACTAGACCCAGGGCAGCCAGATGCGACTGGCTTTTTGAGAAATTGACTTAGTGAGGATATACATAGTGGTAAAGATACTTTTCGTGTGCTTAGGAAATATATGCCGTTCGCCTATGGCGGAGTTCATAATGAAGAACAAGGTCAGCGTCCTGCCAAATGCTCAGGATTTCTATATCGAGTCCGCGGCAACAAGCAACGAGGAGTCTGGGCACGACATGCACTACGGCTCGAGGACATGCTTAAATAAGCACGGGATACCTTACGAGAGACATTGCGCTAGACGCATTACGAAGTCCGATTACGACAATTTTGACTACATTATTGGAATGGAAGATTGTCACGTCAACTCGATGCTTCGCGTTTTCGGCGATGACCCTAAGCACAAGGTTTATCGCTTGCTCGACTTCACTTCAAATCCGCATAACATCGCGGACCCTTATTACTCTGGGGATTTCGAGCTCACTTTTAAGGAGATTAACGAAGGCCTAGATGGCTTAATTCTTAAACTTCAAGGCCTCATCGTAGGACTCTAAGAAATCTTCACCCTTTTGAACTTCGACGAGGGATAGGTCTGGATAGTTTAATTGACGCATGCATTCGTATATAGCTATCGCCGCAGCGTTGGACAGGTTAAGGCTACGGCAATTCTCAGCCATTGGAATTCTGAAACAGCTGTCAAGGTAAGACAAAAGGATCTCATACGGAACACCTGTGCTTTCCTTTCCGAAAACGAGAAAAATCTTGCGTTCTGGCGCTACTGCGGCAAAGTTAATTCCTGAGTGAGACTTCTTACCATATCTGGTCATAAAGAAAAAATCGCCTTGCTTCTCATTCTGCGCTCGAAAATTCTCAAAGCTGTCATACACTTTGTAGTCCGCCCACGTTATGTGATTCGTCGTCGCCCTCTTAAACTTGGCGCTCTCAATATCAAATCCAAACGGCTTAATCATGTGAAGCGCACAGTTTGTCGCGACGCATGTGCGCATTATGTTTCCAGCATTTTGTGGTATTTCGGGCTCGAAAAGAACAACGTTAATTCTCTCATCCATATACTTGTTACTTCCTTAATCGATTTACTTAACTGACTTCTTAAATCTTCTGTACTTCAGCAGGAAGCAGCGAGTTAATTTCGTTTGCGTTTGCAGCTCGAGCAATATTAAATAGATGGTCGCCAAGGCGTTCAAAGTCAGTAAGCATCTCTGAATATATAACACATGCTTCACCAGAGCAAACACCTGTTCTCATACGCTCTAATTGATTGCTTCTATATTGGACAGTCATGTCATCGATTTTCTGCTCTGCTTGTGCCGTTCTGATGCTGAGATCCTTGTTGTCCTTCTCTATGAAGTAACTAGTAGCTTTATTCATTACCTGAATCATTTCCTTTATCTCGTCGCATGCTTTATCAGAGAGCTTGTACCCCTTTTCTTCTAGAAGAGAAGCATACCCAGCGATATTCGTCGCATGGTCACTCATACGCTCAATGTTTCCGGTAATCGTGAATAGTCCATTTAGTGCTATCGCGTCCTCTTCGGACATTTCTATGCTAAGACAGTGCGATATATAGTATGAAATCTCTTTGTTTAAATAATCAACATACTCTTCGGCTCTATCAATTTCCGCCTGAATTTGCTCGCTATTGTTAAGAACAGCTTTTAGGCTATTCTCCACGTTAGTGCTTGCAATCTGGAACATGCGCCCAACTTCGTTCTTAACCGAAGCTAAGAAAGCCGCCGATGATCCGACTTGTGAGTATCTCTTAAGCATTGAAGGTGCTAAATACAGAAGTTGCATGTTCTCGCTCTTCTCTGAAGCTCTCTCAGGAAGAATATGTGAAACAAACTTAACAATGGCTCCGCCAAATGGAAGGAGAAGTATCGTCGTACCTACGTTAAAAATTAGGTGCGCATTAGCGATTTGTCTTGGTACATCTCCAGGAGAAAGCCACTTAACAATAGAAGTAAACGGAAGAAGCAAAGTAATCGTTGTCCATATTATCATTCCAATTACATTAAAGGTTAGATGCATAAGTGCCGTTCTCTTAGCCATTCTGCTAGTACCAATAGATGAGAGAATTGCCGTGATACATGTACCAATATTCATTCCGCATAGAATGAAAATAGCTTGATCTAGAGTGATCATTTGTGCGCCAGCAGAAGCCATAGCCATAACCTGAAGAATACCAACACCAGCTGATGAGCTTTGAATTATTGCTACTAGTACTGCGCCTACAAGAATTCCAAGAAGCGGGTTGTCAAACATTGTCATTACTTTTATTAGCTCTGGACTATCAGCAAAAGGTTCCATTGCTGAACTCATGAGACTCATACTAATAAAAATAAAACCGAATCCTGCAAGAATCTCTCCTATGTTACGATACTTCTTACTGCTGGCAAACATTATGATTGCTACACCTACTATAGCTACCACCGGAACAAAGTCGCCAACATTAAATGCGATAATCTGTGAAGTAATATTCGTACCTATATTAGCACCCATAATTACCCAAAGGGCTTGTCTTAAATTCATTAATCCCGCATTAACAAAACCTACGGTCATGACTGTTGTCGCTGATGAAGATTGAATTAGAACCGTGATTCCGGTTCCAACTAAAAGACCAAAGAACCTGTTACTTGTTAACTTCTCTAACATCTTCTTCAGCTTATTTCCCGCTACGGCCTCAAGACCGTTACTCATCATCTTCATGCTGTACAAGAAGATGGCCAAACCACCAAACAATTGGAAAATCTGAATTGCTATATCCATTATTACGCTCCTTATATATCGAGCAAAATTAAGTCGATTACTTATCTAGTGTAGTTAACACGAGAGCATACGTCAAAGCGTTTTTGGATTATTGTAAGATGTATTGATTGTTTTCTATTTGTGTGTTTTGAGTGTTTGTATGGTTTTGAATTCTGCTTGGGATATGCAGTTTTTTCTCTTGCACAAGCAAGAGCCTTTGATTGCTGGCTTTAAAAGCGATAAATCTCTGTAAAACGGTTTATATTTACGAACTTCTATGTGTGATCTTTATAAGATAACACTAGAATCCTCGACAAAATTTACATTTGCTGTATACTTTTCTTATGAGTAAATACAAGCATATCCTTCTAGATTTAGATGAAACTCTTCTCGACTTCCACGCTTCTGAGAAGTCCTGTTTCATTGCGCTTATGAAATCTCTTGAGATTACGAACGAGCAAGAACTATATGAGTTCTTTAGTCCAATTAATAAGTCCCTATGGAAACTTCTAGAACGCAAGCTAATAGATAAGCCTACTTTATTTCAAACTAGATTCTCGAAGCTACTTGATCACGCAGCTTCTAAGGAATATATTACGAATCCGTCTGGAATACCAAGTGTTATGGAAGTAAATAATATGTACTTCAAGCTAATGAGCCAAAGTGGCATTCCCATAGAAGGAGCCCATGATTTTTTACATAGGCTTCAAAGTGTTGACGGCATTGATTTATCGGCGATTACTAATGGTAATACTATTACAGCCAAAGGGCGTTTCGCTTCGTCTAATTTGAACTCGAGAATAAAGAGACTATATATTAGCGATGAGGTTGGGTTTGATAAGCCTGATATTAGATTTTTCGATTATGTAATGAAAGATATTGGCGATAGCAACCCGGACAACTATCTTGTTGTTGGAGACTCGCTGACGTCTGACATTCAGGGCGCTAATAATTGCGGGATGCCTTGCTGTCTCTTTTCGAGAACAGGAATTCTTCCTGATGGATACGAGTTACTTCGTATAGATCAAACAGCGCTTGATTACGAATCTATATATAACATTGTTACAAATGCTTAATTTTCAGGCTTCTCAAGAAGATAGTCGATAGCATCAATGTACCCTTGTGTTCCTCTTCCAATTATTTGCTTCTCGGCATATTCAGATACGTAGGACACCTGTCTATACGCTTCTCTCTCGTTAACCTTAGAAATGTGAACCTCAACAGTAGGAATTCCAACAGCCTTAAGAGCGTCAAGAATTGCAATAGACGTATGTGTATAAGCCCCGGGATTAATTACTATTCCTTCAACACTATCAAAGAATGCTTTTTGGATGAAGTCAACTAATTCTCCCTCGCTATTCGTCTGCTTACATTCAACTTGAGCGTTCTTTTTACTGCAATAACTCTCTATATTGGAGATTAGTGCCTCGTAAGTTTCGCTACCATAGATTTGAGGTTCGCGAATTCCAAGCATGTTTATGTTTGGACCATTTAGTACAAGAATCTTCATATTGCTATTCCCTCCTTTTTTAAGGCCTCTACTACTTTATCCAAGGTAGTTTCTGGTGTATCTTCCTTGGTTAGTTTTATTTCTATATCGCAAGTAGCCTTATATAATGGTTCTCTTATTCTGAATAACTCTTTTACGCCAACACTCTTGCTTATCGGTCGATTAGAATCTTCCAGAACTTCGCATGGTCTATCTATATAGATTACTATCGAATTACTCCTAATGTATTGGCGATTGCTCTCTCGAAGTATCGCCCCGCCACCGCAAGAGACAACCAACTTACTCTTATGAAGCACACTTCTAATAATTTCGGCTTCCCTATCGCGAAAATAGTCCTCCGACTTGAGCCTAATATCCTCCTCTGGAGTGGAACCAAAAGTTTTTGTATAACTATCGTCAAGATCAACAAACTCTCTATTAGTTCTTGCTGCTATCAAGCTACCAACTGTCGTCTTTCCACTACCTGGCATACCGATAAGAGTAATGTTCCTAGTGCTTGCTTCAAGTTTACGGGAAGCAGCATTTATCACTTCTTCGTCCTTTTCGCTGATCTCTATCTTTTCTAGCTTCTTTTTAAGAAATATCTTATCAGCTACAAAGGCTTGTCCAGCTAGCATATCAATAGGATTTCCTACCTTAAGGCCTAAGTCAATTGCTTTTAAAATCATCTTCGTTCTGAAAGGATTGTAGATAACATCCACTACAGCTTCCAGTTTAGGAAGTCTCGATAAATCAATTAGATCTTCATCAATATGCGGATACATTCCTACTGGTGTTGCATTTACCAGAAGCGAAGTACATGAGGCCTTCGCAAAGTAATTGTCATAGTTGATTTCTCCATTTCTTGAGCAAATCTTAACCGTCTTAACGCCCAAATCCTTAAGCGCATATTCTACCGCACAAGATGCTCCTCCAGAACCTAGAACTAGGCACTCCTTGTCCTTTGGGTCAATCTGAGCTCTCTTAAGCATGTACTTAAAGCCGTAAACATCCGTATTGTCACCATACGAAATTCCCTCATCATCGAAAACAACCGTGTTCACGCTTCCCGTTGCCTTAGCTTCACTAGAAACGAAGGTTACTCTCTCATAAGCTTCTTTCTTGTATGGAACAGTCACATTGAACCCAGCATATTCATTAGAATTGAACAAACCGTCAAGCTCGCCTAGTGTCTTCTCAATCTTGTCATATTGATATTCAAATCCAAGCATCTTATGCAACATTGGTGAGAATGTATGAGGCAAGCTCTGCCCAAGTACACCATACTTAACACTGTTATTCTTTTTTGACGAGGAAGCATCAGCCATTTTTGAATCCTTCCCTTACACAATCTCACTATATGAGCCAAGATATCTAAATTCTTCACTCATATTATCTAGCTCGCCCAGAAGTTCTGAGAAGCCACTGCTATAAACCGAAGTATCCAAATCAAAATAGAACATAAACTCGAAGTCCTTGTCCGGAAGAGGTCTGGATTCTAGCTTAACCAGGTTAATCCCTCTAGCATATAAAAGTGCAAGAACTTTATACAACGTTCCTGGCTTATGCTTCAGGGTCATCATGATTGATGTTCTATCAGCACCCGGATATATCTCCGGTCTTCTAGCTATGCAAATAAATCTCGTATAATTATTCCCGTTATCATGGACATCTGCTTTGGCTATCTCTAATCCATATACACTTGCACATGTGCCAGAAGATATTGCTGCCAGATCTTTTCTTCCCGAGTCCGCTACCATCTTGGCAGCAACTGCGGTATTCGAGCAATATGTCACTTTTACATCATTACCGAGGCTCTTAATGAAATCACGACATTGGTTTATAGCATGCTCGTGCGACACTATTTCTTTAATATCGGATAGTTTAGTTCCAGGCATTACAAGACAATTATGGCTTACCTTAACTCGAATTGAGCGAACAATACTAAAACTATGCTTAATCATTAAGTCATATATATTAGTTACCGTTCCCGCAGTAGAATTCTCTACAGGAATTATTCCGTACTCACATAAACCAGCATCAATAGATGCGAAAACCTTAGAAAAGCTATTCACAAACATGATGCTTGGAATCTCAAACATCTTTTCACACGCTTCTTGTGAGAAAGCTCCCTCGATTCCCTGGCAAGCTACAATCGCTCTGGATGGAAAAGCCTTGCCCTCGTACTCTTTAATAATTTTATCTATAACATTATACTTACTCTCAAGCTGAGAATTGTTCTTACATTGCGCTGCTCTTGATAGCTCGAAAAGCAATGAGTACAACGGCAGCACATATGGCTTATCCTTCTCATTAGCCATGTCATAAATACTCGCAAGCTTCTCACGTTCTCTAGAAGCATCCAATATTGGTTTGCTCATACCCTTCTTAACCTGTCCAATTTGCTCGCTAATTGACATTCTTTTCGAGAAGGCATCTAGTAATTCCTTGTCTGCTAAATCAATTTGACTTCTAAGTTCTTCTAATTCCATATTATTCTCTCTCCTTACATAAAATACTATCCATCAAAGCTATAGCACACGCCGCTTCCACAACGGGAACCGCTCTTGGACAAATACATGGGTCATGTCTACCTTTTACCGTGATTTTAGTGTTCTTTTTGCTGACGGTATCTACAGTATCTTGCTCCAATCCGATCGAAGGCGTTGGCTTTATTCCAACCGCAAATACTATAGGTGCATTCTTAATTCCAGCACTTATCCCGCCAAGAATTCCACCACAGTTATTAGTCTTTAACTTAAGCTCACCCGTCTCATCGTAGAAGAATGAATCGTTGTTCTCTGATCCCCAAATTCTTGTTGATTCGAACCCTAGACCGAACTCTACTCCCTTCGCGCCAGGTATTGCCATCTCTATATTAGCTATTTTTCCTTCAAGTCCGTTAAACAAAGGTCCACCTAAACATTCTGGGAAGCCTTCGACTACACATTCGATTACGCCTCCAACAGAATCCTTTCTCGAAAAGGCCTCTTGAATCGCTTCCTTCATTCTGTTTCCCTTGTCATCATTAACTACTGGGAATTCTTTGCCGCCTACTTCCTTCAGGCTTTCTAGAAAAGCTTCTTTGTCCGAAGTTGAATAATAAGAATCGTCTTGAATACTACCTATACTTCTAATATGAGCATTAATAGTAATACCCATGCTCTCTAGATATTGAATTGCCATTCCTCCGGCTATACAAAGAGGCGCTGTCATTCTTCCAGAGAAGCTACCACCGCCACTTCCCATAATAGAAGATCCATACTTAAGATTGCCCGTATAATCCGCATGTGATGGGCGCGGATTTCTTAGCAAATCTTCATAGTCCTGGGGGCGAGTGTTCGTGTTATAGATTACTCCATGATAGCCATCATCCTCGTAGGAAAGCCTAACAGTATCAGGCTCTTTACGAGACGTAGACCACGCGTTCTTTCCTGGAGCTCTTCTTGCCATAAAGGAAGAAAGCTTGTCCTCATCAACATTAAAACTGTTTGGAAAGCCTTGAACATATACCCCAATACTCTCGGAATGAGATTGTCCATAGATTCTTACAGTTAAATTGTCTCCATTCCACATTAACTCTCTACTCATCTCGCATACTCCTTATTTATGATGTCAATTAGCGCTGGAAAAGACTTTCTAATACATTCAATCTCATCTATGTCTACAGAAATGCCTCTTCCTTCTGCGATAAGCAACGCACACATTGCCATTCTGTGATCGTTATATGAAGATAGCTTAATGATGTCTTTGTCAAAGCTCTCATCTAAGCCCCTAACCTCAATGCTGTTCTCATTCTCCGTGATATTGATTCCGGCTTCTCTAGCCATCTCACATATTGCCATTACTCTATCTGTCTCTTTGATACGTAGTCTTGAAGTATTATTAAATATGGCTTCTTTTGCATAGAAGGCAGAAACAATTACCATATAAGGCACTATGTCAGGGATGTTGGCACAATCCATCTCTATTCGTTCGCAGGAAGTACTATTCTTGTTGCCTTTTAATACAATCTGGCTATTATTTGAGATTGCTTCTATGCCTGCTAATTTGAAGAAATCCAGTATCGCTCTATCTCCTTGCTTGGAACTTGGATTTAATCCTGAGACTTCAATCTCTCCCATTCCGTATAGAGCTCCCAGACAAAGAAGAAACGCTCCATTGGACCAATCCCCTTCGACGTTATTATATATTTCTTCTAAACTTGCTGTATAAGAACCATAAGAATTACCCTTAATCAGATAGCTTTCATGGGTCTCATCCTTAGTATTATCAATTCCTATACCAATATTATGTAAAGCGTCTATAGTAAGGTCAATGTATTTACGAGATTGAATGTTACCGCACACCTTAATCTGACTATTCTCGTTGAGTCGAGGTAATCCCATAAGTAATCCCGATATATATTGAGAAGATGTACCGCCTTCTATTTCAAATTCACCGCCCTGTAGTACTCCAGAAACAATATAAGCACTGGCGTTGCTATCCTTTACTATGCTAATTCCGTGACTTTCTAGGCACTTTACTAGTCCTTCAAGAGGTCTATCAAGTAGTCTTCCTTTACATTTGAAGATAAGACGTCTGTTTTTGCTCACATTGCAAACGGATAATAAAGAAATTGCTACGCTTATCATGAATCTCAGCGTCGAACCGCTCTCGTTGCATTCGAATTCTACTTCACTTGAAGGTTCGTTCTTGGTGGATTCGCTATAGAGCGCACGAAGACACAATTTTGTAGCATAAATATCTTTACTGTCACCCTCTGAAATCTTTGTAACACTGTTACAAACGCCTTCGTTTATTGGGTTTTGGGATATTGCTTCAAGAAAGCATGTGATCAAAGCTCTGTGTTCAATTGACTTTGACGACGGCGCTTGTATCTTCAATATTTCTTTGCGATTTGAGGGATTCAGAAGCATAGCGTGTCACCTCAACATTCTTTTCGAGCTTCAAGGAAGGCCTCTAGCTCGTCAATACTTTTCTTTACTATTTTTGCCTCTCCAATACTACTTACAACTACTAAGGAAACCGTTCCGCCTCGCTTCTTCTTGTCTGACATGGCACCTTGGGCAAGAAGCTCACTTGAAGTGTCATCCTCAACGCTTAACTCGTATGCTTTAATTAGGTCGATTCCATTGTCGTTTGTAGCAGCGTCGCACAATCCTTCCTTGCGTGAGGCATTCAATACGATGCTCATTCCTTTTGCAACTGCGCGTCCGTGAGAAAGCTTGAAGTCACTCATTTTCTCAAGAACGTGGCCAATTGTGTGTCCGAAGTTAAGAATTTGCCTCCTGCCATTATCGAACTCGTCTGATACAACGACGTCCGTCTTATCAAGAACACATTGCCTAACCATTTCATATCTTAGTTGGGGATTCGTAATTATCTCATCAAGATTGGTGTTCTTCAACAAATCATAAAGCACGGCATCCATGATTAATGCATACTTGATCACTTCAGCCATGCCTTCAATTATTTGCTCTCTTGGAAGGGTTTCTAATGTGTTCGTATCAATTACAACCAATTTTGGCTGCCAGAAAGCACCTACCAGATTCTTGCCATTGGGCAAATCAATTCCTGTCTTGCCGCCAATACTTGCATCCACTTGGCCTAGTAAAGAAGTCGATACGTGAATAACATCAATTCCTCTAAGGAAAGTTGCCGCCGCAAAACCAGCCATATCGCTACAAACACCGCCACCAAGACTTACAACTACATCGGTTCTTGTCAGAAAATTCGAGGCCATCGCTTGAAGGATTGCAATATATGTATCCGAGTTTTTGGATTCTTCGCCAGCCTCGAAAACGTAGACAGCCGTCTCCAGATTACTGTTACGCAGAGAAGCTATGATTTTGTCGAGATAGAGCGAAGCAACATTACTATCGCTAATAACAAACGCTTTACTTGCCGTAGGGCAAATTTTGATTATGTCCTGGCCTACCTCATCAAGCAAATCCTGTCCAACAATGACGTCGTAGGCCTGCTTAGTTGCAACGTGAATGGTCGATTTCATCCGTCTATCTCCTCTTTGCGCTTCTTACCCTCCTCGAGTAACTTAGCTAGGGTTTCTTCGTCGTCTTGTTCCATCACTTTTTTATACTTTAACAGTTCATCAACTAGAGTATCAATCTCTTTTATTAGGTTGTCCTTGTTTTCGATAAAGAGCTCGCTCCACATTTTATTGTTTAGCCAAGCCACTCTCGTCATGTCCTTGTAGCTACCTGCTGAGAATCCTTTGTGAGCATTCGCTCTTGGACTCTTGATATATGCATTTGAAACGAGGTGAGCCATCTGTGAAGTGAACGCAATATATTCATCGTGAGTATCCGCATGACTTATGCCAAAGCTTCCAAACTGGGCTGGATATAGAGCCTTGCTTACTCTGTCAATTAGCTCCATATCGTCAAATCTGGATGGCACGATAACCATAGGTGCGCCGTTGAACATAGTAGCCTTGGAATGAGACATACCTGAGTATTTCGTTCCTGCCATTGGATGCCCGCCAACAAATTCGAAGCCATTCTTAGAGGCTATCCTAAACCCTGCCTCACATACTTTTCTCTTAGTACCGCAGGTGTCTATCACCAAACCATTTTTGGCAAAATAGCATTGATTGTCCTCAATGTATTCAATTGTTGCTCTAGGGTATAGACATATTAGAACAAGATCGCATTCCTTAAGGTTATCCTTAGTAAGCGTATCATCACAAAAGCCTTGCATCTTGGCCATTAAAGTAACAGATTCATCCTTGTCATAAGCAAGAATTCGAACGGAGAAATTGTTCTCCGTATCTTGAGAGAACTCTTTGTAGCTTTTCGCAAAGGATGCTCCTATTAAGCCTAATCCAACTATGCCTACAGTCATTCTTTCCATCAGAGTACCTCGCGAATTCTCATAACCTTCTTAGCTACCTCATCGAAAGCCTTAGGCGTTAGCGATTGCGCGCCATCGCACAGAGCATGAGGAGGATCATTATGAACTTCAATCATTAAACCATCCGCGCCGCAAGCTGCTGCTGCCATTGCCATTGGCTTAACAAGTCTAGCCATTCCCGTTGCATGTGAAGGGTCAACGAGTACAGGTAGATGTGAAAGTTCTTTTAGCACAGGAACGGCTGATAAATCCAACGTGTTACGCGTGTAAGTCTCATATGTTCTTATACCACGCTCGCAAAGAATAATTTGCTCATTGCCGCCAGCCATAATGTACTCAGCGCTCATAAGGAACTCCTTTATAGTACTAGCAAGACCCCTTTTGAGAAGGATAGGCTTATTGATTTTGCCCAGAGCTTTCAAAAGCTCAAAGTTTTGCATGTTACGAGCTCCTACTTGAATTAAGTCAACATCTTCAAACAGCGGAAGGTGCTCTGCGCTCATTATCTCAGTAACGATTGGCATTCCCGTGACTTTCTTTGCCTCAAGCAAGAACTCTATTCCGTCTGCCTTAAGTCCTTGGAAATCGTATGGAGATGTTCTTGGCTTGAATGCACCACCTCGAAGAAGGTTAGCGCCAGAAGCTTTAACAGCCTGCGCTATTTCAATTACTTGTTCCTTAGACTCTACGGAGCAAGGACCAGCAATGAATTCGAAGTTGCCTCCACCTATCTTAACGCCTCCTACATCTACTATGGTGTCATCTGGATGGAACTTCCTGTTAGCTTTCTTGAATGGCTCTGAGATTCTGGTTACCGACTCAATAATATCTAAGCCGTTCAACAAATCTACATCTATCTTTGTTGTGTCTCCGATTAGACCAAGCACCGTGCAATATTCACCTTGCGACAGATGTACTTTGACACCTTGTTTGTTAAACCAATCAATAAGGTTGTCTAGCTGTTGTTTTGTGGCATCATTCTTAATTACTGCTATCATTTTTTATTCTCCTATTCATAATCAAATTCACAATCAAAAGCGCCGCCCGAACTTGTGATTCGTGCGGCGCCTATTTACTTACCAACTAATGTCTCTTACTAATCGGTCATGCACAAATCAACCTTGCGTTGTATCGCAAAAGTAATAAAAGTATGCAAAACCAAAAATGTTATGTGACATTAAAATTCTCCTATAAAAAACTAAACCAATTTAACCACGTTGCTATAAGCTTGTCAAGCTAATCTCTTCTGGGCCTCTTCCTGAAAAAGTTCGGCCACCTTATCTGGCTCAATATTAAGCGCAACAGCAATCTCTGCATTCATTCTGCGCTCAGCCTCAGCCAAAGCCTTCTCATCTTGCATGTTTAGTCTCTTGCCTTCTGCAGAAAGCTCGTCTCTTCTTTGATTAATAAGACGAATCAAAGCAATTATCTCTTCGCGTGTTCCGCTGGAGATGATCTTGTTGAACATAGACTTACGAACATTCTTATCATCAATCCACTCAATAGTCTTCTCATCTACACTACTGATTAGACTCATAGCCTCGTCTCTTGAAATCACAGGCTTCATTCTCGAAGTCATTTCCTCATTATCGAAAGGAACGTACAAGACTGCAGCCTGATTGTTAAACAAAGGCTTAAGAACATAATACTTCTTAGGACGCTCATTAAAAAAACTGATTTCAGTGATTTCTTGAATAGTACAAACACCATTTGCACCATATACTACCGTTTCACCTTTAACGTGATTCATTTATTGCCTCGCTTCATTGAAAAGAGATTGCTCTCATTACTCAGAAATAAGTTCTGATACTAAATTCATCCCACAAAAAGGAATGCGCCATTACCCTTTAATTATAGCATCTTGACAACTTCTTTTGCGTCTTATTTTGTGGGCAATATTGACAAAAAATCTTACTATTCTACAGCTTTCTGTTGCTTTTGATGTGACACATCACCAATATATTTTTTTCTAAGCAAAACAGTCACGCAAACCACAACTATTCCAATCGACACCCATTGTGCCGTTGAAAGATTCAGAAATCGTCCTCTTATTTCATCGCCTCTCAGGAACTCGATTGTGAATCTGAAAGGAGCATAGCAAAGCAGATAAACCAGCAAGCTGTTATTAGTCTTTTTCGAAATAACGAGTATTAAAGTAAGCACAAAAAGCAACAGCTCAAAGCCTGCTTCATAAAGCTGCACTGGCAATAACGGAACTCCATTCGGAGCGCCTCCTACAGCATTATCATAGTCAATTCCGAATCTCTGACTCTCAATTCCATAACAACAGCCAGTCAAGAAACATCCAATTCTTCCAAACATATGAAACAGCGGAATCAATGGCGTGCAAACGTTCATGTGCTTGCCAATGTCAAGCTCAAAGAATTTGCATCCACAAGCACATCCAGCAATACTTCCTAGAAGTCCGCCATAGAATACGAACGTTCCCGTACTAAAGAACACAATCACGTTGTGTAGCTTAAAGCCGCCCTCAATAGAAGCACTAACAAAGTTAGGAAGCTCAACTAAGTACCCCATAATCTTAGCTCCAACAAGAAGTCCTGCCATCGCGAAAACAAAAACATATGCAACGTCATCAAGTCTAATATCCTTACGAATTCTCGTAATTAAGAACATAAACAAGAAGCAAAAAAAGATACCAACTCCGGCCATAAGACCATAAGTTGGCACCTCTATATTAAATATTGATACATAAGGAAGCATTAAAGATAATAACTCCATTCTAGTGCAGAACAACCCAATCCACAACCACCACACATACACGAAGCACATGAAAGGAAGAATATCAATCCTAGGGCCAAAGTGATTATGCTAATGACGAAAGCAGCAGTTCTTGTTGATCCCTCAAAGCCCTTACTCTTAGATACAATGCTTAAGATTAGCGAAACAATGCCAACGCATAGTCCAATGCCAGCACAAAAATAAGTTAAAACTAGTACGCCGCCAATAATACTAAGTACTAGAGCTACTGTTGCCATGCTCTTTCCAGGCACATCTCCAGTACTTCCACCGTTAGTATTATCAAAAATTACAGGGATTGGCTCCGAGCCTGTTGAGGAATACTCGTTTGAATAAGGCGTAGCTTGCTCTACCGTCGCGGTACTCTCCGGCGCCTTCTCTTCAGCTACAGGAGTAGACTGATCAACGGCAGACTCTACAGAAGTTGTGTCTTCAGAACTAACTATGTTCTGCTCTTCGTTGTTTATTTCATTATCGTCCATTGTATTGTCTCCTCTTCTGTTAATTCCATTAATTCAATTATCAGTCTTCAAGATCGATGCCCTGATCTTCCATAGCAGACTCCCATGCAATAGAACCAGCCTCTCCTCCATACTCTTCGAAGACTTCTCCTATTTCGCTATAAATGCGATCCTCCGGAGTGGAAGCAACAAATCCGATGAATGCGCAAAACGCGATTACACAAATTAGTCCACAAATCGTAGCAATGATATTAGTAATAAGAGCACCAATCTTTGCGCCTGACTTATCTCCCTTAACGGATGCTACGATTGCAAGAATTAGTCCGATAATTGCACAGATAAAACCGATAAAAACCGGAATAATAAATACAAATCCGATTACGCCTAATACTATTGAAATAATTCCAAGAGCCAGGCTTGCCTTGGCTGCTCCAGACGTCTTAGACGTAGGACGCTCGTCGTTATTGTAATATGCGCCTGTTGATTCCGAATTAGAGAACCTTGAAGACGACTGCGTGCCATACTCGTACAAATCATTTAATTGATCATTATTATCCATATATCTCTCCTAACTAAGAATTTTATCTTTAATCATTATAGCAAAAAAGCAAACGAACATAATAGTTTCTTTTCGAGCAAAAGAATTATGCTCGTGCCCCTCTTCCTTGATCAACCTATTGGAAAGCAACCTCCTGCAGCACTTCCACAAAGATGAGCATTAGGAGTATAACAACATTTACCACGCCAGCTAGAATCAGAGCGCCTATAGATACTCTGTTAACAATTCTAGCAAAATTGTATGTTGGATACTCTTTCAGAATCTTTCCGGATTTATATACAGCAATACCCGAGAGTAAAGCACTAAAAACAGGGCTAAACAAAATTAAAACACTTGCAACATCATACTTAATGCAATTGATTAGTGTAACCTGATCAACCTCTTCAGTCATCTCGAGTTGACTAAGATTACCTCCGTCCTCGTAGATGTTTCCTCCTAATCTACCTTCGTATGATTCCCCATATGTACCCTGCTTATCGCTCCTCTCTCGGAGCTTATCTACAATAAATCCTATTAATCCACCCATAGCTTATCTTCACTTGAACAATGAAATAACACCAAGTATTACTAGTAACCAGAGGACTATTGCTAGAATGGACAGAATCATGCCTATGATTGAACATACGATTCCACCCGTCTTCTCTCCTCCAGTATAACCAAATCTTGAAGCCTTGTTGTTCTGTGCAAATCCCAAAATTGCGAAAATAATTCCTATAATTGCAACAGGACTAGTTACAATCGAAACTATTCCAAAAATTAGACTTAGATTAGCAGCGTTCTTTCCTGCTACCGCGTCTGGTGCCTGTTTAATCTCGTTAATGTTAACGTCATTCTCCATAATTATTACCCCTTTTCCTTATTACGCATTTATCAAAAATGCTATGTTATTTTATCATTTCTAAACACAGAATACAAACCGCTGAAACATTGCGAATATCAGTGTTTTACTGTTCTAATTCATAATTGCATAATACCTTATTATTTAATATAATTTGATTGTTGATTTAACATTTATTAGGTGACTTATGCGTGATATAACAACCATATTAGCAGAACTCTTTGGAGATAAAGATTCTACTGAATTGCAGGATCTTGATGGTGTTGCTATATTTTCGAAAGACTCTAACCTTAGATATACTTACGTTTCCCCGGAGTTTGTCAAACTTCTTAATCTTAAATCTGCTGATCAAATCCTAGGCAAGAAGGATGAAGATATTCTCACAATGGTTGAAAGCCTTGAAGATCACATTCGAACCGACCTTGAGGCCCTCAACGGGAGTACCATAAAGGGTTTGATATTATCTGGGCCTTCTGACGAAGCTGGCAGAACTAAGTACTACTACGTAAATAAGGCGCCCTATATCGATGAGAAGAACAATGAGAGATACATTATCGGTACGGTATTGGACTATACCATTAGGCAGACCGCTAAGATTCGTCAAAACAAGCAGTTATCACACTTTCATTCTCTTCCTAAGGATATGTTCGCATTTTTTTATGTTGACATCACAGATTGGACTATTCTTAGCGGAGCTTACAGGGTTAGCAATAAAACCTTTTCAGTTGATACAGAATCTGATTTCTCAACTATTGTTAAGTTCATAATGGAGACTAGAAGCACCGATGTTTCTTTTGATGATTTCTTGCTTACCTTCAACAAGGATAATCTTCTTAAACAATATAATATGGGATTGCCCGGCGATAAATACATCTATAGCGCGACAAATGTCGACTCCAGTATCATATACTTTTCGCTTGAATACATATTTGTAACGAATCCATATTCGGATCACATTTGTTGCTACTTGCTTTCTTATGACAAGAGTAGCTTCTTTAACGAACGTAAGAACATTCTATTATCCGCAGAGCAAGATTTTCTGACAGGGATCTTGAATCGCAAGACGGCTTTCTCGCTTATTAATAGATATCTTTCCTCTCATGGCAAGGGTCTATTGCATGCGCTATTAATCTGTGATGCCAACAATTTTAAAAGCATAAACGATCACTATGGCCATAAGAAAGGCGATGAGATTTTACACGCAATAGCTCAAAGCTTGAATTCTTTCTTCTATGACACCGATATAGTAGGCCGTCTAGGTGGCGACGAGTTCATTGTTTTGATGAAGAATGTTAAATCATATGAGGACGTTAAAAAGAAGGTAACCAAGCTTATCGAGCAAATGCAGTTCTCCGTCGATGGGGAACTAGGCAAATTCTTGGTGACAATCAGTGCTGGCGTTACCCTTTTTATTGGTGGCGAGAGCGACCTAGACTCATTGTATTCAGATGCCGACAAGGCCTTGTATGCTGCTAAGAAGACCAAAACTAGAACCTTCTGCTTCAGTAAGAGAACTAAGAATAGTACTGTCCCTGCGATTGAGGAGGTTCAGGAGGAAAGCGCTCCTTTTAATCTGGTTGATGTCATTCGTAATATGCATGGTACGCTTCTTATTGCAGATATATCAAAGGATAATATTGCGATAGTATTCTCAAGTGCTCCTTCTCACGAGACAGATAGGATTATTCTGAATATTAATAATAACAAAGAGCCGTTCTTGTCGAAGTTTCAGAATGCT
Organism: Clostridiaceae bacterium; assembly: GCA_012728275.1. Taxonomy (GTDB): domain Bacteria; phylum Bacillota; class Clostridia; order Saccharofermentanales; family Saccharofermentanaceae; genus Saccharofermentans. The sequence goes on along the minus strand of JAAYFK010000022.1, from coordinate 8,453 downwards.
ACGGAAACATCTGACACATTTGAGTTCGAACTTAAGTGTATCTCTCCTTTTAATGTCCCTCCTACTTGGCTAAGATTCTCTGGGACCTGTTCAAGAAAGGACGAGAATACAATTCGTAGCGTGTTTATCGTTAACCAAATATCGGGGCTTAACGAGAGAGCTGCTCTAGAGAGTATACTTCAATCTAAGCAAGAGCTTATGCTGTCACTCTCTCCTGTTATAACCTGGGAATATGATGTTAAGAATAGGGTTATTGCACAATCGGGACTAGCTAAGAGAATACTGTCCCCTTCACTATCCTCCGATATTCCTCAGACCTTCGATGTTGATGCGCCTGGACCGGTAACTGCAAAGTCTGTCAATGAATATGCCCGCATTTATCAGAGTATAGAAGAGGGGAAAGAGCAAGGAACTGCAGAGGTTGAGTTCGCTTTTTTCTTTGGACTAAGCGGCCCTGCGAAGGTTGCATATAAAACAATTTTCGACGATAACAATGAGCCTCAGGTAGCTGTTCTTGTAGCTACCGAGCTTGTTAAGTCACCAGGGCACTCTAACTATGCGCAGATACAAGCCAACTTTAACGAGCGAGCGAAGGAAAAGACCACTTGCTTTGAGCTTAATCTGACTACCAACAAGATAGAGTTTTCAACCTTTTCGAAAGATTCCTACTTCGACTGTTCTGTTTTTGAATCTCCAGACGCATTATTTGCCTATATAGTTCAGAGGTGTGATGTAGCTGAGGAATCACGAGAGATTCTATCTACCCAAATCGCGCGTGACTTCTATAATGTTGCAATCAAGAATGGTATACATACAATTCACGACGAGGGTCGAATGTTTGTCTCTAAGAATCACTCTGAATGGTTCACTATTGACATTTATCTAACGACAAATCCTACAACACTTGATAATAAGGCATTTTTTATAATTGAGAATGTTGATAAAGACCGTTCCTCGAAGCAAATCGTTGATAATATGATTCAGAATTCTTGCGATGAAATGTTCGTTATTGATACGATAACAAAGGATGTTCGCATCGTTTTTCTAAAACCTTCGAACTATGCTACAAAGCTTCTACTAAGTCGTGACAATCGCTATGAGTATTTCATAAATAACGTCCTTGATTCCGTAGTAGTTGAAGACGAGCTACTTGCGTCGAAAGAATCGCTGTCTATTAATGTTGTTCTTGAGAATCTCAGACGATATGGCGTATATAATGTATACCTCTCGACATATGATAAAAATATGGAGACAAGAAGAAAGTCGCTGATTTTTAACTTCCTTGATAAAAATGAGAGAGTTTTTTCCTGCATGATTCTTGATATAACAAACTCATCTTACTTAGAGTACAATCGCGCTACGGGACTAATTAATAAGAGAACATTCGGGCGTGCTGTTAAGAAGCTTATTAAAGAGAATCCAGAAGAGAATTTTGTTTTTATTAGATGGGACATTGACAACTTCAAGGTCTTTAACGATTTGTTTGGAAGTAAGGCCGGCGACGAAGTCCTTCTTTCCCTTGGTAATTCAATGCGTACTCTTAATAACGATAAAACAATAGTAGGTAGTCTTGATGGTGATGTTTTTGGAATGTGCCTACCTGCTAATTTGTTTATTCCTTTTAAGTTTACTTCTTGGATTGCAGAAATTTTGAACGATATCGTCACGGATTATACATTCTCCTTCCACGTATCTGGATATGTGATAAATGATCCTCTCGACGAATTTGGTTCGATGTGTGATAGAGCCTTAATCGCTCTAAAGACAATAAAGTCAAGCCTTGATACAAGATTCATTTGGTACGACGAGTCAATGAGAGAGGTGTATTTAGCTGAGCAAACAATGCTTGCTGATTTACGTCACGCCTCGCCTGACGACTTCGTCATCTACATTCAACCTCAGTATAATCAAGACACCGATACATTAATTGGTGGTGAGGTTCTCGTTCGTTGGATACACCCGAAGAAAGGTCTCATCTCGCCTGGAATCTTCATTCCTATTATGGAAAAGGCGCATTTAGTAGCGGATTTGAACCAGATCGTGTGGGAGAAGGCCTGCAAATTCCTTCGTGAGCGTCTTGATGCTGGAAAAACTATAGTGCCTCTTTCGGTAAATGTCTCAGTACAGAATTTATTCGATCCTAACTTGATTAAATTCTTGACCAATCTTCTTAAGAAGTATGATCTTGAGCCAAAGTACCTTCGCCTTGAATTAACAGAGTCGGTATTAATGAACAACCTCGCATTCATCGTATCTGTATTAGAGCTTCTACATAATAGAGGCTTCACTATTGAGATTGATGACTTTGGTTCTGGATTCTCCTCTTTGAATGTATTGAAGTCTGTTCCATGCGATATAATCAAGCTTGATTTGCACTTCTTTAAGCTTGAAGAAGAAGGCACGGCGATCAACGAGAAGTCGGCCGTAATTGTTGCCTCCATCGTCGGTATGGCTCATCGTTTGAATTACTACGTAATTGCTGAGGGAATAGAGACTTCAAAACAAGCAAATTTTCTTCGCTCAATTAACTGTTCTATGGTTCAGGGCTTCTTCTATGCTAAGCCTTTGCCGCTTAATGAGTTCTCAAACAGACTCGAATCCAAGAATAATCTCCTCCAAATGTTATTTAACAAGAGTAGCAGTGATGATATTCTTGACAATACTTCTATGTGGACCCCCGAGTCATTGTCTCATATGCTCTTTAGCTCTTCGATGGGACCGATGGGAATTTTCGAAGTAGCTGATAATATTATCCATGCAATTCGCGTAAACGATGAGTTCCTTAGCGAGATTTCTTTCCCTACAGAGAGCATGCAATGGTCTATCTACAATTTTTTCCAAGCTGTTTATCCCGCTGACAAAGATAAGATAAGCGATGCTTTTAAAGAAGCCGCATTAACCAATAAGAGGGTTGTGGTTTCTTGTCGCTTCATTCTTCTTCACCGTCCTGGAATGTTGCAGCAATTGAAACTGACAATTAAGCGTGCATCTGCTTCATCTTACTTCAACTACTTCTTTGTATTAGTTGCAAAAGAAGCTAGCGTTATAACCTTTGAAGAGCAGGTATATCGTTTAGTCGAGCAAACAAAGAGCCTTCTTGCAAAAGCTCCCGTCGGCGCAGTAGTATATCAGCTTAGTCTTGACGAGAAGCTTAAACTTTTATATATAAACGACTTCCTTAAGAAGTTGTTAGTAGTAAGTGACGAGGAGTTTGAGACAACCTATTCTGAGAACGGTTTCTTGTTTATTCATAAAATTAGTCGCAAAAGCTTAGCCAAACAGGTTTCTGCATTCGTTCGTAGTCCAGCAATCAATGCAAATTTCTCCTTTCCTTGTCATGTCGCTTGCGGTGATGGTAAGGTAAAGAATGTAATCATCTCTGGACCAACTCCTACGATTCTTGAAAGCGGTAATCCGATAGTAGGCATGCTGTTTATTGCCGAAGCGTAAGAGACAGGTTCAGTAATCGGTTTTGATTGTATTTAAGATCAAAAACAGAGGCGTAGCTAAGAACTACGCCTCTATTAATTTTGCTATTCTTGCTTTAATTCACTAGGTGTTTCGCTCGTTAAATCACTCGGTACGAAGTGCTTCTACTGGATCTTTTCGAGCAGCCTTTTTAGAAGGAATGAAGCCTCCGATAAGAGTCAAAATTACGCTCAAGACTACCAATACGATTGCGCTAGGAATTGGAAGATACGCACTTACGATATCCGTATCAGCAACTGCATGAATTATCGCGTTTGAAGGAATTAGCATTAATAGGGTCAAGCCAATTCCAAATAGACCCGAAAGCAGACCGATGATGAAGGTCTCCGCGTTGAACACCTGGGAAATGTTGCGCTTTGACGCACCAATTGCACGAAGAATACCGATTTCCTTTGTTCTCTCGAGAACGGAGATGTATGTGATAATTCCAATCATGATTGACGATACAACAAGCGACACAGCCACGAACGCAATCAGTACATAGGAAATTACGTTAACGATTGTTGTTACAGAAGACATAATCAATGCGACATAGTCCGTGTAAACAATCTTGTCTGCATCCTCTGCCGATGCATTGTAGTCAGCAATACATCTTGCTACCTCATCCTTGTTTTCGAAACTGTCTGTGTAAATATTAATAGATGATGGACTGTTTAGGTCAACAACACCGAAGGCCATCATGTTCTCATCGTAAGAACCTGTTGAGATGAAGCCGTCATATATTTGAACTAAGTCGCTTTCTTCCATCATATCGAGCATTTGTAAGCACATCGTAGCAAGTTCAGAATCGCTCATTGACGTATATTGCTCCATAGAAGCTTCATCCATCATTCCCGACACTTGAAGCATCTGTATGAAGAAGTCAGCTCTTTCACTGTCAGACATGTTTTCAATATATGCGCGTGCATCTTCAGCCTTTGTCGCGTCATCCGCAGGGCTAAACGACAAGCCATTAACTACATTAGTATCAGGGTTCGCCTCTTGCGCTTCAACTACAGCACTTGTATTTGTCCTGTTGATGATTTCTTGTGTAAGCGCCGATGTATATGCTATAGGAGTTACAAGGCTTGCGTTCTCAGCATCTTCTCTAGGAACAATGATTCCGCTGATTCTAATTGGAATCATCTCATTTGAAATGCCCTCAAGAGCGTTTCTGTCGTCACCAATATATTGGAATCCACCATTTCCATCGTCAACATATTGCATTGCTTCTGGCATTATGTAGTAAACCTTGTTGCAAACATCCTCATACGAGAATACTTGCTGATCTATCTCGAAAGCATCAGCGCTTTCGCTACTCATTGCGTTTCCCATAACGTCAAGAATCTCAACAAGATCTTCTTCTGGCAAGAAGCCTAGATAGCAAAGGCTTGATACAGGAATCTCATGTGATCCATTAAGAACCAAAACAACCTCATTATACTCTGTTGGCCATTCGCCATATGCTAGGTCGTAGCTATCCATTACGGATTGACCTACAAGATTTCCATCCGTTCCAGGAAGCATCTCGCTTACGTACTCATTACTTGAGCTGCTTCTTGTAAAATCCATTCCTCCCATAGAAATAGTTTGATTGTTTGATCCCGAAAAAGAACCATCTGTGTTAACAAACACTTCGTTTGGGTCATAAGTATACAGGTCAAAAGCTGTATCATATGTGTACGCGATTCCATTTTGTCCAACAAAGTTATGAATCTCACTATTCTCATCGTCTAGATAATCCTTGAAGGCTTCCATATTGTTGGTGGTTGTGGCAGAAGCCATATTAGTCATCTCTTCTATTTCTGCGTTGTTAGAATATACCGCATCCAACTCATGGCCAACATCCTGGTTTGCTTGACTTTGTGCCTCCACGGCAAAGAAAGAAGAAATATCTATGGCGTTTTGCTGAATCGTAATAGGATATGAAGACATCGTGCTCTTTTGAATATCCTCAATATATCTATTAACACCTGATGAGATTGAAAGAATCATTGCTATTCCAATAATACCTATTGAACCAGCAAATGCTGTAAGTATTGTTCTTCCCTTCTTTGAACGAAGGTTATTGAAACTAAGAGAGAGTGATGTGAGAAGTGACATCTTTGTCTTGCCCATATTCTCATACTTCTTTTCTTCGTTTGCATCTTTGGCATCAAATGGGTTGGAATCATCAACTATCTTTCCATCATGAAGCTTAATTATTCTAGTCGCATACTCTTGAGCAAGCTCAGGGTTATGAGTAACCATAACAACTAGCTTCTCTTTTGCAATCTCTTTAAGTAGGTTCATAATTTGAACGCTAGTCTCAGAGTCAAGCGCTCCTGTTGGTTCATCTGCAAGAACAACACTTGGGTTGTTTATTAGTGCTCTTGCAATAGCAACACGCTGCATTTGTCCACCAGAAAGCTGTGACGGTCTCTTGTGCGAATGCTCTTCTAGTCCAACCTTTGCCAGCGCCTCAAGCGCTCTCTTTTTGCGCTCCGCCTTGCTTACACCTGCAATAGTAAGTGAAAGCTCAACATTCTTAAGAACTGACTGATGTGGAATTAGATAGTAGCTTTGGAAAACGAAGCCAATCGTGTGATTACGATAGGAATCCCAATCCTTATCCCTGTAATTCTTTGTTGAAATCTTGTTAATGACAAGCTCTCCGCTATCGGCATGGTCCAAACCTCCGATTACGTTAAGTAGGGTCGTTTTTCCTGAGCCTGAAGGGCCGAGGATTGCAACGAACTCACTATCGCGAAGAGTCAGAGATACGTCGTCGAGGGCCTTCTGTACGAGGTCGCCAGAACGATACTCCTTTACGAAATTATTAATCTGTAACATCTTATCTCTCCTTATTCCTTTTTCACTTTAGCGCGTCGAAAATGCTTATTTCTATGCGTAAATCGTTTTCTCGCACCATTTTAAATTCTAACATAGGCATTGTTAGCTTTTCTTTCATTTTTACATATACATTTTGAACAATTCGCAAATAAAAGACGGTAGCCGATTTGTATCTTCTACCGCCCGTGAGATATTGATTTTTATTGCGAATGTTACTTCGTAGCAGCCATCTTGCTCTCTGCAATGTATTTTCGAATGCTCGACACATTCTGAATAAGCTCTACAGAATCGCCCTTACTTACTACCAAGGTTGGTGCTTGCATTATTCCTAGCTTCCTAGAAAGGTCTGCATTATCTTCTGCATCAACAACTCGATATCTAATTTCTTGAGCATCAAGCAAAGCCTTTGCTGATACGCAATTAGGACAAGTCTTTGTTGTAAAAAGCATCAGCTCATCGGCTTGACTAATATCAGCGCTCTTGCTTACTGCTTGCTGGGAATCGGAATCGGAAGATGCGCATTTCTGCATAGCCTCCTTACGCTTAAGGACAGAAGTATCAATAACATATAGATTTCTATCCTTGAACTCCTGTGTCTTACCGTCGTTCCAGTTCTGAACTGGTCTATAATATCCAGTAATTCTGCTATAAGTCTCTGTCTTCTTGCCGCAATGTGGACAAGAATGTACTTCGCCGGTCAGGTATCCATGAACAGAGCAAATTGAGTATGTTGGCGAGATAGTGTAGTAAGGAAGAGTATAATTCTCAGCAACCTTACGAACCAATGCTGCAGCTGCCTTCCAATCAGGAAGCTTCTCTCCAAGGAATGCATGGAAAACTGTTCCGGATGTATAAAGAGTTTGCAATTTGTCCTGTATATCCAAAGCATCATAAATATCTGAAGTATATCCAACAGGAAGATGCGAGCTATTTGTATAGTAGTAAACGCCACTTGCATCATTAGCTGTAATGATTCCTGGATATCTCTTCTTATCGTGCTTAGCTAGTCTATATGAAGTAGACTCAGCTGGCGTAGCCTCAAGATTATACAAGTCGCCATATAACTCTTGGTAGTCGGACAAACGATTTCTCATGTGATTGAGGACATTCTTCGCAAACTCTTGAGTTTCAGTGTTTGTAAGGTCCTTACGAAGCCACTTAGCATTCAGGCCAGCCTCATTCATTCCAAGCAAGCCAATTGTTGAAAAGTGATTATCGAATGTTCCAAGATAGTGCTTAGTATATGGATACAAGCCCTCGTCCAAAAGCCTTGTAATTGTTGTTCTCTTAATCTTAAGCGAACGAGCAGCAACGTCCATCAGCTTGTCTAGTCTATTGTAGAAATCTTCTTCGTTGTCAGCAAGATAAGCGATTCTAGGGATATTAATAGTAACAACACCTATAGAACCCGTGCTCTCACCACTTCCAAAGAATCCACCTGACTTCTTTCGAAGCTCTCTTAGGTCAAGACGAAGTCTGCAGCACATTGAACGAACATCACTTGGCTCCATATCACTGTTAATGTAATTAGAGAAGTAAGGCGTACCATACTTTGCTGTCATCTCGAAAAGAAGCTTGTTGTTCTCTGTCTCCGCCCAGTCGAAATCTCTAGTTATTGAGTATGTAGGAATTGGATACTGGAAACCTCTACCATTAGCATCACCATCAATCATGATCTCGATAAACGCGCGGTTTACCATATCCATTTCCTTCTGGCAATCCTTATACTTAAAATCCATCTCGTTTCCACCAACGATACAAGGGAGTTCGGCCAAATCCTTAGGAACCACCCAATCAAGAGTAATGTTAGAGAAAGGCGCCTGCGTTCCCCATCTACTAGGAGTGTTAACGCCATAGATAAAGGACTCTATTGCCTTCTTAACTTGCTCAAAGCTTAGGTTATCAGCCTTAACAAATGCTGACAAATATGTATCGAAAGACGAGAATGCCTGAGCACCCGCCCACTCGTTTTGCATGATTCCGAGGAAGTTAACCATCTGGTTGCAAAGCGTTGCCAAGTGACTTGGTGGAGAAGAAGTAATCTTGCCTGTAATTCCGCCAAGACCTTCACTAATAAGTTGCTTCAAAGACCAGCCAGCGCAATATCCTGTCAACATAGATAAATCATGAATGTGCATGTCTGCATCACGGTG
>JAAYFK010000021.1 GCA_012728275.1 Clostridiaceae bacterium | reverse complement strand
CATGCAAAAGACAGAAAGCCGGATAGGGACTACCACATCGCAATTATCCGGCAATCTGCTTTTGCAAATTACGCTCACAGTTTACAGGGAAAGACTGTCGGATTCAACAAAAAATTACCAACACTGTGCAGATACGGTTTTAAATACAATAGTATATGAGAGAAAGTAGTAAAGTTTTACTCTCCGCACTCGTCATGGTGCTGATGTTCATGGCAAACGGAATCGGTGGACTTAAGATTGCCTTTCAGATACGCTTCTACGGCTGCTTTTGCATCTCCGGAAGCTCCTACTACAACTTCAACGTTTCTTTCATTGAAAATCTCAACCGCACCTCCGCCCATACCACCACTGATGATAACATTTACACCACGATCGGCAAGGAAATTTGGCAAGAATCCAGGTCTATGTCCAGGGTTAGCAATGGTTTCACTTTTGATGATTTGGTTTTTTTCGATGTCGAAAATCATAAACCCTTCGCAATGTCCAAAGTGCTCGGTCACCATTCCGTTTTCGCTTGCTACAGCAATTTTCTTCATTTTAGTTTTCCTCCATTTGTTCTAATATTTTTGCAACTGAATTCAGCCAATCTCCATCGAAAAGCTCTATCATGCCCTTGTCACATGCGGCTGAGATTTTGGGGTCAATCGGCAGTTTACCGATAACCTTTAAATTATGCTTGTCAGCAATTTCTTCAATATGACTTTCGCCAAATATCTGATAATCCTTGCCGTTATCCGGGCATTTAAAATAGGACATGTTTTCTACCAGGCCAACAATAGGGATATTCATCATCTCGGCCATTTTAACAGCCTTTGATACAATCATGGATACAAGCTCCTGCGGAGATGTCACAACGATAATCCCATCAACAGCAATGGATTGAAATACCGTAAGGGGAACATCACCGGTGCCGGGCGGCATATCGATGAACATAAAATCTACATCGTTCCAAATAACATCAGTCCAAAACTGCTTTACTGTGCCAGCAATAACCGGCCCTCTCCAGATAACCGGATCCGTATCGTTTTCTAAAAGCAAATTAACAGACATAATATCAATACCGGTTTTTGTTTTAACAGGGAATAGGCCAAATTCACTACCTTTAGCCTTTTCCTTGATGCCAAAGGCTTTTGGGATGGATGGTCCAGTGATGTCCGCATCCAGAATAGCGGTATGATAACCCATTCTATTCATAATAACTGCAAGCATGGAGGTTACCAGCGACTTGCCAACTCCGCCCTTGCCGCTGACAACACCAATCACCTTTTTTACACTGCTCATCTCATGCAGTTTCTCGGAGAAATCCGTTTTTTGTTCTTTTCTTTCTGCACAGTCCTCCGAGCAACTGCTACAGCTTTGATTGCAATCTTCACTCATAATTTTGCTCCTTTATTTCAAATTGTTATTACACTACCCGCTGACAAATAATCAATTCTATCACCCATAGCCGATTTCAGCCTTTCATAGGCTTCTATGCCTGTGCAATGACAGGTGTAATATTTTGCTTCCGTACTTATTAAGTACTCTGCAATTCTATCCATCGTATCAATATCCTCATTTCCGCCAGAACGGCTGGAAAGATGAAACCCACCTATCACATAGTCAGGCATTCGTCCTTTGAACGATTGAAAATACTCAAGTATATTGATAATGCCATTATGGGCGCAACCTGTTATTAATAAGGTATTCCCATCTTCCTCTATCACGAGGT
>JAAYFK010000020.1 GCA_012728275.1 Clostridiaceae bacterium | reverse complement strand
TTGTGCTGGAGAGGGCTTTTTGAATCAGAACAAGTAGGAACAAAGATTCTTCTGAAGTTCCCGGATAATTGAAGACTTACTCCTTCTCACTGGCAAGACACTTCGACTTATTCCCTCTGACGGAGTAAACTCTGAAGTGTGACATTAACTAGCTCGCCGTGAACGGGCAGAAATCATTTTCGCCCCATACATAAGACCGAAGGGTTCGTACCACGTTGAAACCTTAGTCCTGATATCTTATGCTTAAGTTGAAGCGACACAACATTTGCAGAGGTAATTGACATGAATGATAAATGGATTGATTATGCAATTCGTATTCAAAGCATCGCTCAAGCAGGGCTTCAATATGGAAAAGATAAATTTGATATAGAGAGATATGAAGAATTAAGAAAAATCTCTGCTGAGATGATTTCCGCGAAAACAGATATTCCAGTTAATAAGGTTCTTGATTTATTCTGCAACGAGAAAGGCTATCAGACACCAAAAATTGATACACGTGCGGCCATAATTGTTGACGACAAAATTCTTCTAGTTCACGAGAATAACGGCACTTGGTCTTTACCTGGCGGCTGGTGTGATGTTGACCAATCAGTAGCTTCAAATATTGAAAAAGAAGTCAAAGAAGAGACTGGATTTACTGTAAATGCGGAGAAGCTAATTGCCGTTCAAGACTGGAGAAAACACAATGTAAAAAACTATGCATATGGTGTGGCCAAGTTTTTCATAATGTGCAGATATGTGAGCGGCGAATTTGAAGAGAACATTGAAACAACCGAGATTGGCTTTTTTGACATTGACTCACTGCCTGATAATCTCGCTACAGATAAGAGTACCAGAGAGCAAATACGTATGTGCTTTGAATCAAGTAAAACACCTGATTCTCCAACTATTTTCGAGTAGGACCAATTTCCATATCTAGCTTTAGAAAGTCTTAGCTACCTCTTTTGCTTTTGAAATAGATTCATCTAAAATAGCATTAATATCTTTTCCATCTACATCCAACTCTTCTGCGGCTATCGTAGTAAAATCAACAATTCCAAAAAATCCGAATATCGTTCTTAAGTATCGATCCCCCATCTCAAAATTAGTGAATGGTTCTACTGAATATTTTCCGCCTCTTCCTACGATATTTACCGCTTTCTTACCCTGCAACATGCCTACAGGACCATTTTCAGTGTAATCAAAGGTAATTCCGGTAACACAAACATAGTCGATATATGCTTTTAATATAGCGGGAACGCTCAGATTCCAAAATGGCTCGGCAATAACATATTTATCTGCTTCAGCAAACTGATAAGCATATTTAAGAATCGGATGGTTCTTACTCTCCTCTGTCTTAGGACCGAATACAGTCATGATATCCTCCATCGATAAGAAGCCGATTCCTTCCTTGTATAAATCAAGAGTAATAATCTCATCCTGTGGATGAAGCTGCTTGTATTCATTGATAAAACTGTCCGATACTGAAAAAGTTTTGGACTGTCCCTCCGGTTTAACATTAGCCTTAATATAAAGCACTTTACTCATTAATTTTTCTCCTTTCGATAATATTGATCATCTATTATTTCTTGCATTCTTAGATATAATTATACGCAATAGTTTAATGTTTTACTAAATATACTTGTATTCTTATTGTAAGCAATTTCCCTAAATCATTATGCTCGAAAAGAAGTGGTATTCTAATTTTACTAGAATGAAACTGGAGGTCCAATCAATATGGAATTAATAACTGAAAGATTAATACTCCGCTCCTGGAAAGAAACGGATGCAGATGAATTATATAAGCATGCGAAAGATCCTGCAGTTGGGCCTGTTGCTGGCTGGCCACCTCATAAGAGTGTGGAGGAGAGTCGAGATATTATTAAGCATTGCTTATGTGGGCAAGAGTGCTATGCAGTCTGTTTGCGAAAAGACAATGTTGCAATTGGTTGCATTGAACTACGACTTAATGGAAATACAGATATGACAAGCAGAGATGATGAATGTGAGTTGGGTTATTGGATAGGAAAAGAGTTCTGGGGACAGGGACTTATTCCTGAAGCCGCTCGAGAAATCATTCGCCATGGATTTGAAGATTTAGATATGAATGTAATATGGTGCGGATACTATGATGGCAATACTAAATCAAAAAAGGTGCAAGAGAAAGTCGGCTTTGTTTACCATCACACATGCGAGGAAGTACAGGTTCCGCAAATGAACGAGACAAGAATCGGACATACAAACTATATGACTAAGGAACAATGGTTGGCAAACAGGTAGAGTCGAACACTTATCTGGATCCAATTTTTAGAATCCCTGCGCATCTAGCCAGACGGACATCTGCTTTTCGCGCTCACTTCGGGAAACTTCGTCTTTGGAATA
>JAAYFK010000019.1 GCA_012728275.1 Clostridiaceae bacterium | reverse complement strand
ATCATTAATATGAGGGTTTAATTGGAATATGGATAACAGCAAAACACATTACGAAGATAGAATTTTGGAACTGGAAAAGAACTTTTTCCAGTGCAAGTACCTGCAAGATAAGGAATATCTTGCGGATATCTTTGATGATGACTATTTTGAGATGGGCAAATCAAGAAAGAGATACAACAAGCAAGACGCGATTGCTGCCTTGTCTTCAATAGATGAGGACAGAAGTATAGAGATTTTTGATTTTGAATGCAATCAGATTGATTCTAACGTTTACTTGGTGCATTACACCACGAGAGAGAGTGGGATTGATGCCTATAGAACATCAATTTGGCGTAATACCAACGGAAAACTGAGGATTATCTTCCATCAAGCTACTGCATTTTCGCAGTAACAAAACTACTACATCGCCAAAGCATAGGAGCTTTTTTCCAGAAAAAATACGAAGATTAACATAGGTCAATGTGGGGTCGAGTCATAATTGGTATCCTCCTTTTCGGAGGTGAATATCAATGGATATCAAAAAACAAAACGCGAGAAGGGCTTTGACTCTTACAACAATTCTCACTCTGTTTGTAGCAGGTTTCGAATTATTTTTCGCTTTCATGCTATATAAACCAGGAATGAATTTTCTAGATGTTACAAGCTTTGTTACTTCAAATAAGTATTTGTATTTTCTGCTACTAATTGTCGCAAATATGGCGCTTCTACCAAGTGCAGTATTATTGTATAAAGAGAATGGAATCAGTCTTAAGAATGAGATTTTCGAATATGTCAAGTCGCGACATATCTTGGAATTAAACCTGAATCTTTAAGTCGAATTCGAAAAGCAATGAAAGAGGACTGCAGCGAGTAAAGGCTACGAATAATTGCCTGATTATCTCCTTATTCGTTTCCTTATCCAGAAAAATACCGCAACGCTCACAGGGATGACTATGAAGATTCCAAATACGACAACAGATACTCTCCAGTCGATGCCACTACTTGATGACGTTATCTCGTAATCAACAAGTTTGGCATTAATATCACTCATGCTTACACCGGATGCTACTAAAGCGCTCTTTACAGCTTCGCTATTGGAGGTATCAATCTTACTTACTTGACCACTCAACTCCATATCAAGCGTGCTCGGATTCTTGCCGTCATCAATCAGACGAAGCTGGTCATCAAAGGTAGTCAGATATGAACCGTTAAAACCATCAATAGGAACGTAGCACATAACATCATTTGTAACGCTGTCTACTACGGCAATAATATAACACTTCTTGCCATCTGCATTATTATAGCTTCCAACAACCTCAAAAAAAGAAACGCTTACTTCACTTCCCTCATGAGTCTCATAATTAACTGTATTTCGGTTGTATATTTTAATCGTTCCTCTCATGTCAGACTGAATCTTAAGACCAAATAAGACTAACGCAACAAACGTGATAAAAATAAAAAAAGAACGCTTCGAAATGCCACGTAATTTGATATGCCTTGACGATTGCTTATTCCCTTCTTCAGCCATAATAATATCCCCCTCACAAATATCTCCCAGTTGTCTAATCAATTCTAGATGTTTTCTCGATTAATTTCAACAAACATATCTACTTATTAGAAAAGTCCTTCAGTTTATATTTGGCTTTTGAAACTTTTTCTGAACTTAAAGAAAGAAACTATCAAATATCCAATCGCAATTCCTTCCACTATTACACTAATGAATTGCGAAGTCGATAGTCCAAAGATAAAGCCTCTTATCGAGTCGCCCCTTAAGTACTCGTCAGTGAATCTAATTACAGGATATATCGCGAGATAAATCCAAATTAATTTTCCGTACAAGAAAGACTCTTTCTTAAGCCTACCAAGCAAAATCCACAAGACTAAGAAGATAACAATATTAAGCGCCGACTCAAGCAATTGAACCGGGAAACGGCTGACATTGTTGACTTCTGGCGATATCCTGTTGCCATGTGCGATGAAGCCAAATTCGCTTTCGATACCATAGCAGCAACCGCCTAGAAAGCATCCGATTCGAGCAATTGCATGAAATAACGGAATAACTAAGGCCAGGACATCTAGATAGATTTGCTTATCGAGTCTCTTAATCTGAATAACAGCTAGACCAGTAGCAAGACCACCAAACAGGCCTCCGTAGAAAACTGCTCCACCGAATACCCTGATGATAGAGCTTCCCCACTCTTTGAAATTCCGAGCTTCAAATATGTAACGTATAAACTGCCAATTTGTTATACCATATAATAAATGGCTACCCAAAAGAACGCCAAACGTAACGAGAAGAAGAAATACAACGGCATCGTTATCGTCAAGATCTCTCTTACGTATACAAAGGCAAAATACAAAACCACTAAGTAGGCCCCCTAATATCGCCAAGACAGCATAGGTCGAAATACTAATACCAGAAATCATTATATAGGGAAGCATTTATTTACCTCGCAAAACATCACTTAAGTAAAAGTCTAATAGCATTCTCCGAGCTTTGTCAACACAAAGAATGTTTTCCGAGAAATCAAGCATTATCTCGATTCTTTTCGAAAAGGACTAGTGTATTTTTGAGAATAAGTGATAGTATAGAACTATGTCACAGTGATATATTGATTGGAGACAATTATGGAAACTGAAATTAGTATTCTTTTCCCCAAAATTGAAGGAATTAAGTACAAGCAAATGTCATCCGTTAGCTTCCACGACTTGGGACTCGACTCTATTTGCGAGGCCATAAGCAACGACACTAGGGAACAGGGCATGATCATGTCGGTTCTAACGACCATGTGCGATGACCCGGCTGTTGCTAGCTACCGCTCGGAAGTTTTCGAGGATATGCTCAATATTCCTTCTCTACGAAATCAAATGACAGACCTTTTGAAGAGAATTCGAACATTAAAGGACTTCGGCATAATGCGTAAAGAGGTAGGCAAGCAGGCCGGACTTTGGGACTTGATGCATAGAATCGAAGAGATTAGCGAATACATTACATGCGTTGAAGAAATTCGCGATTGCCTGAATAATAACAATGTTAAATCCCAAGGACTTAAGGATTTGAAGGCATACGTGGAGGCTGTTTACTCCAATTCCAGTTTTGACTCCATGAAGAAGGATATCTCCGAGCTCAAGGCGACAACGAAAAGCATTCAAAGTGTAACAATCGGCATTAACTTGAATCCGCGATTCGAGGCCAAAAGCATTGGACTGATTTCCGTCAACGACACACCATTTGTAAACTCTGGTATTGTAAGTAATTTGTCGAGGGCATTATCGAGTAAAGACCAGCTTAACGAGGGTAACGAATGGAATGGCGACATGCACTTCTCGCAAGTAGGTCGCTCTGAAAATCTTCCATTTAAGAATATGCAATCTTTAGCCGGCTTCATGACGATGGCAAGTAATCCTTTCACAACTAGCCAAATGCGCCAGACACTTATTAATGTACCTAACCAAGATAGCGGCACCGAGAGCTTCCCTTACTACGTAAATCAGCTGGCCACAAATCTTCTTAATATTACTGCTCGAAAACTTAAGGACATTCTTGTCAATTATATGACCGTATCAGTAGTCAGCATCGCGAACCTGATTCCTGAATTCATGTACTACATTCACTGCGCCGAATTTGTTGAGAAACTAAGGAGCAAGGGATACAAACTTTGCAGGGCGCAAGCAATCGTCGACAAGGACTTCACGATGAAGGCGGTTGGAGCATACAACATCAAGCTGATTACCAATTCCTCCGAAAATAGCGAATCAATAGTTCCAAACGACTTGGATTTCAGTGACGAACACACCGTATACATTCTAACCGGTGCGAACAGAGGTGGTAAGACCACTTTCACTCAGGCGATAGGACAGCTTTTCGCGCTCGCTCAAGGCGGAATTCCTGTTCCTGCAGAGAGCTTCACCTATGCGCCCGTTGATTGCATCTACACGCACTTCCCTGCTGACGAGGACAAAACGATGGATCTTGGAAGGCTTGGCGAGGAATGCCAGCGATTCAAAGAATTGTTCACGAATTGCACAAGTTCGAGCTTACTGCTCCTCAATGAGACCTTCTCGACCACTTCTTTTGAAGAGGGATACTATATAGCGAAAGATTCCGTTAGAGCCATCCTTGCTCGAAAAATTCGAACAATTTACAACACACACATGCACAAGATAGCGCGCGACATCGACGAGCTGAATTCTTCCGTGGATTCTAAAGCCAAGGCTGCGTCACTAATCGTAAAAACCGACGGTGGCAAGCGTTCCTTCGAGATCGTGGTTGCAAAACCTGAAGGTCAGTCATATGCTAATGACATTGCAAGCAAGTATGGAGTTACATACGATCAGCTTACGAAGAGCAATTAAGAATCTATCCGCGGGAGGCATTTTGCAAATGAGCGCAATCAGCATTGAGACAAAAGAAATAACTAATCAGAAAGAAATCGACGAGGCAGTTAACCTCGTCACGGAAGTCTTCATGCAATATGAGGCGCCAGATTATTCGCAGGAAGGCGTGGATAACTTTTTTAAGACCGCATTATATGATGCTGACTTCATGAAAAGCCTTACTATCTACGGCGCATACGAGGGGCAAACGCTTGTAGGTGTCGTTGCAACACGAAGCGAGGGCAGGCACATCGCTTTGTTTTTCGTTGATGGCGCGCACCACAGGAGAGGAATTGGAAGAATGCTTTTCGAGGAGGTTAAGAAGAATGCTCCGACCAAAGAAATAACCGTAAATTCTTCGCCCTTCGCAAAGGATTTCTACCATCGCTTGGGATTCATAGATATGTCCGAAGAGCAAACCGTTACAGGAATCCGTTTCATCCCGATGCAGTACATAATGGCTTAAGATTGCTCGAAAAGTCCTGCGCATAAGGCCATGCTGGCTAGAGACAAAAGCTCAATAGAAGGTCCATAACTGAAAAACTACTTTTCTTCCCATATTAGTGGTTTCCTTTATTAATCATACGTCAGTAGGTTCCATAGGAATCTTCTCTATCTCTAAATACATCTTATCCATCAACTTGATTAGCTTTGAACACCGTTCTTTATCCTTTAGTGGAGACAGATTTTTGCGAAGATCGGATATTCCATATTGCTTTGGATTCTGATTGACATCAATAATATCCCTTATCTTGTCAAACTCTGGTAGCATTTCGTTAACTACTCTTACAATTTCGTCGTCATTAATGGCTAACAATCTGTCTATCTCTTTCTCTGTTTCACCCGAAATTTTGCTTAACTCAAAGTTACTTTGCAGATACTTATTCGCCTTAGGCTTGTAGCAATATTGGGGGTAGTTCTCCGTATCACCCAGATACAAGTACGTCTCTATAGATTTGAGTTCCGCTTGATAGAATTTTACATACTCTTGCATATAGTCTTCGGTAATTCCATTCTGACACCTGTAATACATAAGTCCCGCATTTGAAATATAGAAATATCCCAATATTATCAGACCGATGCCTACAACAACGTCTACATAGTGCAAGATTCTTAATGACCTTGGTGGTTGCATCAGTTCTTGAGTTTCATTGTTTCTCTCATTATCCATATGTTACCTCTTTACTTACTATTGTTATATTTAACTATACGAATTTAGCTTCGGTTCGCTTTCAAGAAGTTTTCGCTCGTAGCCTTCAAAATGCTCAATGATAAAGTATCTACATCGCGTAAAATCAGATTGATTATCAAGAAAATCTCGGATTTTTTCGACATATGCCTTCTTCTCAGCATTTGATCGCTTTCTATATAATTTACTGCATCTTGCGAAGTTGATTTTTCTAATATTCTTCGGATTGTGCAGATATACTTTAGTTCCATCAGACATTATATGAGATATGAACCACGGATCCTCATCGCTTCTATACTTTACTACCAGCGGTAGAGGATATTCTATTGAAACTGCCATGATTCTTTCCTTGTTCGAATAGAAAAATTCCGTAAACTCCATATCATCGCAGTCGTTTCTAGTGATCTTAAATATTGCAGGTGTTTTGGAGCGAAAAAACATTCCTTTGAGACTTTCTCGATAATGTACGCTACCCATAATAGATGCAAAGAAGTAAAAAACTGAAACACCCGCATACACAAATGTCAATTCTCTTTCACTGCCAACACTTCGCATTAGTGTGCAATACAATAAAATAAGTAGAGCATCCGACATGATGAAAGTGTCATTACGAGTAATTATTGCTAAAGTACCAGCTATCAACAACTGAAGTGATTCCAAAGTACTTACACCTTCAGAAATACTAATCTTCTTACCATGATACGAAGCCAAAATGACTACGAATATGGCCAAGAGAATAGAAGCAATTCCAATTACTAGCTTAGCCGTAGCACCAAAGCTATCACACATCTTCACCTTAATCTTTGGCTTTGCTCTACTATTGATGGTTAGCAATACTATTACACTAGTACACACCGACAATGCGATAATGCAGATCACTATACCTAGTGTCTCATGCAAATTCGCATTTCCACATGCAAACCAACAAATTAACAGACATAGAAACAATGCACTGGTTTTTAATGGTTTAACTAAAGTAGAATCATTACTATTCTTTGTCTTCATCAGGCACCTCAATTCTAGAAACCTCAGAAATCATTTCTATTGTACTAACTATTGTACTAACTGTTGAAGGCGGAGTCTGAAAAACTAATGTCTCTTCTTGGATTGCATTCCATATTGAAGATATAGATACATCTTTATCGAATGCTAAAGATAAGGCCCACCCTTCAACCATAGTGTTTGTTGTATTAGTTACATCAACATTAGCTTGAACTGTACTGCCCCAAGAACTTACCTGTGTGTAAGTAACTTTTAGATTGGCTGAACTTGTCTCAACAGAGTCGGCACTAACTTTGAATAATGGAATTGCACCGACTACTACCGATATTACAATCAGCATACTAACAATCTTTAACCAAGACTTACACTTACTCATTTCTGACACCTCATCGAATTCGTAAATTTACACATTTGTAACAATTTCATCCTAGAGAATAGTACTACTTAGTAAAGAAAACAATATCGAATCACAAGAAAGATACAATTCCGTGGACCACTTCTCATTATATTAGGATGGATATCCCTAGACTAAGCTATGAAAGTATATATGAGAAAGGCCCATACCTAGAAGATAGGTATGGACCATTATAAATGCAAAAATCTTCACGTAAATTTATTGCGCACGTTCAACCTGAATATCCGTAATGATGAACCCCAAGTCATAGGAATCATCAAAGTCAAAGGTTACGGTTATAGTTGCTATATCTCTTACTGGGGCTGGTCGTCCATTAGGGAGGTGTTCACCAGAACTTCCAGAAACCCAATATACATCGTAGGTACACGATGTGTCATCGGAACTTACTATTGAAAAATACGTCATAAAGTCATAATTATTATCGGATACGTTTGTGTCTGTTATCTCAACTCCTAAGAATACCATTTGATTGACTCTAATAGATGCATAATCCGTATCATATCTAATATAATACGAATCATCACTCGTACCAGGTATCAATTCCATAACTTCATCTGAACTGATTTCTTGACCAAATAGAAAATGCATAGCCTGTATGGTGTAAAGAAGAGAATCTTCATTATCATCTATGT
>JAAYFK010000018.1 GCA_012728275.1 Clostridiaceae bacterium | reverse complement strand
GGGTTCATCATTACGAATATTCAAGTGGAACGGGCGCAGTGAATTATTGAAGCCCCCATTATCTTTTGAATAGGCGGACGGCGGCGAGAGTAGTTTCTCGGTTAACATTTCATTTCAAGAAGGCACTTCATTACGAAGTGTCTTTTTTGGCAGAAAAACGTTTATATATCTTGACAGCAAAAAGACAAAGAGTGATAATACAAATATCAAAGAAAGTCAAAGTCAAAGACATAGTTGAAAGGAGGACGACAAATTGGCTAGGTTAGTAGATGTAATAGAAATGATGATTAAGGAGATGCTTGATGAAAATGATGGTAAAGCGACTATCAACAGAAGTATGCTTGCAGAAAGAGCCAATTGTGTTCCTTCTCAGATTACGTACGTGTTATCAACAAGATTCTCGCCTGGCAACGGCTATATAGTTGAGAGTAGGCGAGGCGGTGGCGGTCAGATAATGATTACCAGAGCAAGAGCAGTAAGCAAGAGGGACTATTTGCAATCTGTTTTGCAAGTTGTGGGCAATAGTCTATCTCAGCAACAGGCGAAGTACTACTTGCAGAATATGGTTAGAATTGGCGCGATTTCCCGACGTGAAGGTACAACTGTAATGGCTGCGGTATCGGATAGAGCGCTAGCCAAGATAGATTCTGATGTAAGGTCTGTAGTAAGGTCGGATATTTTCAAAAATACAATAGTTAGTTTGATGTTGGACCAATAAGGAGGATTAGATATGAGATGTGCTAGATGTGGAAAGATGATTACTAATCGAATGATTAAGATTAATGGAACTGTTCTTTGTCCCGAATGTGCCAAAGAGGCCGGATTAGGTAATATGTTCCCGGATCCTGAAGCGATGGCTAATGACATGATGAAGGGCTTTTTCGATGCGGATTTTGCTTCAACAGTGATACCTCTGATGGGAGAATTAGATTTTGCTCCATCTAGGATTCAGACAAAGTGCCCTAAGTGTGGAACGAGTCTTAAGGATTTTGAGAGCACAGGGCTTCTTGGATGTATTGAGTGCTATAACACTTTTAATGAATCCATCATGAGAGAGATGCTTAAAAATCAAGCTAACTCGCAGTATGCCGGAAGAAAACCCGGGCAGAATTCAGAGATCATTTCTAATGGAATATCCCAAATGGGTGATGGCTCTGAAGCAACAGAAGCGACAGAGGGAGCAGAAGAAACAGAAGAGAAGATAGATAATAATGCCTCCAAGACCTCAGCGGACTCCAAGTCTAAGAGCGAAGAGCAAAAGACTGACGTTACAGAAAAAAAGGAAAGTATCAAGGCCACAAAGGACAAGAACTTACTCGAGAAGCTATCGCGCGCTGATCTTGGAACAGTAAGTGACGCGGACCTCAAGAAAGGTATGCAGATGGCGGTTGAGAAAGAAGATTATGCTCTGGCGGCAAAATTAAGAGACGAACTTAAGGGAAGAGAGGAGAAGAAATAATGGCTATGCGTAAGGAAGATTATAGTGACGTAATACTAGCGACTAGAGTCAAAATACTTCGTAATATTAAGGGCTTTTCATTTCCTCTTAAGATGAGCATTGAAGAGAAAGAGAATCTTATTGGAATGACAAGACAAGCTCTGGCGAAGGAGAAGTACTCCTTTGCAAGAGGCGATGAAATTGATAAAGATGAGAAGAAGAGGCTTTTCGAGGACTGGGCTATGACGAAATCGTTTGTTCAGGACGGCAAGGGCAAAGCACTTCTTGTAAGCGAAGACGAGAAAATTAAGGTTTTCATTAATGACGTTGACCATGTTGGAATTCAAAGTATGGATGTTGGTCGAGGCAATATCAAGGGAACCTACGATAAGGCTGAGGCTGTTGCTGTTAATATCGAAAAGGCAATGGATATCGCATATAGTGAGAGATTGGGCTTCCTTACGGCAAACCCAAACAACACCGGTTCTGGATGTAGGATAGCTTTCTTGGTATCAATTCCTGGCATCGTCAAGGCGGGAGTTCTACCTCAATTCATAAACAAAATCTCCAAGTTCGACTGGACGTTGATTCCTGCTTTTCAAACGAAGCCAAACAGAGACGAGTTTCTCTACATTCTAGCGAATATTGCAACTCTGGGAATTACTGAGAATGCACTTCTAGTTGGTGCTGATTACATAACAAAAGAGTTGGTTAAGGCTGAAAGAGCTTGCAGGGCTGGCCTATATCGTAAAAACACGAACGTAATAGAGGAACAATATTATAGGGCATTTGGTGTGTTGCGTTATGCTCGAAAAATATCTCGCGGTGAGGCGATAGCCTTAATCTCATGGTTATGGATTGGGCAAGGCAAGTGCAAGGGATATGAAGAACTAGGCTTAACGTGGGACAAGATATACAAAGTGACGAAGTATGTTTGTTGTGAATTGATTCAGAGACCGCCAATTCAGTCGGTCAACATAATGGGAGTTGGGGATAAAGAATGTAGCGACAGAGCTAACATCATTAGGAGCATCCTGAAGGGAGATGAAAGCGTATGAAATTAAGAGAAGATACATTAAAGATTGTGTCAGATGCCCAAATTGCTGCTAGAGCGTTTGGTCTAGATACAATAGCGACAACGCATATACTTGTCGGACTTTCTTCGACAGAGAGTGTAGCAAAAACGGTACTTAGTGAGAATGGCATCGATTCTGATTCGATCATTTCTGCTCTTGCTAAAATAGAGAACATTATAATTGATACACCTATAAATGAGCTTGTTTCCGACTTTGATTTTGTAAGTGCATATTCTCGTTTCAGAATTGAGACAAAGAGAATGTTCTCAGATGCTGAACACTTATCAATTTCTACTGGTTCAAAGGGCGTGATAATGCCAGAGCATTTACTGATGTGTATTGTAACGAGAGAAACATATTCTGCTAACAGAGTAATTAGAAATATATGCGATGAACTGCCCAATTCGAATTTCGAAGACTTAAGGAGAGATGTCGCGGAGGCGGTTAGAGCTTCTTCTAACAACTATGATAGCTTGAGCGATGGCTCTGACTCTGACGAAGACGAGATGAATCAGCAAGGTCTATCTGACAGGGGAATGTCTGGAATTCCAGGTTTAACAGGATTCGGTGGCGGAAACAAAGTCAAAGACAGCAAGAAGGGCAAGAATTCCCGTAAGACTCTTGATCAATATGGAAAGAACTTAACCGATAGAGCCAAGAATGGCAAAATAGATCCTGTTATTGGTCGTGAAGAAGAAATTAACAGAGTTATGCAAATTCTTGCTAGAAGAACGAAGAACAATCCTTGCCTAGTAGGTGAGCCTGGTGTTGGTAAAACAGCAATTGCTGAAGGTCTGGCGCTTAAGATAGCTGAAGGCGATGTTCCAGAGATAATTAAAAATAAGATTGTTTACTCAATAGATATGGGTTCAATGGTCGCTGGTTCAAAGTACAGAGGTGACTTTGAGGAGAGAATCAAGAATGTTCTTGATGAAGCTTCTTCTGATGAGAATGTAATTCTTTTCATCGACGAGATTCATACTCTTATTGGTGCTGGCGGCGGTGAAGGATCCCTTGATGCAGCAAACATTATGAAGCCAATGCTTACAAAGAACGAACTGCAAATCATTGGAGCTACAACTCTTGATGAATATAGCAAGGTTATCGAAAAGGATTCTGCTCTAGAGAGACGTTTCCAGAAGGTAATGATTAACGAACCATCCACAGCAGATGCCATTCTGATACTTAAGGGCCTTCGCTTAAAATATGAAGAGCATCACAAAATCAAGATTCCTGATGAAGCTATTGAGCAGGCAGTAATACTGTCAAGCAGATATTTGTCCGATAGATTCTTGCCGGATAAGGCTATCGACCTAATAGATGAGGCAGCAGCTAAAAAAAGAATTAACTTTGCTGTATCAGGTGAAGAAAAGTCCCTTAACAATAAGCTTGAGGAATTAGGAAAGCTAAAGAAGGCAGCAGCGGATGAGATGGAGTTTGAGAAGGCTCAAGGCTTTCGCGAACAAGAGATTGCTATCCAAAATAGGCTAGAAGAACTTAAGAAAGCTTCAAAGCCTGATGAGTCCGGCTTCACTGGAACATTGACAGTCGATGATATTGCTGACGTTCTAGCTAAGTGGTCCGGAATTCCTGTTGCAAAGATTACCGAAAGCGATGCAAGCAAACTTAAGAATTTGGAAGAAGAGTTGAAGAAGAGAGTAATCGGTCAGGACGAAGCGGTTACGGCTATCTCCAAGGCGATTCGAAGAAGTAGACTTGGACTTAAGGATCCTAAGAAGCCGTCGGGAAGCTTCATCTTCCTTGGTACTACTGGAGTAGGTAAGACCGAGTTAGCTAAAGCTTTGGCTGAAGTAATGTTTGGCGATGAGAATGCTTTGGTAAGAATTGATATGTCTGAGTATATGGAAAAGCACGACGTCTCCAAGTTAATTGGATCTCCTCCGGGATATGTGGGATACGAGGAAGGCGGCCAGCTTACTGAAAAGATTAGAAGACATCCTTATTCGGTAGTTCTTTTCGATGAGATTGAGAAGGCGCATCCCGAGATTTTCAACTCGATGCTTCAAATTCTTGATGATGGCCGAATGACAGATGGTAAGGGTCGACTTGTCGATTTCAAGAATACGATTATCATTATGACTTCAAACATCGGAGCGAGAATGCTTACTGGTGAGGCCGGCAGGAAGATTGGCTTTGACTTGGCGGATACTAGTGACAAGGACGAGGCGAGCCGCGAACGTCTGTACGGTGGCAAAACATACGATGATGCCAAGAAGGTAGTTATCGACGAGCTTAAGAAGACATTCTCACCTGAGTTCGTAAATCGTGTTGACGAGATTATCTTCTTCCGTATGCTTGGCAGAGATTCGATTCTCAAGATTGTTGATTTGCTCACTGCAAATGTCAGCAAGCGCGTAAACGAACTTGGAATCAGCATAAAGTTAACTGACGAGGCTAAGCTCTTTCTTGCTCGAAAAGGCTATGACCCGCAATATGGTGCGAGACCATTAAAGAGAGTAATACAAGCTATGGTCGAGGATAGATTCTCCGAGGCTATGCTTGATGGAGTAATTGGTCCTGGCAAGGAGGCCTTGGTTGATGTTAAGGATGACGAGATTGTTATCCTTGACGCAAGCAAAGTCGAGGCTCCTCCAACGCCTGTAACTGCAAATTAAGAAAGAAAAACGGAGTAGTTATGATAACTGCTTCGTTTTCTTTTTTGGGGAGTGGGATGATAACTAGAACAGTGTATAATACCCTTAGTTATCATATAAATTAGGAGTTTTCTATGGCAGACAAAAATAATAGCGATGTTGACATTGGCCGCGAGCCTTCGAAGTTTTGGTACGGTTTCATAGGTTCCCAATTAATTGTTCCGCTTATTTGCTGGTATACAAAAATTAAGGTAAAACCAGACCAGGACTATCTCAAGGAAGAAGGGCCTATTGTTGTTTTAGGAAATCATCCTTCATATCTCGATCCAGTTGTAGTTGAAAGACTAACGCACGGAAGACCGACCAATTTTGTGGCTGGCGAATTTGTTTTTCGAAAAAAAGGCTGGGGATATTGGTTTAAGCTAGGCGGCGCGATTCCTAAGAAGCAATTTGTAGTAGACACAGTAGCTGTAAAGGCTATGATGCGAGTACTTAAGAGAAAAGGCTCCCTTTGTATTTTCCCCGAGGCGACGCGTTTCATCGATGGAACTAGCAAGAGCTTCGATGACGGTGTTGCCCGCATGATTAAGAAGACTAATAGTGCCATCTACATCGCTCGAAGTAATGGTGCGTATTTGACGTGGCCGCGATGGAGCGAGTCTGGCATGAGAATGGGCAAAATCACTGCTTCTTTTGTTCGTAAGCTTCCAGGTGAGAAGGTCAAGGACATGAGTATTGAGGAAATCCAAGAGTACATAATGGATGGGCTGGCATATAACGAGTACGATTATTCAAGGGCGAGTAACCCTACCCATAGGAACTCGAAAATGGCTTCAGGAATCCAGAATGTTGGATTTATCTGCCCAAAATGCAAGAAGCAATTTACTATGGATTTTGTTGGTGGCTCGACAGTCAAGTGCTCCGATTGCGGCAATGAAATTAATGTGCTTGGCAATGGTCTTTTCGAGGCTGGAAATGATGAAAGCAAGACCTTTGAGGACTTACACGAGTGGGTTAAGTGGGAGAAGGATATCATCGCCGAGGAACTCAAGAATCCTGACTTTAAGATGGAACTCGATTGTCGCTTGGTCAAGGAAATCGGTATAAGCAGTTTCGCGCATACAGGCAATGGCAAGATAACGGTTACTGCGGATGAAATTTTGTATGAGGGTTCGGATTGCGAAGTCGAGTATGGAATTCCTTGCCATCATGGAAAAGACAAGAGAGTTAGTAAGTCGAAGATGGACCTTTTCGAAAAGAATTCCAAAAACATCTCAAGAACCTATGGAATTCAGTCGATGAAGGGGTTAGCTGCCAAATATGGCCAGTATATCGAGATTTATAATAAGGACGGCGAGCTCTATAGATTCTATACAGAGGGCAAGAAAGTGTTCAAAATCCAGCAAGTTGTTATGCTTTTCAAGAAAATGGATTTTGAGGGGTAATTTTCTCAATCAAAAGAAAATTCATTTGCATCAAGAATCAGGCAAAAATGAAAATATAATGCAAAACTTCGCCGTCTTATCAAAAGAACGGCGTTTTTTGTCTTTATAGGCGAGCCAGAACAAGGTATAATCGGAAGGCTAGTGTGTTATGCACTAATAATTTGTTTACAAAATTTAATATAGGAGTGTGAGTAAATATGGCTATGGTTCAGAAGAAGAATGTAGAAGATTTGAATGTTGCTGGAAAGAAAGTCATCGTACGCGTTGACTTCAATGTACCTCTAGATAAGACAACAAACGAAATCACAGATGACAAGAGAATTAAGGGTGCTCTGCCTACAATTAAGTACTTAGTAGAGAATAACGCTAAAGTTATTCTTGTTTCCCACCTTGGTCGTCCTAAGAATGGTCCTGAGGCTAAGTTCTCAATGAAGCCAGCTGCTGACAGATTAGCAGAGTTGATTGGCAAGCCAGTAGTTCTTGCTAGCGATGTAATTGGCGAAGATGCTAAGTCTAAGGCTGCTGCTCTTAAGGAAGGCGAGATTCTTATGCTTGAGAATGTTCGTTTCCATAAGGAAGAGACAAAGAACGATCCTAAGTTTGCTGCTGAATTAGCTTCAATGGCTGACCTATACGTTAATGATGCTTTTGGAACAGCTCACCGTGCACATGCTTCAACAGCAGGACTTGCAAACTTCCTTCCATCTGCTTCAGGTTACCTAATTCAGAAGGAATTGGATTTCATCGGTGGAGCTCTAGCTAATCCAAAGAGACCATTCGTTGCTATTCTTGGTGGTTCTAAGGTATCCGATAAGATTGGCGTAATCAGCAACCTAATCGACAAGGCAGATACAATCATCATTGGTGGTGGTATGGCTTATACATTTGCTGCTGCTAAGGGTGCTTCAATTGGAACATCACTTTGCGAGCCAGACAAGTTTGATTTGGCTAATGAGCTAGTTGCTAAGGCAGAGGCTAAGGGCGTTAAGCTTCTTCTCCCTGTAGATACAGTATGTGCAGACGCATTTGCTGAGGATGCTAATTCTCAGGTTGTTGAGTCTGGTAAGATTCCTGACGGTTGGATGGGACTTGACATCGGACCAAAGTCTATCGAATTGTTCTCTGCTGAGATTGCTAATGCTAAGACAATTATTTGGAATGGTCCTGCAGGCGTATTCGAGTTTGATAAGTTTGCAACAGGTACTCGTGCACTTGCTAAGGCTATTGCTGATTCTGACGCTATTTCAATCATTGGTGGTGGAGATTCTGCTGCTGCTATTGAGAAGCTTGGATTTGCTGAGAAGGTTTCACACATTTCAACAGGTGGAGGAGCTTCTCTTGAGTTCATCGAGGGTAAGGTTCTTCCAGGTATTGATTGTCTTCAGGATAAGGAAATCGGCCGCACATTTGCAGCTGGTAACTGGAAGATGAATTGTGGTTGCCCAGACGATGCAGCTAAGCTAATCAATGAGCTTAAGCCACTTGTTAAGGATGCTACATCAACAATTGCTTTGGGTGTTCCATTCCTAGCTATCCCAGCTGCTCTTGAGGCTGCTGCTTATTCAAACATTAAGATTGCTGCTCAGAACTGCCACTTCGAAGAGAAGGGTGCATTCACAGGTGAGATTTCTCCACTATGGCTCGCAAAGATGGGCGTAACATACGTTATCATCGGACATTCCGAGCGTCGTGAGTATTTTGCTGAGACAGATGAGACAGTGAATAAGAAGGCAAAGGCTGCTCTATCCTATGGATTAAAGCCAATCATTTGCTGTGGTGAGTCACTTGCTCAGCGTGAGGCAAATGAGACATTCGATTGGATTAAGGGCCAGATTATTGGAGCTTTCAAGGATATTCCTGCTGAGAAGCTTTGCCAGATTACAATCGCTTATGAGCCAATCTGGGCTATTGGAACAGGTAAGACAGCTTCAGATGAGCAAGCTCAGGAAGTTTGTGCTTTCATCCGTGGCGTAATCGCTGAGCTTTATTGCGACAAGTGTGCTGCTGCTATGACAATCCAGTATGGCGGATCTGTTAATGCAAAGACAGCTGCTGGTTTGTTCTCACAGAAGGACATCAACGGTGGTCTAGTAGGCGGTGCTTCACTTAAGGCTGAGGATTTCTCAATCATCGCTCTTGCTTGATTGACTGACTGATTAATTAACTTTGCAAATGAATACGGCGTAGTGGTATATACTACGCCGTGTTTTTTGCTTTCTCCTAATGACTTCATCGGACTACTTATGTAGAATTGAGATGTAGCTGGTTTTGATAGTCAATATGCGAAAAGGCAACCAAATAGCGCATTTATTTACTATTAAGGTCGTCCGTGTTAGAATCGATAGGTTAAATTGGTATATAAAAGGAGCATTCGATGGAAATATCAGATGAATTGATAGAGTATCTTCAAGGCCTAGGCCGAATTCGTTTGAGTGAAGAAGAGAAGGTTAGCACCAAGAAAAATCTTGGCGACATACTAGGATATATTGATAAGCTTAACGAGCTTGATACTACTGGCGTTGAGGCCATGAGTCATGCCTGTGAGAGAACGAATGTGTATAGAGAAGACGAAGTTACAAACGGTGACATGCGTAACGAGATATTAAGCAATAGTCCACATAGCAAGGACGGAGCTTTTGTAGTACCAAAGACGGTTGAGTAAGATTTACTTTTGACGAGAATATTAGTTTGGAGCAAGATATGGAAACAAAAGAGATATTGTCACTTTCTGCCTTAGAAATAGGTGAGTGCATTAAGGCTAAGAAGCTTACTTCTGTTGATGCAACGAAGGCGGTAATAGAGTCGATTAAGGAACAAAATGGCAAATACAATTTTGTCATCACTATTCTTGAAGATATTGCTCTGGAGCAAGCAGCTAAGGCTGACGAATTAATCAATGCTGGTAAACTTAATGGTCCTTTAGCTGGAGTGCCCATAGCAATCAAGGACAATATTTGTACGAAGGGAACCCTCACTACTTGTGGGTCTAAGATTCTAGAGAATTTTGTTCCTCCTTATGATGCAACTGTAGTAAGTAAGCTTAAGGAAGCTGGAATGATTATTGTTGCAAAGGCAAATATGGACGAATTCGCTATGGGATCTACTACGGAGACAAGCTTTTTCGGACCTACATATAATCCTTGGGGCGAAAATAGAGTACCAGGTGGTTCTTCGGGAGGAAGTGCGGCGATAGTTGCTGCAGATGCTTGCCCTATAACTCTTGGTTCTGATACTGGCGGATCGATTAGACAACCTGCATCATTTTGTGGAGTTAGCGGTCTCAAGCCAACATATGGCTCAGTATCAAGATATGGACTTGTTGCTTTTGCTTCTTCATTGGATCAAATTGGACCAATGGGAAAGAGCATTTTGGATGTAGCAAGTGTATATAACGTAATTAGCGGCGAGGATTCGAAGGATCAAACATCTTCTCCTGATGCAATCAAAATCGATATTGAGGCTCTTAAGAATTATAATGTTGAGGGACTAAAGATCGGCTTGCCTAAGGAGTATTTTGGACAAGGCATTGATGAGGACGTAAAGAATAGCGTTCTTGAGGCAGTTGAATTATTCAAGTCGAAGGGCGCCATTGTTGAAGAATTCGAGATGCCAATTGTTGATTATGCGATTCCAACATATTACATAATTGCTTGCGCAGAAGCGTGCTCGAATCTATCAAGGTATGATGGCGTTAAATATGGTTATTCTTCGAAGGAAGCTCAAGACTTGGTCGACTTATATATCAAGAGTCGTAGCGAAGGCTTCGGAATGGAAGTTAAGAGAAGAATCATGCTTGGTAACTTCGTTCTTTCTTCAGGATACTATGATGCTTATTATAAGAAGGCGCTTCAAGCAAAGGCTTTGATTAAGCAAGCATTCGATAAGGCTTTTGCTAAGTACGACGTAGTTATTGGACCAGTTGCTCCTACTACAAGCCTCAAGCTTGGCGAGAGCCTATCTGATCCTCTAAAGATGTATCTTGGAGATATTTGCACGGTACTAATTAACATTATTGGTATCCCAGCAGTATCCATTCCATGTGGCTTTGATAAGCAAGGACTTCCAATCGGAATGCAATTGATGGGCAAGCATTATTCGGAGCAAACACTTTGTTCTGTAGCATCTGCTTTCCAGAATGAGACCGATTATCATATTAGAAAAGCTCAAGCTAAGTAAGTGAGGACGAGAAATGTCAGCTTTTGAAACAGTAATGGGATTAGAGGTTCATGTCGAGCTTTCGACAAAATCGAAGATTTTTTGCGGTTGTTCAACAAAGTTCGGAGGTGAACCGAACACGCATGTTTGCGAGATTTGTTCTGGCATGCCAGGAACACTTCCTACTATTAATAAGAAGGTAGTAGAGTACGCGATTAAGGCTGGTGTTGCAACCAACTGTGAGATTACGAGAAAGAACAAGTTTGATAGAAAGAACTATTTTTATCCAGATCTTCCTAAAGCGTACCAAGTCTCACAGCTATACTTGCCTATTTGCCGCAATGGCCACGTTGATATTGTAGTTGGCGGCAAGACAAAGAGCATAGGTATTCATGAGATTCACATGGAAGAGGATGCTGGTAAGCTCATTCACGATTCTTCAACTGATACGACCATGGTTGATTACAATCGCTGTGGCGTGCCACTAATCGAGATTGTGTCTGAACCTGATTTTCGAAGTGCAGAAGAAGTTATTGCCTACCTCGAAAAGCTTCGCGACACTCTTCAATATCTCGGCGTTTCCGATTGCAAAATGCAAGAAGGATCAATGCGCGCGGACATAAACCTTTCAGTGCGTCCGGTCGGACAAGAGGAGTATGGCACAAGAACTGAGATGAAAAACATGGCTTCCTTGAAAGCAATCGCGCGTGCTATCGCTTACGAAGCCGACAGACAAATCGACGTAATTGAAGCAGGCGGCAAGGTTACTCAAGAGACAAGAAGATGGGATGACGTAAAGGAATATTCTTACGCCATGAGAAGCAAGGAGAATGCTCAAGATTACAAGTACTTCCCAGAGCCAGACCTCATGCCCATGGAGATTTCTGACGATTTCATTAAGAGAATCAAAGCCGAGATGCCTGAGCTTGCAGACGCCAAGAAGGCTCGCTACGTGAGCGAATTGGGTCTTCCTGAGTATGACGCCGGTATTATTACAGGCTCGACTTGCCTGGTTAAGATTTTCGAGAGAGCAAATGAGGTCTGCAAGTCCCCTAAAGACGCATCAAATTGGATACTTACAAATCTCCTAAAGCTTTGCAATGACAAGCACGTATCTATTGAAGAGGTTGACTTCAACGCAACTTCTTTGGGAACAATAATTAACCTTGTTAATAGCTCGAAAATCAACCGCTCAACTGGAATCCAGCTGCTCGCAAAGGTCTTTGATGAGAATATCGACCCAGAGAAATATGTTGATGAGCACGGTTTAGCGCAAGTATCAGATGCTGGAGCAATCGAGCCAACAATTAAGGAGATTCTTGCAAGTAACCCTAAGGCGGTTGAGGAATATTTGGCAGGTAATATTAAGAATATCAACGCTTTGATTGGACAGTCGATGAAGGCTTTGCATGGCAAGGCTGATCCTCAAACAGTAAGAAACTTGCTAGCAAAGCTTCTGGACGAGATGAAGTAATATTTTTTCGAGAGTTTTTCGAGCAAAGATATAGTATATTAGTATTATGATTCGATTGTTAATCATGATTATCGCGCATTACTGGCGCAGGCGTAGTTTACGCCATGGAAAGGAAAGGAAATTTTGTGCCTAACGAAGTTGGCAAAGGGATATTTGATTTAATTATTGTTTTGTTCTTTATTTTGGTTAATGCTTTTTTCTCTGGAACGGAGATGGCAGTCATAACTTTGAATGATGCTAAAATTCGTAAAATGTCGGAGGAAGGCAATAGAAAAGCCAAACGAGTTCTTAAGTTTATTGACAATCCAGGAACATTCTTGGCAACAATTCAGGTGGGGGTAACCTTCGCAGGATTCTTGTCATCAGCTTTTGCAGCTAGCAACTTCTCAAGAAAAGCAGCCTTGTTATTTGATCCAAAGAGTGAGTATGCTTGGGTGGAGACAGTTTGTACTATTGTAATAACTCTTATTCTTTCATATTTTTCACTTGTATTGGGCGAGCTTGCCCCTAAGAGAATCGCACAGAAGTACCCTGAAAAATGGTCCTTCGTAGCTGCGTCCGTTGTTCGCGGTTTTGGCGTTATAACTAAGCCTTTCGTAAAATTCCTTACATTTTCTACGAATGCAGTTTTGTATTTGTTTGGTATCGACCCTAAGGAGAAGGACAAGGAAGTTACTGAAGAAGAAATTCGTATGATGGTCGATGTTGGTTCTGAGACAGGTGGAATAGAGAACTCTGAGAAGGAAATGATTCAGAATATTTTTGAGTTTAACGACAAAGAAGTATCTGAGATTATGACCCACCGCAAGAAAATCATTGGACTGCCTTTGGATTCAAACTATGAGACTGTTATGGCTGTCGTAAGAAGCGAGAAGTTCACGAGAATTCCCGTTTATCGCGACAACATCGACGATATCGTGGGAATATTGCATATCAAGGATTTGATTGGTCTTGAGGCTCCGAAGATGACAAGTGATTTTTCTCTTTCGAAAATCATAAGAGAACCTTTGGTTGTTCATGAAACCCGCAAAATCTCGTCCTTATTCTCCGAGATGAAGACTTGTGGTATGCAAATGGCTGTCATTGTTGACGAATATGGCGGAACAATGGGCATATGTACTATCGAAGACATGCTTGAAGAAATTGTTGGCAACATCACCGACGAGTTCGACGACGAAGAGCAGGAATTCATCCGCCTTTCAAATGGCGACTACGTTGTTGCTGGTGACATGACATTGAGCGACCTCGAGAATGTCCTTGGCATTGAGCTTACTGACGAAGAGTACGACACTATTGCCGGCCTAGTCATACAATTGCTCGACAGAGTCCCCGAGGAAGGCGAGAAACCAACCGTTACTTATAAGAATCTATCCATCAAGGTCTTGCATGTTCAAGAAAGATGGATATCCAAGGTAATGATTCACCCAAATCCAATAGTCGAAAAGACTGATAAAGATGACGAAGAAAAAGATAAGGAAGATTAATGCGTTACGATGCAATTCTATATGACCTTGATGGTACGCTAGTAGACTCGGTCCCCTTAATTGTTAAATGTATGAAGCAAGCCTATATTAATGTCTTAGGGAATTGTCCTCGAAGCGAGGCGGACCTTATGTCTTATATTGGCAAGCCTTTGTTAGCATGTTTTGGTATGCATAGTGCCGAATTGACGAATAAACTTGGACAAGAATATCTTAAAATAAATTGCAAGCTTCTTGAGCAGAATGTTGTGCCACCTTTTGAGGGCGTAGTTGAAGGCTTGGACGGGTTAAGAAAACTTGGAGCTATGCAGGGTCTGGTTACTTCAAAGCGTTACTCATCTGCGATTATTACGATTGAACATCTCGAGCTTGGTAAATTTTTCGAGCATATGATATTCAGCGAAGACTCAAGCAAGCATAAACCGAATCCCGAGCCGTTATTTTTGGCTGCTTCAAAGTTTGGAATTACTGATATGAGCAGAATCCTTTATGTAGGTGATGCTTTGCCAGATATCGAGTGTGCGAAGGGTGCTGGCTGTGATTTTGCTTTTGTTGAATGGTCACAGATGCCTCGCGAAGAAATTATGAGACTGAATCCGACTTATTGTCTCAAGTCTTTTTCGATGCTTTCTTGCATTATGAGCGAACGCGAATTATAATGATTACGTTTTGTTAAAAAGTGTAAAGGTAGGTTTCCTTCATGGCAAACTCTAATAAGAAGAAAAAGAACTCCACCATTGATTGGGCGAGCGTAATAATGAAATCAATTATAGTAGCAATAGTAGTTATTGTTGCTCTATTCTTCATATACATGTCGGGATTACTACCGAAGTGTGTTGAGGGCATAAAGATTACGAAGAAAGATGCTAATGGCAAGGTTGTTACAATTGATAGCCTTCCTGTAGTTGAAGTTAACTACTACTATTCACAGCTACTAACAACATATCGTATGTATGGATATCTTGACGGAATCGATTTGGATAGTCCTGTAAATTCAGCTTCTTCGACAGCTACATATCGTGAGATGTTTTACAATAATGCTGCTGCTTCAGTCTTGAGTACTGCAATGATAGATGATATTGCTGAGCAGAATGGATTCTTGGAAATGTCTGGAATCGATAGATATACTGATATTGCAGTTGAAGGTGTTCGCACAACAGCTTCTGATTATGGATTTACTTCAGTAGAAGGATATCTTTCACAGATGTATGGAACAGGATTCTCTGTTAATTCACTAAGAAACTGTGTAAGAAGAGATTCCCTGTCTCAGGAGTATCAGAACTATCTTGGACAGTTTGAGTTAGTTCCTACTCAAGAAGACATCGATAACGAGATATCTAATAATGTTACTTTATATAATACTGTAGACTATAACTACTATTATTTCCCAGCTACAGTAAATTCTCCTGACGTATCTGATTCTTTAGAGCTTGCGCAAGCTGAAGAGGGAGCAAACGTTGATGAAGAGCTTTACGCTGAGGTTTTAGAAGAGGCAAACTATATTGCCGATAATGCTACAGACCCAGAGACCTTCAGAGAATTAGTTATGGACGCACTTGAAGGTGACGATGCGGCTTTGGAGGCATTTGCTGATGATGCTGATCCTACATCTATTGTTGGCTACTCTTATGATGAGATTACTCAGTATCATGGAGAGGATTCTGAGGAGTTGGATTTCTTGTTCTCAGATGGCGAGGCTGGTGACACTATCGTTATTGAGGCAACAGCTGGTGTATATGTTTACTTATTGAATGATCGTTATCAGGACGAGACACCTAATGTAGCTTATAGAACACTTACTTTGACTAACGAAGCCGCTCTTGAAGAGGACGCTACAGCTGAAGAAATCCAAGCTGGCATGGATGCCCTTCGTGCTGAAGCTCAGGGCCTTGTTGCTAATGTTACTGATGCTGCTGGATTCTGTGCAGTAGTTAAGGATAATTCCGATGTTGCTAGTGAGATATTAACTGGTGGATACTTGTCAAATCAGATTTATCCTACGAATACTGACACGTTCACAGATTCTGATTTCGCATTGAATGATTGGTTGTTCTCTGCTGACAGAGTTGCTGGGGATGTCTACTATCTCCCAAGTAGCGACAATACGACTTTGACCGTATACTATTTTGAGGAGAGTGCTCCTGCATATATTGCACTTGCAAGGTCAACACTTATTACTGCTAGTTTAACTGCTTGGTCTGATGCGAACCTTACAGCTGCTTCTCCTGAATATCAGATAAATATGTGGGCACTTCAAAACTTGTCCTACTAATAAAGTGATTATCTTGTACCCCTCAATTCTTTAGTTTTGAGGGGTATTTTTTATTGACAACCCTTGCACATGTGCGTATAATTCTATAATGCGTCTTAATGTGCGAGGGGCTTATTATGCCCTTTTGACTTGACGAAATTGCGGTTTTGTGTTATTTCAAAGAACCGCGCGAGCGAAGGCCGCCAAGAGAGTAATCTCTGAAGCTAAAAATCGAGAGGTGATGTGTTAATGGTTCGTTCCATCAAGCAGGGCAAGACTGAACGTATGTCCTATTCTCGTATTGACGAGGTAATCGAAGTTCCTAATCTCATTGAGATTCAAAGAAATTCCTACGAGTGGTTTATGAATGAGGGTATTTATCAGGTATTTGAGGAGATCTCCCCAATAACTGATTCCCAGGGAATATGGAAGGTATTCTTTCTTGACAGAGAGTTTGATACAGACAGTCCAATTTGTAGTCTAGAAGAGTGTAAAGAGAAAGACAGCAATTACGCTGCTAACCTTAAGATTAAGCTTCGTCTACTCAACACACTTACTGGTGAGGTCAAGGACCAAGTAGCATATGTTGGCGAATTCCCTATTATGACAGATCACGGTACCTTTATTATTAATGGTGCTGAGAGAGTAATAATTAGCCAGATTGTTCGTTCCCCTGGAGCGTACTTTGGCACTGAATTTGGTAAAATGGGCAAGCTCGAATATACTTCTCAGATTATTCCTAACCGTGGTGCATGGTTAGAGCTTGAAGAAGATGAGAATGGTATTATTAGCGTTCGTGTAGATAGAGCTCGTAAGTTCCCACTTACTATTTTCCTCCGTACTTTGGGTATGAAGGACAATGACGAGATCATCAATGTCTTTGGTGAAGAAGAAGGTCTTCGTCTTACGATGGAGAAGGATTCTTGCAAGACTAGAGAAGAGTCATTGGCCGAATTCTATAAGAAAGTTCGTCCAGGTGAGCCAGTTAGCGCTGAAGCTGCTGAGACACATCTTAATATGCTTTTCTTTGATGCAAGAAGATATGATCTTGCTCGTGTAGGTATATATAAGATAAATAAGAAGCTTGGAGTATCTTCAAGATTATGTGGCCATAAGGCTGTAAATGATATTGTTACTGAAGACGGTGAGTTAATCTTGAAGGCTGACTCCGTTATTTCAGCTGAGAAGGCTATCGAGATTGAAGAGGCTGGAATTACATCTGTAGATATTTATCCTATCATCAAGACTGGTGATACAGTACGCATTTCCAATCAGTCTCATAGAGTTGTAGGTAATGGTCGTGTTGATTGTGAGAAGTACTTAAGAGCTAGCTTTACAGAGAAGGAGCTTAAGGACTTTAATTTTGCTGATACTAAGATTAATGAGCGCGTAAGATGTAGTGTTTTGCGTGAGATTATTGCTGAAGTTCGCGAGAATTGTAAGAAGACTGAGTACGCTACAGAGTTGACATACAGACTAAGAGAGAGACGTGTTGATTTGATGCCTAAGAATCTCGTAGTAGATGATATCATCGCTATGGTTTCCTACTTCATTGGTTTACATCACGGAGTTGGCGCAATTGACAACATCGACCACTTAGGCAATCGTCGTATTCGTTCCGTTGGAGAACTCCTTCAGAACCAAATGCGTCAAGGTATGGCACGAGTTGAGAAGAACGTTCGTGAGAGAATGGCTGGTATTGATGAAGAAGAGGCAGACAAGGTTACAGCTGGAACGCTTGTTAATACTCGTCCGCTAAGCGCTTCATTTAGAGAGTTCTTTGGTTCTTCACAATTGTCTCAGTTTGGTGATCAACAGAATCCTCTTGCTGAATTAACGCATAAAAGAAGACTTTCTGCTCTTGGACCTGGTGGTCTTTCTAGAGATAGAGCTTCCTTCGAAGTTCGAGATGTTCACTCTTCCCACTATGGAAGAATGTGCCCTATTGAAACACCTGAAGGACCTAACATTGGACTTATTACTTCACTTGCAACTTATGCACGTGTAAACATTTACGGCTTCATTGAGACTCCTTATCGTCTTTATGACAAGGAGAAGGGTGTAGTTACTGCTGATGTTTACTACATGACTGCTGATGAAGAGGATTTGTACAACATTGCTCAGGCTAATGAGCCTCTTGATAAGGAAGGACGTTTCCTTGGTAAGAAGATCGTTTGCCGTAACCTTGATCAGTTCTTGGAGGTTGAACCTTCAGAAGTTGACTACATGGACGTATCTCCTAAGCAGTTAGTTTCTGTATCAACAAGCCTTATTCCTTTCTTGGGTAACGATGATGCTAACCGTGCGTTGATGGGTTCTAACATGCAACGTCAAGCAGTACCTTTGATTAAGCCTGAGTCTCCAATTATTGGAACAGGTATGGAGTATCGTGCAGCTAAGGACTCTGGAGTATGTGCAGTTGCTAAGCGTGATGGTGTTGTTTCTTCAGTTTCTTCTGATTCGATTAGAATCACAAGACCTTCTGGAGAAGTTGATACTTATAAGCTATCCAAGTACTTAAGATCTAACCAAAGTACATGTATTAACCAAAGACCAATCGTTAGTATTGGCGAAGAGGTTAAGGCTGGAGATGT
This sequence comes from Clostridiaceae bacterium, assembly GCA_012728275.1. Taxonomy (GTDB): domain Bacteria; phylum Bacillota; class Clostridia; order Saccharofermentanales; family Saccharofermentanaceae; genus Saccharofermentans. The sequence goes on along the minus strand of JAAYFK010000018.1, from coordinate 9,812 downwards.
TATTGCAGATGGTCCAGCAACAGATAAGGGTGAACTTGCTCTTGGTAAGAATGTTCTTATCGGCTTCATGACTTGGGAAGGTTACAACTACGAGGATGCTGTCCTAGTTAATGAGAGAATCGTTAGGGATGATGTTTATACATCAATCCACATCGAAGAATATGAGTGCGAAGCACGTGATACAAAGCTTGGACCTGAAGAGATTACAAGAGAAGTACCAAACGTTGGTGATGACGCTCTATCAAATCTTGATGAGAACGGTATTATCAGAATAGGTGCTGAAGTAAGAGCAGGCGATATTCTTGTTGGAAAGATTTCTCCTAAGGGTGAGACAGACCTTACAGCAGAGGAAAGACTATATAGAGCAATCTTCGGTGAGAGAGCTCATGAGGTTAAGGATACTTCCTTACATGTACCTCATGGTGAGTCTGGCGTTGTTGTAGATGTTGATATTTTCACAAAGGAGAACAACTCCAACCTTAAGAACTCGGTTAACAAGCTAGTTCGTGTATATATTGCTCAGAAGCGTAAGCTTTCTGTTGGTGATAAGATGGCTGGTCGTCATGGTAACAAGGGTGTTGTTTCAAGAATTCTTCCTGAAGAGGATATGCCTTTCCTACCAGATGGACAGACACTAGATATCGTTCTTAACCCATTAGGCGTTCCTTCTCGTATGAACATTGGACAGCTTCTTGAGGTTCACTTGGGACGTGCAGCTAGAGCTCTTAACTGGAAGGTTGCTACTCCTGTTTTCGATGGTGCGAACGAGAATGATATTGCTGAGGCATTCCAGCTAGCTGGTATCGATAGCGATGGTAAGACGATCCTTATCGATGGTAGAACTGGAGAGCCTTTCGAAAATAGAATTACCGTTGGTGTCATGTACTACTTGAAGTTGCATCACCTTGTTGATGATAAGATGCATGCTCGTTCAATTGGACCATACTCTATCGTTACTCAGCAGCCATTGGGTGGTAAAGCTCAGTTTGGTGGTCAGAGATTCGGAGAGATGGAGGTTTGGGCACTTGAGGCTTATGGTGCTGCTCATACTTTGCAAGAAATTCTTACAGTTAAGTCAGATGATATTGAAGGTAGATCAAAGACCTACGATGCAATCATTAGAGGTAATAATGTTCCTGCATCAGGTATACCTGAGTCATTTAACGTTCTTACAAGAGAGTTGATGTCACTTGGTTTGGATGTAAAGCTTTATTCTGCACAGAATGAAGAATGCGACCTTAACCTTGAGTCAGAGGAAGACGATAGCATCAGGGAGATTGACGAGGAGACAAGAAAGTCCCTTGACGCTTTCCAAGAAGATGCTGAGGACGTGCTTTCAACAGGATTTGTTGAAGTAAACGAAGATGGAAATATTGCCGAGAACGATAGTTCTGATGAGTTCGGCGATGATTCTGACTCTGATATCGATCTGTAAGATTCGTTGGTAACTTAAATGAATTAATGCTTTTGTTGAGCTAGTTGTTCACTTGATAAAAGCGTATTGGAAGGAGACTTCAATATATGTATGAATCAAATCATTTTTCGGCTATAGGCATTAAGCTTGCTTCTCCTGAGGTCATTAAGGGTTGGTCTCACGGTGAGGTTAAGAAGCCGGAGACAATAAACTACCGTACTCAGAAGCCTGAGACAGACGGTTTGTTCTGCGAAAGAATCTTTGGACCTATGAAGTCATGGGAGTGCCATTGCGGTAAGTATAAGAAGATTCGTTATAAGGGCATGGTCTGCGATCGTTGTGGAGTAGAAATAACAAAGAACACAGTTCGTCGTGAGAGAATGGGTCACATTGAGCTTGCTGCTCCTGTATCTCATATTTGGTTCTTCCGTGGAATCCCTAGCAGAATGAGTCTTTTGTTGGACATTCCACCAAAGACTTTGGAGAGAGTTCTATATTTTGCTACTTATATTGTTCTTGATCCTGGAAAGACTCCATTAATCAAGGGACAAACTCTTGAGGAGTCAGAGTATAGAGATTATGTAGCAAACTATGGCAAGAGTTCTTTTGATGCACGAATGGGTGCTGAGGCGGTTAAGGTTCTTTTGAAGCAAGTTGATATTAATGGACTTGCAGAGGAGCTTAACGTTGCTCGTATTGAGTCTTCAGGACAAAAGAAGGCTAGAATCATTAAGAGACTTGAAGTTGTTGAGGCATTCAAGACTTCTGGAAATAAGCCAGAGTGGATGATCCTTGATGTTCTTCCTGTACTACCTCCTGAACTTCGTCCAATGGTTCCGCTAGATGGTGGCAGATATGCGACATCTGACTTGAACGATTTGTATAGAAGAGTTATTAACAGAAACAATCGTCTTAAGAAGCTTCTTGATCTTGGTGCTCCAAGCATTATCGTTAGAAACGAGAAGAGAATGCTACAAGAGGCAGTTGACTCGCTTATCGATAACGGTAGACGTGGTCGTGCTGTAACAGGATCTACTTCTGCTACAAATAACAGAACTCTTAAGTCACTTACTGATATGCTTAAGGGTAAGCAAGGACGTTTCCGTCAGAACTTACTTGGTAAGCGTGTTGACTATTCTGGACGTTCAGTTATCGTTGTTGGACCAGAGCTACGTATGCATCAGTGCGGACTTCCTAAGGAAATGGCTCTTGAGCTATTCAAGCCATTCGTTATTAAGAGATTGGTTGAAGATGGCAAGACACAGAATATTAAGACAGGTCGTCGTTTGATTGATCGTCCTAATGCTGACGTTTGGGCTATCCTCGAGGATATTATTAAGGATCATCCAGTAATGCTTAACCGTGCACCTACACTTCACAGACTAGGTATTCAGGCGTTTGAGCCTATCCTAGTTGAAGGTCGTGCAATTAAGCTTCACCCACTCGTATGTACAGCTTTTAACGCTGACTTCGACGGTGACCAAATGGCTGTCCATGTACCTCTTTCTGCAGAGGCTCAGGCTGAGTGCAGATTCCTAATGCTTTCGAGTAATAACCTCTTGAAGCCTCAGGATGGTAAGCCAGTTACTGTTCCTACACAGGATATGATTCTTGGTTGCTATTACCTAACAATGTCCCGTGATGGCGACACTGGCGAGGGAATGGTATTCTCATCTATCGATGAGGCTTACATGGCTTATGATGAGCACAAGATTACTCTTCAGGCTAAAGTAGGTATTCGTGTTTCAAGAGAATTCGATGGAGAGACAGTAACAGGTATCATTTACTCTTCATTCGGTCGATTTATCTTCAATGAAATCATCCCTCAGGATCTTGGATACGTTGATCGTTCTATCCCTGAGAACAGACTTAAGCTTGAGTGTGATTTCGTAATGGGTAAGAAGAAGCTTGAGGATGTAATTGCAAGATCTATTGCAGTTCATGGCGCAGCTCTTACAGCTAACCTATTGGATGATGTTAAGACACTTGGTTATAAGTACTCAACTCGTGGTGGTATCTCAATTGGTATCGAGGACATGATTGTTCCTGATGTTAAGGAGAAGATGATTCACGAGGCTGAGGAGAAGGTTGAGTTCGTTAACAGGATGTACCAGAGAGGTTTGATGAACGAGTCTGGACGTTATAAGTCGGTAATTAAGATTTGGACTCAGACAACTGACGATATTACTGAAGAGCTTAAGAAAAACCTTGGACCTTACAATCCAATCAAGATGATGTCTGATTCTGGTGCCCGTGGACAGATTAACCAGATTAAGCAGCTTGCTGGTATGCGTGGTAACATGGCAGATACTTCTGGTAGAACAATCGAGATTCCTATCAAGTCTAACCTACGTGAGGGAATGAACGTTCTTGAGTTCTTTATTTCTTCCCATGGTGCTCGAAAAGCATTGTCAGATACTGCTATCAAGACAGCTGACTCTGGATATTTGACACGTCGTCTTGTTGATGTAGCACAGGAAGTAATCATCAGCGAAGAGGATTGTGGATCAACAGATTATACTTGGGTTAAGGAAATCGCAGTTGTTGCTAATGAAAAGAAGGATGTAATTAAGACATTGGCTGAGCGTCTTAGCGGACGTTATGCAGCTGAGGATATTACGAATCCTACAACTGGTGAAGTACTTGTCAAGGCCAACGAACTTATTCTTGGTTCAGTTGCTAAGAAGATTGAAGAGTCTGGTAATAAGAAGGTTAAGATTAGATCAGTATTCGATTGTAATGCTAGACATGGAGTATGTTCTAAGTGCTACGGTATCAACCTTGCAACTGGTCTTCCTACTACAGGTGGCGAGGCAGTTGGTATCATGGCTGCTCAGTCAATCGGTGAGCCTGGAACACAGCTTACAATGAGAACGTTCCATACTGGTGGTATCGCATCAGGTGATGATATTACTCAGGGTCTTCCACGTGTCGAGGAGCTTTTCGAAGCTCGTAAGCCAAAGGGAGAGGCAATCATCTCTGAAATTGATGGTACAGTCCAGATAATCGAAGGCGCTAAGGGTAAGAGAGAGATTCTCGTTACTGCTTCTCCTGAGAGTACTGTTCGTGACGATAAGGATGAGCTCATTACTGAGTGTCGTTATCAGGTACCTTTCGCAGCTACAATCAAGGTTTCAGACGGAGATGTAGTTGAGGCGGCTGATATGCTTACAGACGGTACGGTTAACCCATCCGAGATCATGAAGATTAAGGGTGTTCGTGGAGTTCAGAAGTATATTGTTAGCGAAGTTGTTAAGGTTTATAAGAGCGGTGGTGTTACCATCAATGATAAGCATATCGAAGTTATTACTCGTCAGATGATGAGAAGAATGCGTATTGATGATCCAGGTGATTCACCATTTATGACAGGTACAACAGTTGATATTTTCGACTTCATTGCAGAGAATGCTAAGCTTGAGGGCGTTGAGGGAGCTAAGTTAGCTTCAGGAAAGAGACAATTACTTGGTATTACTAAGGCGTCTCTATCAACTGACTCCTTCTTGTCTGCTGCATCCTTCCAGGAGACAGCACGTGTTCTTACAGATGCTGCTGTTAAGGGTAAGGTTGACCCACTTATCGGTCTTAAGGAGAATGTTATCATCGGTAGCATAATCCCAGCTGGTACTGGCGTTAGAAAGTATCGAGATATTACTGCTGTTCCAGTTGTTAAGGAGAATTGCAAGATTATCACTGGTGACGATTACAGCTCTGATGCAAATAGCGTTGCTCAGTTCAAGAACGAGTATCTTGACGATTTGAAGAGAACAGAGGCTGAGGAATTGTCTGCTAACTGATTTGTTTTTGTAACATTTCGTTAGAATCAAAGTTATATAATTAATGCTGCAGTAGTGGTGACACACTGCAGCATTTTCTTTGCCTAATTATTCACGTGAAAGGTTGACGAAGCGTAGTACAATATATATGTTGGTTATTTTCGCGAAGGCAAATACTATTTTTGGTTTATAGGAGAGGCGATATTGATGTTTAATCGCAAGAACTCATACAAATACATCGTGGGCATATTGGTATGCATAATGGTTACAGTACCTGTAATATGTTTTCCAATAGGACTAAGAGAGATGACTCGACCTTCACTTGCAGTAAGAAGGGCGTATGCTGCTACTTTTCCTGATGCTGGAGTTGTAGAACAGACACAGGCTCTAGTCGAGGAATGGGCTTTGAATGTCAATACATCTGGTGAAGTTGTTACAGGCGGTGAGACAGAAGGCGGCGATGGCGAGCAGGTTGATCAGGGAGACCAGGGTGACCAAGGTGACCAAGGTGATCAGGCAGACCCAAACGGGGATTATGTTGTTCCTGATGGAATGATTGATGTAAGTAATGGTGGAATAGCTAACACATCTTATGTGGAGGGATATACTCCTGTAGAAAATACTAGTTACAGTGATATACCAACTTATACGATTTATCAGCAATATGATGAGGCTAATTTACCTATCGAGCTTTTGGATGTGACGGTTTTCACGCCTGATAATACGACGGAGTATGTTGATGCGCAGGACTCTATTCTTAAAGAGTTTCCTGACATGAGCTCGAACACTGTCGGCACACTATTTGTAGGACAGGCTGTTACAAGAATTGGTATTGGTGATACTTGGTCGAAGGTTGTTACTGAAGACGGAGTTGAAGGATATGTTCTTTCGAATTCACTAAGTGATGAAATGGTTTGGCAAGCAATTGATCGTACCGTGTGGGTAGATGCTGATTCATTGACTTTAAGAGCAGAACCTTCAACGGATAGCGAGGTTCTAGCAACTCTTCCAAGAGACAGCAGACTTCATTGTACGTCTGTTTCTGCTAAATGGTATGAGGTTACTACGGAGGCAGGACTTACCGGGTATGTTTATATCTCGTATACGACTACTAATGCACCTCCAACACCAACGCCAACTAACCCACCTCGTTCGAGTAGTGGAGGTAGATCTGGTGGAAGCTCCGGCGGAAGTTATTCCGGCTCAACAGGTAACACTGCGACCTTGCCAGTAATTACTGGTGTTAACGGAGAGAGCATTGTAAATATCTGCGTGTCGATGCTTGGCGTTGATTACGTTTGGGCAGGAGAGTCAAGTAGCGGTGTAGATTGCTCTGGTTTGGTTGTATATGCATATAGGCAAATCGGAATCAGCGTTCCTCACTTAGCTCAATCGATCACTACCTGCGGCGTGTCAGTAAGCAGAAGTGATATCATGCCTGGAGATGTTGTTTGCTGGGATACGGGTGGAGGATATTGTGGCCACGTAGGAATCTATGTTGGTGGAGGACAAGTAATTCATGCTTCTAATTCAAGAGACAATGTTTGTTATGGAAGCGTTGACATGATGTCGATACTAACGATTAGGAGATTTATTCAGTAAAACAAATAGCTTAGAGTCTGGTTTTTTGAACTCTAAGCTATTTTTATGTTCATAAAAAGTGAGTCAAAGTGTAATATAGAAGGTAATTAAATCGTAAGAGCAAGAGGTGCGCATGAGACAGGATAGTATTGATTTGTTTATTGAGAATTTAAGTTCAGTCGCTCCAGTTCCGGGTGGTGGAGGAGCAGCGGCGTTAATGGGTGGAGTTGCATCGGCGCTTTGCTCGATGGTTGCAAATCTTACTACGGGTAAGAAGAAGTACATTGATTATGAAGAGGATATTCAAGATGTGTTAAAGAAGACGAAGATCTTGAATGACGAGATTTTGGAGCTCATTGAAGAAGATGCCAAGGCTTTTGAACCATTATCGAAGGCTTATTCAATTCCAAAAGACGACCCAACCAGAGATGAGGTTCTTGAGAGAGCCTTGAGAGTTGCTGCCGACGCACCAGGCAAGATAATAGATAAGATGATAGAGGTTGCAAAGCTGATTGTTTTGCTTTCTGTCGAGGGTTCAAGACTTGCTATTAGTGATGTTGGAGTTTCAGCGTGCGCGTGCATGGCTGCGGCTAAGAGTGCAGCAATGAATGTGTATATCAACACGAAGCTAATGAAGGATAAAGAATACGCGGAGAACTTAAATCACAGAACTGAGGAGAAGGTCCATGATGTGTGCAAGACATGCGAGATAGCATACGATTTAGTGTTGGCTGGACTTAAATAAGGAGAGTTTAAATGGTTGAATTACTAGGAAAGCCGGTAGCTGACGCTATTTGCGCGAATTTGAAGGATAGCATAGAAGAACTTAAGGGTAAAAACAAGATTCCAACTCTTGCAATCGTGAGAGTCGGAAATAGAGAAGATGATATTTCTTATGAGCGTGGCGCGCGAAAAAGATTTGCCGATAACAATTGTGACACGAGGGTTGTGGAACTGTCGGCTGATGTTGATCAAGACGAATTAGAAAAGACGATAGTTGAGCTTAATAACGATAGTTCGGTTGACGGGATATTGCTTTTTCGACCACTTCCTAAGCAACTTTCTGAAGCAAGAATTCAGAAGCTGATTGAAGGCGACAAGGATGTCGATTGCATGGGGCTTGAGAATATGGCGAGGCTTTTCGCGGGAAGCAAAGAGGGATTTGCGCCTTGCACGGCTCAGGCTGTTATCGAGCTACTACATCACTATGATATAGAGCTTAAGGGCAAGAAGGTTACGGTCATTGGTAGAAGTCTTGTTATTGGTAAGCCTGTTGCGATGATGCTCATTAAGGAGAATGCGACGGTTACTGTTTGCCATACGAAGACGGAAGACCTTATTGGCGAGTGCAAAAATGCAGATATCATTGTGGCGGCTGCGGGGGTAGCCAAGATGGTAAGTGCCGAGTATGTTAAGCCTTCGAGCATAGTAATTGATGTTGGAATGAATGTTGATGAGGCTGGAAAGCTTTGCGGCGACGTTGACTTTGCGGGCATCTCAGAGATTGTCGACAGGATAACACCAGTTCCTAGAGGGGTAGGCTCTGTAACTACTTCGGTACTTCTTAAGAATACTGTAGCAAATGCAATTAAAAGCACTAAGTAAGTATAAATAAAGTAGAAGGCGAAAAGAATGAAAACTTGTCCTGTATCAAAGGCCTGCGGTGGATGCAATCAAGATAAGAACTACGAGGCGACACTTGACGATAAGCAAAAAATCGTCGAGAAGCACCTATCAGAGATGTGCAAAGTGGAGCGAATTCTTGGTGCGCAAGATCCCTACTACTACAGAAACAAAGTGCACGCAGCCTTTGGCAAGATTAACAGCAAGGTGGTTTGCGGGACCTATGCGCCGGGCTCTCACAAGATAATTGAGAATAGCGAATGCTTGATTGAGAATCGTCTGGCAAGCGCGATTATTCTGACGATTAAGAAGCTGGCGGTGTCCTTCAAAACGCCTATTTTCGATGAGCGAAAAGGAGATGGAATTCTGCGCCGAGTTCTCGTTCGCGTTGGCGAGGGGACGGGCGAGGTGATGGTAGTTATAGTCGTCGCTCAAGTCGATTTTCCTGGCAAGAAGGCTTTCGTTAAAGAGCTTATTTCTAGGCACAAAGAGATTACTACAGTAGTTTTCAACCTCAACAACAAAAGGGATTCCATGATTCTCGGGCTCAAAAGCATCTCCGCCTATGGCAAGGGATACATAATTGAGCGCATTTGTGGCAAAAGCTTCAAGCTCTCGCCCGAGTCGTTTTGCCAAATAAATCACGCTCAGACTGAAGTTTTGTACGGTAAGGCGGTCGAGTTCGCTTCGCTTAGTGGAAATGAGCGAATTCTGGATGCGTACTGCGGAATCGGAACCATTGGCCTGATTGCGTCGGATAAGGCAAAGTCGCTAGTTGGAATTGAGCTGAACGGCAAGGCAGTTGTAGATGCAACGTCCAATGCGAAATACAATGGAGTAGGCAATGCTTCTTTTCGAAAAGGCGATGCAAGCGAGTTGATGCTCGCGGCGTCTTTGAAGGGCGAGCGATTCGATGTGGTTTTTCTGGACCCGCCGCGTGCCGGAACTACGCCTGAGTTCGTCAATGCATGCAAATCGGTGGCGCCGGAGAAGATTGTTTATATATCGTGTAGCGTTGAGACATTGGCGCGAGACCTGAACTTATTTAAGAAAGCCGGGTTCATGCCGCAAGTCGCTCAGCCTGTAGACATGTTTCCGTGGACGGAGCACGTGGAGACTGTCTGCTTATTGTCCAAACTCCATGAAGCAAAACATCATGTAAGTGTGAAGCTGGATATGGATGAGTTGGATTTGACAGCTTCAGAGAGTAAAGCTACATATGAAGAGATCAAGAAGTATGTGGCGGAGCATTATGATGGGATGAAGGTTACGAACCTGTATATTGCTCAGGTTATGAGAAAATGCGGTATAGAGTTGGCGGAAAACTTTAATTTGCCTAAGTGGGAAGGTGCTAAAGGTCTGGGGGCCCTTTGTTCAGAGAGGACCGGAGTGGGAACGAAGACTGCTAAGCAGCCGCAGTG
>JAAYFK010000017.1 GCA_012728275.1 Clostridiaceae bacterium | reverse complement strand
TTAACAGCATACCTCAGTTTTTCAAAAAACAGCGAAGCCTATGGATATGTTCCCGTCTACCGATAGTGCAAAAAGTGTCGTGGATATGTTTCCGAGAACGGACATACACAAATGACATTCATTCTGTCCTCTCAATCCATGTGGAAGCAGTATGTCTGTTAACAAGAAAATAATTATTGTTCGTCCTGACGAGTTGTTAGACTCGAAAAGGATAAACATCATTTTTAGAACCGGTAGCCGATTTTTGGCTAGCGGTTTTTTGGGCTCTTTGGCAAATAGTGGTGATTGAATCTCGCGCTATCCTATGGAAAACCGCCTTGTGTGAGGGGCTGCGAGACCGCTTCGATCCTAGAATTGCTGAAGCACGAATCTAGCGTCACTCACATTTCATCTTTTGACGTAGCTGAGACAAGGTGTTTTTCTTCGATCCGCTAGTGGTTAATCTCTTTTTGGTGCAAATATGGTTTAGAATTTCTTTGCATGGCTTAAGGGAGTGGAGAATCGGATATTAGTAGGATTTACATCCACAGATAAAAATAGGCTTGATTTTAACAGCGAAACTAAAATACCCTACTTAAATGAAGTGATAGATTAGATGTTGGGTTGTTAGGAGATGCTTAAAAATCCTATGCAATCAATAGTTTTTAGTGTTTGTTGACTTGATCCCTAAATCGCCTGAGTACTAAACGTTGAGTGTGTCTGCTTACTGTCACTAGCCAGTAAGTGAGACTGTAGTTAATCTCTCATTTTCCCCAGTATTATGTTGAAAATAGCCATGAAGCGATTATTTCTAAAGAGTTATTTTTGCAGGCTCAAGAAGAAATTTATCGGAGAAGTAATATCTACACAGGAGAAGGCAAGAACAAAAGAATTTATAGTAGCAAGTACGCTTTAAGTGCCATCACCTTCTGTGGATATTGTGGCGATATTTATAGGAGAACCTATTGGAATATTCATGGCAGAAAAGAATTTGTCTGGCGATGCGTGACTAGAATCGAGCAGGGTCCCGAGGTATGTAAGAACCGAACCGTAAAAGAAGATGAACTCTATGGTGCGGTAATGACCGCAATTAATAAGCTACTTGCTGGTGGCAACAATATGATAAAGACACTGGAAGAAAATATTCATGCTGTGATTGGAGAAACCACAGAATACCAAATTTCAGAGATTAATACCCTACTAGATGAAAAACAAAAAGAACTAATCAAGCTGGCCAATAAAGGTCAAGATTATGAATACCTGGTAGATGAGATCGATGAGATGCGAGATAAGCGTCAGACTCTTTTAGTAGAAGATGCCTCCCTCAGTGGCGAGAACGAGCGCATCAATGAGTTGATTGAATTTATCCGCAAGAACAAATTCCGCACCTTAGAATATGATGATAAGCTTGTAAGGAAGATAATCCAGAACGTTAAGGTCTATGAAGACCACTTCGTCATAGCCTTCAAACCAGGTATCGAAATGGAAATATGAAAACCAGAAGTAAATAGCCCATGACTCTGAAGTAGAGTTGTGGGTTTTCTTTTAATTGCTGATTATAATAATATTTTAATGACTATTGCATTTATCAACCAAATGGTTTATGTTATTCTTAGCATAAACTTGGAGGTGCTGTATGACTACGGCAGAAATGATTAAAGAACTGTGTGAGCAAATGAATATAAGTGTTTCCGAACTTGCTAGACGTATTGGCCAGACTCCACAGAATTTCAATAAAAAATTACAACGAGAAACAGTA
>JAAYFK010000016.1 GCA_012728275.1 Clostridiaceae bacterium | reverse complement strand
TTTGCCGTTCTCAAAACAACCGGTTCTTATTTCTGGTCCCTTCGTATCTAGAAGAAGAGCTACAGGGAGGTTAAGTTCCTCGCGAAGCCTCTTAACGCGATCGATTCTCTGCTGATGTTCTTCATATGAACCATGAGAAAAATTAAGTCGGCATACATTCATGCCGCTAAGCATTAAGCTTCTTACAATATCATCAGAATCAACTGCTGGGCCAAGAGTGCATATTATCTTTGTTTTTCGAAAAATCATAGTGTCTCCATATATATAATAATAAAATTTTAGAAAAATCCTGCAGCTCAAACAATACAACATAATCCCCAAATACACAATAAATTATACAACTTTAATGCAATTTTTTTACACTTCTACAATAAGATTTGTTAGGTGAATGTCATACTAATGAAAAGACACTTCAACCATCACTGCCTATAATGTTGATAGGTAATTTATATTGGAGGAGTATCAGTGAAATCGCGCAAGTCAGACAAGAGTAGCATATATTCCAAAAAGACGAGTCCGGAGAAGAAAACTAGCAGAACTTTCATAATTTGTGGCCTTATTTGCGTCGTTTGTCTCATTCTTGATTTGTATTTTTTGGCTGGAATATTGGGATAGCTTATGAAAGATGATTTCTACTCGAGAACCTATGGTATTTATGGAGACGATATTGATAAGATAATCGGCGCTCACGTCGCAGTTGTTGGACTCGGCGGTGTTGGTGGCGAATGCGCAATTGCTTTGGTAAGATGTGGCGTTGGCCAAATAACGATTATTGATGGCGACTTGGTTTGTGAATCGAACCTCAATAGGCAGGCTATTTCTTTTCGAGATAATGTAGGTCAGTCAAAGGCGCTTGCATGTGAAAAGCTCCTCAAAAACATCAATCCTGATGTGATTATTCATGCAATTAATTCATTCTGGGAGAAAGATAGTGATATCGATTTATCTTCCGTGGATTATATAGCTGATGCTATAGACTCAGTTGGTAAAAAGGCTGATTTAATTGAGTTTGCCCACAATAACAACATTCCAATAATAAGTGCGATGGGTGCGGGCAACAAAGTCGATCCAACTTCTTTCAAAATCGCTGACATCTCAAAAACCAAAGTAGACCCGCTTGCAAGGGCCATGCGCAGGCTTCTGAAAGAACGAAGCATAGTCCATACAGATGTAGTATATTCTGAAGAAGAACCTCGTATTCCATTCGTAAGGCTTGATGAAAAACAGCAAGGCTTGTACTCGAAAAGAAATGCTCCAGCAAGCTGTTCTTTTGTTCCGTCCACGGTTGGCTTGATTATGGCTGGCCATATTATTAATCATTTGGTGAAATAAATTAGATTTTCACGCATTTATTGCCATCACGACTATATAATGTAGATATATGTCATTAGAAACTTGGAACTTTTTTGATTCTTTTGGAGGTCATTACTAGATGAACAAATTGTTGAAGTTATCTACAGTTGTTTTTGTTTCTTCTTTTGCTTTGGGATTATGCTCCTGTGGATTGGTGTCAAAGGACACGCAAACTGAGAGTAATTCGAGTGAGATTTCTGAGATTAGTTCTATAGCTTCTAACAGTGAATCCAATGCTACTAATTCGAGCGAGAGCACTGCTGAGGTTACTGTATCCATATCTTCGGAGATTGATCCAGCGAATAACACGTTAACTACTGAAACGACAAGTTATGCTGATGGTTTTTATGAGTGTGCAATATATGGAGATTCAATTGTTGAAGTAGATGGAGTTACTAGTATAACGATTGATATTAAGAGCTTTGTTACCTTTGATGATGCTTATGTTTCTTCAATCGTAGTTGGTGATACTATTGATCTTGAGCAATATGGGTATGTATCTATTATAGTAACTTCGACTGATATAGTAGAAGTGGCAAGTGGCTACGATTATATTCCTGTTGATAATGGTGAGTATGTACTAACCTATAATCCCGACTCCGGGGTTTGGGATTTAGTTGGATCTTCTGATACCCGAGTCTCATATATTTCTGAATCTGTAACTCTTGAATTGTCTAGTGATTGTTTGATTAGAGATGGATTTACTCCTATAGTTCTTGGAAGTGGAAACTACGAACCAATAATTCTTCCAGATATTCAGACCTTCTTTGATAGTATTGGACAGGACCACTATGATTGGTGCGACGTCACTGTTTCTAACGGTGAGATTACCGAAATTAACTTCAACTTCCATCCATAAAGCTTCGTATGGATGCGTGTTTTCTTGCGTCTTCGTAAGCTTCTCATGTTGTTGCAAAAGCAGACCTTCTATTTTATACTTATAATATTGTAATTTTTTGGGGGAACACAATGAGAGTTTCTAAGATGTTTATGGCTACACAAAGAGAGGTTCCAGCTGATGCTGAGATTCCTTCCCATCAATTAATGCTTCGTGCAGGAATGATGAAGAAAGTAGCTTCTGGTATTTATTCTTTTATGCCAATTGGTCTTCGTTCATATAAGAAGGTTGAGAATATTATTAGAGAAGAAATGGATAAGGCTGGGGCTCAAGAATTAATTATGCCAGCCATTCTTCCTTCTGAGGTATATCAAGCTTCTGGTAGATGGGATAAGTTTGGCCCTGAGATGTTTAGACTTCTTGATAGAGGTGGAAGACAGTTCTGTCTTGGCCCTACTCATGAAGAACCATTTACTGAGACAGTAAGGGATTCTATTAGATCTTATAAGCAACTGCCAGTAACTCTATATCAGATTCAACATAAATATAGAGATGAGAAGAGACCTCGCTTTGGAATTATGAGATGTCGCGAATTTGTTATGAAGGATGCATATTCCTTCGATGCGGACGAGGCAGGTCTAGATATTTCCTATCAGACAATGTACAAAGCTTATTGCTCAATTTTTGATAGACTGGGTCTTGATTACATTGTCGTTGATGCTGATTCTGGCGCTATGGGTGGTTCTGGTTCACAGGAGTTCATGGTTAAGAATTCGGTTGGTGAAGATGGTATATGCTATTGTGATTCTTGTGGTTATGCGGCCAACGAAGAGAAGGCTACTTGCCAAGTACTACCGTCATCTCGTGAAGAAGCCAAAGATATGACTAAAGTTCATACTCCTAATGTTAAGACTATTGAAGAATTAATGGCTTTTATGAATAGTGCGCCTTCTTCTTTTGCAAAGACAATCCTATACAACATTGATGGCAAGATTGTAGGTGTAATGGTGAGAGGCGATAGAGAGATTAATGAGACTAAGCTTGCTAACCTATATGATGCTACTGAGATGACTCTTGCTTCTTTTGAAGATGTTGAGAGAGTTACTGGGGCTAAGGTAGGTTTTGCTGGTCCATGCAATCTTAAAGAGAAAATAGAAATCGTAATTGATAATGAAGTTAGCTCTATGAACAACTTCATAGTTGGTGCCTGTGAGACAGATTATCATCTAATGAACGTAAACATTGGAAGAGACTTTACTCCTACTCATATTGAGGATGTAAGAACAGCTGTTGAAGGTGACGCTTGTCCAAAGTGCGGGAAGCCTCTGTCAATTTGTCGCGGAGTCGAAGTTGGTCATATATTCAAGCTAGGAACTAAGTATTCCAAGGCTTTGAATTGCAATTATCTTGATAGAGATGGCAAAGAGAATCCAATGATTATGGGTTGCTATGGTATTGGTGTTGGTCGTACTCTTGCAGCCGTTATTGAACAGAATTGCGACGAGAACGGTATCAAGTGGCCTGTAGCTGTTGCTCCATATAAGGCGATTGTAGTCCCAATGAAGACTAACGATGATACAATCATGGGACTTGCAAATGAGATTTACGAGACACTATTGAATGATGGCGTTGAAGTTATTATTGATGACCGTAATGAGAGACCGGGCGTTAAGTTCAAGGATGCTGATCTTATTGGTATTCCTGTTCGAATTAATGTTGGTAGAAGAGCTGGGGAAGGTATAGTAGAAGTAAATTATCGTCAGTCAGGTGAAATGGTAGAGCTTGACACACTTAGTGCGATAGAAGCGGTTAAGAATCTTAAATAATCAGGAGGGATAGATTGTGATTAAGAAAATTATAGCGACGGCGGTAGCAGCGACGGTTCTATTAGCTAGCTATTCAAGTGTCTTTGCAAGTAGCAAGAAATTTGATAGCATAATTAGAGAAAGCGTTGTACCACAGAACAAAAAAGAGTCATTATCAATCGATAAGGACATTATCGACGAAACCGTAACAAATTATGCCGATTATTCTGTTATTACATTTAAGACCATTTCGGGACAGAACTTATCGGTTTCAGTAAGTGGCAGTTCGATGAACTTTGATTTGCCTTCAGGTGTAACTGCCAATTTAGTATTCTTAACAATTTATGGTAATACTATTTTGGAGACTGATACAGCGACTTCGATGTCTGTAGATTTGACGGGACAGCTTGCCGTTAATACTATGTATTACTTAAGCATGACATATGTTGAGAATGGATATGAGACTTGGAATTCTGATATCATCTTCACATTAACACCAGAGCAAACGGTAACTTTTGTTGAATCTCCAATCTATGATTTTAATGTTGAGCGTTGCTCTGAATGGTGGACTGATGCAACTTCTTTGGAAGAATGCTTGCAACCACAAAATGATGTAGAGTGTGATAATCCTGAAGTAATTGCTAGAGCTCAAGAGATTACTACTGGATGCAACAGCGATTATGAGAAGGTATTTGCGATCTACCAGTACATTTTGACTGAGGTTGCATATGATTATGCTCAAACTGAGGATTATTACTATGTATATCAGGATGACGTACTTACGCTTTTAAGAAGAGAAATTGCAATTTGTGAAGGTATGGGAAATATGTTTACAGCTTTGTGTCGAGCTGTTGGAGTTCCTGCATGTGTTTCCTTTGGTATTGGTGGCTCTTTCTCTGATTTTCTAGATCCTAACATGATTACAGATGAGTCTCCAAACCATGCTTGGGCTGCAGTTTGCTTGGACGGCAGCTGGTATTCAGTTGATCCTACTTGGGATGATTACAACTCTTACTATGGAGATACTGTTCAATACGATACTCCTACATACAATTGGTATCTACAGCCTTTGGAGACATTCTCCTTCACTCATAAAATTTGTGATGCTGATACTACTCATGGAATTGAGTCGTCGGGCTCATGTGGACCTAATGCAACATACTCGATTGATAGAGCTGGAACAGTTACGATTTCTGGTAGTGGTGAAGTGATTATGCCTTATGGCGTTAATGGTTTCTCAAGAGTTGTATTTGCTGAGGGCTCAAACATTACTTCAATTGGAGAGAGTGCTTTCATTGATTGCGATATTATTACTTCTGTAGTCTTGCCTGATACAGTTACGATGATAGATTCACAGGCTTTCTTTACTTGTGAAGACTTGGAGTATGTAATTATTCCTGATAGCGTAATTCAAATTGGCGATTATGCGTTTGATTTGTGTGATGAGCTAGCATATGTATATATTCCTGACTCCGTTTCTTCTATGGGTGATTACGCTTTTGACGATTGCCCTAGATTGATAATTAGTGTTCCTTCCAATTTAACAGGATTTAATGAAGGATATTACGTTCCTTGTCTTGAGATTACTGTACGTTCCTAAGGTAGCCAAGAAAAAATTGAAATAGAAATATAACTCCTCTCTTATTAGCTTTTGAAGTATAAGAGAGGATTTTTTATGAACATAGTGAAAACACCATTAACGGGCAGTGTTTTCGGAGAGAATAGTAATGCCAAATGGGATATAATTATCTTATCAAAGGAGAGGGTTAAAGTATGCCTTACATTGAATTTCAGAAGGTTTCAAAGAGATATATTACAGGTGACGTCGAGTTACTTGCTCTAGACGAAGCTGATTTTTTCATCGAGAAGGGTGAACTGGCAGTTATTGTTGGACAATCAGGAGCTGGCAAAACGACTCTGTTGAACATTCTTGGCGGAATGGATCGACCTACAGATGGTAGTGTTTTTCTTGATGGAAGAGATGTGTCTAAACTAAGCAACAAAGAACTAGCTCTTTATAGGAGAAACGAGATAGGCTTTGTTTTTCAATTCTATAATTTGATACCTAATTTGACTGCATATGAAAATGTCGAGATGGCGGCTGAATTAGTACGAGATCCTATGGATTGCGACAAATTGATGGCGGATGTCGGTCTTGAAGGAAGGAAGCAAAATTTCCCGTCCCAGCTTTCTGGAGGAGAACAGCAACGTACTGCTATTGCTAGAGCCATAGCTAAGAGGCCTAAGCTTCTTCTATGTGATGAGCCAACGGGTGCTCTCGACTATCAAACAGGTAAGTCGGTTCTTAAACTCTTTCAATCGCTTTCTGTTGATAAAGGAATTACGGTAGTAATTATTACGCATAATTCTGCGATTACAGCGATGGCTGATAGAGTTATTACACTTAAGAGCGGATCAGTATCAAGCAATATTATTAATCCTAATCCTGTCAGCGTCGATTTGATTGAATGGTAAGAAGAAGGATATAGAGAAGCTATGAGAAGTGCATTTGTTAAAACTGTATTTCGTTCTATTAAGAACAGCTTTGGGCGATTTATTGCTATTTTCGCGATAATCGCACTTGGAGTTGGCTTTTTCGCAGGACTTAAAGCAACAAGGCCTAGCTTCTTACAAACAGCACAGAGCTTTTTCGAGAGATACAGGCTCAACGATTTTCGCTTACTATCAACCATAGGAATCGATGATGAAGACATAGAATACTTAAGCCAAATTGATGGCGTTTCGAATGTTGAAGGAGAATATAACAAGGCTGTTTTGGTATCAAGAATTGACCGCGCAGGGGAAATAGAATATGAGTATCCGTATGTTGTTGACTTGCATTCTTTGACCTCAGGAGTTAACGAGCTATCGCTAGTTGCTGGTCGCCTTCCTTCAGCACCTAACGAGATAGTTCTTGACGAATATGTGTGCTCGTCTGATTGGATTGGCGATACGATAGAAATCTCGCAAGATGATGAGGATGATTCTTCGGAGGGTATGGCTGTTACGCAATTCACAGTGGTTGGATTAGTGAGATCTCCCGAATATATTAATTTTAAACGAGGCACTACCGATGTTGGTGGTGGTCAGATTAGTTTCTTTGCCTATGTTCCTAGGGAAGCTTTTGACATGGATTACTATACACAAGCGCTTATTTACTATGGAACGAATTTCGAGATTTATTCTGAAGAGTACGTTGATTATATGAGTTCTCAGCAAGAGATTGTAGAGAACCGTCTAGAAGAAGCTGTGAATACTAGGTTCAACGATTTTATCTTGGAGTCTCAAGAAGAGATTGATGATGGTTGGAATGAGTACAATGAGAGTGTTCAGGAAGCTTTAGATGAATTATATGATGCAAGAGCGACCTTAGATGATTCAAGATTACAGTTACTTGATGCTCAAGCGCAAATCGACAACGCAACGCAAGCATTAAGTGAAGCAGATGATCATATAGCGGCGGCATATGAAGAAGTTAATAGTAATTTTGCTTTACTTGAGACGCAAGAACAGGAACTCGTAGAAGCTGGTGCTCAATTAAGTCAAGCTTATGTTGACATAGAGACGAATAGGCAAGAAGCAACGAGTAATCTTGACTCATTAACGCAAAACGCGCAGGATCTTAATGATCAAATTGAATACTTAACTTCTCTTCTTCCAGAAGGACAAACGACTTCTGTCGAGATTGAGACTGCCAATGCTCAGCTTGTTGTTGTTAATGATGGAATAACGCAAGCTAACGAAGCTATTTCTCAAATAGATGCCGCGCAAGCTGCTCTTGACATTCAAAACGCAGAATATCTAGAAGGTCTTGAGGAAGTAAGAATCGCAAGAGTTCAGCTTGAGGAAGCTAGAACCCAGCTCGATATCAATAGAACTACATGGCAGAATTCCATGAACGAGCTTCAAATCTCAATTAATGATTACAACGAAGGCTACCAAGAGTTTGTAGATGGAGAGCAAGAGTATTTTGATGGAGTTGCTGAATTCGGATCCTCGAGTGCAGAAGCCAAGAGAGAATTAGTAAATGCGCAGATGGAATTGGACAAAGTAGAGGAGCCAAGTGTATTTGTGCTCGGAAGAGATATGAATCAAGGGTATGTAAGCTTTGAAAATGATTCATCAATAGTTGACGGAGTAGCTACAGTCTTTCCGTTATTCTTCTTCATGATAGCAGCGTTAGTGTGTTCAACTACGATGCAAAGAATGGTATCCGACGAGAGAACTCAAATTGGAATCATGAGAGCGCTTGGATATTCAGAATTTGCTATCATTATGAAATATGTTACTTATTCGGGTCTTGCGGCGATTCTTGGAGGTACTCTTGGATATCTTGGGGGTATTAGACTGTTTCCATATGTTATTTGGGAAGTTTATGGAATGATGTATGGTTTTTCCGGTATTGTATTCCAGTCTGATGTGTGGGTTCTTATTGTCTCGATGCTTGTTGCTTTGACTTGTTCCGTACTTGTTACTATATTTACGGCTAAGGCTGAGATGGCTTGTACTCCTGCGGATTTAATTAGGCCTAAGGCACCTCTTCCAGGTAAGCGTATTCTTCTAGAGAGAATAGCTATTATTTGGAGGAAAATGAAGTTTTTTCAGAAGGTTTCTGCCAGAAATATTTTCAGATTTAAGAAGCGCATGTTTATGATGATTGTTGGAATAGCTGGCTGCACTTCCTTAGTTATTACTGGTTTTGGCATAAGCGACTCCATTAAGAATATTGTTGATACTCAATATGATCGTGTTTTGAAGTATGACCTTACTATTACTTTTGAAGACTCGATTTCCAAGTCTGGAGTTATTAAGAGTATTACTGACTTAGATGAAGAGTACAATGTTGAAGAAAATCATGTTTTGGCTCGTCGTGAGGATGTCACTCATACTGGCAATGATTTAATACGAGATGTTGAGCTTATCGCTTCTAGCGATCCAAATGTCTCGAGTATTTTTGGACTTATGGTCGATGGCAATAGTGTAGAATGGCCTTCATTTGGAACTGTTGCAATAAGTAGCAAGTTAGCCGATAAGAATAATATCAAGGCTGGAGATTCTATTGTCTTTAGTTACGGGGATAATGGGCAGACAGTTGAGGTTCAAGTGGCTTATGTATTTGATAATTACATTTTCCATTATGCGATAATGAGTGAAGAGACCTATGCGGACTTATTTGACGAAGAATACAAGCCTAATACGGCACTTATTTCGATTGAGTCAGACAACATAATCGATACTGAGTATGCGAAGCTTTTGTCGGATATTACGGATGTTAAGTCGTGGTCGGCAACAAGTTCGATGCGAGATACTTTCCAAGCGACTATGAATCAGCTTAATTTGGTAGTCATTTTGATAATTGGGTGCGCGGCCGCCTTGGCATTTATAGTTCTATTTAACTTGGATAACATTAATATATCGGAACGAATTAGAGAGATAGCTACGCTTAAAGTACTCGGCTTCAGTAGGAATGAAACGAATTCATATGTTTTTCGAGAGAATTCAATATTAGTTTTGCTTAGCTTTGTTGTTGGAATTCCACTTGGCATTGCCTTGCACGCCTTTGTTATGGCCCAAATCGATATGGATACGGTTAGCTTTGTAGTTCAAATTCTGCCGATTAGTTACGTTTACTCGCTAGTTACAGTTATTGTATTCACGATAATCGTGGAGTTAATAATGCATCGCAAAATTGATAAGATTGACATGGCTGAGTCGCTTAAGAGCATAGAATAGGAGCTGTCTTTGCTTCGCTCGAAAAGAACGGAGCAATTTATCTAGATATCAATCATCATTATCCAAGCTGTCGTTCACCAACAAGCTTTGGTGATAGTACTTTTTGCGATATTCTTCTGGCGTATATCCTGTCGACTTCTTAAATACCTGAATGAAGTGACTTTGAGAAGAGAATCCCAAGTAATTTGATATCGAAAGGGAAGGCTCGTCAAGGTGACGAAGCATGTTGGATGCAACATTAATCTTTGCCTTGCGAATATAATCGCTTATAGAACAATCCATCTCCTTCTTGAAAAGCTTCGACAAATAGCTTGGATTAAGGCATAGCGAGTCAGCTATGATTTCTACAGAAAGATTCTCTTGAATGTGGGATCGAATATAATCGATAGAAAGAACAACATGACGAGATACTGCTTTGTTACGATTAAGTTCACGCATGCGTTTGCAATATTCACGAGCAATCTCGAGAGACAATTGGCTTAGTTCTTCAATGGACTTGGCTTGATCTATTCTTCGAATATAAATATCACTAATAGAGTAGCTTAAAGTAACCTCCATGCCAGCCTCGATGCAAAATCTACTAATTAAAGCCGTCATAATAATTGTGTGATACTTTTTATTAGTCAGCGCATTTGTCGAGAGAACGCCATGTCTATGATGGCTTTTCTCTCCAATTTGAGCTTGAAAAGCAAGCAAACTGTCCCAATCGCCTTTGGCTATCATGTCATAGTACGATATTTCCAATCCGTATGAGATTCTACCATCGGTATTTTCTCTCTCATATAGAAGTTGCGTTTCTAATTCCTTGTCAATGCTCATTTCTCACCTCATAAAGATCAATCTATTACTCTAATCTCCGTGATTACTGGCTGATCCTCAGATAGTACAGTTCCATTATCATCTTGAACTGGTGTGGCTTCTACCATCGCATCGACGACGTCCATTCCAGAGGTTACACGACCAAAAGCTGCATATTGTCCATCCAATGAGGTGCAGTCTGCTACACAAATAAAGAACTGAGAAGAGCCGCTGTTGTACGAGTCAGCACTTCTTGCCATAGAAACTGTTCCTCTATTATGTGAAATGTAGTTCATAATGCCATTTATATTGAATTCACCGGTAATATTTGACCCACTTCCTCCTCGACCGGTACCGAGAGGATCTCCGCCTTGAGCCATGAAGCCTGCGATAATTCTGTGGAAAGTTAGTCCGTTGTAGAAGCCTTGATTAGCAAGGTTAATAAAATTGGTAACGGTAATAGGTGCCGTGTCGGCGTCTAGCTCCATGCAAACGGTCCCGTATCCTTCGATATCCATCTCAACATGGTGCTTACCAGATAGCAGATCAGATTTTTCCTCCTTCTTGCATCCCGTTAAGCCCATTGCAAAAGAAATCAAAACCACTATTGTCATCAAAGAACTAAGTGCTCTTCTTATATTATTACTCATCTTTAAAAACCTCTTTTAATCTCATATTTATTACTATGCTATTCTACGACAAGAGGAGTTTTTTGGCAAAGCTTCTCGAAAAGTACGAAGCCGCGAACTTCTATCCCAATTTCCTGCAAATTAGTGTAAAATCAAGAACATAAACACTAAGGAGCACAGATTTGAAGAAATTTATTGTAGAAGAAGCTCAATCGGGAAAGCATGTAGTTAAGGCTTCGTGCGAAGTCTTTTCAAGACTGGATCCAACGAAGCTGTTCAAGGCACTTAAGCATAAAGATATAAGGATAGATGGCAAGAAAATTTCTTCGGATGTTACTGTATATGCGGGACAAAACGTTGAGATTTGGCTTCCTGATGAAGCTTTTAGCTCAGGCAATACTAATAAGGTCCCTCAGACTCCTAAGGTCCCTGATTATAAGGTAGTAGCACAGACTGACGACTTGTTGATAGTAAACAAGCGTCAGGGAATTGCTGTTCACGGCGGCAAGGGTATGACAGGAGATTGTTTAATTGACATAATACGTAAGGATACAAGAAATCCAGAGATGGACTTGTGCCATAGAATTGATATGAACACCGGCGGACTAGTTATGTTAGCAAAGAGCAAGACGGCGTTAGAGGATGCAATCGCTTTATTTAAGGATAATCTTCTTATTAAGAGATACAGATGCCTAGTTCTTGGAAAGCCTAATGAAGGCGAGCCTTGTATTTGTGAGGATGAGACAGTGATGAAGGAAGTTAGTGCTTTTCTTGAGAAGACTACTTCCGGAAGTGTCTTTATTCATGATGAGGAGAGACAAGGCGATCTTCCTATAACTTCAAGATATCGCGTTGTTCGTACTTTCGATAAAATTGGTCCTGATGGAATTGATGTCTCAGAGCTTGAGGTAGAGCTTGTAACTGGAAGAACACACCAAATTCGTGCACAATTTGCGCATATGGGATATCCGATAATTGGAGATGGCAACTATGGTCGTAATAAGCAGAACCTGTTCTTCAAATCCAACGATGGTGGGAAGGTAAAGTTCCAGCAACTTTTTGCTACTACTCTTCTTCTTCGCAAAATTCCAAAGAACAACAAGCATCATGAACTCTCTGGTCGAAAGTTTTCGATTATCCCAAACTATGATGTTGCTATCAAAGGTTTGAATAACTAAGGTATTAAGAGGTATCAAATGGCTGACAATAGACCAATAGGAGTTTTTGATTCAGGTATAGGCGGACTTACTGTACTTCGCGAGATTTGGAAGCGCACGCCTAACGAGAGCACAATATATTTTGGCGACAACGGTCGTACTCCTTATGGCAATAAGTCTCACGAGACGATAATTAAATACTCTTTGCAAAACATGCGTTTTCTTCTCTCGAAAGACGTGAAGATGATTGTTATAGCCTGCGGAACTGCTAGCGCTCACGCTTACAAGGCTTTAGCAGAATGTTCAAGTGTCCCTGTAGTAGAGGTTGCTTTTCCAGGTGCAAGATGTGCTGTTAATGCTACTAAAAATGGCAGAATCGGCGTCATTGCTACGAAAGGCTCCGTCGAGTCTGACGTTTACGGTGAGGCAATTCAAACTGAAGTCAATAAGCTAGTTGCTTCTGGCGATATTAAGGCGCACTCGGATTCTTTTAAGGTATTCCAGCAACCATGCCCGCTATTTGTCACTCTAGCCGAAGAAGGCTGGTGGGATAATGAGATTACTTTACTAACTGCTAAGAAGTATCTAGAACCACTTAAGCGAGATGGCGTTGATACGCTGATTCTAGGGTGCACGCATTATCCGCTACTTTCCAAAGTAATTGAGCAAGTTATGGGCAAAGACGTAACTCTAATTGATACAGGCAAGAGTGCCTCGGAGGTAATAGCTGATAAGCTTATTAACACGAGCACGTCTGCTGATGGCACAATGGTAACCAAGGAGTTCTATACAAGTGATGACGAGAAGCTTTTCGAGAACTTGGCTTCGCCTTTCCTTGGTGGAGGTATACCTTCTGGAGCCCAATTCACTTCAACCGATAGATTCGACATTACGAAGGATTTTGAATTGCTAAAGCAAAAGGGTATAGTTAGATGAGAGTTCCTGTTGAGATAGTAACTGGTGCTATGAATGAGAGCTTCAAGTGCATGGCTTTGTATGAAGACAACGACGAACATGCAATTGTGAAGTGGAAGCAGCCTGTAGATGAGAGTAACGAAGAAAGTCTTTTCGAGCTGGAAATAAATAAAGCGACGGGGAAGGCTACTTTACTTCGAAAAGGATCGATAAGCTCAAAGCTTGAGTTTGACCCATCCAAAGAGACAATTGGTACAATTGATGCGGCGTGCGGAACTATTGTCGTTAACATAGTAACTGACCACATTAATTTGCCTAGCGTTATGTGCTCAAGGCTTGAAATTGCTTACAGTATGAGGAGCTCTGGGACTGACGTAATTAAAAATACCTTTTTGATTAAATTCCTATTGCAAAAGAAAATGTTCTAGGGTACAATCTTTAAGCATTATGTGACTGACACTAATGCGGAATTAATTAATTAACAATTTCCCATCCGAAGACAGTATTTCGGTGGCGAAGTTCGTCAGAAGAGATTCTGATCTAATAAAACGGAGGTGGAAAAACATGGCACATCCAAAACGTAAATGGTCCAAGGCCAGAACATCCAGTCATAGAAGTATGTGGAAGCTTACATTGCCTGGATTCGTAGAGTGCCCTCAATGTCATTCCAAGATGCTTCGCCGTAAGGTTTGTAAGAATTGCGGTTATCTTGATGGCAAGCAGGTAATCAAGATGGGCGAAGAAGCCTAATCCTGATTTTTTCGGACAAGCTACTATCAGAGGCAGTGACATAAGCGCACTGCCTTTTTTATGCTTGACAACAGGAGGATAAGAGATGAGTAAACCGGTAGTTGCAATTGTAGGAAGACCTAACGTTGGTAAGTCTTCGCTTTTTAATGCGCTTTACGGCGAACGCATTTCGATTGTTCATGATACTCCAGGAGTTACGCGTGACAGAATCTATGCGAACACTGTATGGCGTGAACGTGAGTTTGTAATGATTGATACTGGCGGTATCGAGCCAGAAAGCGATGACGTTATTCTTCAGGGAATGCGAATGCAAGCGGAGATTGCAATAGAGACTGCAGATGTAATCTTGTTTATGGTCGATCTCAAAACTGGTATGACTGCGGCTGATGAGGAAATAGCGCTCATGCTTAGAAAAGCAGATCGCCCGATTGTCGTTGCTGTAAATAAATGCGACAGTGTTGGCGCACCACCACCAGAAATTTATGAATTCTATAATTTAGGCCTCGGAGACGTGGTTCCTATTTCAGCATCCCATCGTCTAGGTATTGGCGAAATGTTAGATAAACTTTTCGAGAACTTCCCTAGTGATGAGGACGAGGGTGATAGTGATGGATCAATTCGAGTTGCTTTGATTGGTCGACCTAATGCCGGCAAATCTTCACTTACTAACATTATGTGTGGTCAAGCGAGAAGTATTGTATCTGATGTTGCAGGTACAACGCGAGATTCAATAGATTCGGAAGTAGTAAACAAGTTTGGAAGGTTTACCATTGTTGATACCGCTGGAATGCGTAAGAAGGGCCGAATTGAGGACGTTATCGAGAAGTATTCAATGGTAAGAGCCCTTGCTGCAGTAGAACATGCTGATGTTTGCGTTATCCTTATTGACGCAAGTATGGGAGTTACGGAGCAAGATACGAAAGTTGCTGGTCTTGCACATGATTCGGGTAAAGCTTGCATTTTGGCTGTCAACAAGTGGGATATAGTTGACAAAGAGACTGGTACTCTCGAGGCGATGACAAAGATTGTTAAGGACAGATTCTCATTCATGGATTATGCTCCAGTTTTGTTCATTTCTGCTAAAACGGGGCAACGTGTAGATAAGCTTTTCGTGATGATAAATAATGTATACGAGCAAGCAAATCGTAGGCTTTCAACCGGAGTGTTCAACGATATGCTAAACGAGGCCGTTGCAATGGTTCCGCCCCCTCAAGACAAGGGAAGACACATGAAGATTTATTATGGTACACAGGTGTCAATTTGTCCTCCGACGTTTGTTCTTTTTGTAAATGATAAGGAACTCTCTCATTTTTCCTATGAAAGATATCTTGAGAATCAAGTTCGAAAAAACTTTGGATTCGAAGGAACACCAATTCGTTTCTTGTTACGCAATAAGAATAGGACAGATTCGTGAATAATTTTGTTTATTTTGTTGCATATTTTAATCCAAGAAAAAGTAGCAAAATATACTAGGTTACAAAAATCTAATATAGTAAGTTTAACAGCTTTAGGAGCGTTTTATGACGAAAATCGAGAACATGAGAAATGTCGCTATCATCGCCCACGTTGACCATGGTAAGACAACAATCGTAGACTCTATGCTTAAGCAAGCAGGAATCTATAGAGAGAACGAGCAAATTGTTGAGCAGGTAATGGATAGCAATGAC
Organism: Clostridiaceae bacterium; assembly: GCA_012728275.1. GTDB lineage: Bacteria > Bacillota > Clostridia > Saccharofermentanales > Saccharofermentanaceae > Saccharofermentans. The sequence goes on along the minus strand of JAAYFK010000016.1, from coordinate 38,745 downwards.
CTCGAGAGAGAAAGAGGAATTACAATTCTTGCTAAGAATACAGCAATTCAATATGGCGATATTCGAATCAATGTTGTTGATACTCCTGGACATGCTGACTTCGGTGGTGAGGTTGAGCGAGTACTAAAAATGGTAGATTCCGTTTTGTTGGTAGTCGATTCTTATGATGGACCAATGCCACAGACGAGATTTGTATTACGTAAGGCCTTAGAGCTTGGATTGAAGCCAATTGTATGTATAAATAAGATAGATAGACCTGATGCAAGGCCTGTCGAAGTTGTTGACATGGTATTGGATTTGTTTGTTGAGTTAGGTGCTGATGACGATCAGCTTGAATTCCCTATTGTATATACCTCGGGCAAGACAGGTGTTGCTACTCTTGACATTAAGGAATTCCAAAGTGGTGCTGAGTTAGACTTCAGTCCGCTTCTAGACACAGTAGTTAAGTACACTCCTTGTATCGAAGGCGATACAGAAGGTCCTATGCAGCTTCTTGTTTCCAACATCGATTCTGATCCATACATTGGAAGAATTGCAATTGGAAGAGTTGAAAGAGGTACGATTAAGAAGGGCGAGAGTGTTGCAATAGTAACTTATGGCGAAGATACGAAGAGAACATCTAGAGTCGTTAAGCTTCTTCGTTTCCAAGGGCTTGGAAAGCAAGAGGTTGAGTCTGCTGGTGTAGGTGAAATCGTTTGTGTAGCTGGTATTGTAGATATTAATATTGGAGATACAATTTGCGACTCTAGCACCCCAGAGGCTATTCCATTTGTTGATATTGACGAGCCTACGATTTCAATGACCTTCTCCGTTAACGATAGTCCTTTCGCTGGTCAAGAAGGTAAGTTTGTTACTTCTAGACATTTGCGTGATAGATTGTTCAAGGAGATGGAGACAAACGTTTCCATGAGACTTGAAGAGACAGATACTACCGAGGCATTTATCGTAAAGGGAAGAGGAGAACTTCATCTCTCTATTCTTATTGAGACAATGCGTCGTGAGGGATATGAGTTCCAGGTATCTCGTCCACATGTAATTATGAAGGAAATCGGTGGCGTATTATGTGAGCCTGTAGAGGACTTGGTTGTTGATGTTCCTGAGGAGTTTGTTGGTCCTGTAATCGAAAAGCTTGGAAGACGTAAAGCTGAAATGACAAATATGCTTCCTCCTACCAAGGGATATACTCGTTTGGAGTTCAATGTTCCTTCAAGAGGAATCATTGGATATAGAACCGAATTTTTGACCGACACCAAGGGCAATGGTATAATGAACAGCGTTATCAGTGGTTTCCAACCATTCGCTGGTGAGATTGAAACACGTTCTTCAGGTGTTCTTGTAGCTTTCGAAAGTGGAGATGCAATGACATATGGTTTATTCAATGCACAAGGACGTGGATCACTAATGATTGGTGCTGGAGTTCCTGTATACGAGGGCATGATCGTCGGTATCAATCCTAAGCCTGAGGATATTGCGGTTAATGTTTGTAAGAAGAAGCACGTAACAAACATGCGTGCATCAGGAAGTGATGACGCTATGCGTCTAGTACCTCCAATCAACTTCAGTCTAGAGCAGTGTCTAGAATTCGTAGAGGATGACGAGCTTTGTGAAGTAACACCTAAGAACATCCGTCTAAGAAAGAGAATTCTAAGTACTGATTTAAGAGCGAAGAGTAAGGCGGCAAAGAAAAAGGAGTAATCTCCACTTATGCTTTCGAGAAAGATTAAAGTTGCATTATTAATATTAGTAGTCCTGCTAGTGCTGGTGTTTTTTGGCGTGGCAGGAATATTTTTAGGATATAATTATGTAATTTCTCAAGAAGAGAGATTTGCAAACTTGAAGGCTTCTATTGAAGACGGTACGTTTGAGATTACACCTGATACAGAGGGAGCAGTCTCAATAGTAATCGAAGAAGGTGATATGACCTCGGACATTGCTCAGAAGCTTTTCGACTGTAAGCTAATTGATAATACGCTTGTCTTTTCGATAATGAGTAAGGTTAATGGCTTTGATGGTTCTTACCTTGCTGGTACGCATTACTTGATTCCCGGACTTACATATGACGAAATAATGTATCTTTTGATACAGGAACCATTAAGTGTTACTGTTACATTCCCTGAAGGCATTACATATGAGGAGATAAAGACTCGCTTGCATGAGGCTGGACTTACATTCTCGGATGAGGAATTCGATGAGTGTATGGATAGTCCTGACTTGTTTGTTGACTACGAATTTGTATCTAGAATCGTAATTAACGATGAGCGTGATCACATTCTGTCCGGGTATTTATTTCCAGATACATATGAATTCGACGTAAATGCAAGTGCGGAGAGCATAATTAACACGTTCCTAAGAAACACGGCATCGAAGATTTATGAAGATTATTATTCCAGAGCGGAAGCCTTGAATATGAGCTTTGATGAGGTTATTACTTTAGCATCTTTGATTCAAATGGAATCAAGCAATACAACTGATATGATGTATATTTCTGCTGTATTCCATAATCGACTAGTAACTGACGATGAGGCGCTTCGATATTTAGGTTCAGATGCAACGATAAACTATCTTCGTTCATTGGAGGGGTTGGAACCAAACATAATACTAACAGACGCTGATTTAATTATTGATAGTCCTTATAATACTTACACACATCAGGGACTTCCACCAGGACCGATTTGTATGCCAGGATTGGACGCTATTCAAGCAGCGCTATATCCAGAGCCTAATTGCAATTATTATTACTTCTGTGCAACAGGTGATGGAGGAACGGCATTTGCCGTAACCTTGGCCGAGCATCAGCAGAATGTTGCGAATTTTCAGCTAGCTATTAGCGAACCGGAAGAATCGGAACAGACTACATCAGGAGAGTAATAATTTATGAATCGTTCATCTATTGAGGTGCTAAGTCCTGCAGGCGATTTAGAGAAGCTTAAGACTGTAATAGCTTATGGTGCTGATGCGGTTTATATGTCTGGCAAGGAGTTCGGACTTCGTACTTTCAGCGACAACTTCTCACATGAGGAGATGATAGAAGGCATATCTTATGCTCACGAGCATAATGTTAAGTGCTACGTGACAATGAATATCATGGCTCATGAAGATGACATTGAGAAAATAGACGACGAGATTCTTTTTGTTGCTAACGTGGCAAAGGCGGATGCCGTAATTGTATCTGATCCTGGCGTGTTTAGGCGAGTTAGACAACTAGTTCCTAACCTTGAGATACATATTTCAACTCAGGCTAATGTAACTAATAGTATGGGATGCAATTTCTGGGCCGACCAAGGTGCTTCAAGAATAGTATTAGCTCGTGAGGTATCTCTTGAACAGCTTAGACAAATCAAGCCTAAGCTAAATCCAAAGTTAACTATTGAGTGTTTTATTCATGGAGCAATGTGTGTTTCTTATTCTGGAAGATGCTTACTTTCAAGCTACTTTACTGGAAGATCAGCAAACAAAGGCTCTTGTGCTCAGCCTTGTCGATGGGGATACTATGTTGTTGAAGAGAAGCGCCTTGAGGATACCTTGCCAATAGAGCAGGACCAACGCGGTACCTATATTTTTAATAGTAAAGATATTTGTATGATTGATCATGTTCCGGAGATGATTGAATCAGGTGTAGATAGTTTCAAGATTGAAGGTCGAATTAAGGGAGCTTACTATGCAGCAGCTGCTACTAAGGTATATCGAGAGGCTGTTGATAAGTATTTTAGTGGTGAGAAGTACGAAGTTGACTCGCGATGGAAGGATATTCTTGACAAAGTAGTTCATAGAGACTACTCGACGGGTTTCTTTTTTGATAATCCCGGTCAAGATGCCAAGATTGTTTATGACAAATCTTACAACAAACCCGCGTTTGTTGTAGGTGTTATTGATGGCTACGATGCCTCTACAGGCCTTCACAAGGTCAGTCAGCGCAATAAACTATTCGTAGGCGATACTGTTAATGTTTTGACTCCTAAGGGCTATTGTGAGCCACTTAAGGCCGTATCGTTGTATAACGAGGATATGGAAGTCATTGATTCCACTCCGCATGCCCAAATGACATATTATGTTAAGTTTGACCGCGATGTGGAATTATCAAAAATGACATTCATAAGTAGAGATGGTGACAAGGACGCTGGTATAGCTCCTTCTACGAGAGCATAACAAAATCTTAGAGAACAACATTGGAAGATTCTTTTGCAGCCTTCTTAATTGCTTCCGATTTATCGAAATATGAATTTTTGCGTTTGTTTAAGTCTTCCCCATTATCTTCATCATCATCTTCCTCTGGCGATTTCATAAACTTAGAAAGAATTCTTGATAGGAAAGAACTAATCTTTTTGTCTATCTCGAACACCTTAATTACTTGAATAATGATAATCATAACAGTAGGTCCTAGAAGAAAACCAATAGGCCCCCAAATAAATACGCCAAGAGTCATGCCCAGAAGCATTAAGAGTGGATGAACGTGCATTGATTTACCCAATATTATTGGCTCAATTATTCGACGAATGACAGTCATAATAGCCATTCCGATAATAATAACTGCGACCCCAAAGTAGTTACCTGAAGCAAAGCAATACACGATAATTGGAATCATCGTGGCTGATATTCCAAGTACAGGAAGGAAATCAAGAAGAGCAGTGACTAAAGCCAGAATAAATGCATATTCTACTCCAGCTATCTTGAATATAATTAAGGACTCAACAAGAGTAATAACTAGTAGTGAAGTGTATCCACCTAATACACGGAATAGAGTAACAGATAAGTCATTTAGCAGGCTCAAAGATTTCTTTCTAAAGGACTTGTTTGGAATGCTCTTTAGGTAGAACTTCATTACCTCAGGTCCATCGTTTATGAAGTAGTATCCGCTAAGAATTACGCATATAATTGCAAAAATAGCATAGGGAAGGCTCTGAATAGTATCGAGAATCCAAGATCCAACAGAAGATACTATTGTAGGAATCGCAGCTATAGCACTGTTTGTAAAATTGATAACGTTCTCATCAATAACGGACATCATTTCAGATGTAATGAAACCGCCATTTTCTACTGATAGTCCCTCTAGAAGAGAGTGCACTAAATCAACAATCGAAGAGAAATTGGTATTTGTAGCAAGCTCTGATAGTCTTTCAATCGCGGTAGAACCTTGTGAAATCAAGGATAGTATTCCAGCAACAGTAGCAATAACAAGAATAATTAGCAACAATACATATACATAAATTGCAATTCTTGTTTTCGAGCTCTTCGGAGGTTTATATCCATCTGGATGAGTAAATTTAAACCAGAAACCTTGTTTTCTTTGACTTAGAGTTAAATGCTTATTTATTATTGTCTTAGAGTCCGTCTTGTCAAATTTAGATAACGGTAATGCAATCGCAAAACTGGTTTTAGCTAAGATAAAACCAATTAAAAATGGAATTAGAACAGCTACTACCTTCGTCGAAAAATAAACGAGAACGAAAGTAATTGAGGTGATGAGAATGAACTTAATCATACTCATTACCGAAGCTCTATCCTTCTCGTATCTAGTCATATTACTCATAATTGCACTCCCAATATTGTTAGTATCCATATTACCACGATAATTATTAATCCGAAAACAAAAGGTGCATTAAACCCAGTTGCAAGCTCAGGTATTTTGCTTTCCGTCTCTTCATATGTTGCCTGTTCTTCCTTGGTAATAAATAGCGAATCATTGTACGAGATATAGAAATCATTAAGTAAACGCATAAAGAAGAATAACAGAATCGCACTAATTAGTAGCGCTGGAAAAGAAGAGTAAAAGTAAGTAATGTTAATGTCAGAGGCTGATTGAACTGAAGTAATATCTACCATCGATACAAAATCCTGGACAAAAAAGCTCGTAAGGAAAGCACCCATCATGCAAGAAAAAGGAGCCCAGATATTTCCAGCTCTATCTCTTAGGAAGCAACACCAAAGAGCAATCACTAGAATTGAGGCGGAGTCTACTGGGTTTACACTAAACAAAACTAACAAAGCGCATACGATAAGTGCGGCAATCTTCTTGTTACTTTTACGAAATCTCGACCATATGAGACCAAAAAAGAAGAAGCAAACGCCTAAAGCAGGAATTGCATTTCCAGCAATAAAAGCGAGAATTCCGTTAATTCCAAATCCTTCTGGCTTGGCAAAATAGAATGATGGAAAAAGCATTTTTTCGAAAAGAGTAAGTGACATCCAACTGCTAATGTTATGAAATGCGTAGTAAATAAGTAGCGTTGGCGCACCAGAAAGAAAAGCAGTAAATAGCGGCCCGATACCTGTGAATTTGCCATTAGCATTAATTCTAGATCTCTCGCACATGGATGCACCTGGAAAAATTAACGCTATAAGCACGAGCAAAGGCATTAGTATCGCTTGTCCAACGACAGATGTAGTCGAGAAGTCGGGATTTAAGCGAGCTATTACGAGTTTGATGCAAAAAATAAGCGCAAGTCCCACGGACATATACATCACCGGATATCCCCAATTCATAAGAACGGGGTATCCAAAATGATGATTCAACGCCTTCTTAATCAATTTAATGACGTTTGAGACGCCACTGTTCTTTACTTTACTTGTCAAAATAACACTCCTAAAATATCTAGTAAACCATGTGCCTTCTCATAAATCCAAGGCTCAGCAACCAAAAATATGGTCGCACCAACAACTAAAAATGGTCCAAAGGCCAAGTAATCAGGGTCATCCGCAAAATGAATCATTTCCTTCGAGTGCTCTATTTCCTTACGTTTCTCAATAGGATTAGATGAGCTTCGAATAAGATTCTCTTCATTGGATAGTCTAATCTGCTTTCTGACAAGAAGCGGTATAGCTATTACAGCAGCACTGATTACAGAAACATAAAAAATTACAACCAAACCATATATTCCACAAACTAGCCCGCAAGCGGCAAGAAGCCTCATATCACCTTGACCGATGCCTTCTCGTGCAAAGAAAGTCTCGCTAATAAATCCTATCAGCCATAAAAGACCTCCGCCAATAATTGCTCCGCCAATATGGTTTATCAAAGGAGCAAACCATGCTGCTTCTGGCGAAAACCAAATGCTTCCGTTAACATAATCCGACGCGATAGCGAGTATTCCAAGTGCCGCGATATATATTGAGAACTCGTCAGGGATAATTCTATTAAGCTTATCGGCCATCAAAACCAAGAAAAACATAGGAACAGCTAGAGCAAAAACTGCAACCCTTAGCCATGAGCCAGAGTCCATTGAACTCCTTGAAATGAGAACAAAGCTCACATTGCATAGAATACAAAACAAGGAAGCAATAACGCCATGAGGTAAGAATTTCATTCTCTTAGAAATGCGAAAATTAGCTGCCTTTGGATTGAATCCATAGTCTTGTAGCCACTTTTCTGGAATAACCTTAAAAATGGGAGTAAGGACTAGCCCAAAAGCTAAACCAAGCAATGTTGCCACGGAATAATACAAGATGGTTATCATATATGTTACCTACTAATCTTATAGAATCATTCATTTGCGCGAGTACGCACATTTGATTTTATTATATGCTTATATATAATTCAAATCTTTATTATATTAATTGACCTATTACCCTTCAGACTGTTATTATTATCGGGTATTTAATACAAAGGGGGGGCATGCTTTGTGCATGCATGTGAAATGAAGAAAGAAGTTTCATCTACAGAACTATCTAGATTGATGCAAGCTCATGTAAGAGCAGAAACCGGTTATTCGTTAGAGAAGGCATCGGCTAGAGATTATTGGACGGCTCTATCAAAGAGCGTAATTGAACTTATCTCTGATGATTGGGAAGATACAAGAGAAGCATATGATAATGTAAGACAAGCTCACTATTTTTCAGCGGAGTTCCTTGAAGGAAGATCGCTACTTAATAATCTTGTTAACCTAGGTATTTATGATCAGGCTAAGGAAGCTTTGGAATCATTTGGTTTCAATCTAACCGATATACTTGAGCAAGAGACTGATCCGGCGCTAGGTAATGGTGGCCTTGGAAGACTTGCTGCTTGTTTCTTGGATTCTTGTGCGACGCTTAATTATCCTGTAACTGGATATGGAATTATGTATCGTTATGGACTTTTCAAGCAAACTATAGAGAATGGCTTCCAGAAGGAATATCCAGACAGCTGGATGGAGAGAGGATATCCTTTCATTTTGTCCAGATATGAATCTAAGGTTAAGGTTCATTATAACGATATGGATGTTTGGGCTATACCTTGTGATTTGCCTATTACGGGATTTGGTACTAAGAATATAAACCTATTAAGATTGTGGAAGGCTGAGCCAGCGCAGGAATTTGACCTCAATTTGTTTAATTCTCAGCGTTTTGACGATGCTGTAGTACAACGCAATCGTGTTAGTGATATTTGGAGGGTTTTGTATCCTAACGATACTTCCTATGATGGTAAGGTTTTACGAGTAAGACAGCAGTACTTTTTTGTATCAGCTTCACTTCAGGATATCGTTCGTCGTTATAAGGCTGTTCACGGAGAAGATTTGCGTGACTTCGCGAAGTATAATGCGATTCAACTCAACGATACTCACCCAGTAATTGGTATTCCAGAGTTGATGAGAATTCTTGTTGATGAGAATGGCGTTAAATGGGAAGAGGCTTGGACAATTTGCCAAGATACTTTCGCATATACTAATCACACAATCATGGCTGAGGCTCTTGAGAAGTGGGATGTTTCGATATTCAGATTTTTATTTCCAAGAATTTTTGAGATTGTAGAAGGAATCAATAATCAGTTTAGAGTACAAATGTATGAGCAAGGCTTATCTTCAGCTCTTATTGATTCGATGTCGCCTCTTGCAGATGGCAAAGTTCACATGGCTTGGTTGGCGGTATATTGTGCTCACTCAGTTAATGGTGTTGCATCACTTCATACTGATATTCTTAAAGCGAAGACTCTCAAGGATTGGTATGATATTTACCCAAATAAGTTTTCGAATAAGACAAACGGTGTAACGCCTAGAAGATGGCTTAGAACTTGTAATCCTGAGCTTTCTGCCCTTATTACCGAGCTTCTTGGTAACGAGGATTGGGTAACTAATTTGGAGGATATTAAGCAATTAGAGAAGTATAAAGACGATCCTAAGGTTCTATCTAGACTTCTTGAAATAAAAAAGAATAATAAGCATAAGTTTGCTGAGTATGCAAAGAATACTCTTGGAATAGAACTTGATGAGAATTCTGTATTTGACGTGCAGATTAAGCGACTACATGAGTATAAGAGGCAGCTACTAAACGCTATTTACACTCTAAACCTTTATGATCGAATCAAGGAGAATCCTTCACTGTCAATGCCTTCTGTTACGGTGCTTTTTGGTGCTAAGGCTGCACCTGGATACTTTAGGGCGAAGGCTATCATTAAGTTTATTAATGAAATAGCAAACTTAGTTAATAACGATCCGGATATGAAGGGAAGATTATCCGTTCTTTTCGTGCCAAACTACAATGTATCAAATGGTGAGAAGATGTTCCCGGCGGCTGATATTTCTGAACAAATCTCAACATCAGGGCTTGAGGCATCGGGAACAGGCAACATGAAGTTCATGATGAATGGTGCGGTTACTCTTGGAACATACGATGGCGCGAATGTAGAGATTTCTGAGTCAGTAGGCCCTGATAACATTTATATTTTCGGCTGTCGTGCGGATGATTTGGTATCAACTAAGGGATATTACAATCCTAACTGGCAGTATGAGAATATTCCAGGACTTAAGAAGGTTCTCGACAGATTAGTCGATGGCACTTTCAACGATGATGGCACCGGAATGTTCCGTGATCTGTACAATGGTCTAATTTATGGGTCTGCTTGGCAACCAGGTGATACATATTATGTTCTTGGCGATTTCGACGATTATCGTAAGACGCGTGACCGCGTTTATATGGATTACAAGGATGAGATGCTTTGGGCTAAGAAGTGCTGGATTAATATATGCAATTCTGGCCGTTTCTCTTCTGATAGAACAATCAAAGAATATGCGAAGGAGATTTGGGAAATCGATGAGTGCAAGATTTAATCAAATTCTCTCATTCTTTCATTATCTAAGTATTCGAAAAACTATAGCGGTGTGATCTAATTGGTCGCATCGCTTCTTTTTTAAGTGGAGAGGGAATCAATCATAGAACTCAACTACAGAAACTTCTGGCTGAGACATCAATCGCAAAGGAATCAAGACGCAGCCTAAACCTCTTGAGATAAATAAACGCGTGTCCTTGTAATCGTAAACGCCACTAATTACGCCTTGCTTAGGCAAAACGTCCTTCCTAACTCTCGAAAACTCAATTCCAATTGGAGTTCTGATTTGCCCTCCGTGAATGTGCCCTGAAAGCATATAATCGGGCATTCTCTCGTCTTCGAAATATAGAATGGAGTCAGGATTATGAGCCAACAAAATGACGTTTTTTCTTACTTGCTCTCTTGTCTTCTTTACAATCGGAGGTTGATACCATACTCGTTGATCTCTTCCTGAATCACCTATACCCTCGAATGTGAATTCAGTTCCATCCGAACCTTTAAGTACTATCGATTCATCGCAAATATCAGTGAAGTCTAGGCTGTTTACTTGCTCCTTTGATAATTTCACATCATGATTGCCAAGTACTCCAAAGAAAGGAATATTGCGTTCCTTACATGCCTTTGAGATAGAATTGATGTATGATTTTGCTAGATCAAACCCCTTCGTTTCATTGACGAAGTCGCCGCCAAATATTACAGCGTCAATGCCAAAATTGGGAATTTCAGAATCAAGAATCTCGATTATTCTATTAGCAGAAATGAAGCAGAGTTCAACGTGCAAGTCGCAAAAAAACAAAACGCGTAGCTTTGCTTTTTTGTTGATGGAATGAGAGGTTGGAAGCACACAAATAGGACAATTGGTAAAAGGACAAACTTTCTTTGAATGATTTGCTTGGTACTTATCAGTCGATAACTTAACATAAGATACATCTAGAGTTCTTGGCTCTCGTATCGCGAAAACAAAAAGAACTACTCCACCTGTTATGATGAAAGTGAAGCAAACAATTAGTATTGATAGTACTAAGGGTGACACATCTTATCTCCTCTTTATTTAATTATCTTTATTATGCTATAATCTTCGTGTATTATTAATGCAAAGTCAAATATAGTTTTATTGTACTTTAGTTTTACTGTTTTGGAGGAACGTATTATGCCTAGAACTGAGATTAAATCAGAAATAATCAAGACCATTGGCATTCTTGCTACTAACAAGTCCGGCTGGAATAGGGAAGTAAATATCGTTAAGTGGAATGATGGAAAGCCTAAGCTTGATATTCGCGATTGGGGTCCTAATCATGAGAAGGTTGGCAAGGGACTTTCATTGAATGTTGAAGAGGTTGCTGTATTAAAGGAACTACTTTCAGAATATGATCCATATGAGATTGAAGGTTAATATTATTGAGAAGTGAAGAGCGTTCAGGAGTAATTGCTATTATACTATTATTCTTGTGGGGGCTTCCTTTGTCGCTACCCTTTCGATATTATGCACAGATTTTATATGATTCATTCGCGCATATATTTGAGAAGATTAATATAGAACCGCATAGAAGCGTAGGGACAACATTGATTTTGTTGTCTTTGACAGCAATTACGATTGTTCTTCTGTTAATTACGAAGACTGAGGTCGGTAAGTACATAGGCGCTATTTGTGCTTGTGTAAGCTTACTGGTTTTTGTATTTAGTTGCTTGAATAGTGGAACAGTAGATATAGTAATGGCTACAGTTCTTATCTCGATTGTATTAGCAATGATTCTGCTAATACTATTTAAGATGAATAAGATACTAATCTGGATTAGTGATGTATTCGTTTATTCGATTCCCATTTCGCTTATTGCAGGTCTAGTATTCAGACCATTGTTTGAACTTGGGAAGGCATGGAAATACATAGCTTATGCAGGCAGATATTGCCCAGTAAACATAGCTTATGCTTATAACAAGCTAATGTCGCTTCCTGCTCTTGTTTGGGGTTTATTTTTTGCAATTCTATTGACGTTTCCTGTTATTTATTACTCTTTTTCAAGAAAGAAGGGTTAATTATGTCTGATCCGAATAATAGACAAATGAGTCTATTTGATGAGAAACCGTTGGATACTAAGCTTACACCTAGTATTCACGAGGAGTATACGCAGCTTGTTGAAAAACTGAATTTCTATTGTAATCAATACTATGACGATAACGCTTCGGACGTCTCCGATGCGGAGTATGATGCTCTTAATCGTCGATTGAAAGAGATAGAAAAAGAGAATCCAGAGATTGTTGATAAGGAGAATTCTCCTTCTTTTCGAGTTGGCTGGAAGGCAACAAAGGGAGTTTTGGTTAAGCACAATGTTCCTATGCTGAGTTTGCAAGATGTCTTTAATAAAGAGGATGTGTACGAGTTTGTTAATTCTGTTAAGAATGACTTGGGCGATGAGATCGAGTTTCTTGTCGAGACGAAGATAGACGGCCTTTCTCTAGCGCTTAGATATGAGAATGGTAAGCTAACTAAGGCAATAACAAGAGGTGATGGAATTACTGAAGGCGAGGATGTAACAAAGAACGCTAAGAAAATAAATGACGTTGTAACAGCGCTTCTAAACCCTGTAGAGTATATCGAAATCCGCGGGGAGGTATACATGACTCGCGAAGCTTTTGCTGAGGTCAATGCTCGATGCGAGGAGGAGGGAAAGAAAGTTTTCGCGAATCCACGCAATTGCGCTGCAGGCACACTAAGGCAAATTGACACAAGAATCACCCAAGAGAGAAATTTGTCCCTGTTTATTTTCAACATTCAAGAGGTAAGAGGGCGTGAGTTCAAGACGCATTCCGAGGGGTATGAGTATCTCAAAAGTAATGATATTAAGGTAATACAGACTTACTTCACTTGCAAGACAGCTGATGAGGTATGGGATGCTGTTGACAGGATTGGAAAGCTTAGAGGCAGCCTCGAGTATGATATCGATGGTGCAGTAGTAAAAATTAATAATCTTGATGCTCGAAAAGTACTAGGTAACACTATCAAGTTCCCAAGATGGGCTATAGCATACAAGTACCCACCTGAAGAGAAAGAAACCATTCTTCGACAAATCGAGGTCAACACAGGAAGAACTGGCCGAGTTACCCCGGTTGCGATTTTTGATCCTATTCAGCTTTGTGGAACTTCAGTATCGAGAGCGACATTACATAATCAGGACTTTATTGATGAGTTGGAGATTGGTATAGGTGACACGCTTCTCGTGTATAAATCGGGAGAGATTATTCCTAAGATTAAGAGCGTAATTAAAGAAAAGAGAAAAGCAGATTGGCAGCCCTACATAATGCCAAGCACTTGCCCAGTTTGCGGTCATGTTCTTAAAAGGGAGGAAGGTGCGGCTGATCTTAAGTGCCTGAATTTTTCATGTAAAGGAACACTTGAGGGAAGAATAGTGAACTTCGTCTCTAGAGATTGCATGAACATTAAGGGCTTTGGAAGAGAGTACATTAGAAGTCTTATTGAAGAGGGATTTGTAGAAAGTGTAGCTGACATTTTCGACTTGAAGACAAGATATGAGGAACTGTTGGACAAGCATGTTTTTGGACTCAAGAAAAATACGGATAAGATTCTAAGTTCTATAGAAGAGGCAACAAAACTTCAAGGCGTTGATAAGGTTCTAGCTTCGCTTGGCATTCCTAATGTCGGAAAAGCTACGTCCAAGGAATTAATTCGTCACTATAAGTCGATTGACGCTATCATGGCAGCTTCAGTAAAAGACTTAGTTGAAGTTGAAGAGATTGGTGAAGTCTCTGCACAAGGAATTTTTGAATTTTTCCATGATGCCGAGACAGTTGCAATATTAGAAAGACTTAGAAATGCGGGACTTAGTTTTGTTCAAGAAGATAACAGTCCTGATAGCAGTATTCTCGAAGGGAAGACGATAGTAATTACTGGAACTTTTGACACCACGCGAGATTTAATAACGGAAATGATAGAACGTAATGGCGGCAAGGTCTCTTCGTCAGTCTCATCAAAGACTAGCTTTGTTTTAGCTGGCGATAGTGCTGGAAGTAAGCTTACGAAAGCTAAGGAACTAGGTATAGATATTATTGACTATCCCTCTTTTATGGTAATGCTCGGTCAATAAGTAGTGTATAATTTCATGTATATGGAAATGGGAGGCTGATAGTATGAATCAATCAATTCTTAAGACGCAGATGCGTAACGAGATTAGAACAAGACGAAACCTGATTAGCGCTGAGCAAATGGAATACGCAAATGATATGCTATCGAATAGCTTGCTGTCTGATGAGATAGATGACGATTTTAAGGAAGCGATAAGCAACAGCAGTTGTGTTGCCTTATATAAAACAGTGAATGGCGAATTGCCTTGCGATAAGGTAGCCGAATATCTTGTTAGTATTGGCAAGAGAGTCTGCTTCCCTAGAGTTAAGGGAACTGGAATGGATTTTTATGAAGTTAAGGATTTCGAAAAGGATTTTACAGAGGGTAGCTACGGAATATTAGAACCAAAGATTGATTGCACCTTAGTTGATTCGGATGAGATAAATTTGATGTTTGTTCCTGCTGTAGCATATACGGAGGATGGGCAACGACTAGGACAAGGTGGTGGGTATTATGATAGATACCTCAACTCTTGCCTTTCTAAGGGGAAAGTTCCATTTACAGCAGGTGTTTGCTATGACTTTCAACTATTCTCAGCGCTTCCTGTTGAAGAACATGATTTTGCTGTAGATTGCGTACTATGTGTTTGTCTTGGAGACGATGAATGAAGTATTATGTGGTAAATTTGATAGCTCATTCTTTGGTTACTATCGCGCTTATTGCGGTAATTATTGTTACCTTCTCGCGTAACCAGAAGCGTAAAACAAAGCATGTGCTGACCTATTTTCTTCCGTTTATATTTGCAATTTTTGCAGTACTTGATTTGTGTTTCCTTACTGGGCCAAGACTTCTGGATTTGTCATCAATGATCAATGACACCTTGGAGACCCATACGGGAGTTGTTACTGATATTGCGTACTTTAATAATTATATTGAAGTTGACGGTCATAGGTACTACTTAAATCCTTTAAATGTTCTTCCTAATGTTGGAGATACGGTTAAAGTTAGGACCACTCCAAACGCTGGTTTTGCTGGAAGCCTTGAGTTAATTGCTACGGCTGGAACTACATTAGAACCTTTGGATTACGAAGAATATCAATGAGACAATTTGCATTGAAATGATACCTCCGAGTGTGAAAGAATGTTCGTACTGTTAACATTTGATCACAAGGAGGTTTTATCATGTATGCGACAAGTAAGTCTGTTTTTGGATACTCACCTATGATGGAGGGGGAAACTGGTATTTATGTTATCTGCAATGATAAGGGCATTCTAGATAACGTTAATAGTTTTATGCGAGATAAGGGTATAGTAGGAATAATGGATACCGCTGGGAGACTTCACTATATGGTGGATGCAAGGCGCAGCGCCAACTATGCTGCAGAGAAGGTAACCCAGATAGCGCAGGAGAGAGTTGTAAATAAAGCTTCCTTAAATGAAACGGAGTCATTCAATGAATTAGTTTTACAAACCATGAGAGAGAATGGTTTTGATATGACCTTGGTAGGTTCTTTTATTATTTGTAAGATGGTTCAAAGTATAAAACTAGTATCCACTACAAATCTATCTATGAAGATTCTTTACTCAAGAGTTGCATCTCATTTGAAGATGACTTACTCGCAGATGGAAAGAGATGTCAGATATTCAATCAGAAAGAGCAAGCTGGGTGAATCTAAAATGAGGACAATATCTCTAATCCTTATGCTGTATCAAGAAACATGCAAAAAAATACCACCGTCGTGAAACGGTGGTATAGATTACTAATCAACAATTAATTAGCCATTTACGATATCCTTAAGTTCCTTACCAGCCTTGAAAACAGCTGCCTTAGAAGCAGGAATATCAATTGTCTCGTTTGTGCTTGGATTACGTCCCTTACGTGCAGCGAGTGCTTTAGTCTTGAATGTACCAAATCCAACAAGAACAACCTTCTCGTCCTTTGCCAAAGCATTCTCAATAGCTTCTAGTGTAGCCTTGAGTGCAGCCTCTGACTGCTTCTTTGTAAGATTAGTACTGTTCGCAATAGTCTCAATAAGATCTGTCTTATTCATATTAAGCCTCCTTTAGGCAATTTTGCATTTCCATTATCTACTGAAAGCACAATGGTGTCAACCCTTTTTGTCAAAGTATCAGGTGTGATGTTATGTTTTTTTGATATGACATTACAATGCATATAGTGTATTATGATTAAGCAAGGTGAATGATAGCCTTATGGAGGTGTGAAATGATAGTTAACAAGGATACAATTATTGGAGACGTTATTTTGGCTAGCGAGGGAACTGCTCCTATTCTTGCTTCAGCAGGTTTGCATTGCTTAGGCTGTGCACTAGCTTCTGGAGAAACAATTGAAGAGGCTTGCATAGTTCATAACATGGATTGCGATGCATTGATTGAGGATTTGAACAACTACTTTCAGTCGATTGGTTAAGCTGAATCGTATTGAATGATGGTTACTAGAAGCTCTTCTTCATGAAGAGCTTTTTCGCGCATGAATTTTCAATCTGCGTGCTATTCTATTTTACTCGCTTGCTCTGAAAACTATGTGGAATGTGGTTCCAACATCAAGAATGCTATCAACAGAGATTTTCGCCTGATGCTTGTCGACTATTAGCTTAACAATCGAGAGGCCAAGACCTGTACCTTTAATATTCTTACCCGAGTTCTTAGCTCTATAAAATCTATCGAAAATCATAGGGATTTCGGACTTTGGAATACCGATTCCGTTATCAGTTACTGTGACGTGTATTTCTTGCTCGTCAAAAGGCTTGTCTTCGCCGCTTCTCCATGCCTTAATTTCTATGGTAGCTGAATCGCCAGTATAGTTGATGGCATTTGAGACTAAGTTCTCGAAAACGCGACTAAGCTTTCTCGGATCAGCCTTAATTATTAGCAAATCATCCTCTGGAAGAGAAATCTTAAGTGTTTTGCCATTGTCGTGCGTATCTTGATAGAAAAGCGAAAAAATCTCGTCAAGTAACTCGCTAAGCGAAATGTCCATGAAGTTGAATTCCGATCCACTTGATTCCATTCGACTTAGCTCAACGATATCAGACACTATTCGCTCCATTTGCTGAGAACGGCGAATGATATTCTGTAAAAACGCTATTCGCATATCTTCTGTCATAGTATCCTTGGTAGTTAGCATTAGTTCAGCGTATCCGCGAATCGCAGCAATAGGTGTTCTTAAGTCATGCGAAACATTAGACATGATATTTTTACGAGCTTCCTCATTCTCAATAAGACTCTTATTTGTTAAAAGAAGGCTACGGTTAATATCTTGAATATTTTGAGTCTTCTCTTTGATTACGTATTGCATGTGACTTGCTGAGTTCTTAAGAATAAGGTATTGATTAACATATCTAGTTACGAAAACAAATTCAATAGAAAAAAGCGCCAAAATGTAAAAAATAGAATAAGACGAGATATTCAGTATTTGGTTATTGCTTGATAGCATGAAACTGAGAAAGAAAATACTAGTTACGGCTGAACATAGTCCAATTGTGGAATTTCTTTCTTCAATATGTATGAAGATTACCTTGCCAAGACAAAGGCACGAGGTTACAATCATGAACACCAGAGATGAATTGTATAAATAGTTTGAATAGAACAGATTAATATCAAGCAAAACAAGGCACACTATTGCAATTCCAACAAAGCAAACGATTATTGCGTCAATTTGCAGAAAAGGCATCGTTTCGAATAGCTCTTTATCCACGAAAAGCGAGGAAATGAAGCAATAAAACATAGTAGCACAAGCAATGAATAATACAAAAGTGAAAAGACTCTTTGTAAGCCCATTCATTATTATGTAGTTGCCATCAATTAGGAAATACAAGAAGAAAGATAGGTTCAATCCACAAAAAAAGTAGAACTTACGAACATCTCTAAATGTCTTAGATAGAATTCTTCCTCCTACTGTAGCTATTGTCGCAAGAAGAACAACAATAACTATCCAAGCGGTTGATAACGCTATTGCCCTAAC
Organism: Clostridiaceae bacterium; assembly: GCA_012728275.1. Classification (GTDB taxonomy): domain Bacteria; phylum Bacillota; class Clostridia; order Saccharofermentanales; family Saccharofermentanaceae; genus Saccharofermentans. Next base: position 20,670 of record JAAYFK010000016.1, on the reverse strand, counting down.
TTCGGATAAGCTATTTTCGAATGAAGGAAAAGCTAATATTCCAGGTGAAGGCGTAAGATTGTCAGATGTTACGAATATTATTATATTCAACTCATGGTCGCTATTAGCTGTTAACGAGACGGCAGAGTATCCGCATGAAGGATCTATTTCAATATCATAAAAGGAATTAAGGTGGCCGAGATTTCCGAGGTGCCTGCCATTGCAGTAGACATGTGCTATTCCATCAATTTCAGGAATACTTATATTAATTGTTTGAATATCTTCTGGCAATTCGATTCGAGCAAGGTATGCTGAATGAAGATAATTATTATCGCTTGCAATTAAATCTCCTGCAGAAATGCCTTTCTTCTCAGTAGTGTTATGCCATTCAACGTCATTTCCAAGATCATTCCATCCGTCAGAAGAGATCGAAACATTTGATGCATAAATACCATCCAGATAGTCATCAAATTCATAATCTTGTGTGAGAAAAACATCATCAGTTAAATTTGGAACAAATATCCAATTCTGTCCTATGATTACTTGATCGTCTTCACTAATCTCATCTTGTGCAAAATCGAAGGTTTGAGTGTCTTCGTGAAAAGTAATACCGCTATCAACTCTTGAGTTAATAACAGTATTAACGTATCCAACTAAAATAAATACAAAAATAAAAAGAATAGCAAATAAGAGCTTCGATCTTAACGAAGACTTGAATACTATTCTTTTTGTCCTCTTTATCTTATCCATTGAAGGAACCCCGGTTCACAAGTAATGTAAAAGAGAAAAGCCTCTCAGTTTATTAAGAGGCTTTCGAATTGGTTAATCAGTATTCACTATGCAAACTGTTTTTTACAGGAGGATAAGCAAAAGAATAACCTGTGCCCCATTCTGTTTTAACAAAAGTAATCTCTGGTGCAATCTTCTCCATCTTTTTACGTAGATATGAGATGTTTACCATTACAAGGTGATTATCACAAGGTGAATCATCACCCCATACATGAGAGTAAATTCGTGAGAAAGGAACGATAACATTAGGTGTCTCAGCTAATAGTCTGAGAATATCGAACTCGCGATTTGTAAGATGAACAGGCATCTCCTTTAAAAGAACCTCACGAGTCTTTATGTTAATCTTCAAAGGCGCAAACTCCATAAGGAAGCCTTCGCTCTTCATATTTCTTCTAATATGAGCATTTATACGCAAGCTTAACTCAGGAAGCGAGTATGGTTTAGTAATATAGTCATCCGCGCCAACCTTGAAGCCCTGAATCTTATCTTCAACTTGCTCCTTAGCAGTTAAGAAAATAATAGGAGCCTTAGAGTAAACTGCAATTCTAGGAGGCAACTCGAATGCACTTCCATCAGGTAGCATTACATCCAAAACGATGCAATCGAAACTATGTATCTGAATCTTCTCCATTGTCTGAGCAATAGTAGTAGCAGTAAGTACTTCAAATCCTTCACTAGCAAGGAAAGTACGATTGATTTCCAAAATATCTGTATCATCATCTACCAATAGAATCTTATGTTGTGCCATGCTTATACCTCCATGCATTTGAACATCTTTTTAATTTTTGATATATATATCTTAATTATAGACAACAATTTGATTATTACAACTCTATTCACAATTAATTTATAATTTCCTTTACTTAATAAAAATTCCAATGTGTAAAACCATACAAACAGGTAATTTTTGCTCGAAAAGAACGATAAATGACTCTTATGTGTGAATACAAACGTAAGTTTGTATGCTAAAATTATACTACTATGAAGAGAAGAATTTTGCATGTCGATCAGAATTGCTATTTTGCCTCAGTTGAGATGATTGCGCATCCCGAGTATCGCAATGTCCCAATGGCTGTAGTTGGAAGCGTTGAGAAACGTCATGGAATTGTCCTAGCGAAGAATTATCTAGCTTCTGCAGCTGGGGTTAAGACTGCCGAGGTTATTTGGAAGGCAGAGCAGAAGTGTCCAAACTTAGTTAAAGCCGAGGCACATTTTGAGAAGTATTCATTTTACTCTAAGAGATTAAGGGAGATGTATAGTGAATATTCCGATAGAGTCGAGCCATTTGGTCTGGATGAATGTTGGATTGATATCTCCGAGAGCTGCTTGGATAGAGACGCGAAGTCGGTTGCTGATGAGATAAGGCAAAGGGTTAAAGAGGAGTTTAGCTTATCGTGCTCAGTAGGAGTCAGCTTTAACAAGGTTTTCGCCAAGTTAGGTTCGGATTATAAGAAGCCTGATGCTACCACGGTTTTTAGCGAAGAGGAGTTCCGAGATGTTGTATGGAAGCTACCTGTTGAGGAGTTGCTTTTTGTAGGAAGATCGACCAAAGCGAGCCTTCATAAGATTAATATACGAACTATTGGGGATCTTGCAAATGCAAGTGAGAGCTATTTATCTTCGTATCTTGGCAAGGGCGGCGTTATGTTGTGGCGTTATGCGAATGGATTGGACGATGACGAAGTAATGAAGAATGATTATAAGAGGGACATTAAGTCAGTAGGAAATTCGACAACTCCTTCTTCGGATATGAGAAACATCAAGGATGTGTCGGGAGTTATGCATTCGCTTGCAGCTAGTGTTGCGTCAAGACTTCGCAAGTATGAATTATTAGGAACCGTTGTTCAAATATGGGTTAGAGACAAGAATTTAAATTCGTATGAGAAGCAAAGAGTTCTATTTGAACCATCAAATAATGAGAAGGAGATTTATGAGACGGCATTGGAGCTTTTCAGAGAATCCTATAATTGGCATGCGGCTATTCGAAGTGTTGGTGTAAGGTGTACTAAGCTCATCTCGAAGAACGAGGGAATTCAATTGTCGATATTTGATGATTGTGAGAAACTTGATAGAGAGAAGAAACTAGATAATACTGTAGATGAGATTAATAGAAGATATGGTTCTGGAGCAATAAAGAGGCTTGTTGAGCTTAATGGTGATTTGGGTAACTTTGATCCCTCGCGGACTGAGGGTGGAATATGTGGGAAACCTGGTTCGGAATTGAAATGAGATATTATAGCGCTAATGATTATTATAAAGATAGATTTGGATGCAAGATGTATAAGGCTGCTATTAGTTTGCCTGTAACTTGCCCGAATCGAGATGGAAGTAAAGGGGTAGGAGGTTGTGCTTTTTGTTCTGGAGAGGGTTCTGGTGAGTTCGCTTCTTTATGCAACATTTCTGTAGTAAACCAAATTGATTTGGCGATAGATAAGCTCAAGACTAAGACAGATGAGGGCACAGGGTTTATTGCTTATTTCCAGAGTTTTACCAATACATATTGTGAAGTTGGTTTCTTGGAGGATGCTATTTCTCAAGCGGTTAATCATCCGAGAGTAAGAGCTATTTCAATAGCAACTCGACCGGACTGTATTAGCGATAAGATGATAAAGATGCTAAGCCGCATTAATAAGATTTGTCCAATTTTTGTAGAATTAGGACTTCAAACCTCTAATGACGAGATAGCTTATAGATTTAATAGATGTTTTTTTACGCAAGAGTATGACGACACGATTATCCAACTGAAGGAAGAGGGCATCAATGTAATTACTCATGTCATTTTTGGACTTGAAGGAGATACGATAGAAGGAATGCTTGACACGGTGAATCATGTTGTCGAGTGTAAGTCAGATGGTATTAAGTTCACATGTTTATTTGTACTCAAAGGGACGCGATACGAAGAGTTATATAATGAAGGCAAACTAAGTGTTCTCGAGATGCAGGAGTACTTCGACATAGTTGATAAGGCACTAGAATTGTTGCCTAAGGATATGGTGGTTCATCGTTTGACTGGAGACGGTCCTAAGTCCTCTTTGATTGCTCCAATGTGGACTTGGAATAAGAGAAATGTAGTAAACTATATTAATAAGCGCTTTAAGTAGTATGAAGGTGAAGATTATGAAAGCATATATTTCTCAATACATTGACGAAGTGGTTAAGATTCTAGATATGAGTAAAGAAGACACGACTCTTTCTTACCTTGAAGATTTCGAGATTGAGCTGGAGAAGAAGATAACGTTCTTTATGCATGAGAGGCTAATTCATCTGATCGTGACAGTTCTTTTCGCAATTCTTGAGATAATTAGTCTTGCAACTTTGACGATATCGATAAGCCTTCCGATGATTATTTTATGCGTTCTATTTTTGGTTTTGCTTGTGCCCTATGTTTTGCATTATTACTTTCTTGAAAATAGTGTTCAGAAATTATATAAGCTCCGCGATGCGCTTCTAGAGAGAGTAAAATCTATTTCTGATAAATAACCAAATCGAAGTCTTTTGCCTTAGAAATAACCATCTCGTATATTAATGACGTTGTTTGACAAAATGCATTATACTCAATATTTGATGTATAACAGATTATCTCAAGCGGAATGCCGCTACCTTCACTTTTAGACATAGCTGATGTGCTACATATTATTGGACTATCCTTACGAATACCTGGGATGTTTTTAAGCGTTTCATGTAAATACATTCTTAACATATATAAATTTGTAGGATCAACGGCATTGGGAATATTACTTAACTCTATTTCCGGGAACTTTTTAGTAGTTGCTTTAGATTGGGCTTGGTTTAAAGCTTTAATGCTGTTGGAGTCAATCCAAACGATTAGCTTAATTTGGCGGTTCTTATTTCTCTCAATCTCATACCAATTTCGAAAAGTTGACGAGAGAATCGTGTAAGCTGGAACAGTACAAATCGTGTTATCGAAAGCGTGAATTCGAACAGACATGAGCGAGATGTCCATAACGGTTCCTTCAATTCCTTCTTTTGGTAAGCTAATAAAATCGCCAATACGAAGAAGTCCGTCGCTGGTCAATTGAATACTCGCAACTAGACCAAGAAGCGCGTCCTTAAAAACAATAGAAAGAATAGCTGTGAAGGCTCCAATTCCAGAAATAAGAACGATAGGATTCTGATTGATTAGCTTTGCTATCATGATTAGGCCTAGCACGAAAAAAATCACAATTCGAGCAATTTGTAGTGGACCTTTGATGGGGCGCTTCTTGGAAATCATCTTAGTCATATAGTATGCATTAGCTATGTCTATGATACTGGAAATAACTACCATCATTATGATAATCGACAAGAAAAAGCATGTATCTACAATGAAATCGGCGATTCCAGGGAATCTGTTGGCACACTTCGAAATAATAAGAACTATTGCGAACAAAGAAAACTTAGTTGGAAAGCGATTGCTCATAGCAAGATCAGAGACTTTCGAGATGAATTTCGACTTACTCTTCTTAAGCAAGCTAGTTACTAAATTTAGTACTATTAATACTACTAAGCTCAATATTGCTATGGCTAGCACGTTAAGAAAAGGAATAAGAACATTGCTAAGCATTGAATCTTTATCGATGTTGTCGGCTATCCAATCAATTAATTTGAACATAAGTACCACCTTCCAGTCTATTGCTTGTATATCACTAGGCGAGCAAAAATGTCAACAATTGCTCCTAAACCATATAATAAGATAATAATAATCATTAATCACTAATGGCACTATAATAGACTATTTATCACAAAACAAAAGGGCTACTATATGCAGCCCTTTCAAATTTATACTGTGCAATTCACACAACCATTATATTATACCACGGCGTATGGCTTGTGCTAAGTGTACAGGTTGCACAAGAAGATGTCAGTTTTTTTGAACTTTTATTACGGTTGTATTACAAGGGAGTGCCTACTATAATATAAGTAGCTCCAGAGAATACGGAAACGATAGTTTTTCATTCACGGAGGCCGCCCGAATCAATAAGGCGAGCGTAGGGAAGAACCATATGTGTGAAGACTTATGGCGAAGCCGAAGAAACAAGTAGAATCTAGTTATTGAGTTGTTTTCTTAGTTGTACTGAGACCCAAGCGATTATTGAGATTCTATAAGAAACGAAGCTAAAGATTATTGAGGTAGGGAAAGACGAGAGCGATTGACGAGATGGTGACATCAACAAGTCGCATATCGTAACAGTTTAGTTGATTCGGATATCATTTCCGCGACTAGGTGAGATGTCACCGTCGACAGGTAGAATTCGAAGTCCGAACGACAAACAGCAACTTAGTTGAACTGACCGAGTAACCGTTGTGGTTTAGGTAGATGCACTTGAGAGTGACGTTGGAAGCCTAACAGAGAAATGTCGAACCAGTCGGTGAATAGCATATTAGATTAGTTGCTAGAGTCGGTAGAACAGTTAATTAAGCGTTATGATAGATTAGACTCGTGAGGATGTAAAGGGCGCCGGAGATATTGAATACATACTCCTTAGGTGAGTTATCGATGAGGTTCGCTGGAGCTTTCGTATGCTACAATAGTAGCTTGAATGTAACAAAGAAAGGAGACTAGTACTAGTTTCCTTTTCATTGTTTAGAATACAAATCTAATCATAAATAGATTACTGTTTGCGAGATGTCTCGGCAATATATGGTAAGTTACGTCCAACCTCGTCTAAATCCATTCCGTATCCTATAAGCCATTGGTCCGTAATTTCGAATCCATAGTATTTAACGGGAATAGTCATAAGAAGTCTATCTGGGTTAAGAAGCATGCTACAAAGCGATATGCTTGCTGGTTTCTTTGATTCAATATTTGATATTAGATAGGCAGTAGTGAGACCCGTTCTAATAACATCTTCAACAATTATTACTGACTTGCCAGTAATATCTACATCGATATCCTTGGTGATACGAACAACCCCTGTTCTTGAAGTAGTATCAGGGATAGATCCAAAGCCTATTGTATCCAATTTCAATGGCAAATCTATTGAACGAGACAAATCCGAGAAAAAGTACAAAGAACCTTTTAATACCCCTATTAGGACAACTTCTTGTCCGTAAAAGTCCTTGGTAATCATTTGACCCAATTCGATAACACGTTTCCTGATAGTCTCTTCATCAAATACTATTCTACTAATTTCGATGCTGTTTCCAAGAATGTGAGACATAAAACACCTTCCTTAAAAGCTTTGGATTCATTAGCAAAATCTCTTAAGTCTTTCGACAAGACTTAGGAAATCTTTCTTATATACAATTCTGACATTTGTTCCAGGATACATTTCGCGTACTTTACGTACCTTTTTATTCTTAATAGTCACATATTTCTGCTCCATCGTCGTTAGCTCTAAGTAGATATCAAACTTAGGAAGATAGAAGTCAGGAGAAAATGCCATTTTAATGTTGCCTTCTGCATCATATTCGATAGGGAAGGTTTTTGGTTCGTAAAGCCATTCAATCTCATACATGTCGAGGATGTGAGCGAATTCCGCCTCGGTATCATTTTTGAAGACGATTGCTTCAGCTTGGTGGTCAATTGCGCCTACTTCTTTGGTCTCTATGGCAATCTTAGCGCGTCTGTTCTTCGCTTCGATTAGCGCAAGAGCAGCAGCGGAAGCTTCCTCTACAGATGAGTTGTCCGTATTAAGCGTAATATCAAACAGTTCAGGGTTGCTTAAATCTTTTTCGAAAAGAACACTTACGAATCTTTTGTGTTTACGATCTGCCGTCTCAACAGAAGTTCTTGCCGATTCGTAATCAAGATTGAATCTTCTAGCTATTCTGTTAGTTCTAGTATCTTCACTAGCGCAGACTCGAATGTTTACAGCATAGGGGCAGTTGGCACATATAACGCAACCACCAAGACCCACTAAGATAATGTCGTGACCAGGAGTAGCATCTTGAGCAAGTTCCGTGATATGCTTGATAAGTATGTCCTTGTAAGTAATATCAGAACCTGAAGATGAAGAAAGGAAAAACTTTGCACTCTCGTTAAGCCTCTCTATTGATCCGGAAGATTGCTCTCCAAAAAAGTTTGATAAAGCATATTCTCGATCGATGATATCACATCCAAGCTTGTCAGAAAGGTACTGAGCTATTTCGTCGCCAAGGCTTCCGTTCTGTCTCGAGATAGTGATAATTGCCATGAGGGCCTCCTATACTTAATCTGCTCTGTGTTTTGATTATATTATATCATTATCGATTTTCTTTTGGTAAAACGGTTGACATCAAAACAGTCTTTATATATAATTTCTCGTGCGTGAAGCATCTGGTTATTTACGCCGACTTAGCTCAGTTGGTAGAGCAGCTGATTTGTAATCAGCAGGTCGCGAGTTCGAGTCTCGCAATCGGCTCCATATTAATCCTCAATATTCTAGTGATATTGAGGATTTTTATTTGTTATTCAAGAGTTTGATGATACTATTACTAAAGGATGTTTATGCATGTTTTTGGGAGATAGGAGATTCAAGATACAGTATGAAGCTTTCATATTCTAAGTTGCGTTTCGCTACTATTATGTATTCTGCTATTCCTGTAGTTTTTTTCATTTTTGGTTGGTTCAGCTTAATGTTTGCTATAGTTTTTACTGCGTGTCTTGCTTTCGCTTTGTATAGTTTCAAGAAATACACAAATAGTGATGATGGAGCCATCTCAGAGATTACTATCTCAAAGAGAACCTTAGTTATAGTAGGTGTAATAACGGTCGTATGGTGCTTGCTTGCTGGTCAAGGAGGCTTCATTCATCAATCTAGTGACAATGTTATTCGTAATGCTATTTTTCGAGATATGATCAAGTACGAATGGCCTGTATCCTACTCGGGAGAGCAAATTCTTTCTTATTATATTGGTCAATGGGTTTTACCTGCTTTTTTTGGAAAGATGGTTTTTGCAATTAGTGGTTCCATATTCGCCGCCTACTTAACTGGTAACATATTCTTATTCATTTGGAGTGGGGTAGGTGTTTATCTGGCACTTTTGTTTGTTGTTTTGTTGACATCAAAGGGCGGGAAAGTTTTGCCGATTGTTGCGGTTCTTATGTTCATTATGTTTAGTGGGCTTGATGTCGTTGGTAAGGAGATAACGAAGTATCCGGTTACGGATCATATAGAATGGTGGGCTAGATATTTCCAATTTAGTTCAAACTCTACGTGTTTATTTTGGGTTTACAATCAAGCGATAGTGAGTTGGTTAGTTACTATGTGCGTGATTAACGAGAAGAAGATAGATAATCTGGCTTTTATAGGAATTATGGCTTTGCCTTTTGGTCCTTTCCCGTTTGTTGGAATTGTAGGCATTTGTGTTGCTAAAGCTATATCAATAATTATCGATGAGAAACCGTCCTTCAAGGAATTAATAAAGAATACGTTCACGGAGCAGAATGTTTTGGCTCTAATTGCAATAGGAGTGCCGTATGCGGTCTACTATATGTCAAATTCTATTGTGTCGAATGATGCAATCTATGGTGAGAACGAAGTCAATGTTGGATTGCGTTTTCATGGAGTATTAATGAACGCTATTAAGACGGGAAGTTCTGCTGAGATTTGGAATTTTGTGTCTTTCTATTTGGGATTCATGTTACTTGAAGTAGGAGTTTTTGTACTAATAATAGTATTACATAAGAAGAAGTCTTTCTTAAAGAATAAGGCGTTCTTCATTTCAATGATTATGCTCTTGTTTGTTCCTCTTATTCAAATGGGAGCGGGTTATGACTTTGCGATGAGAGTATCAATTCCTTTCGTAACTTATATAGCGATAGAGTTTATTCAAAGTGTACTCGAGATGATTTCGTATAGTAAGCCAGATGTTGGGAAGGTACGTAATTTCTTAACTAAGCCGGTTTTATTACTAGCACTTCTGATATTTTTGGTAGGCAGCGTTACTCCTTATGTCGAGTTCAGAAGAGAGATAGTAAAAACGTATACTCAAGGCGTCAATCCGAAAGTTGACTATTTCGCTTTTGAGTCATTGAATCAATTAGCTGAAAAAAATAATTTTGCTTCGCCACAGACAAGCGACTCTTTGTACTATCAATATTTTGCTAGACGTGGCCTTAGATAATGGAACTCATGTCGATTTTGAGCTTCAATCATAGTTATTAGTTAATTAATGTGAAGATTTAGTGCTTACAGTATAAATTCCTGCATTATCGAGTCATTCTAATGTAATAACCGAGAGAACAAGTAGGGTGGAGATGGAGATACGTATGGACGATGTTGATTTATTTGAGAGGTTATCATTAGACGCACATCCTGCGTTGGATTATGTGCTTTATGACGGCTGGCTTATGCAATTTAGTGATGGCTATACTGATAGAGCCAATTCGATTTATGTTCTCGAGAAAGGCGAATTGGATCTTAATGACAAGATAGCCTATTGTGAGGGGGAGTATGCGCGCCGTGGACTTCCTTGTAACTTTAAGATAACGCCTAAGAATATTGATATGGATATCATTCTTTCGAAAAGAGACTACAATATTGTAACGCCTACCTACATAATGAGTATGTCTCTGGAGAGTTCGAAAAGCACAAAGGAGCTCGATTATCCAGCAAATTATGTCTTTGAAGTTGGACCTCTTGATAGCTCTTGGGAAGAGTGCAGTGCGAAGCTTGAGTCTGTAGAATATGAGAAGATGCAAATTGCCAAACGCATTCATTCCAAGATTAAGGGTGAGGTATTTGGAGCAAAGGTTTCGGTTGATGGAAGAGACATAGCTTGCGCGATGGGCGTCGCTGACGGTATTTATTTAGGTTTGTATAACGTTTTTGTCTTTGAAGAATATAGAAGAAAAGGTCTTGCAGAGAAGCTAATAAATGACATTTTCGCGAAGGCCTACGAGTTTGGTGCAAGAAAGGCATATCTTCAAGTCGTTAGAGAAAACAAGCGCGCTATAGCGCTATACTCGAAAATGGGTTTTTGCACGAATTACACATATTGGTATAGAAAGAAGATGCAATAATTATGAATTGGGACCCGACAAAGTATTTACTTTTCGAAAAAGAGAGGACGAGACCTGCTAAGGAAACAATTTCCGGATGTGGATATCTTGGGTGTTGATTACTCTAGTAATATGATCGAGCAAGCAAGAGCTGACTACAAAGATGATTCACATATGCTTTTCGAAGTAGCCGATGCCTCAAAAGATCTGGAGACAATGAAGCATAGGTTTGATTTGGTGTTCTCGAACGCATGCATTCAATGGGTTCCGAACCACGACAAGCTTATTAATGACATTATTAATGCGGTTAAGTCAGGCGGTTACTTAGCGATTCAGCAACCATATAACTATGATGAGCCGATTTACTTGTTGATTCGGGAAACAATTGCGTCAAGCAGATGGAAGAGCCGCATTAACGACTCGAGAACTTTCTATCACTTGAGGGCTAACGACTACTATGATCTGCTCGCAACAAGATGCGAAGACATCAACGTTTGGATGACAACCTATAAGCACACAATGCCCTCGCATGAAGCGATTCTTGATTGGTATCGTGGGACAGGCTTGCGTCCATATATTCAGGCGCTTGGCGATGACAAAGAGAGTATACAGGAGTTCGAAAAAGACATTCTCGATAGAATAGTAACTGCTTATCCAAAGCAAAAAGACGGTAATATTATTTTTGATTTCCCTAGATTGTTTTTTACAGCAAAAGTGAAGTAATAGTATTGCAGAGTGCCTAAGATTAAGCGCAGCAATCTGTTTATATAAGAAGCCGATATAGCAATGCATGTTTATATTTCGATATAACATGCAAATTTTTTTGCAAGTATATTGACGTACAATATTATACGACGTATAATACCATCATAAATACAATATGAAAGGAGATAGAGTATGGTTTTTCAATTAGGTGCACCTCTACTTGATGCGTGCGTATTAGCTGTACTTACTGAGGGTGACGCTTATGGGTACACTTTGACTCAGCAAGTTAAGTCCGTTGTTGATATTTCTGAGTCGACATTATATCCAGTTCTTAGACGATTAGAGAAGGACAATTGTCTTGAGACATATGATGAGCCTTTTCAAGGACGTAACAGAAGGTATTACAAACTGACGGATGAAGGCAAGACAAAGTTTGATTTCTATTTAATGGAATGGAGCAAGTTTGTAGAAGCTATTAATCGTTTGATGGAGGGTAAGGGAAATGAATAAAGAAGAATACATTTCCGAGTTAAGTAATTGCCTAAAGAGATTGCCTGAGAGCGATAAGCAAAAGGCGCTTGAATTCTATAGGGAATACCTAGAGGAAGCTGGTCAGGAGAATGAGACAAGCACTATTGAGGCGCTCGGAACGCCAAAGGAACTTGCTAAGAAGATTATTGTTGAGTGTGTAGATAAGAACTATATCAAGGAAGAACTTTCAGAAAGCAATGATAGTAATATTAATAATGATTCTTCTCAAGAAGCTAAGAAAGAAAAAGGAAAAGTTAAGCTTAGTGCTATATGGATAGTTCTACTTGCGATTTGTGCTTTGCCTTTCTCACCAGTAGTTATTGCATTGGTTATTGCTCTTCTAGTAATTGTTATCTCAATACTAATTACAATTGGTGCTCTGGTCTTATCTGGAGTTGTAACAGCGATTGCAGGATTAATTATGTTCGTTGTAGGTATTCTTTCTATTTTCTCTATGCCTGGAGGAGCTTTACTTCCAATAGGTATTGGACTTACTTGCATAGCACTTGGAGTTCTTATGTCAATAGGATTCTATGAGCTAGGAAAGCTTATCGTTATTGGTTTTGTGAAACTTGGTGGATCCATGGTTCATAAGAAGAAGGGGGGAAATAAGAATGCCTAAATGGATAAAGTGGTGTTTAAGAATTTCAATCGTTTTACTCGCTGTAGGAATTGTCCTATCTGCAATAGGCTTCTGGATAAACAAGGGAAAAGGGTTCAATATTTATTGGAAGGACTATCGCTTTGTTTATGATAAGGACGAATCAGCAATAAGTGAGCTAGATTTTACGGAGCTGGATGCTTTCGAAGAAATCAATGTTGATATTGACAGTGCTGATGTAGAGTTTAAGCAAGGTGATGACTACGGAATCTCATATCGTGTTGAGGGCGATGCGCCTACGTATTCAGTAGAGAATGGTGTATTGACTGTAAATAAGAGTCAGGACTCTATTGCTGTAGTTAACTTCAACTTCAACTTTATCTCACAGGAAAGATCCAACATAATTACTATCTACTATCCAGCAGGAGAAGATGTTAGCTTTACATCCATAAATCTCACTAATCACTTTGGTGATATCAATGTTACTGGGGATTTTGAAGCAGATAATCTGGATATTGTTAATGATTCAGGTGACGTTTATTTGACAGGTTTATCTGGTGCCATGATCGTAGAATTAAATTTTGGCGACTTGACAATAGAAGATAGTACATTTGAATCTTTGGATATTGATAATCAAAGCGGTGATTGTACTATGGATAATGTTGAGATTGCTGGAAACACTTCAATTTCTAATGAATTTGGAAATTCTGAAGCAAGCAATTGCTCCTTCAATGAAATAACAGCCAATATGGAGTGTGGTGACTTAGATTTTATTAATTGCGTATATAGTGCAAATGTAAATATTGAAGAGTCATTTGGAGATGTATCTGTTGAAGGTGAGTGCACGACCGATTCCTTTGGATTTGACCTTGATGCATCATTTGGTGATATAAGCGTACAGGGAAATTCAATTGATCAGTCAAGCTATAGTGAAAATTCAGATGCTGATATCGTGTTCACTGTCTCAAATGAGAGTGGTGATACAAGTGTAGAAATAGCTTAATCGTTTGTTTTCGACTCCTAATAACATGAAAATTGTCGCACGTAGCTCAAAAAGCAAAGTGCGACAATTTTTATTGATGTAAAAAAGCTTGCATTTTTTGGAAATTGTATGAAAATACTAATAGAATACTTTGATTGTCAAAAGGTATCCGGATTAAGGGGTAGGAGAATGTATAGAATAGTAGCTAAGGAAGAACTCAATTCCTCCGTAACGAAGATTGTTGTAGAAGCGCCTCTTGTTGCAAGGAAGGCGGAGCCAGGTCAATTCATTATTCTAAGAGTTGATGATGACGGGGAGAGAATTCCTCTTACGATAGCGGATTATGATAGAGAAAAGGGAACAGTAACGATTATTTTTCAAATAGTTGGTGCTACAACTAATATACTTAATCAAAAACAAGTAGGAGAGAGTATTAAGGATTTTGTTGGTCCTCTTGGAAAAGAAGCGGAGACTAACGGGTACAAGAACGTATGCATAGTTGGTGGAGGTGTAGGTTGCGCTATAGCTCTCCCTATTGCTAAGAAATTTCACGAATTGGGTGCTAAGGTTACTAGTATTGTTGGTTTTAGAAGCAAAGACATAGTTATTCTTGAGGAGGACTTCAAGAAGTGTTCGGATAAGCTTTTTGTATTGACTGACGATGGTACCTATGGAACTAAGGGAAATGTCACAGCACCTCTTAAGGATTGTCTGGATCAAGGAGAGAAGTTCGATTTGGTTATTACTATTGGTCCTCTTATCATGATGAAGTTTGTTGTGTTGACGTGTAAGCCATATGGCGTACCTGTAACAGTATCGATGAATCCTATTATGATTGACGGAACTGGAATGTGTGGCGGATGCCGACTTACTTTATTGCAAGACGGTGAAAGAGTAACTAAGTTCGCATGCGTAGACGGACCGGACTTTAATGGATATGAGATAGACTTTGATGAGGCAATGTCAAGAGGACGTATGTATCAGGAACAAGATCGACATGCAAATACTGGAAGTTGCAACTTGTTCTCAGCAGATAAAGACAATAAGAGTGAAAGATAAGGGGATAGAGGATGGCTTTTATAGCTAAGATGAATTCAATGCCAACACTGGATGCTAGCGTTCGATCTAAAAATTTTAAAGAGGTAGCTCTGGGATATTCCGCAAACGTTGCAATAGAAGAAGCAAAAAGATGCTTGAATTGCAAAAATAAACCTTGTGTAACTGGTTGCCCAGCAAATATTGATATTCCTGGCTTTATTTCTCACGTAAAGAATAATGACTTTGACAAAGCATTTGAAGTGATATCTCAGTCGTCGTGTCTCCCGGCGGTTTGTGGACGAGTTTGTCCTCAAGAAAGCCAATGCGAGAGTAAGTGTACGATGGGAGTTAAGTTCGAGCCAGTTGGAATTGGAAGACTTGAGAGATTCGTTGCTGATTACCATAATAGTAAAGATAGCGATAATGAGCAAAAAGCAAAACAGGTTCAACCTAATGGCATAAAGATAGCTATTATTGGCTCTGGTCCTTCAGGCTTATCATGTGCCGGAGATTTAGTTCGTGAAGGCTTTGAAGTAAGTATCTACGAAGCTTTGCACTTACCTGGTGGCGTTCTGTCATATGGAATTCCTGAGTTCCGTTTGCCTAAAAGGATAATTCGTAAGGAAGTAGATGCCTTGATTAGTCAGGGCGTAAAACTTAAAACTAATGTAGTTATTGGTAAGACTTTGGATATAGATGATTTATTTGAGATGGGATATAAAGCGATTTATGTTAGTACTGGTGCAGGACTTCCCAAATTCATGAATATCCCTGGTGAAAGCTTAAAGGGTGTATATTCTGCTAATGAGTTCCTTACAAGAGTTAATCTTATGAAGGCATATAAAGAAGGTAGTTTTACTCCAATATCTACGGGCGAGAAGACTGTTGTTGTCGGAGGAGGAAATGTTGCAATTGATGCAGCTCGTTGTGCAATTAGACTTGGAAGCAAGGTCACGGTTGTTTATCGCCGTACTGAGAAAGAGCTTCCGGCGCGTCTGGAAGAGATTGAGCACGCCAAAGAAGAAGGTATTGAGTTTATGTTCCTAACTAACCCGATAGAGATTAAGTCAGACGAGAATGGTTTTGTGGATAGCATAGTTTGTAGACAAATGAAGTTATCTGAACCTGATGAGTCTGGAAGAGCTAGGCCAGTTGAGGTTGCCGGAAGTGAGTTCGAGATAAAGACACATTCGGTTATTATGGCTCTAGGTACATCACCTAATCCATTAATTCGTAAGACCACAAAGGGAATCAAGTTTAATATGCATGGTGGAATTGTTGTTGACGATAATGGCAAAACGTCTAGGGAGGGCATCTATGCTGGAGGCGATGCTGTTACGGGTTCTGCTACAGTAATCTCTGCTCTGGGTGCTGGAAAAAGAGTTGCCAAGGCAATAATGGAGAGCTTAACTAAGTAAACTGCGACATTTTTATCCAATTAATTCATGAAGTAATTAGTTAACTAGAAAGTTAATCTATAGTGGATTAATCTTTCTAGTTAATTGTCTGTGTAATAACCACAATATTATACCTATAAGTATTGTCCCCACATGCATGGCAGTAAAGCTAATTGCCCACGCACCATTCTTGTTTAAGAAATAGATGTCTTTCCATTCTTTTAGATATACAACCATAATCATATAGACGATGCCATAGAAGAAGGTGGGCAAAATGCTCATAAAGGAGTGGAAGAAGCTAATCTCGCCTTTTTCGATATAAAGAAAAGAAGAAATCACGAGAAATGGTGTTATCAGATGAAGGATGAGATTACGTCCAGCAAAAGCCTTCGCGAATCCTGCCGTTGGGCCAAGATAGGCCAAAGAAGTTATGAAAGTAACGCCTAGAGCTACAGCAGCAACATATTTGAGCGTTATTGCCCAAGAAGATACGTGATCCTTCTTACGAATTATTACCAGAAAATTCTCAACGACCAATACAAGACAAGCAATTGTAGCTAGAATGTTCGAATCAATAGTGAAGTAGCGAAAGACATTCGTACCCTTGACCTTAAGGTTGTTGTACTTGAGTTTAACAAACAAATCCAGTTCGGAGAAGTATGATATTTTATAGAAGAAGGTGACGATACACGTGATAATTAGTATCGCTGTCACCAAATTTATTAATAAAGATACAGTGTTATTAAGCCTTAGTCTTCTCATAGTGTTCCTTCTTTTGATTCACATATAGTACACCAAATTGAAGAATATGTCCTTACTTTTTTCTGACTATTATTTAAGTATTCTGACTGTCCCTTGCAAACCATCGACCTCAACCAAGTCTCCAGTATGAAGGACTGTAGTCGCATTTCCGCATCCGACAACTGCAGGAATGCCGAACTCTCTAGCCACTATGGCAGCATGAGATAGAGGCGCGCCTATATCAGTAATAATTGCCTTTGCCTTGGGAAAAACAACTGTCCATCCTATGTTTGTGGCGTTTGTAACAAGTATTTCCTGGTTGTTGAATTCCTCCATGTCCTCGAGACGATTAATTACATGTACGATGCCCTTAACCTTGCCGCTTGCGCCTGGGAAGCCATTAACTTCACAACTTAATTGACTGCTTGATGTGTTTGAAGTATTCGAAGCACTATAGAAATCAAGCCTTCGGTTTTCTTCTTTCATCCATTTGGAGGGTTCAAATCGTCCAATAAGTATGTTGGGGAACTTTGGCATGGATTGGTACTTCTTGTATGTCTCGAGCCTCTTTGAAATGAACTGCAAGCAGGATTTGTCGTTTGCGAGAAGTGCAAGGATTTCATCAAAATACAACATAAATACGTCGTCACCAAGATTGTTTACTTTAGCAACCTGCAGTAAGAATTCTCGATAGACACAAAATAACCACACGGCCTTACTTCTTATGCTCTCCCTTACTTGGTTGGACTCGATGAACTTTGCCATCTTTTTATCTATCCATTTGGTCTTACTTGGATACTTTGCTTTGAAGTCCGCAAGAGCTTGCTTATAGCTTCTCGCTTGGTTATCTTGAAGCATATGTACATTAATTCCTGATTTATTATGCGTTTCTATTGCTTTTGCAACGAATGAAGGATCTTCGTATGGAGCTGGACAAGCAAGTTCCATTTCATTTTCGCTTCTATGACCACAAGTTTCTATGTATTCGCTCTCACTAATTCTGCCTTCAATTACATCTTCGAGAAGAAGCAACGGTTTCATGCTATCAAGAATTCCGAGACTTCCAGCACAAAGACGATCTGCAAGCTCTTTGCCCGCAAAGTTGGAGATCTCTTGCCTTGTATTAAGGAAAGCGTTTATGACAGTTGAAAGTTTGGAGATTGTTGTCATAACGTGTGAAGTGAACTCGGTACACGAAGTATTCCAGAAGGATAGAAGTTCATCATTTCTATTAAGATTATGAATTGAATCAATAGTCTCTCTAGCTATCTCTGGAAGTTTATCCAGAAACTCTTTTTGAGAATATTTTAGTGTCTTTGGCTTCTTTTGACTTGAGGCTATTATGCCCCAAATCGCACGTAAGAAATTTCTTCTATCAAAGGGGAATACAGGAACCTCAGCACCTTCAGGAATCTTTCCAGCAATGTCGGAGATAAGCTTGAAGGCACGTTTCCTAGATAATCCAAAAGATACGAGCATAGAGCAAACAACGCTGATATTGCAATATGCTTGACCTTCAACAACACTTATAAAACCAGAAACTCCCATAAGCTCGTTTATTGAGTGCAACAAGCTTTGAGTAGAAGGTGAGACGGCTGTCATGAATATTTCACCAACGTTTGTCTTAGATAACAAGTACTCGCCTGACAAGGATTCGTTAATTTCATAGGTGCTCATATTGAAGTCTTGAATGGTTGTGATTGGTCTTGCTTGAAGAATGTGGATTTGTCCATTCGCACACGCCCATTCGATGTCCATTTGCTGCTTGTAAGCATTTCGTATTTTGGTTGCATAGCGCGTTAATTGACGAGCTCCATTCTTAAAAATACTTGCTCCTTCGTACTTCTTCTCGAAAACATCATAAGTGAATGCCTCGCCATTCTTCTGTCCTGATACCAATTGCTCGCCATCTCCATACACGAAATTGCCTTGCATGAATGCACTACTTCCAGAAAAAACATCGCATGTAAATAGCACTCCCGCTAACTCTGCCTTTATAAATTTTTGAATAACGATTGCGATACCTGAGGATGATTGAGAATAGCTGTTGCTTTCTTTTCCAAGAGAAGCAGAATAAGCTTCAACTCTTTGGCTCTTTGAAGAAGTAATTACCTCGTTGATTGCTTCTATGATTTCACGCTTGCTTATATCAATCTTAGTCTCGTATTGCCCAG
The DNA here is from genome assembly GCA_012728275.1 of Clostridiaceae bacterium. Lineage (GTDB taxonomy): Bacteria > Bacillota > Clostridia > Saccharofermentanales > Saccharofermentanaceae > Saccharofermentans. The sequence goes on along the minus strand of JAAYFK010000016.1, from coordinate 1,808 downwards.
CATAAGACAACAATTCACCATCTTCAGCTAGCGCCGAAGACCTAATAGCGTACGTGTATTTATCGGAAAGAGAGCTAATCAGGTTTTCTACTTCTGCCTTTGCTTCTGGAATGAGACAGTGATTCTCAATCGCGCTTGCTAAAATAATGTAACCGGAAGGAACGGGTAGCCTAAGTCTAGATAACTTAACAAGGGAAGAACCCTTACCTCCGGCAAGCTTTAGCTCCTCGTCGGATATTTTATCAAAGCTAACAATATAACTCATATAGTCTCCTTATTTGTTATTAATCTACTAAGAAAAGGTCAAATTGAATGTCAATAAAACGGTGAAGCTCTTCTATGTTCGTTAAATCGAATCCCGATAGTATCTTAATATCCTCATAACGATTAATCGCTAGTTGCATCGTAGAGGATAACTCGTAAGATATAAGCTTGCACTCTTCTTCGCTTTTGCGACCGCTATAGTGAGCCATAACAAGGGGCAGACTTGATTGCTTCTGAGATAAATCACGATGCAAAAGAACATACGCAGTAATTGCTGAAGTATACTTGTATTCTCGAATAAAGAACTCCGCAACCTTGTAGTGTAAAGAGCGAAGAATCTCCTTTGGGGGCTTGCTACTGTTCTCCACACTGTCAATGCAAAGCTCTTTCATGTACTTATCTTTGTTCATCGAAAAAGCCTCGAAAATAAGCCCCTCCCTCGATCCGAAACAATAATTAATCATTGCAACTTGAACGCCGGCTTTACTTGCTATCGTCCTTGACGTTACTTCGATTGGATTTACACATGCGTCCATCAATTCCATTGTTGCTTCGATTAGTTTGCTTTTAGAGATATCTAATTTATCGGATTTTCTCATAGGAAATGCTCCTTCGCGTATTATTGAACACGTTCAATAATACCACTTTCAATTAGGATGTCAATAGCCTTTGCATCATCGAAAATTAGTCGTATAATACCTTTTGTCATATAGCCAATTACTATCTTGGGGGCGTAGCTCAGCTGGGAGAGCGTACGGTTCGCATCCGTAAGGTCGAGAGTTCGATCCTCTTCGTCTCCACCAGAAACGGTTTACAGTTGACTTTTTAACGAAAGAACTGCGGGTAAATAACGGCGAAGTACCCCAATATTATGTGGAAAATTCGCACGAAGCCATCATCGCCACTGAGGAATTTGAAGCGGTGCAAGAAGAAATGGCACGGCGCAAGGAACTCGGTAGGGCTTACAGCGATAAGGCTTTTCACAGCAAAATCATCTGTGGAGACTGCGGCGGGTTTTACGGCCGCAAGGTCTGGCATTCCACGGACGAATATAAAAGTGTGATTTTTCAGTGTAATCTAAAATTCAAAAACATGAAAAGGTGCGCCACGCCCACGCTCACGGAGGACGAAATCAAACAAAGCTTCCTCGTCGCCTACAATGACTTGATGGGCAATCGATCCACAGTGCTTGCTGACTGTGAGCTTATCCGGCAGACGCTCTGCGACACTACGACACTTGATGCCGAAATGCAACAGGAACAGGATGAAATGATAGTCGTGTCCGAGCTTATGCAAGCGCATATAAAAAAGAATGCGTCCGTCGCCCAGTCGCAGGAAGCCTACGCACTGGAAACCGAACGCATTGAAAATCGCTATAACGCCGCTTTTGAGCATTACACAGCACTCGAGACGGAAAAAGAAAAGCGGACGCGAAAAAGTAAGGAAATCGGCACTTTTATCACAACGTTGAAAAAGCAGCCGCTTGCCATAACCGAATGGAACGAGCGACTTTGGATTACTCTGCTCGATACCGCTACGGTTCA
>JAAYFK010000015.1 GCA_012728275.1 Clostridiaceae bacterium | reverse complement strand
TTTTCTCATTATAGCGATAGTAATAGCATCGTCAAAGTGTATCAAAGTGTGAGATCTTTATTTGCGCTAGAAACCAATAAAATGGAATATCAGCACGCATATGTGCTTTCTCCCCCTACCGCCAGATAACTTTTTCAACCAAATTGGTGCTTGCTTTATACCTCGAATTGCGGTTGACTACTTACGTAAACATTGTAGTTACGCATACTTATCTTGACTAATTAGAATATGTCAAGGTCTCATATATTGTAAAGAGAGAGTATCAAAATGGGAAGTAGTAAGAAGGAAAAATTTTCGAAGGCTATGCTGTTTATACTATTGTTTGGCATTGTCAGCCTTTTTTCGGATATGACGCATGAAGGAGCATCCAGCATCCGGGGCGCGTATCTCTCTCTTCTTGGTGCATCTGCAGGGACAATTGGGTTTATATCTGGATTGGGCGAACTTATTGGCTACTCCATGCGATATATGTTTGGCAAGCTTACTGACAAAACAAAGCAATACTGGCCTATGACCGTTGCTGGGTACATACTGGATGTAATGGCTGTTCCTGCCCTTGCACTTGTTGGTGAGCACGGATGGATTGCCGCCTGTGCTCTGCTGGTTATCCAGCGCATGGGCAAGGCCATAAAAAAACCGGCGAAGGATACCATTATGTCTTTTGCTGCCTCTCAGGAAGGTGCTGGAAAAAGCTTCGGCATTCAGGAAGTACTCGACCAGATTGGCGCGTTCCTTGGACCGGTACTGCTCTATCTCGTCATGCTTTTCAAGACGGAGGGCTCGACATTTGAGGTTTATTCCACTGGGTTCGCGGTACTTGCGATTCCAGGTGCAATTACCATTATCCTGCTGCTCGTGACGAAGCATAAATTTTCGAATCCAGAGCACTTTGAACCGGAACCAAAGGAATACATTCCATTCAAGATGAAGAAGGAGTTCATTCTATATATCGCCGGTATCAGTCTGTTCGCGTTCGGCTTCATTGACTACTCAATTATTATCATGCATGTATCGAATACCTATGCCAATCTTTCATCTGGCCTCACTGAAACGACCACGCTTGTTAACAGCGGGACGCTGCCTTTGCTCTATGCGGGCGCCATGCTGATAGACGCGGTGGCTGCTCTGTTTTTCGGGCTTATGTACGATAAAAAAGGTGTGAAGGCACTTATTTGGTCAACAATTATTTCTGCCCCTTTTGCAATCTTTGTATTCGGCTTACATTCCGTTCCTATGGTGCTACTGGGCATCGCCCTCTGGGGCGTGGGCATGGGCGCACAGGAGTCTATACTAAAAGCCGCTGTGACGAATATGGTCCCAAAGGCTAGCAGAGCTACAGGCTATGGCATTTTTGAGTGTTCCTTCGGGGTCTTCTGGTTCCTTGGAAGCTGGCTTATGGGTGTACTTTATGATGTAAGCATACCGGCAATGATTGCTGTGTCCGTTGCCACCCAGCTTATGGCAATTCCGCTGTATTTGGCTTCATCAAGACTTAACCGCAGTATTTAATAAAATGTTAGATCAATTTGGCAGGAGTATAACTAGCCATTGGAGAACAACAGCTCTCAATCAAAGGTAGTTTCCACAGTCTCTCATCACAGATATAAAAAGATGTAGGGTATACGCGTCATGATGAAATCAAAATTGGACGTCCAATTACTCAAGAAAATTATTGACAACTATATCGGCTTCCGATAAAGTATTACTTAAGCCGATATATCGTCAAACGTAATAGGAGGATCAAGAAATGCCAGAAAGTACTGATCGTGGAGCATTTACTGAAGCTGTGTTTTATATTTTACTTTCCTTGCATCAGCCAATGCATGGTTATGCCCTAATGAAAAATATTGCAGACCTGACCCAGAAGCGAGTAAGCCTCGGAGCAGGTACCCTCTATGGAGCTCTCAACACATTAGAGAAGAAAGGACTAATTCAAAGTTTTGAGGAGTCAAGTAAGGATCGCAAGAAAGAATATATCATTACCAAGTTAGGCAAGCAGTCTTTCAATAAAGAACTAGTTAGATTAAGAGAGTTACTAAAAACTGCTGAAGCAATATTGGGAGGTAGCGAGAATGAAAAAGGAAATTAAAAAGGCATTTTTGGATTTTGACAAAGAGGAGCAATGGTTAAATGAGCAGGGACAAAATGGCCTTATGCTACTAAATTACTATAAAGGAACTTATGAGTTTGAAGATGTTAACCCAACAAAATATCTATACAAGATTGAGATTCCCAAGAAGCAAAATCGATCTGATTACTATGAGTTTCTTGAGGAATTAGGAATTACTGTTGTGGCTAACTATGCCGGAAGAGTCTATTTGCGAAAAAACGAAAATGACGGAGCTTTTGATTTATATACCGATCTCGATAATCAAATTGAACAGTATAAGAGAAGGAATATCGTTTTTAATAGTGTTGCTTTATCACAACTTGGGGCTGGAATACTTTTATTTATTAATATGATCCTATATACATCCAGAAGAGACGCACCTTTCTGGATTCTTCTAGTATTTGGTAGTGCATTAATAATTTCTAGTATTACTTTCTTTATTCTTGGTGAACCTATTCGAAAGAAAATTGCAGACCTTAAGTCCGAAAAAAAGATTAGAGAATAGAGATTAGAAATTGCGTACTATGTAGCGAAGCATAGGTATGATGATTGTCTCCAGTCTCAGCGGTAAGTTAATCGAAATTCTCAAAAAAATCAAACATTTAAGCAAAAATGCGATACAATGAAAGCAACATAACAATAAATGCTTGAGCTTTTCGATTCAATTATCCAAGGGGGCGAGATCTTATGGCTTTTGATTTTAAGAAAGAATATAAAAAATTCTATATGCCAAAGAATATCCCAGAAATCGTAACTGTTCCGAAGGCAAATTTTATCGCGGTCAGAGGGAAAGGTAATCCTAATGACGTGGGTGGCTCTTATCAACAGGCGGTTGGGGTACTTTATGCAGTAGCTTATACTTTAAAAATGAGTTACTTGAGTAACTATCAGATTAAGGGCTTTTTCGAATATGCAGTTCCGCCACTTGAAGGATTTTGGTGGCAGGAGGGCATTGAAGGAGTTGATTACAGTGATAAATCAGAATTTTGCTGGATATCCGTAATCCGTTTACCTGCTTTTATTACTAGGAAAGACTTTGGATGGGCTATAGAAACAGCAACTAGCAAGAAGAAAATGGATTGCTCTATTACTGAGTTTTTAACCATTGATGAGGGTTTGTGTGTGCAGATATTGCATACTGGACCGTTTGATAGTGAGCCCGCGACCATAGAATTAATGAGTAAGTATATTGCGGTAAGCGGTTATGAGCATGATTTCTCCGATTCTCGTTTTCATCACGAAATATATCTTTCTGATCCTAGAAAAACATCGCCCGACAAAATGAAAACCGTAATTAGACACCCAATTAAACGAGTATGACAAATTATGTTATACCGTTTGCACTAAAGTTTTTGAGATAAGCAAATTCTGTAGTGTCTTGATATAGAAAGGGGATCAGAAAATGACTAAATCTGAAGGGATAATATACTGGGCTCCAAGAATTCTATCAATTCTGTTTATTTGTTTTTTGACAATGTTTTCTTTAGATGTGTTTGAGCCAGGACTAAGCATAGGAGAAATCTTACTTGGTATATTAATTCACAATATTCCATCTATCATTATGGCTGTCTTACTTGCCATAGCTTGGAAGAAGGAAATCGTTGGTGTAGTAAGTTATTTTGGTGCGGGAATCATATATATTGGATTAGTTGTATTTAATGTAGTCAATTCAGATTTACCATGGTATTTTGCTATAACTTGGAGTTTAACTATTGCTGGACCTGCATTTGTTATCGGAGCTTTGTTTCTTATTTGTTGGAGAAGAAGAGAAACTTTACAGATAAGGACAAAGAAGAAAGATACTGACTCGAATTCAAAGTAATGCGGCCCATCGAAAAGAATCTATAGCTTATAATTAAGCATTGTGCTAAAGTTAAACAGACAGGTTGTCGGTCTGGAGGTCAATGGAATTATGAGAATCGTCAAAGAAGCGGATATAAGAAAGAGTGAAATACTGGATACAGCTGAGAGACTTTTCGTAAGCCAAGGCTATGAGAATACCAGCACCACAGATATTCTCAATGCAATAGGAATAGCGCGTGGAACGCTTTATTATCACTTCAAATCAAAAGAAGATATTCTTAGCGCCGTGATTGACCGACAAATTGCTATTATGGCTGAGAAAGCGAAGTCAGTAGCTCAGAACAAGGAAATACCAACTCTCCAGAGAATCTTCCTAGCAGTCTCTGCAATAAAGGTAGATAGCAAACTTGGAGAAGAACTAACCAATCAAATACACAATCCGAAGAATGCCCTCATGCACCAAATGACGCAGGAGGCACTTCTGTTGAATGTAAATCCAATAATAAGCGGTATTCTGAAGGAAGCCATAAGCGAAGGACTTTGCTCGACGGATTATCCTGACGAAGTAATTGAGACAATTATGGTCTATGCCAGTTATGCTTTTGACGATCTCGTTGATATCTCAGAAAGTGAGCGCCAAAAGAAAATCGATGCATTAATATACAATATCGAACGACTCCTGAGCATTAAAAAAGGCAGTATGAGAGAAATGATTCTGTCGCTTTTCGATCAATAAACCAATATAATATTGAATTATTGCTTGCTCAGATATATTTTAAGTAGAGTTATATGCAGGTTGATAGACACTATATAAACTATTAACCTGTTCGCATATGAGGTGTTCTATGTATTTTGATGAACTTAGACTCGGCATGAAAGTAGATACTGCTCCTGCCATAATCGAAAAGAATAAGATGATGGAATTTGCCCGTGATTATGATAATATTCCGCTTCATACTGATGAGGAATATGCTACAAGCTCGCATTTTGGCAAACTGATAGCACCTGGCATAATGTCTTTTGTGAGTGTTTGGGCAAAATACCTTGAGGTTGACTTTTTTAGTAATGAATTGATTGCAGGAAAGTCTACAAAGATTGAATGGATAAAGCCGGTTTATGCTGATGATATTCTCACTGGCAAGGCAACTATTACTAAACTTGTAAAACGAAGTGAAAGAAACGGTCTTGTAGAAGTATCCATCGATGTTTACAATCAAAACAATGAACTAGTACTAAAAGATGTGACAGAAGCTATTGTAAAATGCAGAACGAAGATAAATAAATGAGGAGATATGATGAAGAAGACATATGTTACCTCTATGCCGGATCATATTGGCGCATTTTTAAAAGCAAGTAATTGCTTTGCTGCTTTAGGAATCAACATTACCCGCGTAAGTTAAAACAAAGCGGTTGATTCACATACTTTGTTTATTGATGCTGAAGGCACCGAAGAGCAATTAAAGAAAGCGGATATTGAACTCGAAAAGATTGGATATCTCCAAAGTAATGCGGATCGAACAAGTGTTGTCCTACTTGAGTTCTGCCTTGAAGATGTTCCTGGTAGCGTTACAAAAGTTTTGACTCTAATTAATGATTTCAACTTTAATATCTCATATATAAGTTCTCAGGAAGATGGTACTGGCTATCAGCACTTTAAAATGGGCTTGTATGTTGAGGATTCTGATCAGATTTCTGTATTTATTAAGGAAGCCGAAAAAATATGCAAAGTTCGCATAATCGACTATAACAGTACTGAGAAGGTTTTCGATAACAGTATATTCTACAAGACTTTTGTTATGGGACTAACTCAAACAATGGGCCTTTCGGAGGATATTAGCATTGAACTGCTGGTTCATGTAAACCTTGCGATGCAAACACTTGACGAGCAAGGATTATCACCATACAGAACATTTTTTAGTATAAGCAAATTTGCTGAACTTCTTGGGGCTTCAAAAGGAAGAGCTTTCATACCAAGAATAACTACGCACAAGGTTTCCGATAGAACTGATATCACTCTTATTGAGCCACCTTGTGGCAGTAACACAACTATCATAAGAAGCAATGATAAGGTTCTTTTTGTGGATAGCGGATATGCTTGTTACACCGACGAAATGCTCGAAATAATTAAGAAAGTCGTTGTTGATTTTGATAACACAAAGAAAACAATTCTCATAACACATGCTGACGTCACCATTGCGGTTTACTGCCTCTGTTTGATGAAGTGATAACAAGTTCCAAAACGGCTCTATGTTTAAAGAAAGAATACGAAGGGAAAGATGGATATCGAGAGAAAAACCCCCTTCATAAACCATACGTAAGAATATGCAAAGCACTAACTTCTTACGAGCCCACAAATCCTGATAAGATTATCACTCCATGGAATGATTATGAGAATTTGACTGAACCTCTAACTCAAATTGGTTTTTTTGATTTTGAGGAATTGCACTTTGAGGTATATGAAGGAAAAGGTGGACATTTGCCCGGCGAAATCGTTTTGATTGATTATGCAAAGCATATTGCTTTCACTAATGATATTTACATAAATACGCAAGGCTTTACACCTGAACAAGCTGAGTACAATCAATATGCTCCTATCCTGATGACCTCTGTCGATACTGATCCAAAACTATGCGCTGAGGAAAGAAAAGCAATAATGGAGCGACTTGGCGGCGGTAAATGGCAAATTTTTGGTGCTCACGGATTCAAAAAGGATTACTCTGTTAACTCTTAATACTCATACCGCAAGCCTCATGTAAGTTGCAGTTCAGTAATTCGTCTGCGTTGGCATATTCCACGCATTTATGCAATAATATTTATAATTATTTCTTTACTTAAGCGAGCGATTTCTTTTGCTTGGTTTTTATGCAGTCAGCATTTTCACAAAGGAATTAATATTTTTTAAGGGGTGATGATTTGCACGAGCTTATTGCTAAATTAAAAGAAGTTCTGATGTCTGTGTTGCCAATTACGTTCATTGTTCTTGGATTGAATTTCACTGTAAGTCCATTGGATTCAAGTCTATTATTTTCTTTTCTAATCGGCTCTGTTCTTGTAATTGTGGGTCTAACAATATTCTTGTTTGGAATAGATCAAGGGCTTGAACCAATTGGACACGGCATAGGAAATACGATTACTAATTCGAATAGTTTTGCTGTGATTATTACGGTCAGCCTGATTTTGGGTTTTTTTATTTCTTTTGCAGAACCCGATCTACATATTCTTGCTAATCAAGTCGATAGCGTGACCTCTGGCCAGTTTGAGAAAACTTTGATGGTGATGGTTGTTTCTATTGGTATAGGCATCATGATGACTCTTGGAATGATTCGAATTCTTCGGGGAGTACGACTGAGATATGTGTTTACAGGCGCGTATGCTTTGATTCTTGTCCTGTCATTGTTCTCTTCTTCTGATTTTTTGGCAATAGCCTTTGATGCTTCCGGAGCCACTACAGGAGCGATTACGGTTCCTTTTATGCTGGCATTAGCAGCCGGAATATCTTCTCTGAAAAAAGATAGCAAGATGAATGAGGCAGATAGTTTTGGATTAGTAGGCATTTCGTCTACAGGAGCAATTCTCGGAGTTTTGATTGCAGGGATTTTTCTAAAAGAAGATAAACTGAGTGGCGCTCTCCCACAAGCGGAAATCGGTTCAACGAATTTGTTCGATGTCTATGCATCAAAGATGGTTCACATAGCGGCGGAATCATTCTTGACACTACTTCCGATAATTATCGCTTACATTATTTTCCAGATCTTCTTCTTTAAACACAAGAAGAGAAAAGTATTAGATATTTTTCGAGGAATATTCTTTACTTTTATTGGGCTAGTAGTATTTCTATTAGGAGTTAATGGCGGATTTATGGAAGTTGGTGCTCGTTTAGGAATTAAGCTAGCCTCAATGGAATCAAGTGTTCCATCCCTTATAGTAGCTGTACTACTAGGGCTAACTACAGTACTTGCTGAGCCAGCAGTTCATGTATTAACTAATCAAGTCGAAGAAGTAACTGGAGGATCAGTCAAACGCCAGATAGTTCTAATTTTCATGTCTGTTGCGGTTGGATCTGCTATATTTTTATCGGCCTTGAGAATTCTCATACCTGGTATACAACTATGGATGTATTTGCTTCCGGGATTTGGCTTAGCTATAGTGTTGAGTTATTTTGTACCAGATTTGTTTGTGGGCATGGCCTTTGATGCTGGCGGAGTTGCTTCAGGACCGATGACAGCAACATTCTCTCTTGCTTTCGTTCAGGGTATGGCGGCGCAGGTTCCAGGTGCTGATGTGGTGGCTGATGGTTTTGGCATGATTGCTATAGTTGCCATGATGCCGATTATAGCCATTGAATTGCTGGGAGCACTTTATCAAATTCAATTACGCAAGGCGGCAAAATCTGTAAAGAAAAGCAGTTCATAGGAGGATAATGCAATGAACGCACTGAATTCTGATCAAACATTTTCGATACTGACACTTATTCTGAATGAGAACCAATGTCATAGAACAGTCCATATTTTAAAGGAAGAAAATGTAAACGTAGAGATGATAAATATTGGTATGGGTACTGTTAAGAGTGCTGCATTAAAACTGTTTGGAATCAAAAGTCAGAAGAAAATCGTCATTAATTGTCTGGTCGAAAAGAGTGAAGTGAACAGAATACTTAACTTGCTCATTAAAGAGCTTCAGCTGAATCATCTGGGACACGGACTTGTATACACAACTGATGCTCTCACCACCAATCATATAATCAACTGCAAGAAGGAAGCATTGGATGTTACGCAGAACACGGAGGCGGATAATATGTATAAGAAATTAACGGTAATTGTCAACCGCGGTATAGCGGAGGATGTTATGGATATAGCTCGAAAAGCAGGTGTTACCGGCGGTACAATACTGCATGGTCGAGGAACAACCTCGGAGCTGGCCGTCACTTTGATGGGCATGGAAATTGAACCTGAGAAGGAACTTGTTATGATGCTTATGCCAAGCGAATTGGTAGATACTGTGGTCAAGAATATTTATGCGGAACTTCAATTCGATTTACCCGGTAAAGGTATTATGTTTGTAGAGCCCGTATCGAACGTCCATGGCCTATTTGATTCGGAGTCAGAGCCTGAGAATTAAGAAAACATTAGAATTAATTGTGAATATAGTCTTCAAGCTTAAAATCACTAGAACCACTTGTTTTTTGCTACAATAAGTATATCTTCTGTTTGACTTAAAAAGGAGACTATATTATGAGTATAATTGCATCAAATCCAATTATTCCTGGGTTCTTTCCTGATCCTTCAATCTGCTCTTGCGGCGATGATTTCTACATTGTAAACTCCTCATTTTGTTATTTCCCGGGGTTGCCTATACTCCATAGTAAAGATTTGGCTAATTGGGAGATAATTGGTAATGCTATGAATAGGTCTTCTCAACTCGACGTAAACGGATGCGAGCTGTCGGAGGGCCTTTTCGCGCCCACGATAAGACACTATGAGGGCATGTTTTATATTGTTTGCACGAATGTCAAGAGCGGTGGCAATTTTGTGATTGAGGCTAGTAATCCAGAAGGTCCGTGGTCTGATCCGTTTTATATTGAGGGAGCGGAAGGAATAGACCCTAGTCTATTCTTCGATGAAGACGGTAAATGCTATTACATCGGAACTCACGAGAACCGTTCTGGAGCAAAATATAACGGAGATTGGTATATTTACATTCAAGAATTTGACATAAAGAACAAACGCCTTGTGGGAGAATTCAAGGAGGTTTGGAATGGCTCGCAAAAAAACGTAATATGGCCAGAGGGACCGCATATTTTTCGCGAAAATGGCTACTACTATATTATGCACGCTGAAGGTGGGACAGGCCCTGATCACTCGGAGGCAATATGTAGGAGTAAGAGTATATGGGGGCCATACGAGAACAATCCGTGCAATCCAATAATTACGCATAGACATCTTGGTGGAGATTTTCCGATTCGCTATGTTGGGCATGCCGACATGACAAAGACAACCAACGGTGAGTACTACATAGTGCTTCTCGGCGTTAGGCAGTCTTCAGGTTATACAACGATTGGAAGAGAGACTTTCCTAGCTAGGGTAACATGGGAGAGCAATTGGCCAATAGTAAATGTCGGTGTAGGAATGCTGACTGATGAGGTCGATATTAATCTGGAAGAATGCAAGAATTCTAATAATGACATAGCGTCGCTTAATAAGATGTTCGATTTTACGGCTATGGTGAAGTTGTCGCCTGAGTTTGTGTTTCTTCGTCAGGAAGAGGGTATGAGGTATTCTCTTTCAAGTCAGGGCTTGTTACTTAAGTTTAGCAAAACTTCAATTATGGAAGACGAATCTGCTACATATCTTGGATTAAGACAACAGCACAGGCAATGCATTTATGAAGTAAATATTTCAGGCTTTGCTCTTGAGAATAGTGAGGTTGTTGGATTAGCGTTGTATCAAAATTCGAAATACCATTTACGATTAGAATTAAGTAGTAACGAGGCTAGACTTCTCAAGTCATCTAACGGACAGGATTCAATATTAGAAAAATGTGATATTGGCAAGATAGAAAGCTCGTCTTCTATTACCATACGCCTTGAAATAAATAGACTGAAAGCCAATTTCATGCTATTGATTGACTCTAATGTAATTCTATGTGTGTCTGAAATTGATATTAGAGAATTGTCTACTGAAGTAGCAGGAGGTTTTGTAGGATGTACAATAGGAGTTTTTGCTTCAAATCCAATGCTTACTCAAGATTCTGAAACAGAAGGTATTATTGTAAAGAGTATCTCGTATCAAGGAATGAAGTAAATGGAGGGATCATGAATATCGATATTGACACAAGTGAAGCGGCGCAGAAGGCTATGTCTTTCTTTAAAGAGGGCTACAATTGCAGTCAGTCTGTTGTTCTTGCCTTCGAAGAAAACTTTGATTTTGATCGAAAAACACTTCTTAAGCTTAGTTCCTCTTTTGGTGGTGGTATGGGGCGACTACGTGAGGTTTGCGGCGGTGTTACTGCGATGTTCATCATTGCTGGAGTCCTATATGGATATGATGAACCAACAGATATAGAAGGTAAGAAGATTCACTATGCAAGAATTCAGGAACTTGCCCACGAGTTTTCGAGTAGAAACGGCTCCATCGTGTGCCGTGATCTACTAGGTTTATCAACCAAAACTGAATTATCAACTTCATATCAAAGAACCGAGGAGTACTACACAAAGAGGCCTTGTGTTCAATTAGTAGGTTTGAGCGCAGCTATTATTGAGGAATACATTCGTTTGCATTCGTAAATAGGGTTGGAGGCATTATTATGGATCAAAATTTTATAAGAATGTGGTTAAGTGGGTTTGAATCGGGGCTAGAAACCTTAGATGATGAGAGTAGAAGTGAGTTACTTAGACCTTGCGCAAGGAGATGTGCAGATTCTGGAGTTATTAATATTTATCTTAATCATCTTGAGAATGTAGGATACGATCGTGATGCATTCTATTCTCGACTTGGTGAACTAACAGGATGTGATGGAGGCATAATCATTCCAGGCAAGAAGTACTTCATCAGCTATCCTTCTTGCTTATGTGATTTGCATACTCATGGAGGTGTAAACTCGCCTCATTTATGCGAGTGTTCAAGACAAAGCATTATATATGTCGCTAAAAAAATGTGGGGAGAAGTTGACTTTGATGTTGAGATTATTGAGACTGTACTTGGCGGAGCAAGTAAGTGTACATTCCACATTACCTTCGAGTAAGTCGGAAAGATAGGTCATAGCGATAATATCGATTCACATAAATATATATAATAATATATGAGTGCTAAATATTTGAGCAATCAAATTGAAGAAAATTAACTTATTTATATGAGAAAAGGTTTGTTTGGAGAGGCAATTCACTGTTATTCCTGTTGTTAAATTTCTACCAGAAGTTTATTTTTGTGTAATTTCATCAATCAATAGCATTGTGTAAATTATTAGCGCTAATCAAATGAATTCCAGCTTAAATTGAAGGAAGAAAACCTAATTTCAGGCATAGTAACATTGTTACACATGCTGTTTTTCGAAAATGAGTAATTATTTCCTTACTTGCTTATTGACAAGGGATTACTCGATTACTAAGATTATCACGGTTATAAAAAATAAATTAAAGATTTATAGAAGATTGGCATTGTGTTTAGGAGGATATACCCATGTTATTGGTTAACGAAGTCACCAAGAAATATGACAAAATACTTGCTAACGACAAAGTATCGATTACCTTGAATAATGGAGAGGTTGGAGTATTAGTTGGTCCAAACGGATCTGGAAAGTCAACATTAATCAAGTGTATTGCTGGATTGTTAAGATACACAGGTGATATAGAGATAGATGGTCTCCCCAATAAGACTATTGAGGCTAAGAGGTTGCTTGGATATATCCCTGAGGTGCCTAACCTATATGACACAATGACTATTGATGAGCATTTTGAATTTATTCGTAGAGCATATGGATATAGTGATAAGACTCTTACCGAAGAGTTGATTGAGCGATTCGAACTAACTGAACACAGAAAGAAGCTAGGTAAGGCTTTATCTAAAGGTATGCAACAGAAAGTATCAATAGTGTGTGCTTTACTACATGACCCTCAGGTAGTAATTTTTGATGAGCCTATGGTAGGTCTTGATCCTCATGCGATTAATGAGTTAAAGCATGTAATAAGGGAACTTAAGGAGAAGAACAAGGCTATCCTTATCTCTACACACTTGATCGACACTGTTGCTGATATTTGGGATGTAGTTAACATTCTTAAGTCAGGTCACGTGATTGTTACAAAATACAGAGAACAGCTCAATGGTCAGGAGGAGAACTTATCAGATTTGTTCTTTGAGATCACTGAGAATAAGGAGCAATAAATATGTTAAGTGCTTACTTATATCGTGTTAGAAAAAGCTTAATTCGTGCTCCGGGCTTAATGGTTCTATACGCCTTCTTCTTAGGTTATATATTATTTATGAGCCTAGTTGTTACTTCTCTAAATGAGGGTGCAGTTCGTAATCAGGATGCTGTAGTAGGTCTTATTAAGCTAGTTTGGTTTGGTTTAGGAAATCTTGTTTTAGGTAATACTTGCACCAAAGGATCGTATGCGTTCTCGCTAACTGACGTAAATTTTCATTTTGCGGGACCTTTCACGACCAAATTCAACTTGATAATCGCGGTTATTAACTCGCTGCCTATGACACTTATTTATATGTATTTCTCGAGTATGCTCATGCCTTTTGCATCAAATTTCGGCTTCACGTCCAAGGATGCAATATTAATGGTTTGCGGTGGCTTTGTCGTAGTACTAGTTTGCTCAATAATTGGCTTTCTTGTTAAGGTTACTTTGGACAAACTCGAAAAGTATAAGAAAGTTCCTATGGCTATCATTTTTGGTGCTATGGCTCTTGCTCTTGCTGGTTGCGCTCTAATGTTGTTAAGCGAAAATGACTGGAGTATTAAATCTGCATTTGGTCAAGATATAGACATATTGATAAGTAGAATCGGGAACAACCCTATCATAGACTTCTTCCCAATAGTAGGTTGGCCTGGATTAATAGTAAAGGGTATATATTTGTCTGATGTTATCTTTATAGCAATTGGCGCCGTCCTTTCTATTGGAACAATAGTAGCTGTTGCTTACATTTTTACTAAGGCCAATTATGATTACTACGAGACGGCTATTGAAGGAGCGACAAGAATTGCCGAAATTACCGAGGCTAAGAAAGCCAATGTATTTGGTAATAGTGACATAAATACGGGGAAAA
Organism: Clostridiaceae bacterium; assembly: GCA_012728275.1. Lineage (GTDB taxonomy): Bacteria > Bacillota > Clostridia > Saccharofermentanales > Saccharofermentanaceae > Saccharofermentans. Next base: position 66,749 of record JAAYFK010000015.1, on the reverse strand, counting down.
TTGTTGTTGGAAAAGAGAAGATTGGTGGTGGAAGAGGCGCTAGTGCTATTTTTTACAGACATCTTCTTGAGAACAAGCGTCGCTCGCACTTTAGCTTCATAAATATTAACGCTCTTATCTATAAAGCAATAGTCGTTGCATACCTTTTCTTCATGTCGAAATCACATATAATTGATGATGGTTCTTTGGCAAATCTAGCTTATGCTCTTGGATTTGGATTGACGATGAACATCTTTGTATTCTCAGGAAGTAAAACTCTTACTGAGTTAAGTAAGCCGTACATCTTCTTAATTCCAGACACTGCCCAAAAGAAGCTGTTTGCTAGTGTATTTGCTGACTTTCCAGAAATGGCTTTTGATGCTCTCGTTATGATGATTATTTGTATGGTTTTTGCTCCTGGCGCTAGAACGGTTCCATTTGGAATTGCAATCTTCCTCATAGTAGCCTCCTTTAATTTCTTGTGCCAGACCATCTCGATTCTGTGTGTAAGAATTCTAAGCCGAGCTGGAGCATTTATCATCAATCTGTTAAGAACTATTCTTGATATGGCAGTTGTTGGCTTCGGTGCTTTAGTTGGTTTTGTTGTTATGTCAATCGTTGATGGAGGCATTGAAATAGTATTCTTTTCTGCTTCCGGCGTCTTGATTCTTGCTTCATTCTTAGCGTTGCTTGCTTCAAGGAACATAATTGATAAGACAGAAATGAGATAACAAAGAGAGGTAGTGATATGTCACTACTTTTCTTTTACATTAAATACGAACATATATTCTTTTCGATGCCATAATGTTATAATAACTTCAAATGAATTACGGGAGAGATGACTATGTTTAATTTGAAGGCACCATACTTTCCAACGGGAGATCAACCACAAGCGATTGACAAACTAGTCGACGGTATTTTATCAGGAGATAGGTGCCAAACTTTACTAGGAGTTACTGGTTCGGGTAAGACCTTCACTATGGCTAATGTAATTCAGAAAGTACAACGTCCAACTTTAGTTCTGGCTCATAACAAGACTCTTGCTGGACAGTTGTATTCCGAATTTAAGGAATTCTTTCCCGATAATGCTGTTGAGTACTTCGTCTCTTATTATGATTATTATCAACCTGAAGCTTACCTTGCTGCTTCGGATACATATATCGAGAAGGACTCATCAATTAATGATGAAATAGATAGGATGCGTCACTGCGCAACTCGCTCTTTACTTTCTCGCGATGATGTAATTGTAGTTGCCTCGGTTTCATGTATTTATGGTATTGGTGAGAAGGAAGACTATCAGTCCTTGATGGTTCTCATTCGTGTTGGAATGGCTATGTCTAGAGATGCAGTCATGGCTTCGCTAATTAACATTCAATACGACCGTAATGATTATGAACTTAGCAGAGGTTGCTTCAGAACGAGAGGTGATGTCTTAGATGTATTTACTCCTGATTCCGATAATGTGGTTACTAGAATTGAATTTTTCGGTGATGAAGTAGAGCGTATTTCGTTAGTTGATTTTGTTACTGGCAAGGTTTATACAACTAGAAGTTTTGTTGAGATATTTCCAGCTTCTCACTATGCTACTGGTCGCAAGAAACTAGAGAAGGCTTTAGTAACTATAGAAGAAGAACTTGATGAACGTATTAAGATTCTTAGAGACGAAGGCAAACTCATTGAGGCTTATCGTCTGGAACAAAGAACGCGTTACGATATGGAACTTCTTAATGAAACGGGTTTTTGTAAAGGAATAGAGAATTATTCAAGACACATATCTCAGAGGAATGCGGGTGAACCACCTAGCACATTATTGGATTTCTTCCCAAAGGATTACTTGTTATTTATAGATGAGTCCCACGTAACAGTATCTCAAGTTGGTGCCATGTATAACGGTGACAGAGCACGTAAGGATATGCTTGTTAATTATGGTTTTAGACTTCCTTCAGCATATGACAATAGACCTTTGAAGTTTAACGAGTTTGAAGAGAAAATGGGACAAACAGTTTTTGTTTCCGCTACTCCTGGCAATTATGAGAATGAGCATAGCGTTCAAGTAGTTGAGCAAGTAATCAGACCAACAGGATTAGTAGAACCAGAGATTTTCATTAGACCAGTCGAAGGTCAAATAGAAGATATCCTATATGAACTTAATCAGCAGAAGGAGAGAGGCGAGAAGAGTCTTATCTTGACTCTTACAAAGAAGATGGCTGAGGACCTTACCGAGTTCTTAGAAAAGGAGAACGTTAAGGTTACCTATTTGCATTCTGATATTGATACTGTTGAGCGCATGGAGATTCTTCATTCATTACGCTCTGGGGCTGTTGATGTAATAGTCGGAATTAATCTATTAAGAGAAGGAATTGATCTACCTGAGGTATCGCTTCTTATGATTCTTGATGCTGACAAGGAAGGTTTCCTGCGTTCAACAAGATCTCTTATTCAGATTATTGGAAGATGTGCTCGAAATAGTAACGGCAGAGCAATTCTATATGCAGATGAAGTTACAGATTCAATGATGGGAGCTGTATCAGAGACGAATAGAAGAAGAGATATTCAAGTATCATATAACAAGGAACATGGAATAGTACCAAAGACAATTCTTAAGGAAGTAAAGGAAACATTTGACATTACTTCTTCAGATAAAGGTAATGCAAAAGCTAAGGAAGATAGTACATCTGATATTAATGTTGCTAGGATAGCTAAGCTTGGAGGCAAGAATATGTCCTCTAGTGAGAAGGAGAAGCTTCTTATTAAACTACGTAAAGAGATGAAGCAGTCATCAGACAAGCTTGATTTCGAGAGAGCAGCTATGTTTAGAGATGCAATTATTAAGCTTGGTGAGAAGTCTAAGGAAGAAAGTGAGGCTTAAGTGGAAAGTCCAATAGAAGCAACAAACGGTGGATTTGTGCACCTCCATTTACATACTGAATTTAGTCTTCTTGATGGTTCAATAAGAATAAGCGAGCTTGCATGTAGACTGGTCGAATTAGGTATGACTTCATGCGCGATTACTGATCATGGCGTAATGTATGGAGCTGTTGAGTTCTATAAGACGATGACTGATAAAGGAATACATCCTATTATTGGTTGTGAGGTATATGTTGCTGTAGGAAGTAGATTTGATAAGCAGGTGATTCCTAATGGTACAAACTATCACCATTTGATACTTCTAGCTAAGGATAATGAAGGACTTAAGAATCTTAACAGACTTGTATCCGCCGGATTTACAGAAGGCTTCTATAGGAAACCTCGAATAGATTGGGAATTACTTTGTAAATACCATGAAGGGCTGATTTGTCTATCTGCGTGTTTAGCTGGCGAATTAAGCAACTTGATTCTTGAGAACAAGTTTTCTGAGTGCGAGAGAAGAGCTTTGGAGTTTGATGAGCTTTTCGGGCGAGGAAATTATTATCTTGAGATTCAGAATAACCGTTTGCCGGAGCAAGGTATTATTAATTCGTCATTAATCAAACTATCACGTAAAACCGGTATTCCTCTTGTTGCAACAAACGATTGCCACTACCTTTTGGATTCTGATTATGAGGTTGAAGACGTATTGCTTTGCATGCAGACAGGCTCAAAGTTATCGGATAATGACAGAATGAGAATGGCTATAAATGATTTCTTTGTTAAGTCAGAGACTCAAATGAGACGATTTTTTGTTGATGTTCCGGATGCGATTGAGAACACTAATAAGATAGCCTCAATGTGTAATGCTCAATATGATTTCGATACTATTCACTTGCCTAAATATGATATTCCACAAGGATTCAAAGACAACAAAGAGTATTTATCATTTATAGCGTATGAAGGACTTAATAAGAAGTTTGAGTTGATCGATATTATAGATGAAGAGATAAAGAATGAGTACAAGCAACGAATTGAACATGAGCTGTCCGTAATAAATGGAATGGGTTATACGGATTACTATTTAATTGTATGGGACTTTATCTCCTTTGCGAAGCAAAATAGCATTATGGTGGGACCAGGAAGAGGCTCTGGTGCTGGGTCGCTTGTGGCATACACAATCGGGATAACGAATATAGACCCTATTAAATATAAGCTTGTTTTCGAACGATTTCTCAATAGCGAGAGAGTTTCAATGCCTGACTTTGATATAGATTTTTGCTACGAGAGAAGGCAGGAAGTAATTGATTATGTTACGGCGAAGTATGGTCAGGAGAGAGTAGCGCAAGTAATTACTTTTGGTACTCTGGCAGCGCGATTGTGTATTAGAGATGTGGCTAGAGTTATGGACTTGCCATATGCGGTGGCTGACAAGGTCGCTAAACTTATACCGGAGAATATCGGAATTACTATTTCTAAGGCTTTGGAAATGAACAAGGAACTTCGTGACGAATACGAGTCAGATGAGAGTATTAAGAAGGTACTTGACTATTCCATGAGATTGGAGGGCTTGCCTCGTCATTCATCGACGCATGCAGCCGGTGTAATTATTTCTGGGCAAGAAATTACGAATATAGCACCTTTGTCTGTCAACGAGAATTCAACTGTTGTTCAATTCGCCAAGGCAGATATTGAGAGTGTAGGTTTGTTGAAATTTGACTTCCTAGGATTGAGAACTCTGACTGTCCTAAGAGATACGGTCGATATGGTTCATTCGAATCTAGGAACTTCAATTGACTTAGATAGGATTCCTCTTGATGATGCGAATATTTATAAGATGATAGGTGATGGTCAAACTGTTGGAGTATTCCAACTTGAGAGTCGTGGTATGACAGCCTTTATGAGGGACTTGAAACCAAGCTCGTTAGAGGACGTAATTGCTGGAATTTCACTTTATAGACCTGGACCTATGGATCAAATTCCTAAGTACATTGCATGCAAGCACGATTCGTCGCTAATTAAATATGATCATCCACTATTGGAACCTATTCTTAATGTGACATATGGCTGCATGGTTTATCAAGAGCAAGTAATGCAAATAGTTCGAGATTTAGCTGGATTCTCAATGGGACAATCGGATAACATTCGTCGTGCCATGAGTAAGAAGAAACGCTCCATTATGGAGAAGTATAGAGAACTCTTTATTCATGGTGGTATTGATGATAAAAATCGTGTCGTTGATGGATGTATTAAGCGTGGTGTCGATGAGAAGACAGCAGATAAGATTTTTAATGATGTTAGTAATTTCGCGGGTTATGCTTTTAATAAGTCTCACGCTGCTGCTTATGCGGTACTTGCATACGATACTGCTTACTTGAAGTATTATTATCCATCAGAGTTTATGGCAGCTATGATGAATTCTTTTAGAAACAGCCTCGGTGCTGCGGCTTGGTATATTACCTGCTGCGAGCCTATGGGAATTAAGATTCTGCCTCCAGATGTAAATAAAAGTGTTGGAAGATTTACTACTGAAGAAAGTGGTGAGAAACTACGTGCTGTTCGTATAGGTCTATCGGTAATAAAGAATGTTGGTGAAGGCGCTGTAAATCTACTTGTAAAAGAACGCGAGAAGAATCAAGAGTTCAAATCATTCTCTGATTTTATTGTTAGAAGTGCCGGTATTGGTTTAAATCGAAAAATGATAGAGTCACTAATATTCTCATCGGGACTTGATTGGACGGGATACTCAAGAGCGACAATGGTTGCAACAATTCAAACCGAACTAGATAGACTAGCAAAATCTGCGAACAGTTCGATAAATGGGCAATTAAGTCTTTTCGATAATGCTGGAATGAATGTGATGTCGGAGCCCCAAATAAGAATGACAGAAGTAAAGGAGTACCCACTTTCTGAGAAGTTAGCTTTAGAGAAGGAAATGGTAGGAATATATATATCCGGGCATCCATTGAATAGCTTCAAGAAAAGCATCACGGAGTTAGTTACCTTTGATATGGGCGAGGTTAAGGACTTAACCGACTCAGGCAATTTGTCGTACCTTAATGACGATAAAGAAATCATAATGTGTGGAATGCTTCAAAGAAAGAATGTCCGAGTTACTAAAGCGAAGAAGCAAATGTGTGTTTGCCAATTTGAGGATATCTATGGTCATTATGAAGCAGTAATGTTTGGAAGAGTATTTGATGAATTCGCCTCATCTTCGGTTGTAAATAATGCCTATCTTGTAGTAGGCAAAAGGAGACTTTCAAATCAAGATGCTTTCTCTATGGTCATAGATAGAATTATTCCAATGCCTGTTAATGATGAAGAGATTGCTTCAGTTATGCAAAATCGAGATATCTCACGAATAGTAAATGCATCTAGAAGTGCATATAAAATGTCTTCTCAATCTGATCCTTTGCAAGAGAAAACTCTTGAGAAGGAATTGCATATTCGGTTCAATGGTTCCTTAGAAAGCAAGGAGTATAAAAGACTATTGAATTTTCTGGCTTTTTTCCATGGCAATTTACCAGTCGTAGTACAAAGCATAGCTAGCAACGCTAGTGTTAGACTTGATGACGTTTGCAGTGTGTCAGACGATGAGGGCATTATTGATAGACTTAAGGAGCTCTGCGGAAGCGATAATGTTCAGATTGTATTCAAATAAAATAACGTTATCGCCATATTGAAGAACCCTAATTAGTGTATAATTGCTAGAGTAATATTTTGATGAATAAGTGGAGGCGCTATGCTAGATATTAGATATGATGAGAATAATCTTCCAGAACTTGCGAATTTAATTGCTAAGAACTATGATCAAATCGATGAGAATGATAAGACTGGAGTAAAAAGAATAGCTGTTTTGACTAGTGGAGGAGATGCTCCTGGAATGAACGCTACAATAAGAGCAGTAGTTCGTGCTGGAATCAATGCTGGTTTTGACGTGTTCGGAGTTACTCGAGGATTTCATGGACTGTGGAAGGGTGAGATATCTCAGATAAGTACAAGAGATGTATCTGAAACTCTTCAACGTGGTGGAACATTTCTTATGACAGCCAGATCTAAGACATTTTCAACACCTGTAGGAGTAGTTAAGGGTGCTAGAATGCTTGATATTTATGGTATAGATGTATTAGTAGTAATCGGTGGAGATGGATCCTTCAAAGGAGCAAGAGATTTAGCGAGAATAGGCGTACCTGTTATTGGTATACCTGGAACGATAGATAATGACGTTGCTTCTACCGAATACACTATTGGTTTCGATACAGCTATGAATACTGCCATGGAGGCTATCGATAAACTAAGAGATACAGCATCTTCTCATGAGCGTTGCTCAGTAATTGAAGTTATGGGAAGAAGAGCCGGATACATAGCATTGAATGTTGGTATTGCAACTGGAGCTGAGTGTATTTTAATCCCTGAGATTTCTACTGACTTTGATAAGATAGTTGTACGTGGAATTCTTGATAGTCGTAACAAGGGCAAGAGACATTATATTGTAATTGTTGCGGAAGGTGCTGGCACGGCTACTGATATTGCAAAGAGAATAGAAGATGCAACTGGTATTGAGGCTCGCCCTACAATTCTTGGACATCTTCAAAGAGGAGGAAGTCCTTCACTTCGAGATAGAACTACAGCAAGTCTTATGGGAGTTCGTGCTATTGATTGCATTTTGGAAAACAGATTCAATAGGCTCATAGTTCAAAGAGACGATAAGATTACTGATTTAGATATTGAGGAAGGACTCAAGATGACGAAGAGCATTTCTGCTGAGGAAATCGCTCAAACTAAGAGACTTTCGTAAATAAGAGAATTATATGTACAAGTACTTTACTTTTGAAGAAGAAGCACGGCGCAATCAAATTAAGGGTCGCGTTCTTATTACTTTAGAATTTGATAAGATAGTAAACGAGTTAATTGGATACGCTAGGACTTCGTTTGGTAAAAAGTTAGCAGCAGAGATTGTTCCTACAACCGATAGTTCGCTAATTGTTGAGTCTTTGAGTGATACTTACGAGGCATATTCATACATTAATAAGTATGGAAACCTTCCACTTGGCGGTTTCGCGAATATTGGTCCATATTTATCATATGGCAAAGCTGGCGGTTGTTTGACAATTCGCGCGCTTTTGGATGTGGCCGCTTTTATTAGTTCTGTCGAGAACATGAAGGCTGTTGTTTCTGACGAACATGCTGATATGATTAACTCGAACCTTTTTTCGAGCATACTTTCTCTAGAGTCCTTACCTAATCTCGAAAAGGAAATCAGACGTTGCATTGCTAATGAGGACGAGATGAATGATAGAGCGTCGGAATATTTATATTCATTGCGAAGAGAGAAGAAGGATCTGCAGCAAAAAATTCGTGTGATTATGGATAGAATAATTCGAGAAAGCGAAGATATTCTAAGAGAAGCGATAATTACTTTAAGAGGAGACCGTTATTGCGTGCCAGTTAAGACTGAATGCAAGAACAGACTTCCAGGAATTATTCACGATTCATCCGCTTCGGGACAAACAGTTTTTATTGAGCCTATGAGTGTAGTCGAAGCGAATAACAGAATTAGTGAGATTGTTTCGCTAGAAAGAGACGAGATAGCAAGAATTCTACAGCAATTAACCGAGGAAATGGTTAGTCGTGAGAAGGAGCTTCAAGCTGACATCTCAATTATTGCTTGTATCGACTTCGCAAGTGCGAAAGGACAGTTAGCAATTAGCCAAAATGCTATTAAACCAGCTATCAATTCTTCTGGAAACGTTCATTTGGTGAAGGCTAGACATCCGCTTATTGATAAGAAGAAGGTCGTACCAGTTGATATAGATATTGGTAAGACATATAAGACACTGGTTATTACGGGACCTAACACGGGCGGAAAAACTGTATCGCTTAAGACCTGCGGACTTATGACATTGATGGCGCAAGCAGGAATGATGATACCATGCAACGTAGGAACTGAAGTGTCGGTTTTCGATAGGATTCTTGCTGATATCGGTGATGAACAATCGATTGAGCAAAGCTTGTCGACTTTCTCAGCCCACATGTCAAACATTGTGTTTATTCTTAAGAACATTCGTGGTAATTCGCTTGTTCTTTTGGATGAGCTTGGTGCTGGAACCGATCCTGCTGAGGGCGCCGCGCTTGCTGTATCAATTCTAGACGAGCTGATTTCTAAAAATTGCATAACGATGGCCACAACACATTACAAAGAACTCAAGGCATATGCTATTGAGAAGGAAGGTGTCATGAATGCTTCGTGCGAATTCGACACTGAGACACTGTCGCCGACATATCGTCTTGTTATTGGCATGCCCGGTTCTAGTAATGCTTTTATTATTTCTCGAAAACTAGGTATACCTGAGAGAATAATTAATAACGCTACAGCTAATCTATCTGAAGAAGAGCTTTCCTTTGGACGTCTGATCGAAGATGCCGAAGCGAAGAATAAGCTTGCTGCTTCCTTACAAAAAGAGAACGAGAGCATAAGACAGGATCTTCGTAAGATGGCGAAGGAACTTGAGGAAGAAAAAATCGCCCTTAAGCAATCAAAGACAAAGATCCTGAATAATTCCCGTAGTGAGATGAAGAGTATGCTTCAAGATAAGGAAGACGAAATTAACGAGCTCCTTAAGAAAATAAAGGAAGATGCGAAGAGAAGTAAAGCAGAGGATACTGTTGAAGAATTGAATCGCATTAGACGAAGACTACGTGCAGGAGTTAAGGACTTATCGAGCGAAGAAGGCGATGAGCAATTGTATGAGAATGTCACTTTGCCTGGCGAGAAACCAGCAAAAGTAGTTGAAGGTGAACAATACTTCGTGCCAAGCCTTAATATCTTAGGTAAGGCTCTAAGTACTCCTAACCGTAGTGGAAAGCTTCGTGTAGAAGCAAATGGAATAAAATATTTTGTTACTACTGATATGCTCGTATTGCCAACGAAAAATAACCATGACAAAATGAAGATGAATGAGCAAGTTAGTGGCAGTAACAGCAATACCAAGAGTCGACGTATTCCCGTTACGGACAAACCAAATTCTGCTAGACGGATAGCTATGGAGAAGGTCTCAACCGTTGTCCCTGAGATTATGCTTATTGGGATGAGAGCTGAAGAAGCTAGGTCTGCTCTTGACAGATATATTGATGATTGCTCACTAACAGGTATTAATAAAATACGAATTGTTCATGGTAAGGGTAGTGGCGTATTAAGAAGCATTGTAGACGAGTATCTTCGCCAAGATCCAAGAGTAGAAAGTCATCGTCTTGGAATATCTGGCGAAGGTGAAGACGGAGTTACAATAGCAACTCTTGTCTAGAGAGGAGCCAACATGAGAGAAACAATTTTGACGATAATTCAGTCTTATCTTGTTTCTGTTGTAGCTTTGTGTATTTTTCTAGTATTTATATACCGAAGTGTCCTTCTTAGATATCGCGTGAAAAAGTTCTTTTTCATTGGCAGTGCTGTCCTTCTGGCTTGCATCATCGCTGAATCTACTGCCTATATATTCTCTGTGCCTCTAGATCAAGGCGGAAACATTGCCATTCAATATATTGCACAAGTTTCTTTATTTGCAATCGCTCCTGCATTATCTATGACTTTCACTTATATATATGGAATTGACAATAAGTATCTGAAGAATGGCTTATTCTTCGTACCACTTGTCCTTAATGCATTATTGAGTGTAGCGTATTCGCCCCTTGGAGGCTTATTCACAATAGAATTGACAAACAAATATGTTCAAGGCCCAGTTTTCTTATTTCCTTACATAACAGGCGAATTCTATATGTTAGCTATCCTGATTTTATCTTTGAAAAACAAGGAGTACGACAAACGAAGAGAAACACTTTTCTTTTTGGTTGTTGCAGCTGCAGTTATGATTTGCGACAGCCTAGAGATTTTCTATGGTATCCAATTTATCAGATGGAATATGACTGTATTTTGCTTAATTATGTATTTCTTGTTGCTAAACATTCACATGGTTCTTCATGATTCATTGACAGGAGTCTATCGAAGACCAGTTTGCATCAGAGCTCTCGAGGATCTTCGAAAAGATAGGTTATGTACTATTACAATGATTGACTTGAACGGTCTAAAAGGCATCAACGACAAGTATGGGCATTCTGAAGGAGACAAGGCAATCTTGCAAGTAGTTAAGGCTATTTCGGCAATAGGCATTAAGAAGAGTCGAATATACAGATTTGGTGGAGATGAGTTTGTTATGCTTTCTTTGGATACACCCAGAGAGACAATAAACCAATACTTACGAACAGCGCAAGATCGTTGTGGCTTTGTTCATGGTATCCAGATATCATTTGCATATGGCACTATTGAGTTTCATGGTGGCGATGACATTCATGAAGCTTTGGATCAAGTTGATGAGCGGATGTATAAGTTAAAAGCTGTCATGAAGAGTAATTACCTTTAGTTATGGTGTATAATCCTTTGAATATTAAATCATCAAGATAACAAGGAGTAATCATGGAGCATTTCTCGAAAATTCTTATGAAACACAAATTGAACATTTTCATTGGCGCATATGGAAGTGGTAAATCGGAGATTTCCGTAAATAGCGCTCTTCTTCTAAAAAAAGAAAACCCAAACATAAACGTTCTTCTAGCAGACCTCGATATAGTTAATCCTTACTATCGATCAGCTGATGCTGTTGCCAAACTCACTGATTGTGGTATTCGAGTAGTTTCTTCATCTTATGCTAATTCAAATGTTGATGTTCCTGCTCTTCCAGGCGAGATGTATGCTGCTTTTGATGATGACTCTAATCACTCTATTTTCGATATAGGTGGAGAAGACCTCGGTGCCAACGTCCTTGGTTCTCTTAATTCTCGTTTACGTAATATCGACTATGGTCTATATATGGTAGTCAATTGCAGACGCCCTTTCACATCAACTCCAGAGCAAATCTCACAAATGACTGAAGAACTATCCTTGGCAGCAAAAATTCCAATTACCGGTTACATAAATAACACGAATATTTTAGACGAAACCACCTTGGCTGATGTACTTGAGGGTCAAGAGATACTTCAAGAAGCAAGTAAACTTACAGGAATTCCTGTTATAACTAACTCAATCATGAAATCTTTATTTGACCGTAGCGAAAATTGCGGTTTTTCTGAAGATGAAGTATTTATGTTGAAGCAAACTATCAGCTACGACTACTAATACTGCTACAATTATCATTGTAAAGGCACTAAGAAAATGATAATATTTTTCTGTCGGGATTTTTTCGACATATTATTTAATTTTGGAGGGAATATTCATGGGATTGATTAGTAATATTGTTGGCGTCATTGGCACATCAGTATCTTCATCGGTAAGAGATCAGTATTTAGAGTTTTTTACCAGTGATTCTCTTGGTCAAGACGTACTAGTTAGACGTGGTGCTACGTCAATTAAGAATGGTAAGAATAAAGGTAATTCCGATATCATTTCTAATGGTTCTAAGATTGCCGTTCCAGAAGGAACAGCTCTTTTACTTGTAGACAATGGTAAGGTTGTTGATTTTACTACAGAAGCTGGAATGTACACTTGGGATTCTTCTTCAGCGCCTTCAGTTCTTTCTAACCTAGACTTCCTTGATAACGCGAAGAATGTTGTTAAGGACACTTGGAACCGTATGAGAATGGGTGGAGAGCTTGCACAACAGCAAAGAATATACTATGTAAACATGCTACAGATTCTAAATAATGCTTTTGGAACGCCAACACCACTTCCTTATCATGATCCAGAGTACAGAAATATCTATATAAGAATGAACGGATATTTCTCATTCAGAATTGCTGACCCTGTAGCATTCTTTAAGAGTCTTACAGGTAACATTGGTGCTGAGTATACCAAGTTGGACTTGATGGGTAGACCTGCTGAGCCATTACAGCCAAGGGCTGAATTCTTGGATCGTTTCTCAGAAGTACTTAATAAGTGCGGTGGCGTAGACAAGATTATGTTTGCTAACCTACCTTCTGAGCAGAAGAGACTTCGTGAGTATATGCAACAGGCTCTTGATGAAGAGTGGATGCAAGCTCGCGGAATGTTAGTAGAGATGGTTGCTATTAACAGCATCACTCCAGATGACAAGTCACGTGAGAGAATTGAGCAAATCGATCAGGCTAAGAACTTTAGTAGTGATCCTAACGCTCTTGCAGCTCAAGCAATCCTAGGACAGACTGAGGCTATGAAGCTTGCTGGTGGAAACTCCGCTGGTGCAGCTACTGGCTTAATGGGTCTTGGAATGATGGGTGCTATGGGTGGTGGTAACCAAACTAATGCTGCATTTGGCTTCCTTGGCCAACAACAGCAACAAGCTCAAGCTGGTGCTACTCAAGCAGCTCAATCCGGATGGACATGCTCTTGCGGTAAGGCTGGTAACACAGGTAAGTTCTGTGGCGAGTGTGGAAAACCTCAGCCAGTTGCTAATGCTGGATGGACATGCTCTTGTGGTAACGCTGGTAACACAGGTAAGTTCTGTGGAGAATGTGGAAAACCTCAGCCGATTGCTAGTGCTGGATGCCCTAAGTGTGGATGGAAGTCTGCTGATGGTAGTTCACCTAAGTTCTGTCCTGAGTGTGGTACACAACTATAATTTCTTTGTATCGATATTTGGAATTCGTGGCCTGCTTTTCTTTTTGGAAAGCAGGTCTTTCTTTTTTGCGAAAATAGAGTAAAATGGGATTATGGTGTTTCGTTCACGAGCACAGTTTACAAATACGGGTATTCTATAGTTCTTTTGTACTTGGGCATATTGCCAAAATATTTTTTTCTTGTTCTTGCATTTGGCACAATTACTTTTTGCATTAATTACTATATTATATACGTGAAGAATAATTCATATTTGGAGGTTAAGATGCTTTATATTGGTGTTGATTTAGGTACATCTGCAGTGAAGCTACTTCTCATGGACGAGTGCGGTAATATTAAGCACATCGTATCTAAGGAGTATCCTGTATTTTTCCCGCATTCAGGTTGGTCAGAGCAAAATCCAGAAGCATGGTTTGACAAGTCAGTTGAAGGACTTAAGGAGTTACTGGATGGTTTTGATGCATCTACTGTAGGTGGTATTAGCTTTGGCGGTCAAATGCATGGAATGGTTATTCTTGATAGTGATGACAGAGTGATTCGTCCAGCAATTCTTTGGAATGACGGTCGTTCTGCTGAAGAGTCCGAGTACTTAAACAACGAAATTGGCAAAGATAAGCTTACTGAATATACTGGCAATATTTCATTTGCTGGGTTTACTGCGCCTAAGGTTTTATGGTTAGCTAAGAATGAGCCTGAGAATTATGCAAAGATTAGTAAGTTAATGCTTCCTAAGGATTATCTTGCTTATCGTTTATCAGGCGTATTCTCAACGGATGTTTCCGATGCCTCTGGTACGTTATACTTTGATGTTAAGAATCGTTGCTGGTCTGATGAGATGTGTAGGATTGTTGGCATCAAGAAAGAATGGCTTCCTGAGATTTTCGAGAGTTACGAAGTTACAGGTAAGATTCTTCCAGAACTTGCTTCTGAACTAGGTATTAATGCTAATTGCGTAATTGCTGCTGGTGCAGGAGACAATGCTGCTGCAGCTGTTGGAATGGGTATCGTTGGTCCTGGAGAGTGCAATATCTCGTTGGGAACAAGTGGAACTGTATTTGTATCAGCTAGTTCTTTCGGAGTAGATTCCAACAACTCGCTTCACTCATTTGCTCATGCTGATGGTGGATATCATTTGATGGGATGTATGCTCTCTGCAGCAAGTTGTAACAAATGGTGGATGGAAGATATTCTCAAGACGAGTGATTTTGCTTCCGAGCAAAAGGATATAAAGGATCTTGGAAACAACAGAGTGTATTTCTTACCTTATTTAATGGGAGAAAGATCTCCAATTAATGACCCTAGTGCTAGAGCTGTATTCTTTGGGATGTCTATGGATACTACTCGAGAGCAGATGACTCAAGCAGTTTTTGAGGGAGTAGCATTTGCACTCAGAGATTCTGTAGAAGCCGCTAAGGCATTAGGAATTAACATTGTTAAATCAGGCGTTTGTGGTGGCGGAGCTAAGAGTCCGATGTGGAGAACTATTCTTGCTAACGTTCTTAATATCACTCTCGAGCAAACTGAGAATGAAGAGGGCCCAGCTTTTGGTGGTGCTATTCTTGCTGCAGTTGCTTGCGGCGAGTACCCAGATGTTAAGTCTGCATGTGATAAGCTAGTTAAGTCAGTCAAGAAAACAGAACCAACTCCTGAGCTCGCAAAGCTTTATAATGATCGTTATTCGGAATTTAGCAAGATTTATCCTTCATTAAAGGTCGTATATTCGGATATTTCCAAAAATCGTGATTGATATAAATTGAAAGGAATAAAATGCAATGCGTGATATTGATTTAAAACTTAAGGCTGCACAAATTCGTAAGGGCATCATCGAGGCCGTTTACAGTGCTAAGTCTGGACATCCAGGTGGATCTCTTTCTGCTGCCGATGTTTACACTTTCTTGTACTTTGAGGAGATGAATATTGATCCAAAGAATCCTCAAATGCCAAATCGTGACAGATTCGTTCTATCCAAGGGACACACAAGTCCTGGATTGTATTCCACTCTAGCTCATAGAGGCTATTTCCCGGTTGAGGATTTAAAGACTTTCCGTAAGTATGGTTCTTATCTACAGGGTCATCCTTGTATGAATGAAACTCCTGGCGTTGATATGAGCTCTGGCTCTTTAGGACAAGGTTTATCCGCAGCAACGGGCATGGCTCTTGCTGGTAAAATAGGTAGCAAGGACTACAGAGTTTATGCTCTTGTGGGCGATGGAGAACTACAAGAAGGTCAAATTTGGGAAGCGTCGATGTTTGCTGGAGCACATAAGTTAGATAATCTAGTAGTCGTTGTCGATAACAATGGACTACAGATTGATGGTAAGGTAGAAGATGTTTGCAGTGTATATCCTATTGATGAGAAGTTCCGTGCTTTCAACTTCAATGTAATATGTGTTGATGGGAATAATTTTGCATCGCTACGAGAAGCATTCAACCAGGCTAAGGCTACTAAGGGAATGCCAACCGCAATTATTATGAAGACATTTAAGGGCAAGGATGTATCATTTATGGAAGACAAGGCCGAGTGGCACGGCAAAGCTCCAAATGCTGAGCAATATGCTATAGCTGTTAGTGAGCTTGATGCTAAGATCTCAAAGCTAAAGGAAGAAGGTGCATCAGTATGATTGATTTTGGTAATAAGATTGCTACAAGAGAGAGTTATGGTAATGCTCTAGCTGAGCTTGGAGAGAAGTATCCAGATTTTGTTGTGCTTGATGCTGACCTAGCTGGAGCAACGAAGACAAATGTATTTCAGAAGAAATTCCCAGATAGACATATCGATTGTGGTATTGCTGAAGCTAATATGACTGGTATTGGAGCTGGCATAGCTACAACAGGTAAGACAGCTTTTATTTCTTCTTTTGCTATGTTTGTATCGGGAAGAAACTACGAGCAAGTTAGAAACTCTGTTGCATATCCACATCTTAATGTAAAGATCGGCGCAACTCACGCTGGTATTACTGTAGGAGAGGATGGAGCTAGTCACCAATGTATTGAGGATTTGGCTCTAATGAGGGTTATCCCGGGAATGACAGTCATTGTTCCATCTGATGACATCGAAGCAAAAGCTGCTATAGAAGCGGCAATTACTACTGATGGTCCTTTTTACCTTAGATTTGGAAGAGCGGCTGTTCCAGTAATAAACAATAATAGTGATTATAAGTTTGAAATAGGAAAGGCTGTTACACTGCGTCAAGGTAAGGATATTACTATAGCATGTACGGGTGTATGCGTTGCTCAATGCCTGCTAGTTGCCGAGAAGCTTATGGATGAAGGAATTGATGCTGAAGTAATCAATTTTCATACGATCAAGCCTTTCGATAAGGAAGCAATTGTAAAGTCAGCTAAGAAGACCAATCGAGTATTCTCTGTTGAAGAGCATTCAATAATTGGAGGTTTAGGAGGAGTTGTTTGTGAGTCATTGGCTGATGAATATCCTACCAAGGTAACACGTATTGGTGTAAAGGATGTATTTGGTCAATCTGGAGATGCGGATACCTTGCTTGTTAAGTATGAGCTTGATAGTGACGGTATCTACAAGCAGATCAAGGCAAGTCTATAAAATAATAAGAAACACATTAAAAATATCCCGACAACATCGTAAAGGTGTGGTCGGGATTTTCTTATTAAGTGAATTAAAGATTACTCATTCTTCTTGCGAATCTTCTCAGCCTTCTTGCGAATCTTCATCGCTTTCTCTTCTTCCTTTAGCTGCTTAAAGTACTCTTTGGTTTTCTCATCCTCCTTGTAAATTACTCTTTTCAAGAAGTAGGTGCAAACAAAAGCATCCAAAGAGAATCCACAGAAAAAGAGAAGGCTTCCTACAATAATCAGAACAGAACCATTGGTTGTAGCTATAAATATCAGTACAAGTTGAAGAATAATAATTAGTAGAGTTGTTGGAAAACTTGATAATCCAAGAAGCAAGGAGTTCTTAAGTGAAAGCTTAATTCCGTCATCGAACAATGCGACAATCGGGAAGTAATAAATCACAACTATAAGTAATGCAAAAATCATAAACCAGACTGGAATCTGTGACAACTTCATTACCATATCAGGGATTTGAATAATAAACGTGTTAGAATCAATTTCAAAGAAAAGAATGTAAATCTCAAACATAAAGAATGACAAAAGGGCAAATACGGGAACCCAAACAATTGTAGCTCTCTTGAAAGCCTTACCAAAAGCTACGAAGTAATCATGAAAAACGAGAACTTCATCATGATTATAGTAGGCGAAAAGAACGTTATACATAGCAGACATTGAGGCGCCTATAGTTATAATAGGTATAGAAGTAATAATAAAACACAAATTAAGCAATATTAAGTTGCAAAGACCAGTCAAGAATCTCGTAGCCGGACTCTCTTTACTGAAAAAAGATGACATAAAACAATCTCCTTATGTATAGTGTACAAAAATTCCTTTTCAATTATAGCAGTATTATTATGCACAATGTCAGTCAATTTCGAGCGAAAAACCTCAACTATTACACGCTAATCGCAATATATGTATAAACAAAAGCAATATCGGTAAAGATAAAATGAAGAACGATGGGTATTATGTATATGTAATTACGTAAAACGGGTCTTGTTTTAGACAAAACCAACAAACCAGGAGGTAATTTATGAAGAAATTGATTGCCGGTGTACTTTGTGTTTGTATGTTGTCAGCACTAGTAATTGGCTGTGAGACAAAAGAGTCTACTACAGCTACAACTGATGCTACTACAACTGCAGATGCAGGTGACGACACAACAGAGGGTGGTTCAACTGAGACTGGAATTATTAATTTGTGGTCTTTCACAGATGAAGTTCCAAACATGGTTGACAAGTACGTTGAATTGAACCCAGAATTCGGAGAGCGTTATGAGATCGTATCAACAGTTATTTCAACAACAGACAACGCTTACGAGCCTGCTCTTGATGCTGCTTTAGCTGGTGGTGGTGCTGATGCTCCTGACCTTTACTGTGCTGAGGCTGCTTTCGTTATCAAGTACTGCTCAGGTGATGCTAGCTCTTACGCTGCAACATATGAGTCACTTGGTATCGACATTGATGCTGCTATCGAAGAGGCTGGAATTGCTCAGTACTCTATCGAAGTTGGATCAAACGCTGATGGCGAAGTAGTTGGACTTGGCTACCAGGCTACTGGTGGAGCTTTCATCTACAGAAGATCAATCGCTACTGATACATTCGGAACTGATGAGCCTGCTTCAATCGCAAGCGAAGTTGGACCTGGATGGGACAAGTTCTTTGAGGCTGCTGCTACTCTTAAGGATGCTGGATACGCAATCGTATCTGGTGACGGAGATATCTGGCACGCAATCGAGAACAGTTCTGAGGATGGTTGGATTGTAGATGGCGCACTTGTTATCGATCCACTACGTGAAGAATTCCTTGATTATTCTTTGATGCTTAAGGAAAACGGATACAGCAATGATACACAGGACTGGACTGAGGCTTGGTACGGCGATATGGCTGGTACTGCAGATACTCAAGTATTCGGATTCTTTGGACCAGCATGGCTTATCAACTACGTTATAGCTGATCACTGTGGAGGAACAGCAGCTGGTGACGGAACATACGGCGATTGGGCTGTTTGTAATTCTCCTATCGGCTTCTTCTGGGGCGGCACATGGTTGATTCCTGCAGCTGGTACTGATGTACCTGAGGGTGTTGCTGAGATCTTAACATGGATCACACTTGATTGCTCTGAGACTGGTCTACAGTACATGTGGGCTAATGGCGAAGTTGCTGCAGCTAAGGATAGCGTTGCTTCCGCTACAGTAATGGCTATGTCTGATGGAACTCTAGATTTCCTTGCAGGACAGAATATGTTTGATGTTTTCGTACCTGCTAATGAGTTTGCTAATGGTTCTAACCTAACACAGTATGACGGAACAATTAACGGCTACTGGAGAGATCAGGTTCGTCAGTATTCTTCTGGCGAGAAGACAAGAGATGAAGCAATCGCTGGATTTAAGCAGATGGTTGCTGATAACTTGGATGTTGTTGTTGAGTAATTAACGCAATTGCCTAGTGCAGGGCGGTTGAATATGTATCAGCCGCCCTGTTCTTTTTGGCAATTAAATCAAACGGAGGTAGAGTTGTGAGAAACAGAAAACTCGTAAACTATTCTAAGTACGGTTATATATTTTCTATACCGTTCGTAGTTGCCTTCCTTATTTTTTCGCTATATCCTGTAATCTATACCACTGTAATTGGCTTCACGGACTTAAAGGGATTAGGAATTACTACTTTTAAGTTTCAAGAGGATCCTTTTACTAATTTCAAGACGATTATTTCAAATGCAACGTTTAAGATTGCTTTGAAGAACACAGTTATCATATGGATTGGTAACTTTATTCCTCAAATTGGTATCGCATTGCTATTAACAGCATGGTATACAGATAATAGAACGAAAATTAAAGGCAAGGGTGTATTTAAAGTACTATTCTATTTGCCAAATATTATAACTTCTGCTACTATTGCTATTCTTTTCAGTACTTTATTTGGTTATCCTATGGGTCCTATGAATGATGTTCTTAAGACACTTGGTTTTATTAAGGAACCATTCTATTTCATGAATGATAAGAAGATCGCAAAAGGACTTGTAATGTTTATTCAGTTCTGGATGTGGTATGGCTATACAATGGTTACTTTGGTTTCTGGTGTTATAGGTATTGACCCTGCTATTTTTGAGGCAGCAGAAATTGATGGAGCAAGTAGAACACAGACATTCTTCTTTATAACTATTCCATGTATTCGAACAATAATGTTGTTTACTTTGGTTACATCCATGATTGGTGGACTAAATATGTTCGATATTCCAAAGTTATTGGTTAACGCCAGTGGTCCTGATAATTCTACACTAACTACGAGTGTATTCATTTATAATCAGGCCTTCTCTGGAAGTTATATGTATGCTAGAGCAGCTGCAGCAAGTATGATGATGTTCGTCGTTATCGTAATACTTTCTTGTGTTATCTTCTATATTCTTAGAGATAAGGATGAGGAGCAGCTAGCTAAGTTAAGAAAAGCTGAGAGAAAGGCAGAGCGTAAAGCTATGGCAGGTGGAATGTAATGGCAAGTGATTTAAGAACTAAGCAAAGAGCTTCTATCGGCCTAAAGATTTGCATCTATGTCGTTAGTATTCTTCTTGCAGTATTAAGTATTTTCCCTTTCTGGGTTATGTTTTGCAACTGTACAAGATCTACCAATGAGATTCAGGAGCATGCAGTATCTTTCTTACCTTCAGTTTATTTGATGGATAACTTTAAAGTATATGAGGGTAAGGACTTTAATCCATTTGTTGGATTTGTTAACTCAATGATTATTTCTGTATTTTCTACAGGATTAGCAGTTTACTTTTCTTCACTTACTGCATATGCGCTTACTGCTTATGAGTGGAAGTTAAGGAAACCATTCTTTAGTTTCATTATGGGAGTTATGATGATTCCTGGTCAGGTTACTTTGATCGGTTTCTATCAGATGGTTTATAAGTTAGGATTTACTAATAATCTATTGATGCTTATACTTCCAAGTATAGCTGCACCTATGATGGTTTTCTTCATGCGTCAATATTTACAGGGGGCTTTATCAATGGAAATTGTTCAGTCCGCTCGTATTGATGGTGCTGGTGAGTTTAGAATCTTTAATCAGATTGTACTTCCTATCATGAAGCCAGCTATCGCTACACAGGCAATCTTTACATTCGTATCGAGTTGGAACAGATTGTTTGAACCACTTGTTCTTTTGACATCCAAGGATAAGTATACTATGCCTGTTATGGTTAGCTTGCTAAAGGGTGATATCTATAAGACTGAGTACGGTGCTGTATATCTAGGTTTGTCAATGACAGTATTACCTCTTATCATAATTTACTTGTCCCTATCTAGATACATTGTTTCTGGTGTTGCTCTAGGTGGTGTTAAGGGTTAATTCCTTAGTATTATTAGAACGATTTACGTCCGTGATAATTCACGGACGTTTTTTGTTGCACTTAATATCGATAATAAAGAATGAAGAAGTTAGTTACTCTTTCTCTTTAGCATACTTCTATATGCAGATGGTGAGCACTTCTCATAACGTTGAAAACATCGGCAGAAAGAAGATAGATTATTGAAACCAGTCTGGAAAGCAATTTCTGTTATGGACAACTCATTATCTGATAACAAGGTCTTTGAGGCAGATATTCGCCTTAGTGATAGGTAATTGTAGAAACTTGTATCTGTATACTCTTTAAATAGTCTAGCAAAATAGAACTTTGTAAATCCTACGAATGTGGCTGCATATTCAAGAGATAAGTCATCCATGTAGTGAGAATTGATATAACTAATAAGACTCTTAAATTTGTAGTAGTTATCCTTTTGCTTTGAGTCCATTGAGTCTATTGGATTAACTTGGTCCTTTCTCGTTAGTAATCCAAAAACAGCAAGTAAGTGAGAGTATATTGTCATTTCCATAACCTTTGATGGATACATGAAGTATGTATCATTTATTTGCATAATATGATCGAATACTTGCGAGTAAACACTAGGGAAGGAATTAATATTGACCAGACGAGGTTCCTTCAGAAATTCGGTAAGTTCTTTGAAATCGTAGAAATTAGATAGAAAGCTGATCTCGAACAAGTATATAAATCGAGAGCCTTCTGAATCGCATTCAATCTCATGAGAAGTGTTCGGTGGTATGAAGAGAATGTCGTTGGCGTTTAGGATAAACTTGCGTCCGTCCACAATATACTTATAATCATTCTCAACTGGCATTACAATTTCTAAGGCATCGTGCTTATGCACGGAGTAACCTTCAACCTGATTATTGTACCAGATACGCATGTTTGCTTTAGGGACGAAATCAACATCTTCATTCTCGTTGTTTACAGTTCTTCTTATAAACTGTCTTATTGGCTGAAGATAGTTTATGGGAGTTGTTGGCTCATTCTCAATAAAAGGCATAATTTGCTCTCCTAAGCTGAAATATGGGACTATTATATAACATTAAAGCAATAAATGTATAATACTAAGCAAATTATTTGTAGTAATGTCTACGTAAATTACAATACAATACAATTAGATGGAGGAGATTATGAATAGAGAAGAAGCACGCAGACGAGCTACTGAACTTGTTAATAAGATGACTGTTGAGCAAATGGCTTCGCAGTTACGTTATGATGCTCCATCTATCGATGAATTAGGTATTCCAGAATATAATTGGTGGGGCGAAGGATTGCATGGGCTTGCTAGGGCAGGAACTGCAACTAGTTTTCCGCAAGCTATTGCCTTGGGAGCTTCTTTTGATCCTGATTTGCTGCAGGAAATAGGAGATGCTATATCTACTGAAGCGAGAGCCAAGTACAATGAGTATTCCTCACATGAGGATAGAGATATTTATAAGGGAATTACATTATGGTCTCCGAACATTAATCTTTTTCGAGATCCAAGGTGGGGAAGAGGGCATGAGACTTACGGAGAGGATCCATACTTAATAACTCAACTAGCTAAGCAATTTATAGAGGGACTTCAAGGACGCGGAGAGTATTTGAAGGTTGCAGCGTGCGCTAAGCATTTTGCAGTTCATTCAGGTCCAGAGGCATTGAGGCATGTATTTGACGCTAGAGTATCATTAAAAGAGATGTATGAGACCTATTTACCTCAGTTTGAGGCGTGTATAAAAGAAGCAAATGTCGAGTCTGTAATGGGCGCTTATAATAGGACCAATGGCGAGCCATGCTGTGCGCACTCATATTTAATGGATAAAGTGCTTTTCGAGGATTGGAAGTTTGAAGGTCACTTTGTTTCAGATTGCTGGGCGGTATTGGATTTTCATAAACACCATAAGGTTACTGAAGATGTTAAGCATAGTGCTGCACTTGCTTTGGAGCGCGGATGTGATTTGAATTGCGGGTGTGCGTATGTTGCAATAATGGATGCTTATAGGGATGGTCTAATCCCAATTGAGCATATAAGAAGATCTGCAATTAAGCTTTTTACTACCAGGTATTTGCTTGGAATGTTCGATAGTAATGAGTTTGACTCGATTCCATATGAGAAGGTTGAGTGTGCGGAGCATATTAAGCTTGCGCAAAGAGCAACAGAAGAAGGAACAGTTCTTCTTAAGAATGATGGAATTTTACCTTTAGATAAGAATAAGTATAAGAAGATAGGTGTAATCGGGCCATGCGCAAATTCTAGGGGGTCTCTAATTGGGAACTACTATGGCACGAGTTCATCTTATATTACGATTCTCGATGGATTGAATCGAATTGCTGAAGATGAGGATGTTAGAATTTTATATTCTGAGGGTTGCGATTTGTCTTTGAGCAAGCCTGATAATTTATCTCGAGAGTATCATAGAATATCTGAGGCGAAGATAGTTGCGGAGCATTCGGATGTTGTAGTCCTTTGCATTGGACTTGATGAATTCCTTGAAGGAGAAGAGGGTGACCAAGGAAATCAGTACTATTCTGGAGATAAGGACGACTTAAGTTTTCCGAAGCCACAGCAGTTGTTGATTAAGACGATTATCAAGACGGGAGTTCCTTTTGTTACTGTTGTAACTGCGGGAAGTGCTTTGGATTTGAGTTTACTTGACATAAAGTCGAATGCGATTCTTCAAGCTTGGTATCCAGGAGCTAGAGGTGGAAAGACTATTGCGGAGATTCTTTTCGGGAAGGTGAATCCTTCTGGCAAACTGCCAATTACGATATACAAGTCGTTGGAGGGGATGCCGGAGTTTACTGATTATTCAATGAAGGATAGAACCTATCGATTTATGGAGAATGAGGCATTGTATCCGTTTGGATTTGGATTATCCTATGGCGATATTGATTTGATTGAAGCCGCGGTTGAGGGAGAAGCTTTCTTCCCTAAGGATGAGAGTGATAAGTTTACTATCAAGGCAAAAATCGTGAATCGAGGAACTCAGGCTTCAGATGAGGTCGTGCAAGTATACTTGAAGGTTGTTGATGATGCTAATGAGATTCCTAATCCTAGATTAGTCGCTTTTAAGAGAGTACATCTCGAGGCTAGCGAGGAGAAGGAAGTAGATATCGAAGTTTCTGGAAAAGCCTTTACTACGGTCAATGATGACGGAGTGAGGGGACTCTTCGGAAGCAAAGCTGAGGCGCACGTTGGTTTTGGGCAGCCCAATGAATTGACCAAACGTCTTCTCGGTAAAAACAATATAGCCCTATTTTTCTGATATTTACCTAAATCGATGCAAAAGAATGTAGAAATCCCCCTAATTTCTGCATTCTTTTGTAATTTTATGTAATATTATTAGATGATTATAATTATTGCGGAGGTTGAACGATGGAAAGAATTGAAGTTTATAAGCTTGATAATAGCAAGATGCAAGTTGAGTTGCTTAATCTTGGAGCGATAATTCGTTCGATTAAAATCAGGGATTGTAATGGCGTAATGCGAGATGTTGTTCTTGGATACGACGATCTTGAGCAATATCGC
The DNA here is from genome assembly GCA_012728275.1 of Clostridiaceae bacterium. Taxonomy (GTDB): domain Bacteria; phylum Bacillota; class Clostridia; order Saccharofermentanales; family Saccharofermentanaceae; genus Saccharofermentans. Next base: position 41,880 of record JAAYFK010000015.1, on the reverse strand, counting down.
GAAAATCCATGTTTCTTTGGTGCTGTTGTAGGGCCTATCGCAAATAGAACCAGCAAGGCGAAGTTTTATATAGATGGCCAAGAGTATCGGATGGTTCCAAATGAAGGTGTAAATAACCTTCATAGTGATTTCGAAAAAGGGATACATAAGAGTTTTTTCTCTGTAGAATCAGGCGTTTGTAACAATGTTATACAGATGGTTTTGAATCGTAAGGATATGGAAGATGGATTCCCGGGAAATAGGGAAATAAAGGTGACATATTCGTTAAGCGATAGTAATGAGCTTTCTATTGAGTATGCTATTAAGTCGGATAAGAAGACCGCAATCGGGCTGACGAATCACTCGTATTTCAATATAGGTGGACATGACTCAGGAAGTGTCCTCGGACAAACACTAAAGCTCAAGTGTTCCTATATGACGCCTGTAGAAGATGATTTGATTCCAACGGGAGAACTAAGAGATGTTAAGGATTCTCCATTTGATTTTGTTGATGGCCGCAAGATTAGCAATAATCTTAATCTTTTCGAAAAGGATAAGCAGATTGAGATAGCTGGCGGATTAGATCACAATTTTGTTCGTGATGATGGATATGGTACGTATGCTCCAACGGCTTGGCTTTTTGATTCTAAGACGGGAATTGAGCTTGAAATGTCGACTGACCTTCCTGGAGTTCAAGTGTATGCGGGTAGCAATATTACTAAGGGAATTGGCAAGGAAAATGTGACTTATGATAAGTTCTGTGGCATTTGCTTGGAGACGCAATTTTTCCCAAATAGTCTTAATGAAGAAGCTTTCGTTAAACCAGTTATTGAGGCCGGTAAGATTTTCAATTCGAAAACATCTTACAAATTTATCGTGTAATTCATTGATTTGTGCGAAAAGCATAGCTAAGCTAGTGATTTTTATTGTTGCAGTGAAAAGACTTACTGTTATAATCAAATGATAATGTGCGAAGGAGGTTATTTATGGGTAAGGTTACTATTAATGACGATTTATGTAAGGGCTGTGGTCTTTGCGTTAATGCTTGTCCTAAGAAGATACTCGAGCTCGAGAAGAGCAGACTTAACTCAAAGGGATATCATCCGGTTGTTTGCACCGATCAATCTTCGTGCATCGGCTGCGCTTTTTGCGCGGTTCAGTGTCCGGATACAGCTATTACAGTTGAAAGATAAGAGGAGATTTCTGATATGGCACAAAAAAGAGTATTAATGAAAGGAAACGAAGTAATTGCTGAAGCTGCTCTTCGTGCAGGTTGCAGGAACTATTTTGGATATCCTATTACCCCACAGACAGAAGTTATGCACTACATGGCTAAGAAGATGGTTCAAATCGGTGGAAACTTCGTTCAAGCCGAAAGTGAAGTATCAGCTATTAATATGGTATATGGAGCGGCAGCTGCGGGAGCAAGAGTTCTTACTTCATCGTCTTCTCCGGGAATATCATTGAAGCAAGAAGGTATTTCATATATTGCAGGAGCCGAGCTACCAGCTGTTGTAGTTAACATTGTACGTGCTGGCCCTGGACTAGGTGGAATTCAGCCGGCTCAAGGAGACTACTTCCAAGCGACAAAGGGCGGAGGACATGGTGACTACCGCAACTTCGTTATTGCGCCTGCTTCTGTTCAAGAGTTATATGAGCTAACTGTCGAGGCTTTTAATATTGCCGATCGTTATAGAATGCTAGTAATGATTCTTGGAGACGGTACACTTGGCCAGATGATGGAGCCAGTTGCTTATAGAGAAAATGAGAATATAGAGACTTATGAGAAGCCTTGGGCTTGCACAGGTAGACAGGGACGTAGCGAGCACAACATTGTTACGTCTATCTACATTGAGCCTGACGTTCTTGAAGCTAAGAACCGAGAACTCCAAGACAAGTACGCACTAATTGAGTCCAAGGAAGTTCGCTATGAGGCAATTGGTCTTGAGGACGCAGAGATAGTAATTACTGCTTTCTCAACTTGCTCAAGAATTTCTCGTAATGTTATTCGCCAAGCTGCAGAGCTAGGAATCAAAGTTGGAATGATTAGACCTATTACTTTATGGCCATTCCCTTCAAAGATAATTAACGAGACTGCCGCTAAATCAAGTGTTAAGGCATTCCTTGACGTTGAGTTAAATGCTGGTCAGATGGTTGAGGATGTTCGTCTTGCTGTGAATGGAAAGAAGCCCGTTTACTTCCATGGAAGAATGGGTGGTAACCTGCCAACACAAAAGGAGATTCTTGACAAGATTATCAAAATTCATGAGGGAGGTGCAGTCTGATGGCTATAGTTTTTGAGCGTACAACAGGATTAACTGACAAGCCTTTTCATTATTGTCCAGGCTGTACTCACGGAATCATCCATCGCATCATCGCTGAGACGATGGTAGAGATGGGCATTCTTGATAGTACAGTTGGAGTTGCATCTGTTGGATGTACTTACAATAGTTATGAATACTTTAGCTGTGATATGGTTCAAGCAGCTCACGGTAGAGCACCTGCAGTTGCTACTGGTATTAAACGTTCTTTAAAGGATAAACTGGTGTTCACTTATCAAGGAGATGGTGACTTGGCTTCTATTGGTACTGCAGAAATTATTCATGCGGCTGCTAGAGGAGAGAAGATTTGTACTTTTTTCGTAAACAATGCTGTTTATGGAATGACAAGTGGACAGATGGCACCAACTACATTGCTTGGTCAGGTAACTACTACTTCGCCTTTTGGACGTGATGCTTCTTACCAAGGATATCCAATTAACGTAAGTGAATTGATTGCTCAATTAACCGGTGCGGTATATGTTGAGAGAGTTAGCCTAACTGATTATAAAAATGTCATGAAGGCTAAGGCCGCAGTTAAGAAGGCTTTTGAAGTTCAAATGTCGGGTAAGGGTTTTGCTTTTGTTGAGTTCCTTTCAACATGTCCAACTAATTGGGGCAAAGAACCTTGTGAGTCATTAGAGTGGTTAAAGGAGAAGATGATCCCTCAATATCCTCTCGGATGCTTCAAAGGTGCCGACCTTGATTTGGAGGTGAAGTCATGATAGATTTTTCTGTTATTCTTGCAGGTTTTGGCGGACAAGGTATTCTTTCTGCTGGAAAAATGGCTGCAGAGGCTGCGCTATACGAAGGCAAGGAGGTATCTTGGTTCCCATCATACGGACCTGAGATGAGAGGCGGTACGTGCAATTGTTCAGTTGTGATTTCTGACGAGGCTATTGGTTCGCCTGTAATTAACGATGCGGATGTAGCTATTTGCTTGAATCAGCCTTCTATGGAGAAGTTTGAAAATAGTATTAAGCCTGGTGGAGTATTGATAATTGATTCTTCGTTGGTTCATATTAAGCCTAAAAGAACGGACATTAGATTCATTCCTATGAATGCTTCTGATATTGCTTCTGAACTTGGCAATATGGCATTTGCTACTATTTCGATGTTGGGATGCTTATCCGAGGCAACAAAGTGCTTCAGTAGAGATTCCTTTGAGGCTTCACTTCGCGAGGTGCTTCCTGAGAGAAGACATCATCTTATTCCTGGCAATCTTGAGGCTTTCGATAAGGGAGCAAGTTTTGCCAAGTAATAAATATTAAGTTGATATGATAAAAGAAATCCTCTTTGATATTTCTCAAAGAGGATTTTTTTAATGCCAGATTCTCGAAAAGCATATGAAACTTTACAATTTTGCTCGTTGTTTGTGTATAACGCACAAAAAAGTGTCATAAAACGACATATTTTTTTGCAATTTGTTTGATATTTGATAGTCAAGTATTATATAATTACTCCTAGAGAGTTTTGAATACCATTGGAGGTATCTATTGGAACAAGCATACTTATTTAACAAAGGAGAGGATTACCAAGTATATAACTATCTTGGTTCTCACCCTTATGTAAATGATTCTGGTGAAGCGGGTTTTATTTTTCGAGTTTGGGCGCCAAAGGCCATTTCTATTAATGTAATTGGCGATTTCAATGAGTGGAGTACTGACAGTTCTCCCATGTATAAGATAGGGCAAACCGGCATATGGGAATGCTTTGTTGGTGGTGCTAAGCAGTGGGATAGATACAAGTATCAAGTAGTTGGTGCAGATTCTCGTATTTATGACAAGATAGATCCTTTTGGATTTCATTATGAGTTGAGACCAGACAATGCATCAATTCTATATGATTTTAATGACTACAAATGGGAAGACAGCGATTTTTGCATGAAGAGGGCTGATGCACTTGAATGTGGTCCTAAGAACATATACGAGATGCATCTTGGCTCTTGGAGGAGACATCCTGATGGGAACTTTTTCTCTTATAGAGAGATAGCTTTAGATTTAGCCGAATACTGCAAGAAGATGCATTATACCCACGTTGAATTGATGCCAGTTCTTGAGCATCCGTTGGATGATTCATGGGGATATCAGGTAACAGGATATTTTGCGGCGACTAGTAGATTTGGAACGCCTGCAGACTTTAAGTTCTTTGTTGATATTCTTCATCAGAATGATATTAGTGTAATTTTGGACTGGGTTCCTGCTCACTTCCCGAAGAATCTTGAAGGCCTAATTAGATTTGATGGAACGCCATGCTTTGAGTATGCGGATCCGCGCCTTGGTGAACATAGAGAATGGGGAACACTTGTTTTCGACTTCTCTAAAAATGAAGTTATTTCTTTTCTGATTTCAAATGCGATTTTTTGGCTTAAGGAATATCATATTGACGGTATTCGAGTTGATGCTGTATCAAGTATGCTTTACCGTAATTATGGTAGAACGCAATTTATTCCCAACAGGGATGGTGGCACTGAAAATCTTGAGGCTATAGAGTTTTTTAAGAAGTTGAATGGGCTTATTAGAAGCCAGTACCCGTATGCGATGATTATTGCCGAGGAGTCGACAACCTGGCCAAAGATATCTCATCCTATAGAGGATGGTGGACTTGGATTCACACACAAGTGGAATATGGGCTGGATGCATGATACTCTCGATTATTTCTCAACGGATTACTATGCAAGAGTTTGGCATCACGATCAATTTTGTTTCTCGATGGTGTATGCGTTCTCGGAGAATTACGTAATTAGTCTTTCACACGATGAGGTTGTGCATGGAAAGAAATCATTAATTGACAAGATGCCTGGGGATATTTGGAGAAAGTTTGCTTCTTATAGAACTTTGTACTTGTATCAAATTAGTCATCCTGGTGTGAAGCTTAATTTCATGGGTTCAGAGTTTGGGCAATTCATAGAATGGAGATTCTATGAGGAGTTGCAATGGTTCTTACTTGATTACGAGTCGCATAGATTGTTGCAGGATTTTGTTTCCGATATTAATGCGATTTACATCAAGTATCCTCAACTATGGGCGGATGATCACTCGTGGAATGGTTTTGAATGGATAGACGCTTCTGATACACAGAATAATGTTTTTATTTATAAACGTTCTTGCTATGGGGACAACAACAAAGACCTATATGTTGTTTTGAATATGGTGCCGCAGCCGTTGTTGGATTATAAGATACCTGTATATGACCTTGGTAAGTACTCGATAATAGTAAATACTGATAGCATGATCTACGGCGGTAGTGGATATCCTTCTTTGCCTAATGGTGAGACCTATATTGAGGCAATTGATGAACCATATAATGGGAAACCTTATCACCTAAAGATTAATATTCCGCCTTTGGCTGGAATGTTCTTAATGCTTACGAAGGTTGAAGGGATCGAAGCTAAAGAAGAGAAGTCGCAAGTAAGAAAGATTAAACCTATTAAGAAGACGATAGATAGTAAGAAGAAGAAAGCAAAAAAGACCAATTTGGGAGGTAGTAGAAATGACAAAGGCTGAGGTCGTTGCGATGATTCTTGCTGGAGGGCAAGGATCAAGGCTCGGTGTTTTGACAAAGAAATTAGCTAAACCAGCTGTTCCATTTGGAAGCAGGTATAGAATTATCGATTTTACAATGTCGAATTGCGTGAATTCTGGAATTGAGATTGTTGGAGTGCTGTCTCAGTATCAACCATTGGCTCTGAATACATATGTTGGCAACGGTCATCCTTGGGACTTGGATCGTAACAATGCTGGAGCATATATTCTTCCTCCATACCAGCGTTCAGGAAAAAGTGACTGGTATAAGGGAACAGCTAATGCGATTTATCAGAATAGAGACTTCTTGGATGATGCTAATCCTACGTACATTGTTGTATTGTCTGGTGACCATATCTACAAGATGAATTACGAGGAGATGATTAGAGCTCATATTGAGAAAGGTGCTGATGCTACACTGGCGGTTATTGAAGTACCTTGGGAAGAGGCACCTAGATTCGGTATTCTTAATACAAAGAGCGATGACGTTATTACTGAATTTGTCGAGAAGCCAGCTAATCCAGAGAGCAATCTTGCTTCGATGGGTGTTTATGTTTTTACTTGGTCTGTACTTCGAGAAGCACTAATCGAAGATGAGACCAACCCTGACTCAAGCAATGATTTCGGAAAGAATATTGTTCCTATGCTTTTAAATCAAGGCAAGAAGCTAAGTGCATATAGATATGCTGGATACTGGAAGGATGTTGGAACGATTGCTTCTCTATGGGAGACGAATATGGATATTCTGGATCGCCCTGAAGAAATCAATTTAGTAGACAGATCTTGGAGGATTTACAGTAGAAATCCTGTTAAGCCGTCGCACTTCATTGGACCAGATGCTAGCGTAGTTAATTCAGCATTGACTGATGGATGTCGAATTTATGGCAATGTAGTTCACTCGGTATTATCGAATTCGGTTGTAGTTGAGAAAGGCGCTTATGTTAAGGATTGCGTATTGTTCCCTGGAGTTGTTGTTAAGGCTGGAGCAAGCATAGAGCGATGCATTGTGGATTTTGGAACAATAATCGGGAAGGATGTTAGTGCTGGAGCGAATGTTTCTGGTGAAAGCCCTTATATAAATAAGAAGTTATGCTCGGGAGGAATTTGTGTTTTCGAGAGGGGCCTTGTTATTAAGGAAGGTGCGATAATACCCGCAAATAGCATGGTTGATTCTGATTTGAAGGTAGCACCTGAGAAGAGTGTTATCGAGAGTACATTTAGAGTTTGACATAAGAAGACAAGGAGACTAAGTATATGTTTACTGATGCTATGGGTCTGATTCTTGCAGACAACAAAAAGATATCTCTAGGAGAGCTTTCTTCGCCACGCGCTTTGTCAGCTATGCCTTTCGCCGGAAGATATCGTATTATCGATTTTACTCTTTCGAATATGGTTAATTCTGGCATAAAGAATGTTGGTATTCTTACATATAACAAATATAAGTCCCTGATGGATCACCTTGGAACTGGTGCTGCTTGGAGCTTGGATCGAAAGAATGATGGGTTACACATTCTTCCGCCTTATGTTAATTCTGAGGCTACAAGTATTTCTGGAGATGAGGAGCTTGCTGGACTTATTGATTTTCTTAGGACGTCTAGGACAACATATGTAATTGTTGCAAATAGCAATATTGTATTTAATACGAAGTTCGATGAGCTTATCAAGTCTCATAAGCAGACTGGTGCTGATATTTCCGTAATGTATAACAAGGATGGATTAAAATCTGGTAAGCCTTTCTATATTCTCGATACGGATAAGAACGGATTTGTTAAGGATATGCTGTTTAATCCCGAAAAGTCCAGCTCTAACAAGAGTAGTCTTGGAGTAATCTGCTTGAGAAGAGACTTGTTGATTGATTCTATCGCTCGACAAATGGCTCATGGACTAACACATTTCGGTATTCACTCATTTGTAAAAATGTACGACGAGCTAAAGGTTCATGCACTTGAATACAATGGTGTGGTCCTAAGAATCAATAACGTTCAGTCATACTTTTATTCTTCGATGTCACTCATTGATGATGCTATAAGGAATGATTTGTTTTGGAATGGAGAACCTGTTTATACAAAGGTTAAGGATGAAGCTCCGACACTTTACTTTGATAATGCGAACGTTGGAAATGCAATAATCTCTGATGGTTGCAGAATCTATGGCAATGTAGAAGAGTCAATTATTTTCCGTGGCGTTACAATTTCTAAGAATACTACGATAAAGAATTGCATAATAATGCAAGATTCTCATATCTCTGAGAATTGCCAATTAGAGAATGTTATACTAGACAAGAACTCATTTGTTCGTCCTGGTGTTCGCTTGATTGGACATCGCGATTATCCAGTAGTTATAGGAAAAGGAGCGGGGATTTAATATGGATAAGATAAAAGTATTGTTTGCTTCTTCTGAGGTAAGCCCTTTTATAAAAGTTGGAGGTCTAGCTGATGTAGTTGGTGCCTTGCCTGTTGAGTTAAACAAGAATGACGTAGATGCAAGAGTCATCCTGCCTTTGTACAAGTCGATTAAGATGAAGTATAGAGACGAATTGAAATTCCTTGGTTGGAAGATGGTTCATATGGGATGGAGATCGCTTTATGCTGGCTTGTTTTCTATCGAAAAGAATGGAACAATATTTTATTTTGTCGATAACGAGTATTACTTTAACTACGATCAAGTATATGTTGAGTATGTTTTCGATATTGAAAGATACTGCTTCTTTCAGCGAGCGGCTTTAGATTTCATTGGAGACTTCATGAGTTTCGAGCCTAATATTTTGCATTGCAATGACTGGCAAACAGGCATGATGCCAATGCTTTTGGAGGCTCATTTCAAGAGGCACGGATATCATAAAGATATTAAAACTGTTTATACGATTCATAATCTGAAGTATCAGGGAATACACGGCACTGATGTAGTTCGTGAGATGCTTGATATTCCTTCTGAGTATTTAAAAGAAGGTTTGTGCATTAAGGATGATGCAATCAACTTTACTAATGCTGGAATTGTATATTCGAATTCGGTTACGACGGTTTCGCCTACGTATGCGTTTGAGATTATGACGGATTACTACGGCGAAGGTTTAAATGGCATTCTCCGCAGATATGCATTCAAAGTCTCTGGAATTCTTAACGGAATCAACGATTTGGAGTATAGACCTTCCGTGGATTCTAGCCTTCCAATGAAGTACGATATAAGTAATTATGAAGAGGGCAAGGCGGTTTGCAAGAAGTCACTTCAAGAGCAACTTAAGCTAGATATTAATCCTGATGTCCCACTATGCGTAATGATTTCCAGATTAGTAGATCAGAAGGGTCTGGATTTGCTTTTGTATGTGTTAGAAGAGATGTTATATGATGGTATGCAAATAGTGATTCTTGGAACTGGAGATAAATACTATGAGCAGGCTTTGGCTTCGGTAGCTTCAAAACATCCAAACAGTATGTGCGCTTGCATTGATTTTGATAATGGATTAGCTCATACAATTTACGCGGCGTCTGATATATTCTTGATGCCTAGTATATTTGAGCCGTGCGGGCTATCTCAACTGATATCAATGACATATGGTTCCGTTCCTGTAGTTCGTGAAACAGGTGGACTTAAGGATTCGGTAATCCCTTATAACGAATATACAGGTGAGGGAAATGGTTTCTCATTTGCAAACATTAATGCGCACGAATTCTTATTCGTAACCAAGTATGCTTGTGATTTGTACAGACACCATAAGGATGTATGGAAGAAATTGATTGAAGAAGGAATGAGTGGCGACTATTCTTGGAAGAAGTCAGCAAGAGAATACATAGGCTTATATTCATTAATTTCTGGAATTACTTATGAAGATAGTCAACCTGAGATAGATAAGAAGTCAAGTGTTAATCCAAAGATTCTTGAAATCAAGACTAAAGAACTCAAGAACCCAACTCCTTCGAAGATAGCTGCGCCACCTATGGCAAAGCCTGATTCTTCGAAAAAGAAGACTTCTAAGGTTACTAGAATTAGTAAGAATAAGGCTGATTCTTCGGCTAAGGTTGAGAAAAAGGAGGAGAAGGCGGTTGTAGACAAAAAGGCAACAGCTAATAAACCTACTCCAAGCAAAGCTGCACCAAAGAAAGAATCGAAGAAGGATAATAAACGGAAATAGTTATGTCAATTCTTCATGCTTCAAGATCATTAATATATCGAAATCCTTTTGGTGCTGTGCCAACGGATAGTGAAGTTGAACTTTTTTTTGATTGTTATTCTGATGCTAAAGAAGTGACATTATGCTACGCATATGGCCTATATAAAATGACTTATCATGAGGAACCAATGAAGGTTTCTCCTGCAGATGTTGATTCTCAAACCACACGTTATACGGCGCATCTTGAGATTCCGCACGAGAGGGGATTACTTTTTTATTGGTTCTCTTTTGTTTTGGATGAAGAAAGTAAGAAATTACATCCTGAGATTGATAGCCTTCATTTTGGAAAGTATTATTATGTTGCTTTTCCTGATGATAGTCTTTGCGAGGGTTATGTTTACTATGAGCCGCCTCGAGTTGGTGCTGACGAAAACAAGTATCCATATGCTTGGCAGATTACCGTATATGATAAGGATTTTGTCACGCCAGATTCTATGAAAGGTGCTGTGATTTATCAAATATTCCCAGACAGATTTTGTCGTGGAACGTCTTATGACTATGAGAAAATATCATCAGATTCTTCAAAACCTGAAAGAATATTCCACAAAAACTGGTATGAAGATGTTGACATTGAGGGCAAACCCTCGACAGGATATATTGCGTGTGATTTCTTTGGTGGTAGTTTGCAAGGAATTCTCGAGAAGCTTGATTATCTTGAGTCTTTGAACGTCAATATTATTTATCTGAACCCGATTTTCGAGGCGAGATCAAGCCATAGGTATGACACTTCAGATTATCTTAATGTGGACCCAATTCTTGGAGGAAATGATGTTTTCATTAAGCTTCTCGACGAAGCGAAGAAGAGGAATATTTCGATAATTATCGATGGCGTTTTCTCGCACACGGGCGCCGACAGCAGATATTTCGACAAGTACGGTCGATATGATGGAGTAGGCGCGTTTGAGTCTTTCGTCGAGAATGTCGAGAGTCCTTATCGTTCTTGGTATAGTTTCAAAAAAGATGAAGACGGAAGAATTCTATATGACTCGTGGTGGGGATTTCCTGAATTACCAAATGTTAATGAGAATGATTTGTCGTACAGACGCTTCATATTTGGTAAAAATGGAGTGGTTGAAACTTGGATAAATAACGGAGTTGGAGGAATTCGTTTGGATGTGTCAGACGAATTGCCTGATGGCTTTATTAGACAAATGCGCGACACTCTCAAGCGCAAAAGCAATAACGAAGCAATGCTTGTTGGAGAGGTCTGGGAGGATGCTAGTAATAAGTGCTCCTATGGCTCGTACAGGGATTTCTTACTTGGGAAAACGCACGATAGTGTAATGGGATATACCTTCAGAACAGTTGTAATTGATTTCTTGCTTCGCTCTATCGATGCGGAAGTTCTCGATGCGAGACTTGAGGGCTTTAGAGAAAGATACCCAATGCAGGCATATTATTGCATTATGAATCTGATATCATCGCATGATGTCCCTAGAGCGATGACAGTTCTTTCTGGACAAGAAGACGATAGAGATCGTGCTATGCAGCAATTAATGAAAGTATCCAAATTAAAATATGCTCGAACGACAAAACTCATGAGAATTGCGTTAGCTTTTCAAATTGGATATATTGGTGCAACTAGTCTTTACTATGGCGACGAAGTACTGATGGAAGGATACAAGGATCCTTTCAATAGGCGAACATATCCTTGGGGACAACTATCTCAAAAGCAAAACGAAGAATTGTACTTTTCGCGACAACTTTTAAAATTGCGCCAAGATAATCCAGTTCTTCGTACTGGATATTATAGAACTTTAGTGGCTGAGGGTGATTTTCTTGTTTTTGAGAGATATTGTGATGAGCTTGGCAAGGATTACTTTGGCAATACTATTGATAAAGGCGCAAGAAAAATAGTATTATTAATAAATAGATGTGAAAACTCAAGTATGCATGTAATGTTTAGCGATGATAAGGCGATAGTTCAAGAAGTAGCCTTTTCGAGCGATCAAGAGGAAAGCTATATTCGTAGAGTTGATTCTCTCGACGCTAGGAATTCAAGTATTGATGTTGTGCCTTGTTCGTTTTCTTTCATAATGATTTTTGGAGGGTAGTTATGGCTGACAATGAATTTAATGATTTGACGTCAGATGAGAATCTGATTCAACAGGAGTCAACCGAGGATGTTACTGATAAAAAATGTCCAAACTGTGGAGCGACAGTAGTATACAATCCTGAGACTTTAGGAATGACATGTGATTTTTGCGGATACCATAGAGAACTTCCGAGGCCAGAAGATGGTGGAAGCATTCAAGAACTTGATTTTGCTTCTGCTATAAATAGAGAGAGCTGCGACTGGGGAACAAAGAAGAAGAGCGTTGTTTGTCAGAACTGTGGTGGTGAGTCGATCTATGATGATGTAGATACTGCTTCAAGTTGTCCTTTCTGTGGATCAACAAGCGTTATGCCAGTAGAAGGTATCGAAGGAGTTATGTCTCCAGGCGGCGTGGTTCCTTTTGCAATTAGCAAGGAAAAGGCAGCCGAATTGTTTAAGAAATGGATTAAGGGTAAGATTTTCTGTCCTTCACGTGCCAAGAAGGAGAGTTCAGCTAAGTATTTTGATGGTATTTATCTTCCATATTGGACCTACGATACGGATACAACATCTTCTTATTCAGCACGTTTAGGTTATGAGTATAGAGATGGAGATAAAGTACGCGTACGATGGAAGTCTTGTAGCGGTGTATATCAAGAGTTCATTGATGATCAATTGGTTTATGCGAGCAAGAAGACAGCTAATGCAGACATTGAGAGAGTATCGAAGTTTGAATTCAAGGATTTGCGAGAGTATTCTCCAGAACTAGTTGCTGGATTTGCTGCGCAGCGTTATTCAATGGGACTAGACGAGGGCTGGGAGAAGGCTAAGATTCTAATCGATAAAGTTTTGAAGGATCACCTTTCTAAGAAACTTCGTTCAAAATATAATGCTGACAGGGTTGATTCTATCCGTCTTGCAACGAGCTTTGATAAGATTACGTATAAGTATATTTTAGCTCCAATTTGGATGTCCAACTTTAAGTATAATGACAAGGTATATAGTTTTGTTGTGAATGGACAAACTGGAAAAATCTCTGGTAAGTCGCCTATTTCACCATGGCGTGTTGCTATTGCGGTTCTCATTGCTATTGTCATCTTGGGTATAGTATTTTACTTTGAGATGTAATAATTGAGAAATGATATAATTGGGATTATGTGGATGCGGTGGATTTGACTCCACCACATTTTTGCTCGAAAAAGGAGATAGATTATGGAAGATTATAATGACATAAATGAAAAGAATTCTGGTGAGTTGTCCTTCATTGATACGGATGAATCCACTGACAGGAAGTGCCCGAATTGCGGTGCTACCGTAACATTTAATGTTGAGACTCACTCTATGCAATGCGAATTCTGCGGTTACACCAAGGAGCTCGCTCAAGGTGCCGGTAACGATGAAATTAAAGAACTCGATTTTGGATCTGCTGATTTGGATGAGAATTGTGATTGGGGTAATGAGAAGATACTTGTCTCTTGTAAGAACTGCGGTGGTGAGACAATTGTCGATTCTGTTGTCGTTTCTACTAGCTGTCCTTTCTGTGGATCTACAAACGTAGCTTCTTCAGAAATGCTTAAGAAGACTATGCTCCCGGGGGGTATCGTGCCGTTTGCAATTAACGAGAAAATGGCACGAGATTGCGTCTCTAGATATGTTAAGGGCAAGGTCTTATGCCCGAGTGTTATTAAGAACAATATTAATGCAATGTCTTTTCGAGGAATATACTTGCCTTTCTGGACTTTCGATTCGAGCACATCATCCACGTATAAGGCTCGCCTAGGATACAGACATTCAAATGGCAAGAACACATACTACACTTGGAAGAAGAATAACGGCGTCTATGATTTATTTATAGATGATCAAATGATTTGCTCAAGTGAGAGAGCTAGAAGAGCAAGTATTGAAAAGGTAGCTGCCTTTGATTTCTCGAAAATGTCTACTTACAATGCAGAACTCCTAGCTGGATTTGCAGCAGAGAGATATTCAGTTAGCCTTAAAGATGGCTTTGTCCTAGCAAAAGCGTCAATGGATAAGGTTATTAGGAAGAAGTTAACTCGTAAATTGCGTTCAAGCTACCGAGCAGATCGAGTAGAATTCACCGAGCTTCAAACACATCATGCGAACGTAACTTATAAGTACGTATTGGCTCCTATTTGGGTTGTAGCGTTTAAATATCAAAATTCTGTTTATGACCTTGCAGTAAATGGACAAACCGGGAAGGTAGAGGGAAAGACGCCATACAATATTGGAGTCATAGTTGCAATTATTGGAGCTATCGTGGGATTATACTTACTATTCCAAGTATTACCTTTGTGTTTTGCCTTCATCTAAGTTGTCGTGTGAACACAAGTAATCGTCTGATAACACATTATCTGAATAGTGTCTTTTCATTAAGAAGGACACTATTTTTATGACTTTTTCGAAAATCAAGAATAATTGCTTGCCAATCCAGCAGACTATAAGGTACAATAACTACGATTATGGTATAGGGGGCAATTTAGTGTTTACAAAGATTAGCAAGAGGACAATATCATTAGTAGTCACGCTCGTTTGTGTAGCGATTTTGATGTCTATCAACAATTTCCGGGTTAGCGCCGATTCTCAATCCTCATCCGATATGGATTATGCGATTAGTATGATGTCAGAGTACGGTATCATAACTCATGGAGACTTTACTAACTCTAACCATTCAATGGGACCTATGGCTATAGGTGGAAATTTTAATGGTAGTTACGTGTTAAGTGATAATCACAGAGTAGATTTTAATGGTACTCCTATTAATCTATTCAATGATGATACGTACGACTTTGTTGTAAGAGGAACAGCTGGCACCGGTACCGTTTCATACAGTAGTGTTGAGAATGGTATTACTACTAATTATCAATTTGCAGTTGCTAGTGCTGGCATTAGCTTATTTGATTACTCTACTTCTACTTCTACATATGGCAGTCTTACTTCGGAAGCAGTTAACTCGATTGTAAATTTTGATAGAATCGATAATGGATTTCGTGCTTGGAGTAACATGGTAGATGACTATTGTACTGATACGAGCAATACCTCTGTATATCAGATTACGCAAGATTATGATTGGCAAGATGTAACATTGCAGCCTGCTGCTGGAGATGTTGCTGATGTGTATTACTTCAATATTAATTGTGATGTTTTTCATGCTAACAGACTGAGTGTTAATGTTCCTAATGGTAGTAAGGCGATAGTTAATTTTACTGGAACTATAGGACAAATTAGTGAATTCTACTACGCGGGATTACCTGTGTCTTCTTCAGAGGACGGAGTTTGGAGAGATAGTAACTCAGTTGCGTTTAATCGAAATGTAATTTTTAATATAAGTGGTGGTGGCACTATTGGAAGTGTATATTCAGGAACTATTATTGCTCCTGATAGTACGTTTAATAGTACTGGAACTACGAACGGTTTCGTTTATGTTGATACTTTTAATGGACAGAGTGTTGAGTCGCATTGTGCTAATCTAGACGGTAATTTCACGTGGGTTCCAACTTCACTTGTTGAAGTTACACCTACTCCCACAGTAACAGCAACACCAACTGAAGAGCCTACTATGCCAGTAACACCAGTTGTTACTCTAGATCCAACTGTTACGCAAGAACCTACGGTTATTGTGACACCTACAATTACTGAAGCGCCAACAGTTGAGCCAACGGTAACTCCAGAACCTACGGTAACGGATACTCCTACTCCTTCTCCTACTATTACGGAAGAACCAACCGAAGAGCCTACTCAAGAGCCTACTGTTAAACCAACTGCAACGGTTGCTCCAACTATAACGGAAGAACCAACCGAAGAGCCTACATTAGTACCTACAGTAGTACCTACAGTAATAGTTACGCAGGTTCCTATAATAACACCTATTACTACTACGGCTCCTACAGTAGTAATTACGCTTGCTCCTACAGTAACAACAACGGTATCTCCGTCTGTTACGGTTCCTATTGTTACTCCAATTGTTTCTGTGTCTCCTACAGTGGACGTTCCTACTGTAACGACTACACCTTCAGTGACTCCAGAAGTTACGGTACCTATTATTACTCCTATTACTTCGGTATCTCCGACGGTGGAAGTTCCTACAGTTACAACTGCACCTTCAACGACTCCAGAAGTTACAGTGCCTATTATTACGCCTATTGTTTCTGTATCTCCGACAGTAGTCACTCCTACAGTTACAACTACGCCTTCAGCGACTCCTGAAGTTTCAGTATCTCCAACGGTTGTCGCTCCTACTGTAACGGTTGAAGTAACAGAAGCGCCTATAGTAACTACTCCTGCAGTTACAGAACCGGATACACCAACTATAACAATTCAAGCAACACCTACAGTTGTTGTTGCGTCTCCGACGGCAGATATTACGGTAGATCCTACTGTTACTGTTTCTATAGCTCCTACAGTTGAACCTACTACGGCTCCTACTGTTAACCCAACGATTACTGTGCCTGTGACCCCATCAATTACGGTTTCGGTTGCGCCTACTGTGTCTGTTATTCCTACTGTGTCTGTAGCCCCAACTGTGACAAACGATCCTGATGTTATTGTAACTCCAACGATCATTGTCTTTGATGGCGGACCTACAAATACTCCTTCTCCATCAATAACCGGAATTGCAGATGGAACAAACATATTGAGGCCGAATCCGACTGTAGATACTTCTATTAATACTACGAGAACGAATACTACTAATGCGATTACAGCTACTGGTGAAAGTAGTTCAGTAATTACAATCGTTGCTATTGTATTGCTTATGGCTTCAGCTTTTGTTGCTTTCTCTCTTAGAAAAAATGGGAGAACACAAGAAAAGTAATATTGATAATTGATATATTTGGCGACTCTGGGAACGGAGTCGCCTTTTTTTTGCATTAATGCCTAATTGTTATTGACACTGCTATTGATGAAAAGTATAATTACCGTGCTTATTAAGTCGCGGCCGTGGCGGAACTGGCAGACGCGCACGTTTGAGGGGCGTGTGAGAGATCATACGGGTTCAAGTCCCGTCGGCCGCACCATAATTGTTAGGGCAATTGATACATTCGTATCAGTTGCCCTAATGTTATATACTCGAATAAACTGTAGCTCTTCTTTATGCAATATAGTAAAATATATCTATAAAACTTAATATTGCTTGTTGGTTTGGAGTTGCTAGAAAGGAGTATTAATTATGGATAAGTTAAAGAAAGCATGGATCAATGCACTTTTTCTAATTGTCACACTAGTAATAAACACTTTGGGTGCCGTCGGCTTAATCAACGGTTTAACTCAAAAACAGATTTCTAATAGGTATTTAACCTTGATTACTCCAAGTCCGTTTACTTTCAGCATATGGAGTGTTATCTACATACTCTTATTGATATCAGTGATTGTAATGATAGTCAGAAAAAATGATTCTTATTATCAAAATGCTATTGATAAAATTTCACTTCTTTTTAAAATCTCCTGCGTCATTAATATTGCTTGGATTGTCGCGTTTTCGTTCGTCCTAGTAGAGCTTTCTTCAATATTTATACTTGGTTTTGTGGTTACATTAGTATTGATTTGCTCCAAGCTGCTTGAAGTCAGCGAAGGTAAACAATGGCTACTGCCATTAAGTTTTGGTATTTATTCCGGGTGGTTGTTTATCGCTACAGTCGTGAATATTGCTGCGGCGCTCACTAAACTTGAATGGGACGGATTTGGTTTATCTAAGGAGACCTGGGGAATCATAATGCTGATAATCGCGATTGTTCTAATTATTGTAGTTCTTATGAGAATCAGAAATGCCGCTTTTCCACTTCCAGTAGCTTGGGCGTACTTTGGAATATACCAATTCTTAAAATCGCCAGCTGGATTTAATGGGGAATATGGTACCCTGCAAATAATATCTCTCGTAGGCATGATAGTCCTCATTATCGTAGCTGTGTTTCAATTTATCCATAATAATTTCTCTGTTCTCCCCAAATTTTCGAAAAAGTAATTTGAAATTTTCGAAGCCTATAGTCATTTGCAAGATCCGTACTCAGGTTCTAATGAATTCGAGTACGGATTCTTTTTGAATAGAGAAACAGTGAGTTCCACTTGCTTTTTGAGCAACAGAAGTATGTTTATATTGTGGTATAATACGTGCGTGTAAAAAAAGATTTTCAATGGTTGAGACGCTATCTCAAGGAGGATTCTGATGAAAGAAATTCTATTAGGTAATGAAGCTGTAGCACGTGGAGCTTATGAGGCTGGCGTTAAGGTTGTATCGTCATATCCTGGTACTCCTAGTACCGAGATAACTGAGACTATAGCTAATTATAAAGAGATATACTGTGAGTGGGCACCAAACGAGAAGGTTGGCGCTGAAGTTGCAATTGGAGCTTCGATAAGAGGTGCGAGATCAATGACATGCATGAAGCATGTTGGTTTGAATGTTGCTGCTGATCCTCTGTTTACTGTGTCTTATACGGGAGTAAATGGTGGACTGGTTTTTTGCGTAGCTGATGATCCAGGAATGCATTCCTCACAAAATGAGCAAGATTCAAGAAACTATGCTAGAGCAGCAAAGATTCCTATGTTTGAGCCTTCTGATAGTGAAGAGTGTAAGGTGTTTACGAAGTATGCTTTTGATTTTTCGGAGAAGTATGATACTCCTGTTTTGCTGAGACTGCATACAAGGGTTTCTCATTCCAGAAGCATCGTTGAATTGTCTGAGCCGCTTCCTCGTCTTGTAAAGGATTACAAGAAAGATGTTGCTAAGAATGTAATGATGCCTGCTATGGCGATTAAGCGTCATGTAGTTGTTGAAGATAGAACACAGAAGATTGTTTCTGATGTTGTAAGTGACGGCGGTAAGACAGGATTACATTCTATCGAGATAAATGATTCACAAATAGGAATAGTAACGGCCGGTGCTACGTATCAATATGTGCGTGATGCATTGCCATCTGCTTCTGTATTTAAGCTAGGTATGGTATGGCCTCTTCCTATTGATTTGATTAAGAATTTTGCCTCTAAAGTAGATAGATTAATAGTTGTTGAAGAGCTTGATCCTTTTATTGAGACAGAGCTTAAGGCAAATGGTATTGAATGTGAAGGAAAGAAGCTTTTCACGCTGTTAGGCGAGTATTCAGCAAGAATGATAAGAAGCGCGCTTACTGATTTGCCTCTTCCTGAATTAGGAATAGAGACTGGAAAGCTTCCTATTGCTCCTAGCCGTCCGCCTGTGCTTTGCGCTGGATGTCCACATAAGGGTTTATTCTTAGCATTGCATAGGCTAAACGCTCAGGTAATGGGAGATATTGGCTGCTACACTCTTGGTGCACTTCCTCCTATGCAAGCTGTCGATGCATGCATATGTATGGGTGCTTCCGTTGGCATGGCTCATGGCTTCGATAAGGCTACTGACGGTGAGGATTCCAAGAAGACGGTCGCTGTTATTGGTGATTCAACCTTTATGCATTCGGGTATCACTAATTTGCTGAACGCTGTATATAATGAATCTTCAATGACGCTGATTATTCTGGATAATTCAATAACAGGTATGACTGGCCATCAACAAAATCCAGCAACAGGAATGAACATTCGATTGGATAAGGCTCCTCAGCTTGATTTAGAGAAGCTGTGCGAGAGTTTGGGAGTTAATTCGATAAAAGTTGTTGATCCGGTTGATACTTTTACTTGCGAGAAAGTAATTAAAGAGGAGATGAGTAAGAACGAGGTTTCCGTAGTTATAGCTAGAAGACCTTGTGCTCTAATTCCAACAGGCAGAGCTAAGAAGGGAGTCAACGTAATTTTTGATACCGACAAGTGCAAGTCATGTGGTGCATGTGGCAGAGTTATGTGTCCTGCATTGGTAATGGGCGAAGATAGAAAGCCTATTATCGATCTTGAAGCATGTAACAATTGCGGTCTTTGCGTAAATGTATGCAAATTTGATGCTTTGGCTAAGGGGGAAGAGTAATATGAATAAGGATTTTGAAGCTTCTATAGTACTAGCTGGTGTAGGCGGTCAGGGAACTTTAATAGCTGGCAAGCTTCTTGGAATTCTAAGCGTGAAGATGGGTCTTGATGTTAAGGTTTCTGAGGTTCATGGCATGAGTCAGAGAGGTGGTTCAGTTATTACCTACGTTAAGATTGGTAAGAAAGTAAATTCCCCTATAATAGAGCAAGGTTGTGCGGACTTCTTGCTTTCTTTTGAGGAGATAGAGTCTGTTCGTTGGGCTTCTCTTTTGAAGAAGAATGGCGTTATGATTATTAATACTCAGAAGATCAAGTCTTTACCTGTTCTTTTAGGTCAAACAGAGTATCCACAAAATTCGTATGATGCCTTGAAAGAAGGATCAATTGATTCTACGAAGGTTATTGAAATTGATGCTCTTAAGTTGGCATTGGAAAGTGGTACTTCAAAGGCTGTCAATATGGTTATGCTTGGTAGTCTTTCCAAATTCATGGGTGTCGAAGAAGCAATGTGGCTTGAGTCAATCAATGAGGCTTTTGCAAGTAAGCCTAAGGTTATTCCTACGAATATAGACGCTTTTGAGAAGGGAAGAGACGCAATTTCTAAGTAATCGATTTGTTTCTCTCGTAGTAGAACATTAATTGTTGCATTATTCCGGCGGTACTAGGATATCTATTGATGTCGTAAGAACCGCCGTAATATTTGTCGATAATTCTTTGAACCCATACGTCTATGGGAAATCTTGAGGATCTAGCGTACGCGAAAAGCATCACACAATTAGCAACCTTCTTACCAACACCATAAAGGCTTGTCAGATTCTCGAACAAGCTCTCATCACTAAGATTAGACCAGGACTGTAGATTAGCATCGTTACTAAAGACAGCGAGGGACGCACGAAGTATGTATTCTTTTCGATATCCAGCACCAATACTGTCCAATTGCTCTGGAGTTAGTTTAAGGATTTCTTCGCAGTTCGGGAAAGCAAAATAGTTCTCTTCTGGGAGATTTACGAATAGTTCTTGAGATTCCAAAGAAGCTAAAGGCAAATCAATTTTTCTCCCTGCCAATGCGCAAAGCCTTTCTACACAAGTTGTGATGGAAGGAATAGAGCGCCTTTGCGAGATGATGAAACATATCAAGGTCTCGAAAGGATCTTGATTAAGTATTCTAATACCTTCTCCAAATGCAAGTGCTTCACGCAAGTATGTGTCATCGGGCAAGATGCAATCAGCGACTTGATGGTAGTCACGAGCAAGGTCGAGATAGTTATACCAGAGGTCATTAAATTCACTTCGAGGGCAAGAAAAAGCAAACCGCTCACTACCAAGGTAAGCGATTTGCAAATATCTCCCCAGTGCTACGAGCTCAACGTGGGAGGCGTCAAGTATCTTCCATCTAAAGCACTGGCCGCTATTAGCTATTTTTATAGGATCAAAGAATGGGATTTCCTCAATCGTGAATTGTGCTTGTGTCAAATGTGTTTCCTCCTAGTTGGTATAAAAACAAATTATCTATCAAAAATACTACCTATTCGCTAGTAGGAAATCAATGCTCAATTTTGAATGCTTATGTCAGAATCGAAAGTCGCGCTTACCACTCTCAATATTAACGAGATTCTCTCGGACTAATGCTTTGACCTTGTCGTTGGGTATGTTGTCAATTTCATCTTGGATAAGCTTATCACCAATTTTTCGAGTGCCTTCAGAAGCATAATCCATGAGGTATTCCTTTAAGGTCATGAGAGCATTAGGGTGGCAGCAATTCTGAATTTGCTTTGCTTTACAAAGTGCCATAAAACGGTCGCCAGTTCTTCCTTCTCGATAGCATGCCGTGCAAAAAGAAGGAATATATCCCATATCCATGAGCCAATGAACAACTTGGTCCAAAGTTCTTTTGTCAGATACATCAAATTGAGCTGAGTCCTCTTCTTCTGGTTCATCCTCCGCGTAGCCACCAACACTTGTTCTGGATGCTCCTGAAATCTGGGAAACACCTAATCGAATTACCTTCTCGCGAACAGCTTTTGACTCACGAGTAGAGATAATCATACCAGTATAGGGAACAGAAAGCCTCAGAATAGCGCATATTTTCGCGAAAGTATCATCATCAATACCGTTATCGAAAGAGGATGGGTCAATATCATATGCACGACGAATTCTTGGTACCGAAATCGTATGTGGGCCGACGCCGTGGACTGCCTCTAAATGCTCGGCGTGCATCAAAAGACCAACAAGCTCGTACTTATAAAGCTCTAGTCCGAAAAGCGCGCCTATACCGACATCATCGATACCGCCTTCCATCGCTCTATCCATAGCTTCTGTGTGATAGTCGTAATCATGCTTTGGTCCATAAGGGTGCAAAGTCTCGTAGCTCTTCTTGTTGTACGTTTCCTGGAAAAGAATATAAGTTCCAATACCGGCATCCTTAAGTTTTCTGTAGTTCTCGACAGTTGTAGCAGCTATATTAACGTTAACGCGTCGAATTGCACCATTCTTATGATTTATGGAGTAGATTGTCTTGATACATTCAAGAATATATTCGATAGGATTGTTGACAGGATCTTCTCCAGCTTCAATAGCAAGTCTTTTGTGGCCCATATCCTGAAGCGCAACTACTTCCTTCTTAACTTCTTCTTGAGTTAACTTCTTACGGCAAATATGCTTATTCTTTATGTGGTATGGGCAATATACGCAGCCGTTTACACAATAGTTTGATAAGTATAAAGGGGCAAACATTACTATTCTGTTGCCATAAAATTCTTTCTTAATTTCCTCGGCAAGATCATACATCCTTGCGATGCGTTCTTTGTTCTCGCAAGCAAGTAAAACGGAGGCCTCTCTATGCGATAGTCCTTTTGATAGTTTTGCTTTCTCAATAATGGAATCGATTAGCTCGAGATTGTCAGAGTTCATCTCGGCATATTTAAGGGTATCCTGAATTTCATCGTCATTGATGAAATCTTCGGCCTTCAAAGATTTTGGATCGTACATATTAATTTGTCCTTTCTTCTGAGTCAGAAAAACTTCCTCATTAGTTACAACATATTATTAGCACATCAAACGTCTATACTCAAGTCGGAATCGTCTAGTAAATCTTCATAAATCGCGCTCGAAAAGGCAGTCTTACACGATATGCCTTCTAGTCTTCCAAGCTTACCTGAGAGTGCGCTAATAATGTCGGATGGAGCATCTACATAAATGCTGATTAGGCTGATGTTACGCCTTTGATATGGAATACCCATTCTTCCGACAATATACTTGGAATACATTGAAATCGTTTGATTAAGGGCTTCTATCGATTGCTTGTTCTCGATGATAATGCCAATTACTGCTACTCTGCTAGCCATAGAAGAATCTCCTTATTACATATAGATTACAACAGTATCATATTATCATGTATGTCTCATAATTGCCTTTTTTTTGAAAAGGAGAAGCCAAGTAGTGTAGTATAATTATCATTACTAAACTAACGATTGAAAGAAAGGTCACTATGAGAAATCAAAAGCGAACACTTAAATCATTTACCATAGTTCTTTTGTTACTATGTATTATCTCAACACTGTTTTTATATGCTCCTAATGGAAGAATAAGTGCTGATACAACGCCGAATGCGAAGATTATTAACTGCAATCAATATGTTAATATGCGTGACTCTGCTACTGACAAGGCTAATATTGTTGCCCAAGTGCCTCTTGGTACAAGAGTTACAGTCACTGAGACCGTAACTGCAGTCGCAGGTGATGGATCAGGTAGTCCTACTTGGTACAAGATAGAGGTAATTATTAGTGGGGTAGTTAAGACAGGTTTTGTTTGTGGAAAATTTGTTCAAATGGACGCAGGCTCTGTTCCAATACAAGATGCAGCTTTTGAAGCATCTATTGCTAGTTTTCCAGAAAGCTATAAGCCATATCTTCGTTCTCTTCATATAGAACATCCAAGTTGGGTGTTTGTTGCTGAGAATACTGGCCTTTCTTGGTCTGATGTTCTTAATATGGAGACGGCAAGTGGCAAGTCTCTTATTCAAAGCGATAAAGATCCTTCGTGGATATCTCAGTCCTTCTTAGGAGTAGTGGATTCTCCCAATTGGGTTAATGCTTCGAGAGCAATTGTTGCCTATTATATGGATCCTAGGAATCAAATGACTAATAATGGAATATTTCAATTCCTTGATTTGCATTATCAAACTGGTTCCGCTTCGATAGGTGAGGGAAATATTGAACCTGTGCTTGCAGGCTCATTTATGGGTGATGCCAGAGCCAATTATGGTAATGGAGATGCTCCTATCTACTATAGGCAGATTTTTGCCATTGCACAGGATGCAAGCCAGATTAATGGTATTTTCTTAGCTGCGAGGGCACTGCAAGAATGTGGATCACGAGGTAGTTCTTCTTCTAATGGAACTTCGGGAGTTTATAATTTCTATAACATAGGAGCTTATTCTAGTGTTCTATCTGCTTCTAGAGTTGGATTGGAATTTGCTAGATTAGGCTTGGATCCAGCATTTAATTCTTGCTACAACATTCCTTGGAACACACCAGGCCTTTCTATCGTCAACGGTGCGAGATGGATTAATGATTACTATGTAAGCAAGGGTCAGGATACAATCTATTACATGCGATTTAATGTTGCTTCAGATAGTGCGACGTCAGATTGCACGCATCAATACATGACGGCTACTCAATCAGCATATTCAGAGGCCGTTACTATGTATAATGCATATTCAAAGTCTGGAATACTAAATAGTGCACTCACATTTTGTATTCCTGTCTATTCAAATATGCCTAGTGAAGCTTCACCACTTCCAACTTCAACAAACTGCTATGATGCATTTGTTACTTTCCTTTTTGATAAGACATTAGGTAGAGCTCCTTCATCAGCCGAATTAGTGGAACGTTCCACTCAGCTTTCAAATGGTAAGGAAGCAGTGGATATGATTGTAGAATTTATTACTTCGGCGGAGTTTAACGCTCGCGGATTAACGGATTCTCAATTTATCGATCTGATGTATCAATTACTCTTAGGACGTAATGTTGAGGCTGATGGATTAGCGACTCATTTAAACACTTTAGCTTTTGGTTATAGTCGAATGACTGTTTATGCGAATATTGCTAATAGCCAGGAGTGCTTAAACTATCTTGGTAGATATAGTGTTAGGGTTGGTTCATACACAAGTGATGACAACGTTGATCTTCATATGAGTTATAGACCGTTTGTTGTTTCTTTATATGAGAATTTCTTGGGTAGAACAATTGATACAAGTGGAACTCGTAACTGGATTAGCCAGCTAGGTGCGGGCGTAATGAGTGGTCCTCAAGTTGCAGCTGCTCTAAGTCACAGTACTGAGTTTACTTCTCATAATTACACTGATGAGGAGTTTATCACAGCTCTATATAGAGTATGTCTAGGACGTGAGCCAGATTCTGCAGGATTGCAAGATTGGATGAACAGGCTGGCAGCTCACTATTCACGTGATTATGTATTAGCTGGATTTGTTAACTCTCAAGAGTTTGCAGGTATTTGTAATGGTTACGGAATTTCTACAGCACAGTACACTGGATATAGAACTTTCGCTCCTGCACCCGTAGATTCCGTTAAGGTTAACGAGTTCGTTACTAGATTGTATACTATCGCGCTTGGACGTAATCCTGAGACTGAAGGTCTAAACTATTGGACAAGTCAGTTAGTAAGTGGTTCTTCAACGGGAGATACAGTAGCTCATGGCGTATTCTTTAGTGTAGAGTTCAATAACTTGAATGTAAGCAATGAGCAATACGTAAGAATGCTATATTTAATCTTCCTCAATAGAGAACCAGATACAGCAGGTTACAACGATTGGATGAGCAGACTTAATAGTGGAGCTTCTAGACTTGATGTCTATAATGGTTTCGTTAATGCGCCTGAGTTTATTAATGTTTGCTTTGATTCAGGATTCTATCCAAACGATAGTTATAGAAATATGTAAGCTGATAAAATTGAATTAGAAATGCTCCTAAGATGAAGGTCGATAGACTGAATCTTAGGAGCATTTGTTTGCTTAGTTAGGATATTATGTGAAGCGAAAAGGCCTTACTTCTTCATTTTGAAATAGCTATTCAATTGGCACTTAATGTTTCCGTTATAAAGCTTAAATCGCTTATCCGCCTTAAATCCAGTAGCAACTTCAAAAGAGTCGTCAGGAGATATTACGGATAGACGAATACCTTTCTTGCAGAAACCCTCACTCGTTAAATACGTTGATCCAAGAAGCTTGTATAATTTCTCAGCGTCATTTAAAGTCAGAAGTCTTCCACCATAAGGAGGATTTGTTAGCACAAGCTGGCGATCGAAGCCTGTTCTCTTAAGAAGTGCATCAGGAGTCTCCTTTGCCACATCGCCAACGTGAAATGATATAAGCTTACCAACTCCAGCCACTTCAGCATTCTTGTTAGCATTATAAATGGCCGTAGAATCGATATCGGAGCCGTAAAAATATATATCATCACATCCAGAGAAATCCTCGAGGTCTTTAGCTTCCTCATATGCGTTGAAATATGCATCGCTTCCTAGATATGGAATGTTTTCATATGCAAAATGACGAAGTCTTCCAGGCGCAGCTCCAACCATCTTTAATGCCGCTTCAATAAGAATTGTTCCAGAACCACACATAGGGTCTACCAAAGCCTCAAAACCGAAAGGTCTGAAGCGCGCAAGCGAAACCATTGCGCTAGCCAAAGTTTCTCTTATTGGAGCCTCGTGGGTGAGAGGACGATATCCACGTTTATGAAGTCCGTCACCCGTCGTATCAATCATCATGGTAACTACATCGCTTACGATTCCGAATTGAATTCGAATCTCACCAATGTTCTTATCTTCGACCACATTAGCATCATCTCCAAGCCCTTTCGCTTTGCAAAGTGATTTGGCAATGGCCTTCTTTGCAAGGCTTTGGCAAGCAGGTATTCCAAACAATACTGATTTTCGAGAATACCCATTTACCGTAAAGCAATACTTATCTGGGATGAAGTCCGCCCAAGGTAGTGCTTTTGTATTGTCGAAAAAGTCTTCAAATGTCGTTGCCGTAAAGGAACCGACCTCAAAGAATACTCTTTCTCCATGACGAACCCACATATTCACACGAGCAATGGCAGTAGCAAGCAAATCATCTGGTACTGTCAAAGTAATTACACCGTCAGTAACTTTTATCTGTTCTTTTGTATATCCAATCTCGGATAAATCCTCACGAACAAGGCTTTCCATACCGAATAGGGAAGTAATAATAATGTTCATACATTCACTCTCTTTCATGAATGATTATAACAGAGAAAGCAAAAAAGACGAAGCTCACCTAATTGCCTATTGACAGCCAATTATCGCATCTAACCTGTCCTTGTCATGCGGACATCAAATTTGACATTTAAAGTAATATTGCTTCAGATGCAATGAAACAAGGTGTTCATAATTTCGTAACAGTTTTGTAAGTTTTTGTAAATATTTGGTAATGAATGTGAAAAGTCTAATAAAATCAGTACCTACGAAACATTCGATTTTGCAAATGCTTGTTTCTGAGTTATCAACAGAGTTATGAACAATACGAACATTATCACTGTTCATAAAAGTAAAAGTGAATTGAAAACGAATTGAATTCATTTCGCTGATTGTGCAAATTAAACAAGAAAAAATGTCCCTTATCCAATAATTAAGTAAGTTAATACCGCGGCACTTTGATATAATTATTTAATAAAAAGTGGGAGGCATAATCATGTGTGAATTATCAGTTTATGCAAGAAAAGCAAAGGACGCTTCGTTTATAATGGCTACACTTTCAACAGAGCAAAAGAACAATGCTTTGAAAGTTATTATGAACAAACTAAAGAACAGCTCAAAAGAAATTTTCGACGCTAATGCTATTGATGTTAAGAACGCCGAAGAAGCTAATTTGCCCACACCTCTACTTCACAGATTGAAATTCAACGAAGACAAGCTTGCAACCGTATGTGAAGGTATTGAAGGCATGATTGGTCTTTGCGATCCTGTTGGGAAAATTCAACTTCATACGTCTTTGGATGATGGTCTTGAGCTTTATAAGATTTCTAGCCCGATAGGAGTTATAGGAGTTATTTTTGAGTCCAGGCCTGATGCCTTGGTTCAGATTGCTTCATTATGTCTTAAGAGTGGAAATGCCGTCTTCTTAAAGGGTGGTTCTGAAGCTGCGGCTACGAACAGAGTATTAGCCGACGTTATTTACTTCGCTGGATTAGAAGCAGGGCTACCGGAAGGTTGGTTACATTTGTTGACGACAAGAGCTGATGTCAGTGAGATGCTTAAGCTTAACGAATGTATTGACCTAATTATTCCGAGAGGATCGAATTCGTTTGTTAAGTACATCATGGATAATACTTCCATTTCTGTACTTGGACATTCGGATGGTGTTTGCCATTTATATATTGACGACCAATGTGACGAGGACATGGCTATCAAGCTAGCTATTGATTCGAAGACACAAAGTGTCTCAGTATGTAATGCTGTAGAGACAATTCTAGTTTCAAGTAAATTAAAGGATTCATTTTTAGCTAGACTAGTTAAGGCATTGCAAGATGCAGGCGTAAAGATATATGGCGATGATGAGGTAAGCAAGCTTTTCGATTTAGAGAAGTGCGAGGAATGGCATCATGAGTATTTAGATATGAAGGTTGCTATTAAGCTTGTTTCGTCTGTTGATGAGGCAATCAGTCACATCAATATGTTTGGGTCTAAGCATACGGACTCAATTTGCACGTCAAGTGAGACTCGCGCCAACAAGTTTACTATTGGAGTTGATTCTGGAAATGTATATGTGAATTGCTCGACTAGATTCTCTGATGGTTTTAGATATGGTTTTGGCGCTGAGGTAGGCGTAAGTACCTCTAAGCTTCATGCGCGCGGACCTGTTGGACTTGAAGGATTAGTTACATATAAGTATAAGCTTGTTGGAAATGGTGCTTTGGTAGGTGATTATTGCTCCCATAAGAAGAGCTTCAATTTTGTGAAGCACGACATTAAAGATTAAGTGAGGAAAAAAAATGAAAGTTTCAATTGCATCAGATCATGCAGGATATGCTCTTCGTCAAAAGATTGTTTCGCATCTGAAGGAGAAGGGCTTTGAGGTACTTGAGGGGGGCGCAACTTCTTCAAGCGAGTCATATAGCTATGTAAAAGCTGGACAGAAGGTAGCGAGAGATGTAAATGATGGCACAGCTTTGAGAGGGATTGTTATTTGTGGAACTGGTATAGGAATATCTATAGTAGCAAATAAATATAAGGGAATAAGATGTGCCCTTTGCACTAATGAATTTATGGCAAGAATGAGCAGAGAACATAATGATGCAAATGTTTTGGCTTTAGGAGAGAGAGTAATCGGTTATGGAGTTGCTCTATCAACTGTCGACGCTTTCTTCGAAGAGGAATTTCTCGGTGAAAGGCATGCAATTCGTGTCAACGATATTAAGGAGCAAGAAGACGAACTCTTCAAGTGATTTGACTTAAACAAAAAAGTTACTAGAAAAGCGTTTGCTTTTGTTTATTTTAGTACATTCTTTTCGGATTTACTCATTCCAAAACAGTAGTAGAATGTGCATAGTAATTGGTTTTTTGGGGATGGAGGAACATTAGGCTATGTCTAATATAGTAGCTTTAGATACTTGGCTAGGTACTTTCTGGGATAGTTTTATCCAGGCCATAGTTGATGAGTTTGTCAGTTTCAACATAGGTGAGGATATTAACCATGGAATCTTGCAGTGGCAAGGGTACTTCCAGTTTGGTGGCGCGAGTGTAATTATTACCGATGCGGTAATCGTATCTTGGATTGCAATTTCGGTAATGGTAATAATTCTAATAGCCTTTTCTTCCAAAAAAAGTATGGTTCCTGACAAGAAGCAGACAGTAGTTGAACTTGCTGTTGGTTTAATTGTAGATAGTTGCATGAGTTTTGGTATGAATCGTAAGGAAGCAGAGTATGTTACTCCTATGGTAGGTACTTTTGGAATTGTGATTATGGCATGTAATATTTGCTCCGTGTTTAAGCTTCCTCCTCCAGCGAAGAACATTGCGTTCCCCATAACACTGGGATTTTTCGCGATTGCTTATGTTATATATGCTTCAATTAAGCTTGTTGGTGTTAAGGGTTTCTTCAAGTCTATGGTGCATCCTATGCCAGCAATGCTTCCGTTTAAGGTACTAGACTTTATTATCAAGCCGGTATCTTTATCGCTACGACTTTTTGGCAACATATTCGGCGCTTTCGTATTTATGGAGTTCTTGTATATTATCTGCCCAATAGTGCTAACTGGAGTATTTGGGCTTTGGTTCGATTTGGCTGATGGAATGCTACAAGCAGTTGTTTTCTCATACTTAACGATGTCGTATATTGGTGAAATCGTAGAGATAGCTCATAGTGAAGAGGGTAAGCCTAGGAAGAAACACAATAGAAAAGAGAAGAAGATTAAGGCTGTATTAGATAGAAAACAAGAGTCTGTTGCAGTTAATTAATATTATTACTTAAAAACCTGGAGGGTATTAACATGGATTTATTTATGAACATCATGCCACAAGTATTGGCTGCTACTACAATGATTGATGCAAAGGGAATGGCTGGACTTGGCGCTGGTCTTGCTATTGGTATCGCTGCTTGTGGTGCTGGTATTGGTATGGGTATTGCTGCAGGCAAGGCTCTTGAGGCTGGCGCTAGACAACCTGAGGTTTTCGGTAGAATTCAGACATTGCTTTTGACTGCAATCGTATTTATCGAGTCCGTTGCAATTTATGCATTGGTTGTAGCCTTGTTGTTGATATTCACATTCTGATGATTGACGACACGATTATTTGATGTTTTGTTGCATCATTAGGAGGATATAGATGAATTGTCTTGATGTTATGGATATATCTTATGAGAATGTGAAGCTTCTAGATGAAGTAAACATTATAGAGCTTACGTTTGCCGAAGATACTTCCGAAGAGGTTGAGCAAACTTCTAAGAAAGAAGATGGACTTCTTTCACCTAGTCAATTAGGTGGATATGCGTCCACAGCATTATTTGTTCTCATTAATTTGATAATTGCTTTTCTGTTTCTAAAATTTCTGGTATTTAAACCTATCATGAAGCTTCTTAATGATCGAGAATCGAAGATTAAGTCTGATTTGGATGAGGCATCGAACGCTAACAAGGAAGCTAGTAAAGTACTTGAAGAAAACAAGTCCCAAATAGATAGGGCACATGCGGATGCTGCTGAGATCATAGAGGAAGCTAAGAGTGGCGCTACAAAGCAAGCTGAGCTAATTATTAGCAAGGCTAATAGCGAAGCTTCAGGAATAATTTCTCATGCTCAAGAAGAGGCAGAAAGAATGAAGAAGGTAGCTCTTGAAGAAATGAAGGAGGAGATCTCCGATATTTCCTTATCTATTGCCAAAAAGGTAATAGGTGATGCCATTACCGAGAAGAGACTTGCGGAAATTAATGATATCAGAACGGCTGAAGTAATAAACAGCCGAGGTGAGTAAGCGCATGAATACAGCAGATAATAGAAATCTAATTAAGGTTGTTGTTGCAGGTGATGTATCAACCGAGAGAGTCTCTTCTATAGCAAGAACTTTCGCTAAGGACCATAATATTGTTGAGTACTCTGTCGAATCGCAAAGTGATGACTCTATTATGGATGGTTTTGTCATTTACTATAAGGGCGAAAGATTTGACTTTAGTGTCAAGGGACAGTTTGATAGAATCAGTCAGCATATTAAGCGTTCAAGAGAAGGAGCGCAAATTAAAAAAGACGTAGCTAATACGAAAGAAGAAATTAAGAGAAATATACAGAGAGCTCTTAATGAATTTGACGAGAAACCGGCTACGTCAATTACCGAAATATCATTTGATTCATTATCAAATTCTGAGGAAATTGGAATTGTTGAGAGTGTTAGCGATAGCGTTGCAATGGTTGAGGGACTCGAGTATTGTATGTCCTCAGAGCTAGTGGTTTTCGCTAATGGCGCATATGGAATTGCCATGAACCTCGAGCCTGAATGTGTAGGTGTCGTATTGTTATCAGAGCAAGACAGCGTTGTTGAAGGCATGATATGTAAGAGAACTGGCGATACGGTATCTGTACCTGTCGGTATGGGCCTTCTAGGTCGTGTGGTTGATCCTTTAGGTCAGCCAATTGATGGAAAAGGAGTAATACGTTACTCGGAGACTAGACATATTGAGTCTACAGCTCCATCAATTATCGAAAGATCGCCTGTTAACAAGCCATTGTTAACTGGTATTACCGCTATTGATGCATTGACACCAATTGGACGTGGACAGCGCGAGCTAATCATTGGTGATCGTCAAACAGGAAAGACAGCAATTGCAATTGATACTATTATCAACCAGAAGGGTAAGGATTGTATTTGCGTATATGTCGCGATAGGTCAAAAAATGAGTACCATAGTTTCTACAGTTAATCTTCTTGAAAAGTATGGTGCTCTTGAATACACGGTTATAGTTGCAGCTTCGTCTTCGCAGACTGCTTCAGTTCAATATATTGCCCCATACTCGGGTTGTGCTATTGCTGAGAAGTTTATGTTTGACGATAAGAAGGACGTATTGATAGTATACGATGACTTGAGCAAACACGCCCAAGCATATCGTGCGATTTCGCTACTCTTGAGGAGACCGCCGGGACGTGAAGCATATCCTGGAGATGTATTCTATTTACATTCTAGGCTTTTAGAAAGAGCAGCAAAGTTGAGCCCTGAGCTAGGCGGAGCTTCTATTACAGCTCTTCCAATAATTGAAACATTGGGCGGAGATATTTCCGCTTACATTCCTACGAATGTAATTTCAATTACTGATGGGCAGATTTATCTTGAACCAGAATTATTTTTTTCAGGTCAAAGACCAGCAATTAACGTGGGCCTTTCGGTATCTCGTGTAGGTGGAGCAGCTCAAACAAAGGCAACGAAGAAAGTTGGCGGACCTCTCCGTATAGCTTTGGCACAAGCAAGGGAAATGGCTTCTTTTGCACAATTTGGATCAGATTTGGACGAGAATACTCAGCTTCAGTTGAAGCGAGGCGTTGTTCTAAATGAAGTTCTAAAGCAAGAGCAATATTCTCCAAGAACGATGGAGGAGCAGGTTGTAATTCTTTATATGGCTACGACTGACAAGATGAACTTCTTGGCAGAAGAGGACATTAAGGAGTACTATACTGAATTCATTGATTACGTAAGAGTAATGAAGGATAGTGTTCTAGACTCTATTAGCGATAAGGCAGAGTTTACAAAAGATATCTCGGATAGTCTTGATATGTTACTAGAGCAATACAAGGAAAAATTCTTAAGCGAACACCAAGAGTATCGTGATTGATATAGGTAGATAAGAAGGCTGAGGATAGATGGCTAATCTAAACGGAGTAAAGAAACAAATAAAGAGCGTAAACGATATTGCACAAATGACCAAAGCTATGCAATTGGTTAGTGCTGCAAAAATGAGACGTTCTAGAGTGCTTCACGATTCCGTTACCCCATTCTTTTCGCTATGTGCTGAAAGCATACAAGAGATTCAGAACAGTTCAAAGGATGCCGACATGGATAATCCATTTTTCGTACTCAACCAGAAGACAAAGGGAGAGACTTGGAAGGTCGCGTATTTTGTACTTAGTGGAGATCAAGGTCTAGCGGGTGCTTACAATAACAACATGGTCAAGATTGCCGAAGAACATGTTCGAAAGAAGATTCTTGAGAACACGGCAAAGGGCATATCGACGGACTATAAGCTGTTTGTGTTTGGAAAATTGGCTAGAGAGAAACTTATCAGGAACGGTTACATAGTTGATAGCGAATTCTCGTTCCCAATTACGGAGCCGAACTTCTACCAAGCTAGAAACGTTGGTGAGATCATTCGTAACCAATTCTTGAATCACGAATTCGACCTTGTTTACTTGATTTATACCAATATGAAGTCGGCCATTAATATGGTACCTGTTGTAATGCGTTTGCTTCCAGTCGATTTGAAATCAATATCCAGCATTCTGCCAGAGAATCTTGAGGATGCCGGACTTGCAATTGGAAAGGGAGCAACAATTGAGTACTCACCTAGTCCAAATGCCGTACTCAATTACCTTACCAGTACATACCTTAATGCCATGCTTTATGGTGCCATGGTTGAGGCATATTCAAGTGAGCAAACTGCGCGTATGACGGCTATGGATAATGCAACTAACAATGCGGACGAAATGATGAAGTCATTACAATTGATTCGCAATAGAGCTAGGCAATCGAAGATAACAAATGAACTTACAGAAATAATAAACGGAGCCACTCAGGCAAACAATCTTTAGGCGATTGAATTTGATTGAAAGAGGTAAGTTATGTCATTAGGTAAAGTAGTCCAAATAATCGGACCAGTAATTGATTGCAGTTTTAACAAAAAAGATATGCCAAGAATTAACGATGCTGTTAAGATTTCACTTGGTACAGGAGATATATACGCTGAAGTTTTGCAACAAAGAGGTAACGGAATAGTTCGTTGCGTTTCTTTTAATGCAACTGAAGGACTCACTAGAGGTCTTCTCGTTGAGGCCTTAGGTTCTCCAATTAAGGTCCCAGTTGGGGAGAGAATCACTGGCCGTTTGTTCAATGCTCTAGGTCAGCCTATTGATAATGCAGGCCCTGTAGATTACGACGATCATTGGTCTATCCATCGAAAAGCACCTTCCTATACTGATCAATTTCCTGCAGAGACGATGCTCGAGACAGGTATCAAGGTTATTGATTTACTTGTTCCTTTTAGCCGCGGCGGAAAAATTGGTTTGTTCGGAGGAGCTGGTGTAGGAAAGACAGTTCTTATCCTTGAACTAATTCGTAACATCGCTTCTGAGCTTGGTGGATACTCAGTATTTACTGGAGTTGGAGAAAGAAGCCGTGAGGGTAATGATCTTTGGGGTGAAATGAAGGCTTCAGGAGTTCTCGATAAAACGATACTGGTTTTTGGTCAAATGAATGAGACTTCTGGTTCACGTATGAGAGCTCCTTTAACGGGACTTACTATGGCTGAGTATCTTCGCGATGAGAAGAAGAAGGACGTTCTTCTGTTCGTAGATAATATTTACCGTTTTGTACAAGCGGGGTCTGAGGTATCAGCTCTACTAGGTAGAATTCCTTCTGCTGTTGGATATCAGCCTACTCTTGCTAATGAGGTAGGTGAACTACAAGAAAGAATCACATCTACGCGCAATGGTTCAATCACTTCAATTCAAGCTGTTTATGTTCCAGCTGATGACTTAACTGACCCTGCACCTGCAACTACATTCGCTCACCTTGATGCGAATATTGTTCTTTCACGTTCTGTAGTTGAACTTGGTATTTATCCAGCAGTGGACCCTCTTGAGTCTTCTTCGAGAATTCTGACTGAGAATGTTGTTGGCCGAGAACACTATCACGTAGCAAGAATGGTGCAAGAAATGCTTCAAAGATATAAGGAGTTGCAAGATATCATTGCAATTCTTGGTATGGAGGAACTATCGGAAAAGGACCGAAAGATTGTGTCAAGAGCCCGTAAGGTTCAGAAATATCTATCTCAACCCTTCTTCGTTACTGCTGATTCAACAGGCTTCGAGCCACGTTATGTTCACGTTGATAAGACAGTACAAGCCTTCGGAGAGATTGTGTCTGGTACATTAGATCACATTCCTGAACAACATTTTTTCATGAAGGGTGATATTGACGATGTATATAAAGCATATAAGGATGCAGGTAAGATAGGATAATATGGCAGAATCTGAGCACAAGAGAGTAACATTAATAATAGTTACACCATATAAGAACTTTTTCGAAGAGAAGGTTGATTCAGTAGTAATTCCATCACTATCTGGTGAAATTGGAATAATGGCTGGTCATTCTCCTCTCGTAGTTGCTTTGTCACCTGGAATCTGTTCTATTCGAACTGATAGTGATGTTCGTCATTGTGTTCTCTCAGAAGGATATGCAGAAATTGGTCAATATTTGTGCTTGGTTATTTGTAATGCTGCAGAATGGCCTGAAGACTTGGATGTTTCTCAAGCTCTTGAGTCTTATCAGCATGCTAAGCTTTCTTTGCAAAAACATCATGAGGTTAACAGGGACAAATATGATATCGAAGTTGCATTGCAAAGAGCAAAAGCAAGACTTCATACTATTGAGCTATATGGAAGTAGTGCTCAAAGAGATTCTTTATCTGACGATAGAGAAATGTATGGTTATTGATAGGATTCTGAATTGAAACCGATGAAGAAATTGAATTCCAATCTACCTAGCGTAATTGACTGCCCATTCTTTATCTCATATTGTGTATAAGAATTGATTCTTCTGTTATCTATATAACTCTGATTGTCTATAGAGTAATCTTCCAAGAAGTAACTTCTATCTATTCTTTTTATCTTTGCATGCAGATTTGAAATCGTGTCGTCTTCTATGAAGATATCAGCAATAAATCTATCTGATCCTATTGTCACGTTGTCTGCGTATATTCCAAATTGAAGCATTTGTCCATCATATGTCTTTTTGGATTGAAGCTTTGCAAAATGTATGCTTTTATCGTCTTCGTTATCATCGTCAATAACATCAAACAGCATTTGCTTTCTCCTGTTTGTTTTCTCATTATTATGTATTCTGAGTTGCTTAAGCTTGATAGTTCTATGGTATAAAACGAACCAAGTTACATCAATTAATGAACCAAAAGCTAGAACAAGGCTTACTCCTGTATCCTTAATAATCAAAGATAGTAAGGATATTATTGCTAGTGCTAATCCACATAGAAGCAATCCAAAAGGTCTTGTAGAATATGATCTGGTTGGTGATGACAAAATTGAATGCGCTATATCTGTAAGCTTTTTTTCGTCGTTCTCTTTAATACTACAGAGAATGGCTTCTATAGTTTCTTTATCCACAACGTTACTAAAAAATTCATGGTGGAGAAAGGTTTCCCAGTTCTTCTCATTACAATCGCTGAGTAATCCATTTTGACAATATGAGCTATATGGCAAGTAGCAAAACCTCAAAATACTACCTGTCTTATCAGTGAAGACGAATTTTGATTCAAGAAGAAGGCAACTTGGCATCATAAGAATATTCAAGTTAGAGATAACAGAAAGAAGAAGGCCCCCAAGAGCTTTCTTACGAAGAAAAAGGTTAGTGTTGCTTCCTAGGTTGTTATGATCGACATAATCATCTATAGATACTAAACCAGAGAAATCGTAAGATAATTCCTCAGAATCAATAAACATAGGTAGATAGATGTCGTTATTATTTTGCAATATCTCGGCGGCATATTCAAAAAGCGAAGCATCTGTCCTTATTTTCTCAATAGCAAAATGCCCGAAGGGGCCTTTTCTTATCTGCATACTCTTACCCTATTAGCCAAAAGAACCTAATACTCGGCCTTCATCAAAACAGAAGTCCATAATTTCACCAGCGAATCTGGTTAAACCTTCTCGAAATAGGAGAGCTAAACATACCAGTACTGCAATGATAATTACTATCTCTACAGTTCCCATTCCTTTTTTGTTTCTAATCATTCTAATTTCCTCCTATATTTTATATGCCAAGAGAGATTATTGCCGGTGTTGTCGCAACCAAAAGAACGCTAATAAAGTCAAGTGTCATAGGTATTAGTAATCCTAGTGCTTCTCTTTCTTGTTTCTTTCTGGCGGCATTTCTGCATAGATTCCAACAAGCAGATGCTTGTAGTGACAAAAGATTGAGCACTTCTGCTGTTCCCAAACGTCCATAGCGTGCAACAAGAAGTAAAGCAGCCTGTGCTTCTGGAATCTGTATCCTTAAAGATAGCTTTTCTATAGCATCAGAGCTACTAACACCACTAACAATCATTGCCTTAAGATTCTTTATCTCAAAGGCGATACTTTTGTTATCTACAAAGGCGGCAGCACAGATGTCGATAGCTCGAGGTAGTTGCATTCCGGCTTGAAGAAGAGTGCAAATTAAACATAAGAATAGAGGAATATCCTTCATGATGTCTTCTTTCTTCATGGCTACTTTATTATGAATATCTCTGTTGTTTAAAATAGCTACAGCTAGTCCAAAAAACAAAGCAAAGACAATAGGCTTTCTTGCTATACTTAATATTGTTACTCCAAGAGCCGCTGTAAGACATATTGTCAGAATTTGCTTTTTGAGATAACACTCATATGCTTGTCTTGGGTTAATAGATAACTCACTAAACAGTTCGTGACGAGAAGAAATGAAACTTATAGGAAGTATCATTTGGACGATTTTTGATAAAGGAAGAGCGTTTTTCCCCTTCTGATTAGTTATTGTCTTGTTAAGAGTTTTTTTGGATATTTTCCCTTCTGAGTGACGCATGTATTTTAGAAGTAGTGCCGCTGCAATTATGCATATTATGAATGCTACTCCCAGCAGTATTGATCCAGTTGTGGTATTTCTGGCACTAGATAAGTAGTCTGAACTCATCTTATCCAATGCGAAAGTAATTGCAAAAGGCATTAAGCATAGCATTGCAGCCTCCGCATTCTTGCCTGCGTTCATAGCGCTTATTTCATTTTGAACAGCATTCATTTCTGATAGCATTTGGCAACTACTACGAAGAATCGCTAAAGAATTATTACCTATTCGACTAGATATTCCCAAAGCATGGAAAACGGGAACTGTCTCAGGAAAATCCAGATTAGAGGCAAAGGATGATAGTGCAGTTTGAATGTCAACATGAACATTTAAGTCATTCTCTAGTGTGATTAGAGGTTTAATTAGTACACTTCTTTTTCCAAATGTATGCTCGATTACAGGACGAACTAGACATAAGGATTTCTCCAGAGAGTATCCACTACTGACACTTGTACATAGAGCCTGAAGAAGAACTAAAAGCTGGGTTCTCAAGTGTTTGAAATTTGATGAGTATATTTTGTCGACGATTTCTTTCCAAGGGAAAATACCCAGTGTTAAAGAGAGTAATGCTCTTATTGCGTCTGAGGACACGAATAAAGATGAAAGAAAATAAATACATATGCAAATAGGAAAGTACATCCAGGTTTTCTTAAGAAAGAACATCTTCTTAGAATCTTCTTTAGACCTTTGAGCTCGAGATTCTCTCAAGCGTCGAAATATCACAAATTCTCTCAAGTTTATTACCTCCTTTGTTCTCGTATAATGACATAAGCTTGTACTCATGTCCGACTGATGGTAGAACGCAAGATATCTCATCGATTATTCTTCTTCCATCCTTAGTTCGAGTTATATGTATTAATAAGTCAATTCCCATGGATAGTTGAGTGACGACGGCATCGAAGGGTAGAGAAGAGCCAGCCATTACCATGCCAGTAAGTCTTTCTAACATCTCATAACAAGAGTTAGCGTGACCTGTGCACATTGATCCAGGATGTCCTGTGTTAAGTGCATGCATCATGTCTGCACTTTCAGTTCCACGAACTTCGCCAACAATAATTCGATCTGGTCTCATGCGAAGAGCCGCTCGAATTAAAGATCCTATTGTAATTTCTCCATTTCCATCTGGTCCAGGCAGTCTCGCTTCTAGACGTACTAGATTTGATATTCCCTGAAGATTAAGCTCTGCAGAATCTTCAATAGTTACTACTCTTTCGTCAGAAGGAATAAAGGAAGAAAGCGTATTTAAGAAGGTTGTTTTTCCAGAACCAGTTCCTCCGC
This sequence comes from Clostridiaceae bacterium, assembly GCA_012728275.1. Lineage (GTDB taxonomy): Bacteria > Bacillota > Clostridia > Saccharofermentanales > Saccharofermentanaceae > Saccharofermentans. The sequence goes on along the minus strand of JAAYFK010000015.1, from coordinate 2,253 downwards.
ATAGGAAGATAGTCTTCTTATTGCGGACACATTCGCATAAGAAACGAGCTGCTTCTTCTGATATGAATCCTTGCCTTATCAAAGTGACAATATCATGAGATATTCCTGTGAATTTTCGAATTGTAACAATTGGACCATCAGGTGCTACTGGAGGCAACACAGCATTAGCTCTTGAACCGTCAGGTAAACGTAAATCTGAAATAGGGTTAGCTTCATTTAAGGGTCGATTTGAATTGGCAAAGAAGCATGAAATTACAGTTTGCAGACTGTTGGAATCTCTAAAAGCGATATCAGATTTATATAGTCGACCATTCTTCTCATAGAATATCTTTGTAGGCCCATTGACCATGATTTCTGTTACCGAAGGGTCTTGCATGAGAGGCTCAATAACATCTAGTCTACGAAGACTATTGAAGACTTCAATTGCTAAGGCTCGTTTATCTTGCAAAGATAGATTGAGCGATGGAGCTTCGTCACTAATAACATTAGAGATTATCTCTTTGAGTTTGTCGTCGTTTGGACTTACTTCATTCTTAATACTATTAAGAACATAGTATGTCATCTTCTCCTTGATCTCGTCAGAGTTATAGCTTGACTGTTTCATAGTTTGTTCCTGCTTTATAATCTTCACTATAGTAGACAGATACCTTAGATGAAGATGGTAGCTGTCTTGTGATTGCGTCAATTTGATCTTGATACCCAGTGCTTTCTTCGTACATTCTTCCAGGAAGAAGAATATGTAAATGATCTACGTATTTTGCAAATTCAAGATACTCGTTCATTCGGAAACCTTCTGCTACTGCGAGAACGCTAATCCGTTGGCTTGTATCGAAAGTAAGATCTCTAGTACATGAGAGTAAAGAAGAAATGACTTCTATTCCAAAGTCGAAAACATCGTCGGCATGATCTGGATTGCCAGGCGTAAGAAAACCGAACATATCTGGATTTGTGCTCTCGAGGATGTCGGAGGAAAGCAAAGATCCATTCTTAGCCTTTTTAAGAAGCGAGGTTAAAGTTCCATCAGATAACCTCGTTGTGAAGTATGAAGGAATTCTAGTTCCTGACATAAGGTTAAGACGAACGCATATATCACTGGAGTCTCTGAGGCTAAGGAACTCACTACGAATAAATTCCTCGCGTTCGTTGATATAAGAGAATGGTAGAAGCAAATGAAAGCTACCCCTTTCAGATTTGGGAGTTGTAGCACTACTATCGTCGTTCCTCAGAGATTGAAGACTGTTGCTATTTATCAGATGTGCTAGTCTAGAGCAGTCAATGATTCGTCCATGTTTCTTGTCATAGATGAAAAGAGGATCTACATGTATTTGATCACCTGGAATAGTATTACAGAAGCTATCTACAAATTCGGGCGAAAACTGCTTATCATCATAGAAGACGTATGTACTATTGGTTAGCGCTTGCTCACAGAAATCGTAAGTCTTGTCAATTACTTGCCTTATGTAAGCGTCTTCAAAGCATAATGACAAACGAGCCTTAAGAAGCTTAACTAAGTGAGTGCTGTTCTCTAAAAGTAAGATACTGAATGCCATAATATTCCCTCCTTGTGAGCTAGTAACAAAAGCATATAGCCTTTTCGAGAGAGGTAGTTCGACAAATGAATACAATTTTCTACAAATAAGAACAAGAAAGGGTTTACCTTTGACACTTGGTTTTCATGGTGATAAAATGCATACGACTGAGTGATCAGCCCTTATCAAGAGAGGTGGAGGGAATCGGCCCTATGAAGCCCGGCAACCGGCGATAGCAGCGGTGCCAAATCCGACAGGGAAACCTGAGAGATGAGTAATATAATGAATCTTTTAGGCCTTCCGTTTGTATAGAGGAAGGTTTTTTGATGTTTAGAAAGATAATCTCCTAAAGGGAGAAGAATTGAGGTACATATGAGAAACAGGACAGGAAAGTGGTATTTTACATCTGAATCTGTAACGGAAGGGCATCCAGACAAGGTTTGTGACCAGATTTCGGACAGTGTGCTTGATGCGATTATTGAGCAAGATCCTACTGCAAGAGTAGCTTGTGAGACTTGCTGCACGACAGGTATGGTTTTGATAATGGGTGAGATTACGACATCCGCATATGTTGACATTCCTTCAATTGTTCGCAATCGAATTAAGGAAATCGGCTACGATGGTACGGATTCTGGTTTTGACTATAAGACATGTGCGGTTCTTTCTTCTATAGATGAGCAGTCCAGTGATATAGCTATGGGTGTTAATAAGTCGCTTGAGGCAA
>JAAYFK010000014.1 GCA_012728275.1 Clostridiaceae bacterium | reverse complement strand
TCGCAGTTTCTGTCGATATTCTTGCTTCTCGCAATCGGATTTGATTTCTCCAGTGCGTAGAGGCAAGACAGTCGTGCACAATTGCGGTATTCTCGGATCAGCCGTTATTTGATTGATTCCCTTACTTGCTTGATGTCTTCGTCCTTCTCCTGTGCGTCACATGCAGAACTCCTACGGATCCCGTCGCGATTAAGAATGCGACAACTGCCAAGATTTGAAGCGTCGTAGTGCTGAATTCTCCGGTTCTTGTAACCCCGGCTCCAGCGTTAGCGCTCACCTGTGTCGGCGCTGGCGTCGCTGTTGACGTCGATGTTGGCGTCACTGTTGGTGTTAGTGAGAGAGTCGGAACTGACGCTGGCTGAACCACAGTAACATCAAACGTTGTGCTCTGCCCATCAACCGTATATCGAATCGTATAAGCCACGTCCGAGGCTTTTTGAAAAGGATTGAACAGAAAACTACGATTTGATTTTATCGTTAAGCCGCTTGATTTTAATTTGCCAAATGATGTACTGGATCACCCAAATAACGATAAAGATTACGACGAATATTCCAAAATATACCAGGAAACCAGTAACGGAATGTTCCATCCAATTAGCTAGATAAGCGATTGGCATCATAGCTAGAGAAGTTATGGCAAAATAGATTCCTGTTTGCTTGGCTATACCCCAACTCTCAATTTCCCAGATGAGAGAACTCATCGCGAATGTCGATCCAAGTAAGCCGCTAAGAATTGCCTGTAACAAAACTGCATAGTTCTCGTTCCCCATTGACTGAGTCAGACTTGGAACACATGGCGAGAATGTATCAAGACCCGTACTGAGTGAGATTATTATCGTAATAGCATATCCAAGACTGATTCCGAGAGGAAAACCAAATAGGCCGCGTTGTAATATTTTCTTTTTCATATGTATCACCTCATATTCCCAATACTTTTTTAATATCAGCAACATATCTTCTGGAGACATAGCTGACTGCTCCGTTAGACAATCTCACACAGATAGTACCGACAAGATTCAAATCGAAGCTTTTGACTTTTTGCAAATTGATTATTTCCGAATTCGAAATGCGCACAAAACGGGATGACTTTAGTCTTTCCTCTATTTCATAAAGGCGTGACTTAATCCAATACTCGCCGTCAAGAGTCGCGGCAAAAGTTTTTCCCGAAAAGGCAAAAATCCTGATAACATCAGACGGTTCAAGAAGCTTGGCCATATCATCCTTAAAACCGACCAATACCTTAGGGGCATCGTCAGACAACCGTGTCAGAATTCTATTGACTTCATCATTCACCTCTTTTGTGTATATGACTATCTTTGTCTCCTCGCGCTCGGCGTCCGTAATGATTTCGATCTTCAAGTCCATTCACCCCCTTGATGATTACAGCATATTCAAACAAGCGTAATCGCACCAGCGTTTTTTTATGGTTGGTCGATTTTCGAGTATAGACGGCAGGAGAATGGGAATAAATCAGGAAGAAATGATTTACTGCATACCTTGTTTTAAGCCATAATTATCGGAATCTGTATAATAAAAAGCCTCTATGACTTAATTAAATAAATCGATAGAGGCATGATTACAAGTGTTATTCCGTACTAGTCCTTTTTACCTAAACAAGAATACCATAAGACCACACAACAACAATGCTAACGAAGCACTTCCTATTGCCATTAGAATCTTCTGGTAAGGCCTTTTTGCCTGTTCTCTGTTCTTCTCAATTTCGTCAAGATCCTTGCCCTCATTAAACGCAAGAATTTCTTTGTATGTTTGAATATCATTTTTCTTCTTAAAGATCTCTATTCTTACTGCAAAAATCATAGCCACAGCGATTAATGCTATATAAGCCACAAGACCATACCAGCCAAGCCATGCACCAAGTGGTATTGGCAGAATAAGTACGGCAATAAATAATACCGTATAAATGAGGCTATCTCTCTGAAATGCTACATGCTCCTGTTCGTTGATTTCTTTTCTCATAACTTCAATGTCTCCTTTGATTAATTGATCAAGAGAAACATGAAAAATTTCACTCATTGAAACAAGACTTTTGATATCTGGATAGCTTTTATCATTCTCCCAATTGGAAATCGTCTGTCTCGATACAAAGACTTTCTCTGCAAATTCTTCCTGAGAGAGATCAAACTGCGTCCGATACTTTCTAATCTGTTTTCCGAGTTCCATCTTCATCACCTCCTGTGTCTCAAATGTAATCAAACAAGTCACTGACATCTATCAAAACCGGTTTACATCGGCTTAAACTGGCATGTCAAAAGTCTTTGTCAGCGATACTTCCGCTTCAACGAGGAGCTATACACTTGTCTTGACGTTTTGCTCGAAAAGGTTTTCTACCCATTTTCGAAAACAAGTCAATACCTCTCCAATGTTTACTCAGTCCAAGGAAATAAGTCGAAGCATTTTGCCTTTTCATTATTACTTAAAAGAATGCTTAATCGCAAGTCTGTTACAATCACATTGACATTTTTTGATTTGAGGAATACTCTAATAATACATCGACAATTTTTGATTTGAGGTGAGTGATTTGACTAGTACATATGAGGAATATGCGAAAATTTTTAAAGCTCTTTGCGATGAGAATCGTTTGCAGATACTTGAACTATTGCGAGATGGCGAGAAATGCGCATGCATATTGCAGGACCAGTTGGAATTAGGTCAATCGGGGCTATCCTACCACATGAGAATCCTTGTTGAGTCAGGCATTGTTGAGAGTTGGCATGAAGGCAAATGGACGCATTACAGAATTAGTGAACAGGGCAGTACTTATGCTGGTGAGGTTCTGAGAAAGCTAACTACAATTAACTCGGTCACAAATAAAAGCTCCTGCTGCGAAGAGTAAGTAAATTAAGGGTGGCTTGATTTCTGAAGAACACATCGAAATGTTTTGATTTATCATGCAACTTAAGCGAGGCAAATATCTATGGAAATTCTAAAATCAATATGGGACTTCATTCAAAATCAAGTGCTCGGCATGAAATGGTTGAACGAGTTAATTGGCAACCTTCTCTCCGCTGTAGGACTTGATACCAAGAACCGATGGATAGGAAGCCTGCAATTCTTCATATATGACGTGATAAAAATAGTGGTCTTATTATGTTTTTTGATTTTTATTATTAGTTACATCCAAAGTTTCTTTCCGCCCGAGCGGAGCAAGAAAATATTGGGGCGTTTTCATGGAATCGGAGCTAATTTGGCAGCCGCACTTCTCGGTACGGTAACTCCTTTCTGTTCCTGCTCCTCAATTCCTCTTTTTATGGGTTTCACGTCTGCAGGTCTGCCTTTGGGAGTGACATTTTCATTTCTGATATCGTCACCAATGGTCGATCTTGGCTCCCTTGTTCTTTTGATGAGTATCTTTGGTCCAAAAGTCGCAATCATTTATGTCATACTCGGACTCATTATCGCCGTTATCGGTGGAACACTTATCGAGAAATTCCATATGGAAAAGTACGTCGAGAGCTTCATAATGACCGCTAAAAGAGTAGATATTGAATCTCCGAATTTGACGAAAAAGGAACGTTTAGTTTATGCACGGGAACAGATGCTTTCGACTTTCAAGAAAGTATTTCCTTATATCCTAATCGGAGTTGGTATCGGCGCTGTAATCCATAACTGGATACCACAGGAATGGATAGCTAACGTGCTTGGTAGCAATAATCCTTTTGGTGTAATTCTGGCAACGATTGTAGGAGTCCCGATGTATGGAGATATCTTTGGTACGATTCCTGTCGCAGAGGCTTTATTGACTAAGGGTGCGCAACTCGGTACCATCTTGTCTTTTATGATGGCTGTAACCACATTGTCACTTCCCTCTATGATTATGCTCCGCAAAGCTATTAAGCCCAAGTTGCTAGCATTGTTTATTGCAATTTGTACCGTTGGCATTATTATCGTGGGATATTTCTTTAACGCAATTCAAGGACTAATTATTTAGGGAGGGCATCAATATGAATAACTTAGAAAAATCATCGGAATTATTTAATGAGCGTCATTACCACTGCTCGCAGGCAGTACTCGGCGCATTTGCAGAAGAACTTGGAATATCAGAGGAGCTAGCTCTGAAAATAGGCGGCTGCTTTGGCGCGGGTATGAATGAGGGTGAGGTTTGCGGCTGTGTTACGGGAGCGCTTATGGCGATAGGGCTTAAATACGGGCAGAGCAAGGACAATGACTATGAGAACCGTTCAAAATCAAGAAATCTTTGTATGGAGTTCTACGACAAATTCAAAGCGGAAAACGGCTCTTGTATCTGCCGTGACTTACTTGGTTACGATTTTGGTAAACCGGAGGATACGAAATACATACATGAATCAAAGCTATATCTAGAAATTTGTCCGAAGCTCGTTGAGTCTGCAACAAGAATTGCAGCAGAACTTATCAAAGATTAAAGGAGGTAAAAATATGGCACTGTTTGGTAAGAAAAAAAAGGATGAGAAACCTACATCTTGCTGTTGTGGAGGTAATTTCGATTCGGAGAGCATGGCAAAAGCCGAAAGCGCAAAATCAGAGGGCGCTAGTGTAAAGGTTCTGGGCAGCGGCTGTGCAAAATGCAATCAGCTAGAGGCAGCTACAAAAACCGCTTTGGAGCAACTCGGAATGGATTCAACAATTGATCATGTGACTGATTTCTCGGAAATCGCTGCGTATGGAGTCATGACAACACCCGCTCTCGTTATTGACGGAAAGGTCGTATCCTACGGCAAGGTTTTGAAAGTCGATGAAGTCGTGAAAATTCTGCAAAAAGTCAGATAGAATCAGGAGAGTTGTACGGAAAAACAGTGATGCTGATTCTTGTGAAAATTGCCAATAATACGAAAGGTTGGTTCAAAAAATGAGTAAACCGAAGGTCGCTTTCATCTGTGTGCACAATTCCTGTAGAAGTCAGATTGCCGAAGCGTTGGGGAAGCACTATGCCTCCGATACTTTTGAAAGCTTTTCTGCAGGAACAGAACTTAAAGATCGAATTAATCCCGATGCGGTCCGCCTAATGAAGCAACTCTATAACATTGATATTGAAGCAACTCAGCGTCCAAAGCTGCTTGCTGACATTCCGCCAGTAGACGTAGTCATAACTATGGGATGCAATGTTGAATGCCCCTATCTTCCAAGCAAACGCCGTGAAGATTGGGGGCTTGATGATCCAACAGGTAAGTCTGATGAAGAATTCATTTCCGTAATAGAAAAGATTGAATCGAGGATTATCGCTCTGAAGTCGCAGTTTGGCGATTTTGGCGATTATTGCCGATGATATAACCAATCATTATTTTCGGCCTCCTCTACGTTTGTAGTCCTTCTGTATCTCTTCATTCCAATCCTCTGGGATGGCGGCAGATGCTCGGAATGAGGAAACAGCGTCGCTCATTACTCGAAAATTGAGTTCCACGCCTTCACTATCAGCGTGATAATCCTGAGCGCGGTCGGATGCAATTCCAAAGCTCGAAGCGGTCTGAACGGCGTCGATATTTGCGCCAAGGAAAATAAACTCCCAAGCGTATTTCTCCTTCTGCCGCTTAATTAGCGCCTTGACTTTTCTCAAGCTAAACTCGCGGCTACTGTTCTCCTCGCCGTCGGTGATGATGACGAACATGACCTTCTCGGCGCGGTATTCCTCGGCCGTGTGTTTCTGCGCGTTGTCGATTTTTTGAATAGTCCTGCCCATTGCATCAAGAAGCGCCGTCGATCCGCCGATTTGGTACTCCTTCTTAGTGATCGGGCTGACCGCCCTGATATCTATGCGGTCGTGAAGTAGCTCGTAGTCGTTATCGAAAAGCACCGTTGTGATTTGGCATTCACCATCGACCATCTGCTGCTTCTTAAGCATAGTATTGTAGCCGCCTATTGTGTCGGTTTCTAATCCAGCCATTGAGCCGCTCTTGTCGAGAATAAATACTAATTCCGTTAATCCTTTTCTCATTGTCTTGTCCTCCTTAAGTTTTATTATGGCTTAAGGATAGCTGTTTCGACTCTGTGGCCGGTCGCTTCAAAAGCGACAAATTAACGGGTTAAATTGAGTTCTGAGAAGTGGTCTCCCCAGGGACTTTGTAGCATATTATCCAAGCATTCCATTATCTTTGGCGCATGGCCTGGTTGCATGGCGAAAATATAGTCCCGAACGGTTCCACGTTTAAATGTCATGCCTGCAATTACAGCATCTTTTAGAATTGAGTCCTCATACATCCAAGCAAAACGCCGCAAATAGACGGATTCTTTCTCTCGACTGCGCTGGTTGTAAAAAATTACGCTTTTACCAGCGGCAAAATAATCCGCAATCTCACTTGAGATTACATATTTATTGCTTTTTGCAGAGCCGGTAGATACGCTTCTTACCAGCAGACCATTATCCGGGTCGAGGAATATGACGTCCGCGCTACTTAGCACCTCTAATGCTTTAATATGCCAATCCCGTCGGGAGAAAGTCTGCGAGGGTGAATAAAGCACCTCATGATAATAAACGGCATTTGGAACAAGGTCCATCGCTTCCAAAGAAGAAACGCTACGCTCACCCTCGACTATTTTTTCTAGCGAATTTCTCAGCGAGTCGTCACATCCCTTGTATCGTGTGTCTGTTATGTAGCCGATATGTTTACCGTCTGCATTATGGTTTTCGTCGGGAGTTAGATACCAGTTTACGCCAATGTCGAGTTGTGAACTTGTAAGTCCCCTAAGCAAACCAAGTTTTCCAAAGTCCCCAACGTCGCCAGCATATCTATTTTGCATTCTTACCCTCCGAGCAACGGCTGGTCGTATTTAAAAAGCACCTCATTAATCTCGAAAATGTCGTATTTGCCACTGACAATAAAGTACTCGACAATCACGTCAAACTTCTGGCTGTGTGACAGAGCATAGCCAGCTCGCTCCAAAAGGTCTTCGGTTTCATCAAGAGACAATTCCAACGCTATGGCGAGGCCAACGGCGGTGCGCTTGCTCGGCATGTAGTTCCTGCTTGTCCTGATTTTCGAGAACAGCTTACGGTCAAGGTTGGCGCGTTTGTAAATTTCCACATCCGTTTTGCCTTTGGCATCTATCAGCCGCAGGAGCGTCATCGAAAAAGGCTCGTCGAGATTGTCTACAAAATCATCGATTCCTGCTCTGGCAAGCGGGGCCTGCATTGATTCTAAAATTTTAGGACTGAAAATGCCTTCTTCCTCAAGGGCTTCCTCAAGAGCTCCCTTCTCAGCATCAAGTAGCTGCCGCCTCTTTATTTGATGTTTCTCGAAAAAATGCTCATCAATATAGCTTTCGACTGCTCCGAGCAGTTCCCGGCTGACAGCAAATGATGACTTGTCGAACACCACTAGGGTTACTTCAAGGTCGTAATCTTTGAGAAAATCCTGAATTGCCGAGGTAGCCACCTGAAGAGCCTCGTCTTTTGGATATCCATAGATACCGCTAGAAATCAAAGGAAACGCTATGCTTATACAATTGTTTTCAACGGCTCTTTTGAGCGAGTTTGTGTAGGCGGCACGGAGAAGCTGCTCGTTTTGCTCCTTGTTCCTTTGACTATAAACTGGACCCGATGCATGGATAATGAATTTAGCACGCAGACCAAATCCCGGCGTGATAACGGCCTCGCCCGTCTTTATTGGAGCGAGTTTATCACAGGCAGCTTGGAGTTCGAGTGCTCCAGCAGCCTTGAATATTGCTCCGCATACCCCACCGCCCATTGCAAGATCGGTGTTAGCGGCATTAACAATGGCGTCAACTTTCAGTTTTGTGATGTCCTGCCGGACGATAGTAAAGGGCATAGCTAATCCCCCCATTCGATTGACACTAAATGCAAATGAATTACTTCACAACCTTCTCGCTAGCTTCCTTGCTTTTTTTCAATTTATAATAGATCAAAATCGCACATAAAACATCTACGCAATAAATGAAGTTCGTAATTGCAAAAAGAACTGTCATTCCCTTGCTTAACAACCCCTCTTTTCTTGCGCTAATACAGGCACTAATTCCATTCATTCCAGTTAGTCCTATTGTCAGTAAATCAATGAGAACAGCCCATAAAATGAAACCGATTCCCCATACACTTGCTAATAGTCCTACCATACCTAAGCCGAAGTGAACCATATAGGCTGGAATATGAGCTAATTTTATGTTCATATTCATTCTAACTAAATCAATAGCTTTGTATTTCCCTTTAGCCGCCAAGACCATATTTACTACAACTACAATCAAAGAGTACAGATTGCAAACAATTGCTAGAGCTAACAAAATGAGCATACCGTTTGATTGCATTGCCGTCGAATTGTCAACTTTATAGTAAATGATGAAATATATAACTAAACAAATCATGTATATGTATGGATAGAGCATTACTGGAAGCATTTTAAGCGTAAATTTCATTAATTGGTTCTCCTCTGACATTGTATATTCAATTGTTTATCAACTAATCTGTTCTTTATATAATACTCAAATCAAATTAAAGATACAATTCATCAATCGAATAGAGTGCGGCTTTACCAGCCATAAAAACCTTTG
>JAAYFK010000002.1 GCA_012728275.1 Clostridiaceae bacterium | reverse complement strand
TAAGATTAATAGTGATACCATGTACACTCCGCAAATACTATGTCAGGATAAAGCTTACTTAATCGATCAACATAGCTTGCGTCAAATACATACACGCTACTTAAGTCAGGCATTGATTCAATAATTTCTGTAATTGAAGAGAATTCATCATTAATATATGTACATCTAACTCCCTCGCAGCCCATTAGATACCGATAATTATCTGGAAGAGTGTGTATAGAATAATCTACTGTCGCTAGGTTATCATATGACTCACTCACTCCTTTATTGCTCAGTTCTGCTATAAATTCACTTCCCGCTGTAGTGAACAGTCCCTCTGGTGCAATGTCGAATGAAACATAAATCGATTGATACTTGCTATCTATCCAGTCCAGATTTCTACTATAGTAATCGTTGAAGGCAAGTCTGAACTCTTCAATGACTTCGTAATATGACTTGCTCGCTTGCATTTCTTCACTAGCTACATAATCACTAAGGAAAAATACTCCAAATTGAAAAATGGTCTGATACATTCTAGGTGCGCCAATACTAATATAATCTCCTAACTCTTGAAGAACTTCATCTTCAAACTCTTCTATTCCTTCATGCCTATCAGACTGACGAGGAACTGCCTTATGGCAACCTGTCATTGACAGAAGCATGGACACTAAAAGTATTAGCACTATGGTTTTCTTCATACTCATACTGAAACCCTCCTTAACCGATTACAATTATTGCTCCATCCCTATTAATGAAGCTCTCAGCATTGTCATTGCTATTGTGCCCGTTCAACCTGAATATCTGTAATAATGAATCCTAAGTCATAGGAGTCATCAAAATCAAAGGTTACGGTTATTGTTGCAATATCTCTTACAGGAGCAAGGCGCCCATTAGTTAGATGTTCACCCGAGCTTCCAGGAGTCCAGTAAACATCATAGGTACAAGAAGTATCGTCTGAACTTACTATTGAACAATCTGTCACAAAATCATAATCGTTATTCTCAACATTTGTGTCTGTGATTTCAACTTCTATATCCCTTAACGAGGAGTACTCGCGTATCAGCGAACTAGTACTCTCATCATATTGAGCAGTATAAGAATCATCCTCAGAAGCAGAGAGCAGTTCCTCTATTTGCTCTCTACTAATCTCGCAATTAAATAGAAAACGCATTGCTTGTATTGTGTAATCTATCGAAGTCTGACCTTCATTCCTGTGACAGTTATCAAAAATCTGTGACCTTCCACTTAAGGTTGGCGGAATATATAATAGAAGGGCTGTATAAAGCAACTCCAGCATCATAGTTTCACTGAATTCTGAGTACTCACGTAGATAAATATGTCTATCACAATCAATATAGAAGTACCTGCTCCATCCGGTTAGTAACGTATAACCAACATCCTCATAGATTTCTTCTCTACTCAATCCTTCAGGGATAGAATATGACTCGTATGTTATGGAAGTCTCCGTTTCTATAGTAATTAATGAAGAATCGGTGGGGGTCTCAGTTACTTCATTGGATGTAGTAGTATCTGTAGTAGCAGAAGATGAGGCACTTGAATTAGTGCTTTCCTCTACAGGATTGCATCCTGATAGAATTATTGAAATACATAATAATAGAATTACACAATTTCTATTTCTCATCCTATATACCTCCAAAAACCTAGACTACTACCATAGAGTCTGGGAATCGTGTCACCTGTTGAATAGGCTGGTTCAACTGCTATATCCCTTAGTTAGATGTACACACATCTAAGTGAACCATTTCCACATTTAACTCGTCTTTGGATGAACCAAATTACCCCAAAATCTCAGCAGTCATTTCATCACTAATAGGAAGACCAAGCTCACCACATATGTTCATGTAAGGCGTATACATCGAATAACTTTGATTGTGAACAAGATAAATATCACAAAAAATAATACAATTGCCAACTATGTAATATACTTTGTAGCTATCGTCATAAAAAACAAAATAATAACCCTCTGATTCGTGTCTATCTATTGAAATCAAGTCTTCACTTTTCAGAATAGAATCCAAGCACATAGAAAACCCAACTTCAGCCCATTCTTCACTATCAAACTCATAAACAAACAAGGAAGTGTCATAAAGAGAGAAGTATCTTTCAATATGGTACTCATATTCTGATGGTTCATAACACACAAAGCCATCTGGATCAGGAGAAGACATATCATCTATATAATCTAAATACTCCAAATAGTATGTCAGATCATCATTATACACATGATCTTCTCCACTATTTCGTGGATCATCGAATCCAGTTATATCCAAACACTCATCAACAATCCCATCGAAAGTCACATCTATTGCTACTGAGTTTACATCGTAGTCTGGCACAAATATTGATTCCGTAGTAGGCTCATTATCTTCCAAAGAAGTGAGAGAATTATCATCTGATTCTGTGTCCTCTGTTGATTTTTTCACTGCTGTATTAGGTACACAAGAACAAGCAACAATTATTGTTACCAAAAGCAGCACCGAAGAAATACATTTTCTTATTACCATAGTATTCGCTCCATTCACTCTATAATTAGATCATGCCAAGTATCGCCACATAAATTATGTGAAAGCTGATCAAACGCCAATATACCTTCACATCTATTTTCAAAACTGTTGCCGAAAAGATTAACGAGTTCATCATGTGCTTGTCTTAAAAAACCAAATCACCCTAAAATCTCAGCAGCCATTTCAGCACTAATAGGTAGACCAAGCTCATCACAAATGTTCATGTAAGTCGTATACATCACATCCGTTCCATTGTCATTGAGAGGAAAACGATAATAAATAACACAATTACCAACTAAGTACTCAACTTCATAGCAATAGTCATACTGAGCAAAATAATAACCCTCTGATTCGTGTCTATCTATTGAAATCAAGTCTTCACTTTTCAGAATAGAATCCAAGTACATAGTAAACCCAACTTTAGCCCATTCTTCACTATCGTACTCATCAATCCACAAGGAAGCTTCAAGAAGAGTGAAACCTCTTTCAATATGGTACTCATATTCTAATGGTTGATAAATTGAATAACCAGTGGAATCAGGCGTAGTCATAATATCTAGATAATATGAATAAACTGGAAAGTATACCAAATCATCATTTGACACTACTTCTTCACTACTTCTTGGATCATCAAAGCCAGTATAATCCAAACACTCATCCACAATCTCATCGAAAGTCATATCTATTGCTAGTGAGTTTACATCATAGTATGGTACAATTATCGATTCCGTAGTAGGCTCATTATCGTCCAAAGAAGTGAGAGAATTATCATTAGATTGTGTGTCCACCGTAGATGTTGTGATACTCGAATCTGTTGAATTAGATACGCAAGAACAAACAACTGTTATTGTCACCAATAGAAGCACCAAAGAAATGCATTTTTTAATTACCATAGTTTTCGCTCCATTCACTCTATAACCGGATCATGCCAAGTATTACCACAATAATCATGAGGGAGTTGATCAAACACTAATACACCTTCACTTCTGTTGTAATAATTGTCTGAAGTTAAAAAAAACAGCTCCCCTAAGTCTATCTTTGAATGAATCAAATTACCCCAAAATCTCAGCAGCCATTTCAGCACTAATAGGAAGACCAAGCTCATCACAAATGTTAATGTAAGTCGTATGTCTCACATCTGTCCCATGGTCATTGAAAGGAAAAGTATATTGAATAATACAATTACCAACTAAGTACTCAACTTCATAGCAATAGTCATTCAGAGTAAAATAATAGCCCTCTGACTCGTGCCTATCTATTGAATTAAAGTCTTCCATTTCCAGAACTATAGTCAAGTTCGAAGAAAACGCAACTTCAGCCCATTCTTCGCTATCAAACTCAAAAACACCCAGGGAAGTGTCATGAAGAGAGAAGAATCTTTCAATATGGCGATCACTTTCTGCTGGATGATATAACACAAAGCCAGTGGCATCAGGAGAAGAAACATCATCTAGAAAATAAGAATAGTCCGAGTAGTATGTCAAATCATCATTTATCACATGATCTTCTCCACTATTTCGCGGGTCATCGAATCCAGTATAACCCAGGCACTCATCAACAATCTCATCGAAAGTCACATCTATTTCTACAGAGTTTACATCATAGTCTGGCACAACTATCGATTCCGCAGTAGACTCATTATCTTCCAAAGAAGTGAGAGAACTATCATTTGATTCTATGTCCTCTGTTGATTTTGTCACTGTTGAATCAGGTACACAAGAACAAGCAACAATTATTGTTACCAATAGTAGCACCGAAGAAATGCATTTTTTGATTATCATAGTACTCACTCCACTCATCCCAATATTGGATCATTCCAATCATCATCTTCCAAATAATCAAAGGGGTACTGATCAAACACCAATATACCTTCACATCTATTTTCATAATTATTCGCAGTAGCGTACAATGTACCGAAAACAACATCGTCTGAATAGTAATCCGTTGTTTGAAAGTCTCTACGAAAGATGACAAAGCCCTCGACGTTTGATAAATTGACATAATCTTCATAATAGAAATAGCGTACTTTGTCAACTGAGATATATAGAGTATCGTATTCACTTTCACTATATTCATGAAAATCTCTATATGAAAAAAACAAGTATTGTTGACCAACAAAATAAAGTGTCGAATCAGCCGCAATTACTTGACTAATACCAGGGATATCTTGTAGGAAACTCTCAGCCAAATTCATTTCTTCTGCTGGAGCTGGAGCTCCACACGAACAAGAATATAGATTAAGTGAATCAATTCTTTTATGTACTATTCTTCCTGTACTGATAAACACATTATTACCTGAAGTTAATCTGTCACCAGAGATGAATGTAGAACTAACCAGTGCTATCGTATTGGATTGCTCTGAACCATTTAATATGATGCCGTCTGGTGACCCATGTGAACAGATAACAACATTCTCTGCATTATAATAGTACTTATCTCCAAATGGTTTCTTACCACTGAAGTAGTATGAATTAAATAATCCAATTCCATTCCAAGCTTCTTCGAAAGATAAGACATCATAGAATTCTCGAAAGGTAACATCGTGGCCACTGTGTTGGTATTCCTCTGCACGTAGTAATGCACTATCACGAAAATCTGGGTTTGAAAATACATAAATCCTATCAGTGTTATGTCGATCCGGATCAGCATCAACGCAGTCCAAATATCCATCTTCATCACTATCAGGTGAACTAGGATTAGACATTCTTGTACTCATAGTTATCGACCCACCCGGCTCAATCACATCAAAAATATATAGATAGCCATAATACTCAGATTCTGGATCAATAGTATTATTGTAATTATCGTAAACTAAATTCCCGTCAACTAATATAGAAATATGTCTGCCGTCTAAGTCTCTCCTAAACACATATATAGTGCCAAACTCATCTTGATCGTTTATACCATCAGAATCAGTATCCACCAAATTAGGGTCAGAAGTAATTATTTCACCATTGGGAGCCATAATCCCCTGTTCCTCAAGATAGTTAGCTATTCCATCTCCATCACTATCTAAGTTTTTTAAGTAAACTACTCCTTCACCCCAGTAATTAGGATCTAATAATGATTTATATGAAGGATACTTGTAGTACCCTGAGTCACTCTCCTCCGCATATTGCCAAGCATAGTTCCATGCTCCTTCGTTCGTGTTTGCCATCATAAGAAACTCTGCACTAAAGTCTCCATTTTCTTTTGCTATTGACATGATGTTTGCGTTTCGTGGAGTGTGTGTTATCTCTGTATCATTAGTAAATATTAGTAGTTCTTTAATGTTACCTACGTCAGTTGCCAATCGATCTATTATCGCGTCTGTTACCTGGAACGGAATTACTAGTGAACCATAGTCTCCTCCAAGAGAAGCTCCTCTTAAGTTGTTAGTCACTCTGATTAGTAACTCATTTATAGCCGCCTTATCATCTATATCGTAAATGCCATCTACAGTATAGGTTGTGTCAAAGTAGAATACACATACCCTGTCTCCGCTACTCATGTTATCCAATAGAGTTTGAAACGCTTCCAATGCATTGTTCCTAGCAGTTACTGACATATGCTGTGATAAATCAAAAGCACAATAGAAGTCGTAATTAGTTTCTTCCGTTGGTATATCGTAATCAATAGGCTCAATACTGTTCCATATCGACAAATCAACCATCATGTAAGTACTAAAGTGTGCTAACTCAAGTGTTACTGTATTATTCTGAGTGTCTACTACTGCCTGTTCTTGAATAATAAAGAAACCACTTTCTTCATCGAACCATAAGACGCCAATGTCACTTTCATTGGAACCAGTTAGGTATTGTTCGTCATATGTTAAAGTCAAAGTCATAGAATCAAAATAACCTTCTGTTTCGATATTGAATGGAACACCTAATAGTCCGACCGTATTAGAACAATATACATCTCTGTTGTATAGATCCTCAATTGTAGTATTACTTGAGATTAGTCCAGAAATATCTCCGCTTATCTGAATATCACTTACAGCCTTAGGATGATCATCTTCTGATACTTCAAAAGATAAGGATTGAAAGAAAGTCTCATAATCATCCGTCACTCCATCAGAGTCAGAGTCATCACTTGAAGGATCTAGCCCGAGAATTACTTCGTCACCATCAACGATTCCATCTAAATCAGAATCCTCGTTGCGTGGTTCAGTTCCAAAGGTGTTAAGTTCCTCAAAATCATTCACTCCATCATAATCGCTATCAGATGCAAACATGCAAGTGTCAGTACTATACTCTTCTCCATTTGAAATACCATCGCCATCATAGTCCTCATCGAAATCTGTTACTCCATTTCCATCAGTATCTGGAGCTAACGGATTTGAACCTATATCTAATTCGTTACCATCAAGTAAACCATCACTATCAGAGTCGGGATTGTTTGGATCTGTTCTGTACATACCTTCCATATTGTCAAGAAGTCCATCACTATCTGAATCCTTTATGTCCATATCTATATCATCAGTAGGAATCGGAACAGTAGTGATTGCAGGTGTAACAGCTTCGGTTACTGTAGGAGTAATTTCCTCTGTTACTTCTGGCGTTACAGTTGGAGTTACTGTCACATTATCAAAAACTTCTGGATTAGTTCCATTAAC
>JAAYFK010000073.1 GCA_012728275.1 Clostridiaceae bacterium | reverse complement strand
TCATGTTTTTCATAGTTCTGGCGCTAGAGGGATCCAGTCCGCTCGTCGGCTCATCCAAAAATAACAGTTTAGGATTATGAAGCAGGGCGCGGACAAATCCGAGGCGCATCTTCATGCCCTTGGAATAGTCGGATACTCTTTTTTCGGCATCCTCTTTCAGACCGACTTTCTCAAGTAGTTCCATAGCTGGTAGCGGCTTGCGGTTATAAAGCGAAGAGAAGAAGTTGAGGTTCTCGATCGCCGAGCATTTTCCATAGAAATTTGGAAATTCAAAATCGACTCCGATATTCTCGTAGAAAGTATTGTCGCGGTGCTTCACTTCTGTGCCTAGTACCGATACGCTTCCGCGATATCCGCGAAGGACGCCCGTGAGGATCTTTTGTAGGGTGCTTTTACCGGCACCCGATGGCCCGAGAAATCCAAATATTTCACCTTCACGAACCGAAAAAGAAATACCGTTTATGGTGTCTTCTTTAGCTGCCGGATACTTTAGAAAAACATTGTCTACCGTAATCATTGCTTAGTCCTCCACAATCTGATCAATAGCTCCGTTTAGTAGCAGCATTAATATTTCCGTCCGGGTCTCCGGCGTCTCGAAATTCATGTTGATGCTACTCATATAAACGTGCTCAAGAACCTTTGCCGCCAGATTTCGATCAATCTTAAACCGGACGCCATATTCTTCAATTTTCTGAAGAAAGTCGCTATCTTCCTGAACGTGCTTCTCGACAATATCCGGCGGAAGCTTGCGCATCAATTGCTCAATCGTGTCCTGATCCATCATATTGACCAACGGGTACTCCGCAGAAAATGTTGCCATGGTCATAAAAATCTTCCTGGTAAGTTCCTTCGGAGGCATACCCTTGCTCTCTTCCAGGACGACATTCATCCGCTCCCAGAGCTTGAACTGAATCTTCACGCTGATGTCCATGAACAGATGCTCTTTGCTCTCATAAAAGTGATAGAAAGTGCCTTTGGCTATACCGGTTGCCCGGGAAAGCTCATCAACAGTAACCTTTCGTAACCCGTGCTGAACGAAAAGCTGCTCGCCTTCTTCGCGTAGTTTGTCATAGATTCGTTCTTTTTCTCTGTCCGAAAATTTGGGCATATGCGAATGGCCTCCTATTTATGTGTACGTTATGACTGCTTTTGATGTTTTGGTCATAATGATATTATGATGCTTTTTCTTTTGTTGTCAATAGAGAAGTTTCGGCTTTATGTTTTTAATCTGTAGTAATACTTTTGATTCAAGACTAATACAGCAATCAATGTTTTTCGATAGCAAGACATCTCGGCTAAAGCTTAACTGGTTAGAGATCTCCCCATTCCCACAACAATATTTGAACTGATATCTTCAAAGTATAAATACTTTGTCTC
Organism: Clostridiaceae bacterium; assembly: GCA_012728275.1. GTDB lineage: Bacteria > Bacillota > Clostridia > Saccharofermentanales > Saccharofermentanaceae > Saccharofermentans. The sequence continues at coordinate 1,244 of JAAYFK010000073.1, read as the reverse complement.
GAAATTATGTCATTTTTAAGAAGAGTGTTATTATTGATAGACATGTTGATTGACCTACCAGAAAAGTGCATTGTTCAACATGAACCCTAGTTAGTCATTCAAGAGGAGGATAGAAATAGTGAAGAAATTTACTAAAGTTGCTGCCCTTGTTCTCGCCTTCAGCCTCGCTGGATTTGCCATTGCTGGTTGTAAAGCGGTGAAGGAAAACAAAGACAGCGATACAAGCGAGACAGAGATTACTGAAGAAACTGAGACAACCGAAGTATCTGAAGAATCTGAGAGTACTGTGGAGGCTCAACAAGAATCAGATAGTGTGGAGCTATCAGAGGAAGAAGTATATCAGCTTTTTATGGAATTCATCGATGAGTATAATGCCAACCATGCAGATAGCATGTACTGTTTCATTGAGAATTGTAATAGCGATTACGAGACAATTTGGTCTTTACTAATCACCAGCTCAGATCAGTCGATATCAGAGGAATACACTGTTGCTAACGGAGAAGTAACTCTTGTTGGAGACTCTATCAGAGACCATACTTTCTATACTTACGATACTATTAGACAGTTCCCTGTATTATTGTGTTCTAGCCCATCGCCATTTGAATTCGAGTGTATAGAATTGATTCCTTCCATCGAGGATGGCCTATATTATGGTAGTATTAACGCTTTCTCTCTCGACGGTACCGAAATGTTCGTTTATTTAGGTGATCCTATTATCATCAGCGCTGAAGAGCACGATGCTTTCCTTGCTGGAGATCAGATTAGTGTTAATGATGGTTATGAAATAAGTTTAAGTAGTTTGCCTGAGTCCGGATTAAGTTTCATGCCGCAAGATGATGGTAGTTACATTCTCACCTCAGCTAACGACATGATAGTCACAGTAAATAGTCGTCTTATGATTATTGATGTGGCACCTGATTGTGTGATTTGTGACCACTTTCAGTTTTTTCTTAATGGGGGGTTTGAGGAGGGTTACGACTATACGCAATTACCAAATTCTGATGGCGATAATAATTTAAGTAATACATTCTTTTATGAGAATTACACCAGCGATAGTTTTGAGAATATTAATTATCCAAACTACTCAACATGGACTCCTGCATATGGAATCCTGGAGCCAGTTGTAATTGAGAATAATCAGATAGTAAGTATGACTCTCGGATGGAGATAAAATCTTTGTTGTAATTCATTTTTGACCACCAAATGTGATGGGCGATGCTGAAAAGTATCGCCCATTTGCTTTC
>JAAYFK010000072.1 GCA_012728275.1 Clostridiaceae bacterium | reverse complement strand
TCTATTGCTCTACTGATACGCTCAATATCAACTCGATATGGTCTATCAAAAAAGGAACCGGCCGAAGGATTCATAGTGTAAAGCAATACAAGATTAGCTACAACCCCAGTTGCAACAAAAAATACTGCTAGAGCAATACAGATCCTTCTAAATTTCCTCATTCGTACTTATATCCCGTTCCCCATACAGTAAGAATTCTCACAGGGTTCTTCGCATCGACTTCAATCTTCTGCCTTAGCCACTTGATGTGAACAGTTAATGTTTGCATCTCAGAGAAACTATCGCTCCCCCATATTTGATTGAAGATATACTCCTTCCTAAGCGCCTTTCCTTTGTTCTCAACTAGCAGCTTCAGAAGCTCAAACTCTTTTATTGTAAGTTCCAATTGCTTGTCATCTAAGAATGCTTTATTCCCCGCTATATCAATTGCAATATTCCCATCAATAATGGAGTCCTTCGCATATCTTCTCTTGAATAAGCCGTCAATCTTTGCTAACAGAATATCTATATCGTATGGCTTCTCGACGTAGTCGTCAGCGCCTAAAATCAAGCCACTAAGCTTATCTTCTTTTGACACTTTCGCACTCACTACGAAGACTGGAATATCACTATTCTTTCTAATTCTCGAGCACACCTCGAAGCCGTCCATTCCTGGCAACATGATGTCGAGTAAAACAAGCTTTGCTCCATACTTTTCGAAAAGAGATATCGCCTTCTCCCCGCTTGAAGCAATCGAGACTGAGTAATTACTGTCTCGAAGGAAGTCAGCAAGCAAAGTCGCTAATTCGTCGTTATCCTCAACAATCAATATGTCTACCATGAATTACCATCCCATCTCCATTAACCAGCCACTCAGAGCTCTCTCTCTTTCCTGAATTAAAGAAACATTCTCGCACTTTCCAAGAAATTTCTCACCTTTAATGCATCCGTCGTCAATGAATAACACTCTTGTGCAACGAGCAGCTACTTTAACATCATGAGTTACAAGCATTATTGTCGTGCCCTCGCTATTTAGCTTAACAAGTTCTTCCATTACTTCATCTGAAGTTGACCTATTCAAAGCTCCTGTTGGTTCATCCGCGAAAATCATCTTCGGATGATTAATCATGCTGCGGCCAATACAAGCCCTTTGGAGCTGACCACCGGACACTTCGGTAATATCGCTATCAGCTATGTCAATTATACCAAGCTTGCGCATAAGTTGCTGTCCAAAAGCGACGATTTCTTGCTTAGAAGAAAAGTTTTTCTTGCTCTGACATGCTGGCAAAATCATATTGTCAAATACAGTAAGGTTCTTGAGCATATACATTTGCTGGAAAATGAAACCCATCATGTCCAAGCGAATCTCAGCCATCTCCTTCGAGTCTAATTTGTCGATATTCTGGCCAAAGAATTTTACTTGCCCGGCAGTTGATCGATCCATTCCAGAAACAGTATAAAGCAACGTTGATTTGCCTGAGCCAGAAGGGCCCATTACTGCCACCATCTCCTTCTCGCTTATGGAGAAGTTTACGTTACGAAGGACATTGTTCTGGCGCTTGTTTACGATATATGTCTTGCATAGATTTGATACTTCTAGTACTTTTTCCATCATATTTTTATCTCCTTTTTGATATTCCAAATTACTTGTTTACTCGTTTTCAGTAGCATTAGCTGGGGTAATGGTTTTTGTAAAGAGTGCAGCACCCCAAGCAGCTGCACTAGTAACCGCGACCATAATCAGCGGATAGATAACGAAGGTCTGAAGCGGCCTTACAACATAATTCACTCCATAGAAGGCGCCCATCATCTTGAAGATTGGCGTAATTGAGACAATAGTTACTGGGTAGAACAGCGCTAACGCAACTATTACGGAGATCACACTTGCAATTACGAATCGTCTTGTATGCCAATTAATTACCGTTTTGTTGTTGAATCCGATTGCCTTTAGAATAGCTATCTCGCCAATTTCCTTGGCACTGAACGAGCGCTCCATTAGGGTTGTTACTAGAACAACAATGACTACCATAACGACAAGCAGAATTCTTGACACAGTACTCAATATTCCAGTGACATTAACCATTTCAGCCACATAGTCATCGCCTGTTCTGATTTTGCTATTGTCAAAAATCTCCTTCATTCTTTCAATACGACTATCTATCTCTTGGTTGCTTGGATTATCTGTGAATTTGAATTGGATAGCATTATATCCAGCTACTTGCGAAGGATCGACTCTAGCAGTCTGATGCAATCGCACTCCCTCACCTAAGTTGTTCATAGATTGGAAGTATCCTGTTACTGTGTATTCCTCTTCTCCAAATGAATGTACTATAGTAATTTTATCTCCTATGTATACTCCCAAAGTCTCCGAGACTAATGGAGTAATTGCCACTTCATTCGGATTAGAGGGAGCGCTGCCGTCAGCATAATCATACATATCCATAGTTGTATTAACTCCGTAATATACTACGGATTTAAACGCTCTGTTTCCTTCTTTATTTTGAATGGTCAGCTTAAGCATTAAGTCGCAATAACACTCACAGGGCATATTATTTGCTGCCATTTCATTTTCAACGTCTGACAGATACTCCTCAATAGTCTCGACTCCGTCTCCAGTACTTACATTATTCAACAGATCGCCATAAGTCATGTAAACATCGCTTTCAGCAAAACCGAAGCTCTTAATTAATCTACTGTTAGATAAGGTAGCAACGGTGCTGTCAATTACAAGAAGCAATATTAGGCTTAGCGCGAAAACACCGACTATCAAGCCAAAACGTCTTGGACTACTTGTTACGTCATTGAGAGCTAGGAAAGAACGAGGCTTAAAGCTCGATTTCTTAAGACGCATGAAGCCTTTTTTCTTGAATCTCTCTCCCTTTGTAAGACTTCGGATAGCTTCAACTGGCGTGAAAGACTGAACTTGTCTAGTACATCCAAAGCAAAACATCATAATGATTACAATAACCAGAATCGAGCAAATCAGGTTTATTAAAGTCGAGCTACCTCCACCAAGCATCGAAGCAGAGGATACAGTCTCAAGTAGCATGCCTCCGAACGGAATGCTCACTAAGAAGCCAACTGCCGCTCCAACTACCGCTAGTGCAAAATACTTCACCATGTATAGTCCACGAATTGTTCTCTCTTTAATGCCAATTGCCTTCATTACACCAATCTCGCGATACTCCTCGCTTAAAGTAAATGTAATCGTAAACCTTAAGACAACAAAGGCTATCAGGATTAGGCAGATGCTAATTACAAGAAGAGTTCCCGAGATAACCATATCCATTACATATCCAACTTTGACTTGATCCTTGCTGCCAGAGAAAAGCAATCCTGTTTCCGCCTCACTTAGTAAGTTAGTAACCGCAGCATCATCTCCAGAGAAAATGTAGCACATCTTGCCACCATATTCTTGACGTATCTCTTCGTCTGAATTGAAGTAATTAAAGTCGTCGCGACATACCATGAAGCGAACAACATTCATCATTTTCGAGCCCAGACATACATCCTTAAGGCCCCCCGCGATAGTAAATTCCCGCGTCTTGTCGCCAATATTTATCGTTACTACATCGCCAATCTCGTAATTAAATTCTTCAAGCCACTTTATTGCAACATAAGCTTCTCCTGGCTCAACGCTAGTTATTACTTCGTCGTTAACGTCATAGTAATTAAGCTGGCTATCTTCACAAGCCATAATAGCAATCGTCGCATCGGTTCCAGGTTCTTCTCTCTGTCGGCTAACTGACATACTTTCTTTTATTAAGAATTCTTCTATACCGAAGCTTTCAACTGCGTCGGAGGAATCAAGTACTTCCTGAATATCTTGCTCAGCAGCTCTATTTAAAGTCATAGCAAAAAAGTCACTCATCCCAGCCTCATCCATAAAGTGATCAAGCCCGTTCGTAACCGTTGCAATATTGTTTACACTACTTGAGACAAATGTAGTAGCAAGAATAATGAACAATAGCAATATTACATTCATTGTTCTCTTGCGCTTCAAGTCTTTCTTCAATATTTGTAAATACATCCCTATAGTCTCCCTTGAATCGTTATGGGCTAATACTACTAGGACAATTATTAAAGAATCCTTAAATTATTTTCACAGGTGCAAAATCGACAAAATCCGAAGATGCACACAGATACCTAACTGGATAGTTGTAGCCGCTCTCGCCTTCGAAAGCAATCGAATGCCCGCGGCCATGCAGGTGTCCATAAATGCACAAATCTATTTGCCCCGCTTCGAGAAGCTTAGCAGCATCTGTATGCATATTGGCTTTTGTTATTGGAGGATAATGAATCATCATAACTCTAAGCATATTATGTTCAGGATCCATCTTAAGTATCGCATCAATACAAAGCTTCATTCTAGCAAGCTCACGGTCATAAATCTTACGATCCTGTGCCGAGAAATCAGAATCAGATGGGTTCTTCCATCCGCGCGTTCCAGAAACAACAACCTGATCAATAACAATCGCGTTATTACGCACTATCTCAATCGATTTAAGCCCTTTCTCTTCGAAAAAAACCTCCATCTTGTGTACAGTAGTCCACCAATAATCATGATTACCCCTGCAAATCAATTTTCTTCCAGGGAGTTCATCTATGAAACTCATATCAGCCACAGTATCATCGAGATAGGTCGCCCACGACAAGTCGCCTGGCATAAGAACGACATCGTCTTCCTTAACCGTCTTAAGCCAATTCTGTTTAATTTTGTCTGTATAACCATCCCACGAAGGCCCAAAAACCTCCATTGGTTTGTCAGTCCCTAAGGACAAATGCAAATCAGAAATCGCATAAACCGACATCACTCTATACCTAACTCTCTTTTTAACTCTTGCTCGATATTACCATTAGTACTATTAACATCACTATCACCGTCGATAGAGCCGCCTTCAACTTCGCCTTCTACTTCGGCTTCATCAAAAGCTTTCTTCAGTTCATCTGGATGAAAATGCCATCTTACATTATGAGCAAGTTCGCTCGTAACGCCTTTAACCTTCATAAGTTCTTCGACAGATGCGTTTTCAATAGCCTTAATTGTACCAAAATGCGTCAGGAGCGTCTTGCCTTTGGACGGCCCGATTCCAGGAATCTCTTCCAATCGATACTTTAAATTACGCTTTTTAGAGAGCTTCCTTTGATAAGTAACCGCATACCTATGGACCTCATTTTGAACCGCACTCAAAAATCTGAGCAACACAATATCATCGTCGCTTTGATTATCTTTATCAAGAACTAACTCCCTTCCATCCTCGAAAAGAAGACTTGATGTCTTGTGCTTTCTGTTCTTCACCATACCTGCTAATAAAATATTGCTATCAGGTGCCGCCTGCCTTACAACGCTTGCAACTGCAGATAACTGTCCCTTGCCACCATCAACCAATATCAGCGAAGGATACTCAAATCCGTCCTTCGTATGCATAAGCCTTCTAGTCAATGTCTCCCTAATTGAGCCAAAGTCATTTTGCCCCTCTTGACTCTTCATCTTGAACAATCGATATAAAGTCTTCTGTGGTTTGCCATTTACAAATACAACCATTCCCGCGCAAATATCATCATTACCCAAGTTCGAAATATCAAAGGATTCCACTCTCTTGATAGCACCTTCTTCAACATTAAACTCGCGTTCAAGAATTCTTATCGGTGCAAGGGGGTCGGCATTAGCGCCACCTCCGCGAAGTATTCTTCTTACCATCATCTCTTTTGCATTAGTGTCAGCCAAGTGCTGGAACTCCTTCAATTCACCTCTTTCTGGAAGGCGAATCTCTACTTTGTGTCCCGCTTGCATAGAAATAAACTTCTCCAAGGAACCCTTATCCTCTTCTTCGAAATTTGTCGTCTCTGGTACAACTATTAGCGATGGTATGTTCTTCGAACCGTCGTAATATTGGGTAATGAAGTTAGTCACTATCTCGGAAATTTCTGTTCTATCACCATTAACAAAATATACCGACGATCCAACTATTCTTCCATCTCGAAGCTCTAACTTACGTATAGAGGTCTCACCTGCATCAGAATAGACACCAATTGCATCTACATCGCGCTTTACGTTCATAAACACGCGCTGAGATCTACGAACGTTCTCAAGCGCATTGACTCTATCTCTAATGATAGCGGCCTTTTCAAAATCTAGATTCTCGGCAGCTTCCTTCATTTCAGTCACAGTTTTGTCTAGGATGACATCGTACTTGCCCTTGAAGAACAGCACAATCTGATCCATCATCTCTCTATAATCGTCCGCATTGACACCGCCAGCGCAAGGCGCAAGGCACTTGCCTATGTGATAGTTAAGACATGGCCTTTCCTTGCCAATATCTCGTGGTAACACGCGATTGCATTTTTTTAATGGAAAAATCGAATCAATCGACTCCAGCACATACTTAAGGTCAACACCCATGTATGGGCCAAAATAAAGTGCTCCTTCCTTCTGCATCGCTTTATCAATTCTAAAGCTCTTTGCAACTCTTGGGAAAGACTCATTCATTGTAATAACTATATATGGATAGCCCTTATCATCCTTCAAAAGAATGTTGTACTTTGGGTTATATCGCTTTATTAAATTGGCCTCGAGAAGCAACGCTTCCTCTTCAGTGCCAACAACAACATATTCAAAATCAGCAACATGCGAGACCATCGCTGCGACCTTAGGAATCGTAATAGTTCCACCGCCAAAATAGCTTCGAAGTCTATTCATTAGCTTCTTAGCTTTACCCACATAAATAACAACTCCCGAAGAATCCTTCATAAGGTAAACTCCGGGACTTAATGGTACTGTATCAAGTCTCGCATCAAACGTAATATCGCTCATGCGTAAATTATACTAGACTATCTGTTATATTAAAACTTCGGATTCTGAAGATATTCAATCAAATCCGACACAGCCTTATCAGCATCTTCGCCTTCTGCCTCAATTTGAACAGAGGCACCGATCTCAATTCCAAGAGACATAACGCCTAAAAGACTCTTAGCGTTAGCACGACGGCCATCCTTTATAAGATAAATAGAACTTCTATAAGCCGACGCTTTCTGAATAAGAACAGCAACCGCTTTCATTTGCAAAGCGTCCTCACACTTAAATACAACTGTCTCCTGAACCATGGAATCCTCCTAAAGCAGAAAACGACTAATCGAAGTCTAACACTGCATTTTCGTAAAGTATATTTTCGAACAAAATTAAAGTCAACAAGCAAGCGAACACTACTTGATATTTTCGCTCTTTTACCGCAAAACCTCGAAAAAACGATTTATGTTTTGTATATTTTCACAAGTTATTTTTCATTAATACTGCAGACTTTTTGTGGCCATAATAATCTTGCCTAACGTTGTAGCTAACAAAGCCCAACTTCTCATACATAGCACGCGCGGAAGCGTTGCTCTCCTCGACCTCAAGAAACACTGTTTTTACGTTTTTGCATCGAAGATTGGCTTCAAGTTCACGCCATATCCTGCTCCCTATTCCCTGCCTTCTATACTCTGAATTGACACAAATATTCCCGATTTCCGCCTCATCGATAACATACGAAGCTCCCGCATACCCCACGATTCTATCGACATCAACACATACAATTGCATGATATCTATTCGACGTCAGCATTACGCGCACATCTTCCTTGCTCCAAGGATGCTCAAGGCTATCCTTCTCCAAAGCCATTATTCCCTCAAGATCTTCAATTCCAGCTAGACGATAAATCATTGTGGCGCCCCACGACCTTTGGCTTCATGTCTTTGCGCAGATGATACGGCGAAGTACTCCGCTTTAATCCTGTCGCCACTGACTAGTGCTTCAGGATTCTTTTCTATAATGTCCAAAGCCTCCGAATTGACACCACGAGGAAGAATTGCTGCACCTTCTGCATACTCAACATCATTTATCTTTGCTCGCAAATCTTGCGATAGTGCCTCTATTGCATTTTGCACTACTGGAGCGCCATTGCCGCATACAATAATCTTCTTATCTTCTATGTCTGCTATTCGGCTAATTTCTTGTACTAAGTCGCTAGCGTAGTAAGCATTCTCATCAACCAATGTCCCTAGCGAATTACTATCATAGCAAGCGCCGAAAACTCTATTATTCCTTGCATCAAAACAAGGAACCAAGACTACATCCTTGACCTTTTCGAGAACATCAACGCTTCTTGCAAGGGCTTTTGTCGACGAGACATCAATACACTTGACCTTAGACGCAACTGACATTCCCTTGACTGCAGATAGTCCAATTCGAATGCCCGTAAACGAACCAGGCCCGACCGTAATCGCATATGCGTCAATTTGCTTATGTGATAGACCGGATTCTTCCATAACCGAATGAACCATAGGCATGAAGACCTCGGAGTGAGTCTTTCTCTCAAAGCTCATCTTATAGGTTATTTCTTCTTTGTCTTTATAAACGCCAGCACAACAAGTCGCGTTGGATGTATCCATAGCTAGTACTATCATGTGATGTTCTCCCCTTAGCCTTTTGTTGCTTACCTTAAGATGCAAAAGCCTCGAGCGCTTTAGTAATTCTAATCGCACGTTCCTTCGATATTGCTTCTTCATCAAATTCTATATTAATTCTTCGAGTGTCACCAGTTCCAAGGATTTGTACCTTGATTGTCTTCTCACCTAGAATATCTTCTATGATAGAGCTCCATTCGATTACACAAATTCCATCCGAGTACAGGTACTCCTCAAGTCCACTGTTCAAAAAATCTTCAACGCCAGTCAAACGATATGTATCGAAGTGATATAGTGGGAATTTATTAGCTTGTCCAACGTACTCATTAACAATAGTAAAAGTTGGACTCGATACAAAAGCTTCAGGAGCAATTATGCTTGCAATTCCCTTAGCGAAAACTGTTTTTCCAGCACCCAAATCTCCATCTAAGGCAACAACATCTCCAGATTGAAGAGTAGTTGCTAGGCTAGCCCCTATAGCAACCGTCTCGTCATAGTTTTGTGATACTAGACATATTTTCATCAGACTCCCAATCCTTTTACCTTAAACAACTTAGCAGCATTCTTATACAATATCTTATCTTCTTCATCCTGAGTCAAGCCCAAAGCATGTAAACGTCTTAATTCTTCGTTTACATCCCACATTGGATAGTCCGTTCCGAACAAAACTTTATCAGCTCCGAATTTTCGAATAATTCTACGAGCAACTTCTGGTTTGAGCGCGTATAGGCTTGAAGAGCAATCAACATATAAATTCGAAAAGCCTGCAAGCTCATCGGCCGCCTTCTCCCAACAACTCCAGCCTGCAAAATGTGCTCCAATCACAGTAAGCCCCGGAAGCGACTCAAGGAACCTCTTGATTTGAGGCGGGTTCGAGAATGAATATCTAATATCTCCACCATGAATAAGCACTGGAATATTCTCTTGCATAATCAAATAGCAAAGACGCTTCGCCTTAAGTGAATCTATCTCAAAGCTTTGAAAGTCAGGATGAAGCTTAACACCACGAAGACCTAGATCTACTAAGTTCTTCAAATCTCCCCTAATATCTTCTGAATCTGGGTGTAACGAACCAAAACCAATAAGCTCGTCCGGATACTCTCTAACCGTATTTGCTAGAAACTCATTGATTGATTGTACTTGCTTTGGAGTTGTTGACACAGAGTGTACTAGAAAATGAGTAACTCCTGCCTTCTTACCTTCACTTAGCAAGGCCTCTACTGTCCCATTACCACCCAAATCCATATCATAGAAATTACGAATTCCTTCAACCGCTCGTGCAGCTATCTTAGTTGGGTATATGTGGCAGTGTGAATCAATAATAGGCATACTAGCTCTCTTTTCTCGCTTTTTACATCAACATTATATACGCTTTTGATTGATTTGAAAGAAAGCAAGAATCTTCAACTAAATATCAGTCTTTCTAGCTATGAAATTTAATTTTCGAGATATATAATTTAGCTATATTTCACAAAAGGAGAATTAGCATGGACATTTATCTTGTTTATGTCGTTTGCGCTTTACTTCTTCTCGTTGGCGTTAAATACGCTGGCATTAAGAAATTCAATGACGACTATCTTTCGCTGGACGCATCTAAGGCTATTCAAGGATTTGCTGCAATAGTAATCATTTTCCATCATATTTCGCAGCGAGTTTCTCAGGACGGCAGTATCCAAACTCCTATCAATTTCTTTGTAAATATTGGAGCTTATTGCGTGGCAATTTTCTTCTTCTGCTCTGGCTATGGACTTATCAAGAGCAAAGATAAAAAAGAAGGATATATGAAGTCTTTCCTTTGGAAAAGATTAGTTGTTCTTTTACTTCCTTTCTTCGTAATTAACGGTTTCTACGTACTTGTTGCTCAAATCTTTATGAAGGCTAACTTCAGCCCTTTTACTATCTTCTCTTACGTAGTTGGTCTAAAGCTTGTAACCGGCGATGGTTGGTATGTAATTACTAGCCTAATTATGTATATCGCTTTCTTCTTGTTTTTTAGATTTATTAATAAGAAATTTGAATGGATTGCATTCGTTGGAATGTTCTTGATGGTTCCATTATATGTAGTTCTTTGTCTCTCAAAAGGTCATGGCGATGGTTCGAATTTGTTCCAAGGTGAGTGGTTCTACAATACTGTGCTTCTTATGCCAATCGGTATGGTATGGGCTCGTCTTGAGAATAAGTTAGTTCCTCTAATTAAGAAGGTTTATTGGATTCTTCTTCCTGTGTTTGGAGCACTTACGTTCTTCACTTACAAGTGGAGTATGGAAGTTCTCTCGAATCCGGGTTATTGGTCAGAGTATATGCACCCAGGTGATCCACGTTATGGCGATAAGTTACTTTGCTATGGCGCTCAATCTTTAGCATTTATTTGCTTTATTCTTTTCCTTGTACTCCTTCTGATGAAAGTAAGAATCAACAACAAAGTGCTCGCTTTCTTAGGCGGACTTACTCTTGAGATTTACTTATCTCAGAGATTCTTCATATCGAACATCCTCCCGATGTACAATAACAAGGATGGAATCTTCATAGGTATCTTCGCAATAGTCTGCTCTTCTGTAGTTCTGGCTTACCTATTCCATGTTCTATGCGGTTTGGTTATTAACCCTATTAAGAAGCTCGGTTCAAAGAAACCGGCAGTAGACAAGACTAAGAAGTAGTTCTTTCATTAGAGTTCAAAGTAATGAAGCACAAGGGTTTATTGCCTTTGTGCTTCATTTATTGTGTATCTCTTCTATACTCTTTTGAAGGCGAAATAAAACCCCAGGAACACTAAGTTCCTGGGGTTGTTTAATTCTTCAAAAAATCTATTGATACCAAGTAATGATATTCGATTATCTCTTTGAGAACTGTGAAGCCTTACGAGCCTTCTTAAGTCCTGGCTTCTTTCTTTCCTTCATACGTGCATCACGTGTAAGGAAACCAGCAGACTTCAATGTAGCCTTGTATGCTGTCTCATCCGCCTGAACAAGAGCTCTAGCTAGACCATGACGAATAGCACCAGCCTGTCCAGAAACTCCACCACCAATTGCCTTAGCAATGATGTCGAACTGTCCCTCTGTAGCCGTAGCTGCAAGAGGCTGACGAATGATAAGTTTCAATGTTTCAAGACCAAAATAATCATCTATATCTTTACCGTTTACTGTAATCTTGCCTGTACCAGGAAGAATACGAACACATGCAACTGCGTTCTTACGACGGCCTGTACCATAGAAATAAACCTTAGTAGCTTTCTTAGCCATTTTTCGTGCTCCTCCCGATTAATTCTCAAATGTGTAAACTTCAGGCTTCTGTGCAGCATTATTATGCTTGCTACCAGCGTATACCTTAAGTTTCTTGAACATCTGACGACCAAGAGAATTCTTAGGGAGCATGCCCTTAACAGCTAACTCAAGTGCCTTCTCAGGGTTCTTAGACATAAGAGTTCTGTAGTCGATTTCCTTAAGACCACCAGCATATCCTGTGTGATAACGATACTTCTTGTCATCAAGCTTCTTTCCTGTTAGTACCATTTCAGAAGCGTTAATAACGATTACAAAATCACCTGTATCGATAAAAGGTGTGTAAGTAGGCTTATGCTTTCCACGTAAGAGCTTAGCAACTTCAGTAGCTAAACGACCAAGTGTCTTACCGGAAGCATCTATTACAAGCCACTTTCTCTCGATAGTAGTAGGTGTAGCAACAAATGTCTTCATTTGACTTTACTCCTTAACATAGCGTATTGCTCCAAAAAGAGCATGCCTTCTCTAGGCGCTCCATCATAATACTGACGTATAAAGGATAAGTCAAGTTTTTTCTTTGAAATTCTCGAAAATCTTCGAATATTCGTCGATATTCTCTCTTTTTCGAGCATACAAGTTCATCATTTTATAACTCTTGAATAATATCAACGACCTGGACCAATCTTTTTACAACGTAATCTGCTCTCTCCATACTTTGTCCAAGCGAAGTAGGATTGTCGTAGCCAACTACCTTCATGCCAGCATTTTTGCCAGCATTAATGCCATTCGTGGAATCTTCGATTACCAAGCATTCGTCGCTTTTTACACCAAGCCTCCTAGCCGCCTCAAGATATATATCTGGAGCAGGCTTGCCGTTCTTAATCGAGAAACCATCTACAATCTCGTCCATATACCCAGCAATGCCAATGTAATCCATAACTGCGAGAATAAAATCTCTACGAGAAGAGGAAGCTACAGCAGTTACTATTTTGCTTGCGCGTAGATTTTCGAGAAGGACTAGAATTCCTTCACTTGCTTGAATTCCACTAATCTTAAGTTCGTCAATTATTGTTTTCCAATATAAATCGAGGAGCTCCTCACTAGTAGAAGGTAGAGAGAATCTAACTACCAAATCCTCCCACATGACCTTGGAGGATGAACCGACATATTTGTTTAGAATGTCGTGATTGGCTTCAATCCCAAACTTTTGCAAAACCAGAATCGCTATCTTATCGTGTAGAGGTTCGCTGTCTAAAAGAACACCATCCATATCAAACAAAACGGCCTTAAGTTTACTCATATTGGACTCCCCATTGAATTATTACTCTTCGAACTGATCGATTTTTTCGCGATCTGTTGGATAATCACCTGTAAAGCACGCATCACAGTAGCAGTGCCCTTCTTCATCCAGCATTTCACCTAACGACTCTATTTTCAAATATCCAAGTGAATCCGCGCCAATAATATCTCTTATCTCTGGAATTGTATGCGAACAAGCTATCAAAGAATCACTTGAAGGTACGTCCGTTCCATAATAGCATGGATGCATAAATGGAGGTGCGGAAATTCTCACATGAACTTCAAGCGCACCCGCACTACGAAGCATTTTCACAATATTAGCGACAGTCGTACCGCGTACAATGGAGTCATCAATCATAACGACTCTCTTCCCTTTTACTGCAGCATCTATTGGACTAAGCTTAATTCTAACAGCTTGGCGTCGCAAAGCTTGAGAAGGTTTAATAAAAGTTCTGCCAATGTAGGAATTCTTTACAAAACCCTTAACGTAAGGAATGCCAGATTCAAGAGAGTAGCCCAAAGCCGCATCAATTCCGGATTCCGGAACACCAATTACTACATCTGCATCGATAGGGTATTGCTTAGCCAGAAGCCTTCCTGCACGCATTCTAGCCTCATAAACCGAGATTCCATCCATCGTGCTATCAGGTCTTGCAAAATAAATATACTCGAAAACACACTTAGCAAATTTGCATGTTCTGTTGAAAAACATTGACCTTACACCGCTATCGTCAACAATTATTATTTCTCCAGGCTTAACATCTCGTACTAAGGTAGCTCCCGCAGCAGCGAGCGCACATGATTCCGAAGCAAAGACAACAGACTCTCCAATTGTTCCCATGACTAGTGGCTTAAGCCCATGCTTGTCTCTTGCGGCAATTAACTTACGAGGACTCATGACAAGCAGGGCGCATCCGCCTTCTACCTCTTGCATTACCTCAGCTACGGCCGACTCAACGCTCGTAGAATCTGTTCTACTCTTGGCAATCATATATGCGAGAACCTCCGAGTCAACGGAAGTCTGAAAAATTGCTCCCTCATCCTCGAGTTTTCTTCTCAGAGATATGCAATTCGTAATATTACCATTATGTGCTATTGAGAGCGTGCCCTTTATATATTGCGTTACAAGCGGTTGCGCATTCTCTGGCACACTAGCACCAGTAGTCGAATATCTAACATGACCAATCGAGATTGATCCCTTAAGACTAGCTAACACTTCGCTCGAAAAGACTTCGCTAACTAGCCCCATCGACTTGTGGCATGTTATTGAAGCATCGTCATTAATCGCAATACCGCACGATTCTTGACCTCTATGTTGGAGAGCAAATAATCCGTAGTATACTATTGAAGCAACATCTTGCTTCTCATTATCAAATATTCCAAATACGCCACATTCTTCATGCAGACCTTGATTGAAATCACACATAGGAATCCTCCTAATACACTTCCCTATTCTAGCACCCATTTTATGCAATTCGAATACATATTTTATTCAAAATTAGTGCCATTAAGTGATAATGTTTATGTATAATCGTCTCAAATTGAAATAACTATATGGAGTTCTCCCATGAATGATCTTTACGACAAGCTATATTCTGATTGCACCTTGTGTCCAAGGCAATGCCGCGTTGATCGCACAACCGGCCAATTAGGTGTCTGCGGATGTGGAGCAAGTGCTATAGTGAATCTAACCATGCTTCATCGTGGAGAAGAACCGATACTTGGTGGAGACAAAGCTTGTGGAGCAGTGTTTTTCGAAGGGTGTCAGCTAAGGTGCGTTTTTTGTCAGAACCATGATATCTCGCGTAGACCGACAAGCAAGGGGATGTCTCTGAATTCTGATGAGCTGGCAAGTAAGTACATAGAACTCGAGGCGCAAGGCGCTTCTTGTATAGACCTCGTTACACCAATGCACTTCGCGCCTACAGTAGCGCAGTCAATTCGAATCGCCAAGAATAAAGGTATCAAGCTCCCATTTGTTCTTAATGTTGGTGGGTACGAGAGCGTCTCAACTCTTCAGCTATTTGATGGTCTTATCGATATTTATCTTCCAGATCTGAAATTCTATTCAAGCGAAGTATCATCGCTTTTATCGAGCGCGCCCGATTACTTCGAGGTTGCAACCAAAGCTTTTGCGGAAATGTATCGCCAAGTAGGTCCAGCGTCACTTAAGGACGGACTACTTACAAAAGGAATGATTGTAAGACACTTGATGCTCCCTGGCCTCGCTTTTGATAGCAAACACATATGCCAGTACTTAACAGACACCTATGGAAACAACATTTATATAAGTCTAATGAACCAATATACTCCAATGCCATTATTGAATAATTCATTACCTGCTAAACTTAAGGAAAGCCTCTCGCATAAGCTTAATCCTAGAGCATACGACATCTTGATAGACTTTCTTTGCGATATGGGACAAACAAATGCTTTTGTTCAAGAAGAGGGTTCGGACACTTCCGACTTAATTCCCAACTTCAATAAATGAGATCGCCAACCATGCAATTCTCAACAACAAAAAACCGGAAGACATAGACTAATCTTCCGGTTCAATATGGAGCGGGATACGAGATTCGAACTCGCGACTTTCACCTTGGCAAGGTGACACTCTACCACTGAGTTAATCCCGCACAGCAAGAACAATTATATTTTGAAGGTTCCTTTTTGTCAACACCAAACGAGCATTATTTTCGAAAAACAAAGAACATGCGGTTCAGCTTCTCAAGCTCAAATAGATGATACTACACAACAATAATTCCATACAGAGGAAAACCCAAAAATAAAAACCTCCGAAGCATAAATTTACTTCGAAGGTCTTCTTTTTG
>JAAYFK010000071.1 GCA_012728275.1 Clostridiaceae bacterium | reverse complement strand
GGTATAAACTCTCAACTATTCCGGTGGTTATTACCTTGAGGTCACACCTGTTCCCATTCCGAACACAGAAGTTAAGCTCAATGGTGCCGACAATACTTAGCTGGTAACGGCTCGGGAAGATAGGTTGCTGCCGGATTATATTATTCCTCAATAGCTCAGTTGGTAGAGCACTCGGCTGTTAACCGAGTTGTCGTAGGTTCAAGTCCTACTTGAGGAGCCATTTAAAGCCTTTTCGAGCAATCGAATGGGCTTTTTTGCGTCCATCTTGTAAGTTTTACTTGATTTAGACATTTTTTACTATTAGTATTTACTTATGATGATTGAAAGAGGTGAATGCTATGGATGATTCTAGTTATGCTTTTGGTTCTTATGTTCAAATTACGGCTATTAAGCTTGAATACGAAGAGAATCCAGAATTTGATTATCTGAGCGAAGAGGTCAACGAAGCTAGTGAGTTTTTAGAGTCAATTATTCATATTGACGACTTTACTGAAGATCGCATAGAGGATCTTGTCAAATCGCCGCTTCTCAAGTCAATACAGATCGCAGAATTTCTTCCAGATGATGTTAACAAGAAGATTGATAGTATTCTTGCTAGGAGGCCAGATATATCTTTGAGATTCTTTGGTTTTCTGGAATCAGATGGATTTGGAGTTGGTTTAATACATCAATTTCCAAGTTTGACTCGACTGGAGATTGATATGAACTTTACTGAGTGGAAGAGTGTTCCCGATTTCTCTGGCCTCTCCAAGCTGAATTTGAAAGCTATTTACATTAGCATGATTGACTACTATAACTTGGACTTTATCAAGGATTTGAGTGATGGTATAGAGGAGATAGGAGTCAATGCTTATATGACGTCGGGAAGTGTGCTCTTTGATTGCTCTTGGCTTCTGAAGTATGAGTCTTTGAAGAAGCTGTATCTTGAGGGCGAGGTTGGCTTGAACTTAAATGTTGTTGAAGATATGAAGAATTTGTATGAGTTAAGCCTAACGAATGTGCCTTTTAGTTATGATGTGCTCGCATCGTGCAAGAGCCTTAGAGTGTTGACACTTTGCGATTGTAGCCTTGAAGGAATTGATCAGATTAGTAATTTGGACCAGGTTGAGGAGCTTTCGCTTATAGCGATTGAGGGCCTTGATAATGTCAGTTTTATTAATGGTATGGACAGCATCAAGCAACTTACTTTGGCTCAAATGGATTCTTTGTTGGAGCTTCCAGACTTCTATGAATTGAGTAAGCTTAAGAAAATTACTCTTTATAATATTCCAATTGATATTGATACGGTTCCATCGAATATTCGAAGTATTACGACAATAGAAAATGAGTAGCAACATAAGGAGGATTGGTGAAATCCTCCTTTTTGAGTTAAAAGCAAGCTGACGAATATGCTTTTCGAGGACTAGAATTATCCTACTCTATTAGACCACCGTGAAAGAAGCACTCGTAGATAACATTGCCCTGGTAGGAAATAGACTCAAAGCCTTGAAACCATTCAAAAGAACCCTCTGACTTGCATTCGAAAAGGTAATCTCCATTCTCATAACGTTCAGGTCCACGATATGGCTTGTCCTGAGGAACAAGAAGCAAAGCCTCTTTCAAGAAGTCGCCGCTAAAGTTATCGCCGATTACGCGACCAACGTAATTCATGCTCCAGAAAGGAACCCCAGACTCCCATAAAGCTTCCTCACCAGCAAACTTACCCGAACCCAAGTAAGTGTCGTGGTAAAGTAAATCACCTTCTTCGTAGCGAAGATCGTGAGACGCGGGGCGAGAGGCAGGAAACTCAGCGCCTTTGCCCGCATATGTGCATTTCTTTGCATTAATTAGAAAGGGAATAACAACGCTCTTATCCATAAAAATACCTCCATAATATAAGCCCCAAGCAATATAATAAGTCTATCAATTGAGTACTGGGTTGACAAGAAAGATAAATAGTATAATATATAGACAGACAGTCGGTCGATATGCATGCTATCAATAAATCCAATTCTAAGGAAGGATACTTGGACAAAAAAATGGCGACAAGCAAGAATAATTTCAGTAAATTCCTAGTTCTTTGGAGCGGAGAACTAATATCTGCTATAGGTGGAGGAATCTCAGCTTTTGGGCTCGGAGTCTATGTGTTTAATATGACAGGGAAAGCTTCAGATACGGCGCTTGTGACTCTCTTAGCTTTCCTGCCATGTTTATTACTATCAGCACCAGCTGGAGTTTTGGCGGATAGATATGACAGAAGACTTATGATGATTCTTGGTGATAGCCTATCGGCACTTGGTTTAGTCTATATACT
>JAAYFK010000070.1 GCA_012728275.1 Clostridiaceae bacterium | reverse complement strand
TAATGAATCTTAACTGCATCGAATTAGGCTTAAGGTTGTATTTGATCAGCGAAACAGGATTCTCACTTGCAGCAATCTTACGTTGTTCATTAATTAATACATACTTAAGTTTATATTCATCATAGAAAACGTCAAAAGGAAGAGAATATTCTGAATTCCAAAGCTCTTCAAATTCGGACAAGATCTGTTTACATATCTCGCCTTTCTCAGTAGAGATAATCCTTGTATTCCATTCGCGATTACTAGTAAGGGCCGAACTGGTAATATTGGAACTGCCAATAATAATTCTATATAGTTCGTCTCGTCTGAAAATGTATCCCTTGGTGTGAAAACCTTCACGAGATGCTTCGGTATCGTACATCTTGATAGTAATATTCTTAAGTTCATTAAGTCTCTTAAGCGCTTCCGGTTCACTGAAGTTAAGATAGTTTGTTGTTAGTATCTCACCAGGAATATTCTTCTCTTCTAGTTCCTTCAAGATCTGAAGTAATGGAGTAATTCCACTTGAAGTAATGAAGGCAACACTAATTTGAAATTTATCACACTTAATCAACTCATCTTCAATGGAAGACAAGACCTTCTTACCGGTTCTATAATCATTAGATAAAAAATCTGGTTTAAATGCTAAAGATGAATTACTTGATGAGTCAATAAAAGCTGTGGTGAAACCCCTATTTAATTCAGTTATTAGAGAAGTGTCCATTTATGATTTATGCCTCGCTAGTATTAATAACTTGTGATTTTCCATCGCGTCTCTAATATCCGTCGGTTTCTTCCTGCAATATATACCAAATGATTCCCTGAACCTGATGGTCAAGTCCATTCAACTGTGCTTTTTTAGATAACGATGTGACTTCAACTCTTCCGCCTGATTAAATTCTACCAAACTTTTCTATCAATAATCGTACAATTTGCTAGTGTGAAACTATTTGCCTGGTTATGAGCCAATACTTCGTTTTACTTACCAAAATCTTGCTTTTCCAAAATCCTTCATATGAACACTATTGCATGTCTCATTCACACAAAGCTATCTCGAGAAACTCAAGCTCAAAAAAATAAACTAATATAAAAGGAATGATTGCATACCGCAACCATTCCCCTAATACGTAAAAAACAATAACAAAAATGAAGCTTACTCTTGGTCTGCCTCAAGCTCTACCTCTTGGTCAGAGACGATTTCGGCATCGTTATCGATGATATCATTCTGAGCCTTCTCGTCGACTTCAGGTGCATTACCACAAGAACCGCATCCGTTTGGACAACCACCCTCACCCTTGGCAGCGCAACAGCCTCCATTTGTTTGATTAAGAGGCTCAAGACCAGCCCAATCGAAAACCTCGACTTCCACGGCATCATCTTGCTCGAAATTAACTGAAATCTTCTCAGTTAGAAGATTTACGTCAGATATGATTCCCGTTCCGCGAGGTGTACGAATTCGTTTGCCCACCTTCGGAAGACGGCGATGCGCATCCTCGTAGACATCCTTTTCGAACTGTAGACAACACATAAGACGACCACAAGCACCATTTAGTTTTGTTGGATTAAGTGAAAGGCCTTGATCTCTCGCCATGCGAAGAGAGACAGGCGCGAAATGATCTAGGAAAGTGCAACAGCATAATTCTCTGCCACATACGCCAATTCCACCAACAAGCTTGGCTTGGTCGCGTAGACCAATTTGACGAAGTTCGATTCGCGCGCGGAATGTCGCCGCGAGATCCTTAACTAGTTCGCGGAAATCAACGCGGTTATCTGATGTGAAATAGAATAAGACTTTTTTCCCGTCAAAAGAGAAAACGGCCTCGATTAGGTTCATATCAAGCTTACGCTTCGCTATGAATTCAAGGCACTTATCGTAAGCTTCTCTCTCCTTCTCCTTTTTCAAAGCGTATTGCTCATTCTCTTTGTCATTAGCAATTCGAAGTACAGGCAAAATCTCCTTGGATAACTTGCCCTCATCCATATCGATTGGTTCTTCTGCAACATGCGCAAGATCTAGGCCTACTGAGGTCTCAACCATGACGGCATCGCCTATTCTTAAGTCCAAATCGTCGCATGTGAATTGGTATGACCTTCCCGCGTCATGAAAGCGGACATTTACTACTCTAGTCATTGGTTAGCTCCTTCTTTATCTTAATAAGCAAGTTACAGCAAGCGCTCTCGAAGCTAACATTCACAGCGAGTCTTTTCATAAACTCAGTAGTCAAATCAGCGGCCTTGCCTAATCTTGCTAATGTAATGTACTTATTTTTCTTCAGGAAGGAAATGTATTCCTGCCTCTTCTTACCGTTACGAATTGGAGTATCCTCTTGATTCTCACTCTTACAAAGATAACATAAATCGCCGAAAACCCACAGCATTAGTAGCAACAGTTCTTCGATTCTGTCCTTATTGTCGTTAAAATAGTTATAAGTATCACAGACGATGTCGCTAAATGAGGTTTCTGGCATCTTCAGAACTATGTTAGTAATCTCTTCTATTTCCTTGCCAAAATCCGTTTCTGACAGGGTAGCTATTGCTCTTCCCGGGTTGCCTCCCGAAAAAGCCGCCAGCATTCTCAAGCTATCAATGCTCGTATCAATATCTTCATCATTGTCCATGCTCTGAACGTGTCTGGTCAGAACCTCAAGAGTCTCGTTCTCACTTAATGGTGATAACTTAATCTCTGACATTCTAGAAACAACTGTTGGCAAAAGTTTGGTAGAGTCACTGCTCTCTATTATGAAGCAAACGTGCTTAGGCGGCTCCTCGATAGACTTAAGAAGAGCATTTTGCCCCTCCTCATTAAGGCCATCACCGTCAATCATATAAACCTTACGGTCGGATAATTGCGAAGAGATACTTACGTCGCCAACTACCTGTTTTCGCACATCTTCTACTCGAATTTGCTTCTTATCCTCTGGGATAGTAAGACGTCTGAAATCTGGATTCGTGCCCGCCATAAAACACATACAGCAATTGCATTTGCCACACGCTCCATCGCTTGTAGGATTCTTGCACAAAAGCGCATTCGCTAGTGCCATTCCAAAAGAAGTCTTGCCCATTCCAAGCGCACCAGTTAACAAATATGCATGTGAAGGAACTCCTAGAACATCCCTTGATAGCCTTTCTTTAACGCTATCCTGGCCAACAAAATCCTTAAAAGTCATTGCTGTCCCTCATCCAAAAGGTATTTCTTCACAGTCTCGAAAATTTCCTCGGGGCTCTTCGATGCATCGATAATCTTTATTCGCTTTGAACCTACCGTTGCTAGCGCCTCCAAATATCCTTTTCGAACTTCTTCTTGAAAACCAAGTCCCATCGCCTCGAGTCTATCCTCCGACTCGCCTCGCGCGGCTCTTCTCTTGAAAGCATCCTCAGGAGTAATATCAAAAAGGAACGTCAAATCCGGCTCAAGGCCTTCAGTTGCAAGCAAATTCAGGCTCTCAACTACTTTAGTACCTAGACCTCTGGCATATCCTTGATAAGCAAATGTTGAATCGAAGAAACGGTCACAAAGCACTATGTTTCCTTGTTCGAGGCTTGGCTTAATCTTCTCCTGGGTAATCTGCGCTCTGGCTGCCTCATACAAAAGAAGCTCAGTAATCGCGCACATTTCGTCGTTCTTCTTATCTAATAGAATTGTTCTAATCTTCTCACCAATTGAAGTTCCGCCTGGTTCGCGGATTATTAGTGGCGTTTGTCCACGCTCTTCCAAAAATCTCGCGGTAATAGCTAATTGCGTACTCTTGCCACAACCATCTATTCCCTCGAAAGTAATAAACTTACCCTTACCCACATTCGCCTCCGAAGAGAATTAATCAAGCTTAATCGTATGAATTCCAGCAATCTCAAGCCAAATTTCCTTCTCGATTCTGTCATTATCTTGACGGATATCTTCTGTTGTCTCTTCTATTCTTCTAGGCTTAACATTTCTGTCCTTGTTATAAGGCTTATTGTTCCAACGATTGTTGTTCTGCCTATTGCCCTGATTATTCTGTCTTCTATTGTTGTTAGTATTGCCGTTAGGCTTTGAGATAGGAGTAGAATTTGCAGCATTTGTATTGCTATTGTTGCTATTGCTACTGCTACTATTGTTGCTGTTATTACTGTTGTTATTGTTTCTGTTGCGATTATCCTGATGTGGTCTTTGATTTTGCCTATTGTTGCGATCATTGCGATCATTACGATCGTTACGATTTGCATTGTTGGCATTGTTGCGATTATTTGCATTATTAGGATTATTAGAATTGATAGTATTAGTAGGATTAGAAGCAGGCGCATTACTCTGAATTGCACTACTTTGAGTCGTACTATTCTGATTGGAAGTGCCATTAGCACCGCTATTTACTGGCCTGTTCTGATTATAATTTGGGCGATTACGTCTGTTATTATTGCGTCTTCTGTAATCACCATTTCTGTTATTGGAATTGTTTCTTCTGTTAGAATCATCACCAGAATTAGTCGCGATATTAGAGTTCTCTGCCATATTGCCTCCATTAATAAACATTAGACTTCTTATTATATAGTGTTAATAAAGAAACTTCAAATTAAGCTTTCTTCTATTTTTCGAACATACTTATCTTCCGGAATCTCGCCTTCATACAAACCCAACTCATTTAGCGGACGAAGAACAAAGGCTCTCTCATACATTCGTGGATGAGGAATAACAAGGTCATTGTCATCGTATCTCTGGGTGCCATAAAGAAGGATATCCAAGTCTATCGTGCGCGGTCCATTCACTATCGTCTTAACTCGATGAAGGGTCTTCTCAATTGATTGCGTGAAAAGCAAGAGCTCATGCGGAGTTAGCGTGGTCTCAAACTCAACGCAAGTATTCAAGAAATCAGGCTGGTCATCGTATCCAACCGGTTGCGTCTCATATAAAGAAGCGAAACGGAGCTTGTCGATCTCCTTGTTACCTCGAAGTAAGTCAATCGCTTGCTGTAAATTTTCTTGTCTGTCGCCCATGTTGCTTCCTAGGGAGAGAACCGCCTTATGGCAAATCTCGCTTCTCGTTTGAGAAATCTCAACCATCATGGCGTCAAAATCGCCATCAACTGGGGCATCCGGCTTCTCAACAAGTACGTGTACCTCTTCAATACGGCTGTCATTCTTTAGTACTCGAAAAGAAATCTCTGACGCAAGCTTCTCAATTAGATTGAATCGGGAGCTCTCGACCGTATCTTTAATTATCTCGAAAATACTCGCATAATCGATAGTATCCTCAAGTCTGTCAGTCAGTTTGCCTTCTATAGATGAGATTCCTAGTTTACAAGTGACATAGAAGTATTGACCCTTCTCTTTCTCGAAGTCCAAGCATCCTGTGTAACCATAAACCTTACATCGCTTTAATGTTATGAAATCCATTATCGGTATCCCTTTATCCCTTTCGCCCCAAGGCAGCATCGAAAACCTTCAAAGCAGCGACCGTGTTCTTAACGTCGTGAACGCGAAGCATAGAAGCACCGTTCTTTACACCAGCAAGGCCTAGAGAAATTGATGCGAGATCGATGTTGTTGGAATCAAGCTGTGTTCCCATGAGTTCGCGTACTATTCTTTTTCGAGAGCAAGCAAGAAGAATCGGATACTTGTTGTTAAAGGAAAGCTCAGACAGCCTGCGAATTAGGGTTAACTCCTGCTGCCTGGTCGTACCAAAGCCAATTCCTGGATCAATCGAGATCTTGTCCGCACTGATTCCTGCTTGAGTAGCCATCTCAATACTAGAAGAAAGACCCATCAAAGCGATATCAATGATATCAAGGTTTGAAACATCATTCTTCTTGGCCGTATAAAAGTAGTTGAACATAATAATGGCGCTCGCATTATAGCTACTTATTGTAGAGGCCATTTTGCTGTCAAAAGCGAAGCCAGATATGTCATTAACTATTTTGCATCCACTAAGGAGCGCTTCCTTGGCGACCTCCGACTTCATCGTGTCTATAGACAATGTCAGGTCCTCGTATTGAGAAAGCCTTTTTATTACAGGTATAACCCTCGAGATCTCTTCGTCAACCGAAATCGGTAAATAGCCTGGTTTTGTTGACTCCCCGCCGATATCTATTATGTCGGCACCATCATCACGCATCTTAAGCGCATGACTGACCGCAACATCAACATCAGTAAACTTGCCGCCATCCGAAAAAGAATCCGGCGTAACGTTCAAGATTCCCATGCATAGAGTTTTTGTGTCAGAACGAAAAATTGTATTCATTCGAAACTTTCTCTTAACCTCCAATTCGTTGGCGGTTAATCAAAGCCAATGCCTCGTTACGTGTTCTGGCATCTGTTCGGCATCCACCACGCATAGCTGAGGTAACCGTCTTTGAGCCAGGTTTTCTAATACCTCGCATAGTCATGCAAAGGTGCTCCGCCTCAATTACCACACACACACTTCTAGCGTCAACAGCTTCAATAATGGTATCAGCAATCTCTGATGTAAGTCTTTCTTGAAGCTGCGGTTTCCTCGACAATGTGTCAACGATTCTCGCTACCTTAGATAGTCCTAGAATCTTGCCATCTTTTGGGATATAAACAACATTCGCTGTGCCATGAAATGGGAGCAAATGATGCTCGCACATCGAGTAAAAAGGAATATCTCCGATAAGTATCATCTCGTCATTGCCATCCTCAGTAAAAACCTTGATGTCCTTACTTACGTCTCTATGAAGACCAGAGAAAACCTCAGCGTACATTCTTGCGACGCGAACTGGCGTATCCTTCAAACCTGGTCTATCTGGATTTTCTCCAACAGCCTCGAGAATTTGGCGCACTGCCGCCTCAATCTTGGACAAATCCATTCCCTTTTTGCTCTCCTCTGGTATGGAGAAATCAGAATCATAATCGTACATTTGTTACCTTCTTTATTTCATTTTGCTTCTTCTATATTCCATTGGTGTCATTCCCATTTGCTTTCTAAAAGCCACGTTAAAACGTTGTGGACTTGAGAAACCTACTTGGCAAGCAACTCCAGATACTTTAATCTCGTTATTTTCGAGAAGCTCGCAAGACTTCTCAATTCTTTTTCGCATCAAATATCCCATAGGACTAATGCCTAATTCATCGCGAAAAGCTCTAGTGAAGTACCCTTGACTTAAATATACGAACGACGCCGCATCTGCTACAGAAATGCCTCGGTCGAAATTGTGGTCAAGATAGTCTTTTGCAATAAGTACAAGCTCTCTAGCCTTGCCATTCTTGACTCTCAGGCTCTCCTCCCACTCGCGACAAAGCGCTCTAGAAAGAGTAATCATAAGTTCAACGGTAAGGATTTGCATCATGAGTTCCTTTGAATATTGCTTGTCCTTACTCTCTTCTACAATTCTTTCTACTAAGTTACTTATACTCTTCTTGTAATTACCCGCAATGACGATATATGAAGACTTTGGAACATCCTCACCTGTATCGCCCGAAGTAAAATTAATGAAGCTTTCAAGCGAATGATGCGCCGTCATGTGCGGAATGTTTACACTAGGGCCAGAATGCATCTCGCTCTCGTCCTTCTCTTGCGCAATTTGACCTAGAGCTAAGTTTGCGGTCTCTGCATCTCTCGAAAAACCAAAATACAGAACGTACATATCAGCCTGTCCAGACGGAATACGAACCGCATGAACGGTGTTAGGTCGAATAATAAGCGTCGAACCCTTTTCGAGCATAAAAGTCTTGCCATCCACAGTAAACTCGCAACGACCGCTTCTTAAGAACAAAAGTTCATGCGAAGTATGCTTACTCGCGTTAGCTACTGGGGTGGTTTTCTCAAGGGAGTGCTCTATCCCCTCAAATACAACGGGAATTGAGCCGGAAGCTGATAAAAGGCTTCTCTCTATTGCCGGTAAAAGTTCTTCAAACATATATCACCCTCTAAATAAATCGAATATTGTCTATGTATATCTCACCATTACGAGCAGTATCCTCAATAGTAATTTTCAGTTTACTCAAAACAATATCATCATTAGTCGCATATGTCATCTTTATAGTCTGCCACGTAAGCTGTTGTCGAATTTCCGCCTCTCCATAGAAGCCCTCAATTCTAAGCTTCTTCTTTTTTTGCTCTGGATTAAAAACATCAACACAAATCGTGTGCTTGCCCCTAATCTCAAGTGGTGCCAATAAACTCGCGTAGCTCAAGTCAGGCTCGAATCCATAAAGCGAGTTCTCTGTCTCGTACTTAATATATAAAGACGCGCTTCCTTCAGTCTTATTCATGCGGTCATTCGTAATTACTCCATTCCCCTTGAAGTTTTTGAAAATCTTCAATCTCTCAAACGGAGAATCCTTGTCCTTCTTACCAATAAACTCAAGCTTATCACAAGAGCAAAATGACAATTCAGGACAGAAGTATGCACTCTCTCTATCAAACCTGAAAGGAACAACTGGCATATCATTCAGGTTCTTGAACGTCGCTTCGTGTGGGAATGGATTAAAGCCATAAGTTACGCTAACAGGATTAGCAATCTCATCTCGCCAAACCATAACTCTTACGCCATGCAGAATTCTTGCCTTTGCTGGGAAAAAGCATCTATCCTCACTACAAACGGCAAAACCTCGAAGCTCGGTCTCTTCCTCAGCCAAACGAAGTCCATCACCAAGATTATCAAAGCTTAAAAGCAGCTTGTTTCCAGCTCTTTCAACTCCAATACATTGCGGACAAGCCTTTGGGAGCTTAGCCGAAAAATGAATTCCAAGAGCAGATACTGACAAACGCTTACCAACAATGAAACTCTTAGTCTTGTCTGGCAAAAGCAAATCATGAGTACTTACGACTCCAGTTGGCATGGTTAACCGTCTTAGAAAAGCCGAAACATTCTCATTAAATTCAAGAACCCTATACGGGTTATCAAAATCTACATTACCCGGATGAGATGCCAAACATATTAGAGAAGGCATCGCACTGTTATCCTCAACTAACTTTGGTTCAAATGTATCTGCTAAAGTCTGAAGTAAGGCCATAAGAAGCAAATCATATCTTACATAATTGCATTCCTTGCCATTTGGACAATAGACCATTCCTCTTATCGTCATACCGCGAAGAGGATAAAGCTTGCTCCTATACATGGTGCAAATTCTTGACTCAATAGGAATCTCGGCTTCAAGCTCTTTATTTAACTTGCCCTTTGGCTTTGGCTCTGAACCCTGTCCTAGAAGCTTAAAATCCAGCGCCTTAGCCGCATTAGAAGACAAGACTTCTCCCTTGTTCTCTTCAGATTGCCACTTTGAATTAGGAAAATCCAGCTCAAAAGTTTCGTCCTGACCTTGAAGCTCATCTAATCTATCTGCCTTAGCAAGATCAAAATCCATGTTCTTGCGTTCTTTCTCCAGCTCAGTGGAGATCTTCATTGCCTCGACCTTAGCTCTATCGGACTCAAGAAGCTCCTCATACGCACTCTCGCTCAAGTAAAGCCCAAGATCCTTAAGATAGTCAGAAACTGCAACAAGATTGTCGATGGATTTATCCGAAATCCAATTTAAAATCGTTGAATTCGCATTGCCCAAATCCACAATTCCAACAGGATAGTGAATCTGATCCGCAAGCGAGTATGCAAAAGAAAATGCCGCTGAAGATACATTCGCCAAAGGCACTGTATCCTCAACTCTTATCCAGTTGGCATCAAGAAAATTCTCTTTCTCCGTATATGAAATTTCCTTTTCTTCTCCTTCAAGTCCACTCCTACTAGGCGAAAAAAATCTCACATAATTCAAAACTTGTCTCTTAAGTGGAGCAGCTGGCGCGTTAGCATTTTTTATTGGAACTGAAAGAATATCAGCACCAAGGAAAATCCAAACATCTCCGCACCTAACATCCTTGACCGTAGTTGTAGCGTCAAAGCACTTTAAGACAAAAGTGAAAGTATCAGAAGACGCCTTGTATGCAGGAAGGGTAAACGAGAACCTGCCCTTACCAGAAGTAGTCGTCTCAAGGCTTAAGATTACACCATACTCAGTATCCAGCTTGGATACTCTTCTTCCATCAGTAGGATCCTTAACAACCTCTAAAGTGATAGTCGCGCTTGCAGCTGCAGTACCTCTTATTGTTAAAGGAACTCCTTGCTGGAAAACGGATTTATTACTAAACCAACTTGGAAGTAAGATTGGGTTTACTATCATAATTATCCTCGCGCTTATTGATACTTATTAAAACATTTTATTATTCTCGAACACAATAATTATACATACAAAAGAAGTTTTTGTATAATAACCACTTCCAACTATTTTGTGATAAAATTAGAAATATGTAAATTATGTGCCGATTGGAGAGTTTGTTTCAATGACTAATGACAAATCCAGTCTTTCTAGAGCGAACATTTTTAATGACATTTCTAAGTCTGAAGCATCGTACGAAGATGTTCGAGCTACCAAGAAACACCATTTCTATTGTTTTATAAGTGATTATAATCATTCCGTCGAGCACAAAGAGACAATCACATCTCACTATCACGACTACATCGAGCTCATTTATGTTATTCAGTCCAGTGTTGAAGTGACTGTGAACAAGAAGCAATTCACCGCTCGTAGTGGCGACTTACTTGTCGCTATTCCTGGCGACGTTCATTCGCTTACTCGCAAAAAAGGTACAGTCTACGTTTGTATCCAGGCGGAGCCGAATTTCCTTTTTGGAGGGGTTTTGTCGAATTCTGATTTGCATTTTATCATTCCATACACTTTGTATTGTCACCCAGAAGCACGTCTTTTCAAGGCTTCCGAGATAGATAACACTGATATTCCCAAGTTAATTCAGACGATTGTACAAGAAAACAGCGACAAGAGGAATTTTTACATGCTTTCAATTCGTGCCGCTCTATCTTCTATTGCCCTCTCTTTGTTCAGATCATGGGATTCACTCAGTGCAAATCTGTCTAGCGAGGTCGATATTTCCCGTCAGCGCGGTCTATCGAAACTCGCGCCAACTCTTGAGCAAATCGATCGAAAATATATGACAAACCTAACCGCCGCGCAAATGGCCAAGGACGCGAACATGAGCTACAGCTACTTCTCGCGTTTCTTCAAACTTCATACTGGACAAACTTTCTCTGAATATTTGAACTCTGTGCGCATCAGAGAAGCTGAAACTCTCCTTCTCAATGACAAGGTCGCAATTGCTGATATCGCACTTATGGTTGGTTTCACGAATACGAGTTACTTCATCTCGCAATTCAAGCGCTACTTGCACATCACTCCTAAGAAGTATCGCAAGAAGTTCAGTCCGGACAAAAAGTAATTTCTTAAGCTTTTGAAACTTTAGCTACAATTACCTTGATGCCCTTCATTCTGCACTCCTCAACAATTGCAGGATCAGCACCGCTATCGGTAATCAAATAGTCGATTTTCTCAATAGGGATGAACTTAGCCGATGAGTCGGCTCCAAGCTTGGAAGAGTCAATCAATGCAACAATGTGCTTAACTCTGTCAGCGCACATTCTCTTGAGCTCAAGTTCAAAGAAATTATTGCCCGAAAGGCCAACTTCATTTGAGAACCCGTTGCCAGATACAAAATAGAACTCGCCGCTTAGACGCGATAGCATCTCCCTACTAACAACGCCCTCAATAGCGCCAGAATGTGGACGGAGCATGCCACCTACGAGAATTATTGATTTAAAATTACTGTGATGCTGGAGCTCCATAGCTGTATGGATTCCATTGGTGACAACCGTGACATCATCCGTATATCGAAGATAAGGTATCATATGAAATGTTGTTGAAGATGCGTCCATAAATATTGTGTTGCCGCTTCCAACTAGGTCTGCAGCCTCACGACCGATGGCGTCCTTCTCTTCAACATGATTAATCGAACGAACCATGTAGTTCTCGGTAATGTCAGTATGCTTCGTTTCCGGTAAGCGCAAGCCTCCATGAAAACGAACTATCGCACCTTCCCTTGCCAAATCGCGTAAATCAGTGCGAATTGTAGCGCCAGTAACATTAAGACGTTTTGATAAATCTACCGTCCTAATTGCACCTGTTTGAGCAAGGATATCAAGTATTTGTTTTCTTCGTTCAAGATTAACCATAACGTAATAATAACAAGGGTTTTGGGAATAGTCAAACCAATTGTTTTTCATTTCTTTTCATTTTCGAGCAATAATAGTCAAATGCTTTCTTTTTCGCGAAAAAGGCATAAAAAAGCCTGCATCTTTCGATGCAGGTATCATTAATTTGGTTGCCGAACAAGGATTTGAACCCTGACAGACGGTGCCAGAAACCGGCGTGCTACCGTTACACAATTCGGCAATGATTATCAACGTTGTAGAGTATAGCAAAGCGTTTTCTAAAATTCAAGAGTCTGTTGCCTCTTGGGCTAGCATTTCATCGAGTTTACGGCGCACAAGCATCATGTCGTCGTACATCGGGATTTTCTTGCTTGGATCGCGAAGCGCATAAGCTGGATGGAAAGTGGTCATTATGCTGTATCCATTCTTCTCAGCAAAGTGTCCACGGCAAGCATGCATTGCAGCTTTCTCATTAAAGAATGCCTCATATGCAGTCGAACCGCATAGAAGAATTATCTTCGGTCTAACTAGCGCGAATTGCTTAGCGAGAAGTCGTTTGCAGGAAGCAATTTCGTTTGGCTTAGGGCGGCGGTTCTCAGGCGGACGGCACTTAACTATATTGCAAATGTGATAATCCTCTTCGGTAAGACCAACGCTTCCAAGAAGATTCTGCAAAAGCATACCAGAACGACCTACAAAAGGTTTCCCCTTCTCATCCTCCGTCGCGCCAGGTGCCTCGCCAATAATCATTAGAGAAGCTTTACGATTACCACGGTAGATTACAACATTACTCGCACCTTCTCGCAGCTCGCAGTTCTTACATGCGTTACATTCTGTTATGAACTCTTCCCATTTACTCTCATAGATGCTATCACTCATAATACTTGCTATCTTTCTTTAAATAATCACAAAACTACTACTGTTATACCTGGATTAGGAATTTTCCAATCACGATCACCCTTGAGGTTCGACAATCTTGACGTCACTCGAATTCCGGCTTCGCTATTGCTATTAAATTGCTCGCCCTCACAGAAGTCGCGAATGTTGCCAAGTCTCTTCATTGAGATAAGCTTCTGCTTACATGCAAGTTTAATTGCACCGCCTCGTCCTGTAGAACCATAGCCGTGAATTATCTTGATTGCCTTGACTCCGTTGTGCTTATTTACAACTATTGCAGAAACCATCTTGGCAATCGCTTGTTCTGTTGTTGGAAAACCATACTCAATATTTACCTCTAACATATGAGAATTATACCTTATCTAGGGTATAATTGTCTCATGCGTTTAGATAGACTTCTTGCAAATTCAGGATATGGAACACGAAGCGAGATCAGAATTCTGGTTCGCTCTCATAAAGTATCAGTAGATGGCTTAGTTGTAAGCGATCCTGGTGCTAGCGTTAACGAGAACTCCAATATCTCTATTCTTGGACAAGATGTTATAACGAAGAATAAGTTATATTTTGTGTTTGATAAGCCGGATGGCGTGCTAACTGCTATGGAAGACAAACGGCTTCAAACGATAGCTGATTTCATCCCACAAACTCTTAATACTAAGGGCTTAAGCCCGGTTGGTCGTCTGGATTATCACACGACGGGACTACTGATTATTACTAACGACGGAGAACTATCGCATCGACTCACAAGCCCTAAATTCAACGTGCCTAAGACTTACCTTGTCGACTATGATGGCGACGAACTATCGCAAGAGCAAATAGACATTGTTAGTAAAGGAATGACATTATCGGACAAACCCAATGAGAGAATAAAGCTTCAACCAGCTAAGCTAGTCCTAATTCGTCCTGGCAAATGCTTACTAATTCTTACTGAAGGTAAGACTCACCAAGTGAGGCGAATGATTGCTTCCTTCAATAGAAGCGTGACAAAACTAGCACGAATTAGCATTGGCCCAATAAGTCTGTCAGGATTCGAGGAAACACTATTTTCGAGCAAAAACGAAGGCATAAAAGACGCTGACATTTTTGATAAATTGCCAACGGGAACAGGCGAACTTGTCGAGCTAACGCCCGAGCAAATTAGTGCTTTGCTTAGAAGCGTTGGTTTCGATAGCATATAACAATCATAAGTAAGCTTGCAATGTTGCAAGGAATCCCATGAGCATATACTCAGACCGTTCCATGTCCTCACTCCCAGTATAAATTCCGAAAACTAGATTTGGCTCAGTATCTGGCCACAGGCAAGAGAAGCCAAGTTCTCTAATGTAATCTTCATTGTTGATTTGAATACCTATTAGTATTTCTTCCTCAGAGAGCTCGTGATCGGGCTCCTCGTACTCCATTCCAAGAGACTCCTGGTATCTTGAGATGGTCGCATACCATTCTTCCTCGCTGCAATAAACCAGTTCAAGATTGTCAAGAACTTCAGCTGGAAGCTTCTGCTCGCACTCAGCATAAAAATCAGACAAATCAACCATATTGCTGTAGTAGTAATCTATTATCTGTGAGTCTGATATCACAACATTAGGATTTGCCGAGAAAAGCGCAGTCGCTATAGACTCAGATTGAAAGTTTGAGATTTGCTCTTGAGTGTTATAGAAAGATACGTCAGTTGAATTAATGTAAGGATTTGAAAATCCCATAGTTTCCGTTAAGAAAGTATTCATAGGAGACGGTTCCAATTGGAAATGCCCTACAGCTATAACCGCAGAGTCATAATCTGGACGGAAGAAACCTGTATAAATCAGACTGAAACAAATAGCAATTGCAACAACTCCTATTACAAACCAGTACCACGTATAACTAAACCAGGTCTTCCATTCGTCCTTCGTCTTGCCCAAAATCTTTGGCTCTTGCTCACGAGCCTCCATAACCTCTTTACGCTTCATCGCATTACCAGAAGCAATGTCATAGGCAGCGGACAAATCTACAAGTTTCTGCTGGCTTTCGTCAGAATTCTCTATTCTCATATTCTTTGACAATTGCCAAAATCTATTCTCCAGGCGTTCCTCATCACAATCTGCTGGAAGATTCATATAAGTGAGCGCTTCTTCCTTAGTCATAGAGAGAACCTCGCTAGAGACTTCTAGCTTATGCCCTATCTTGGCAAGTGCCTCGTCGATGGAACCAACCAAAGTCGTACGCATTCTAAGCTCCAAGTCCCTATGCGGATATGCGTTATGTGCGATTCTATGCTCTGGATCAACTATGAAGCAATGCTTACAACCGCTTTTAACCAATGTGTTGAAAAGCGTCTTTCTCGCCCACTTGATATCAGCTTCCTCAACCTTAGCATTAAGGCTTCTATCGATTATTAATATCGAATTCTTGTGTTGCCCAAGTAAATCAACCGCTAGCATGGTCGAAGTTCTATATTCCTCACTTAAGACCTCTTCAGCCTTAAAAGCAATTACAACAACGTTGCTCTCACTAATGTACTTAACCGATATGCGTTCTGTCTCATAAGAGTCTTCCATAATATTCTCCCTAGTCTCGAAAAGCATCTATCATTCTCTTCGTTTCCGAAGATTTCCTCAAATCATACCACAATAGACACGCGAAATTATGGCATTTCTTTAAACTAATGCACTCTTTAACAAAGCTCTCTCACCAATTCTTACAAGTGAAGATGCGAGCAGGATCGTTAGAGTCGCCGCCTCTTGGCTTGCCCCTGTCAAGGCCCCTAAGTAATTTTATATCTTCTTCCTCGAGCGAAAAGTCAAATATGTCAGCATTCTCTTTAATTCGTTCTAAGTGCGTCGACTTCGGAATGATCGCAATGTTGTTCTGTACTAAGAAGCGGAGCAAAATCTGAACTGGTGTTCTCGAATACTTCTGAGCTATCTCAATAACAATTGGCTCACTAGTCATCTCTGAAGCAAGCCCCTGACCTAATGGAGAGTATGCCTGAGTAGCTACCCCCATTTTGTCATTCCACGTTCTATCTTCCACACGCTGACAATATATATGCGTCTCTATTTGGTTTATAGAAGGCTTAATCTTGTTAAAGTTAATAAGATCTACAAGTCTATCTGGAGTCATATTAGACACTCCAATAGCGCGCACTTTTCCCGCCTCGTAGTACTCCTCTAGCACTCGCCAAGCGGAATAAACATTACCATACGGCCAATGAATAAGAACCATGTCAATATATTCCAGATCAAGCTTCGCAAACGAGTCCTCTAAGCTTCTTCGGCAATCCTCTTCTTCAAATTGCGTGAACCAAACCTTGGTCGTAACAAAAAGCTCGCTTCTATCAACTCCACATCTCTTGATTGCTCTTCCGACAGCCTCTTCGTTCATGTAATACCATGCCGTATCAATTAATCGATATCCTGCCTGAATAGCATCAACTATGCTTTGCTCGCACAAATCCTCATCGACTACTCGTTGATAAGTTCCAATGCCAATCATAGGCATTTTGACGCCGTTATTGAGTATTATAAATTCGTTGTGAAGCATAGACTCGTCCTCTTTTCGCATTGAATTATCTTATAAAAGTCTACATTTTTTTCGAAAAAGAAGCAAACAGAAACCTCACGATTTATGCAAGTGAGGTTTATGCTTATATGTTCAATATTAGGTTTGCGTGTTGCCCTTTATTAATTGTTGGAAGATAATTCTTAATATGATGCGTGAAGTCTAGCTGCTGATTTGAGAGGATGTTTTTAGAATGAATGAACAAGTAATATATGAGGACGAGGCTTTTATGGTCTTTTTGAAAAGGCCTGGTCAAGATAGCGAGAAGATTCCTGCAATTCTTGGAGACAATAAACTTAAGGTTGTCAATCGCTTGGACATGCCCGTTGGTGGATTAATTCTAGTAGGAAAGAATGCATCTTCCTGTGCAAATCTCAATAGACAGATCGAGCAAAAGACTCTTCTCAAGGAGTATTACGCCGTAGTCGCTGGCAAGATGGAAGAGATTAATGGCGAGCTTAACGACTACCTTCTGCATGATAAAAGCAAGAACAAGTCTTTCCCGGTATCCTCCGCGCGAAAAGGAGTGAAGGATGCTACTCTCCTCTACCGCGTCCTCGCTTACAATGATGCTTCTGATTTGTCTCTAGTAAAAGTTAGACCAATCACAGGGAGGACTCACCAAATACGCGTGCAATTCGCTTCAAGAAAGCACCCTTTGTGCGGAGATGGCAAGTACGGAAGCAAAGTTAAGGGGCAAATTGCTTTGTTCTCTGGAGACGTGCTTTTCGAGCATCCAAATAAAAAGACCCCTCTTCATTACCATGCATCGCCTTTGGATACAGATAATGAGATATGGAGTCTGTTTGATTATAACTGGAATGAATACTCACTAATTAAGTCTTCTTCTGTTCAATAATGAAGCTAAATCAGAAGTTTATGCCACCGCCGCCAGAGATTCCGCCGCCTCCGCTAAAGCCACCGCCGCCTAAGTTGCCGATGCCTCCATGGTTTCCACCAGAATAATTCGGACTTCTTTTTACTTTTGTAGTCATCATGCTAACGAAAGTATCCTTGGTCTCCACGCTTTTGCATAGCTTTCCATTAAGGAATGTCTCACTCTTTGGATAATCGTCTAAAGACTTTGTTTTGAAGAAACGCAAATAGAAGACAATTGCAACAATTAAAGGCACAAGCAACAGCATAACCCAAGTAATAATCAGTCCTGGAGAGGTATAATCTCTAGCATCAAGGTCGTCAATCATGCCGCTAAAGGCACTGGCATAGCGCCCTTCTACTAAATCGTCCTCGTGATTTCTCACAATTTTCTCTACCTCAGAATTAGACACTGTATAATGGGCCGTACCATAAGTATAAATATAAAAATATCGCATACCAGGGCTGGTATATGTTAAATCAACTAAGAAGACAAATCCTGAATTATCTTGGAGAGGATTACTTCTGAAGGTCTCTCTATAATAGTCATCTGCATAATCTCGTTCTCCAGATTCATTATTTCCGTATTTATAACCCTTATCGTTCGTTGCTACTATTGCAACATTTATATTGTGCTTATTAGACAATTCTTCGGCCGCCTCTTCAAGAACCGCTAATTCTTGTTCACTGAATAAGCCCATTTGGTCATCTATTACTACTCTCTTGTCTGGTACTTTCAACATGAATAAGTATAAGAGTATTGAACCTGAAAGAATAGCAAAAACAAGCAAAATAACCAGTAGCGACAAGCCTCGAAGCTCGCTAATAAACTTCCACTTTGCTGGAATCTTGAATTTGCCACCTTCGTTAGTATTTACATCATCATTAATATAATCATTTATCATCCGAAGAACCCTCCCAAGATGAGACTAACTACAATCTTTACTGCTATAGCAACGGCCGCCATGACACCAGAAGAAATCAAAACCTTCTTAACAACACTTTGTGGCATTTCACCCGCCACTTCACCAGTCTGTCCATTAATCGCAAATTCATATGTCTTGCCTAAGTACTTGTAGCTCAAGAACCAAACAGGCAGCAATGCGTAGAAACAATCATCAGTCTTAAATTCTGATAAGTCATTAGATATGCTTGATTCATCATATTCTTTCGTAGTGTCAAGGAATATTTGTGTAGCATATTTTCTAGCCTGGTTAAGGGCTCTCTTCTCTAGTTTATCTGACTCTACATCGTATTTCTCTGAGAAAAATCCGGGAAGATAAATTGGGCTAAACTCAACCATTTCATCGTAATTATATGGGAGTATTGCATCCATCAAATCATTGTCTATACGACTAACACCATCAAATGGCATCCCCTTCCACGAAACGCTCATTCTTCGAGTTACATCATACAAATAGACGGTCCTGGTATCCTCATAAGCGCCACTGCGAGTATCTACTGTCTTTCCGGTTCCTCTGATGTCGATATCACCTTTAACACCAAATATCCAGAAAGGCACATATAAGCCCTTCATTCTCGCCACATTCTTAGGTGATACGAAATTCAAAGGAGTCATCAAGCCTCCGTTACACCACTTAAAAAACAAGGATGTCGCTTTGGTCCTATCTATCTTAAAAGGAATCATGAACTCAGGCTCAAACTTGCCAACAAAACGCTCACCAATAATCGCTGGTGAACCGCAAAACACACAATAGGTTGTGCTCGTATTGGCATCGGTAACCATCGTAGCACCACAGCTATTGCATACAAATTGCTTCTTCTCCCATTCCACTGCATTGCGCTTGAACTTGGGTTCAGAAGGCGCTTCAGTCTCTTCTTGCTCAACATTCTCAAAGATTTTGTCATCGT
The DNA here is from genome assembly GCA_012728275.1 of Clostridiaceae bacterium. GTDB lineage: Bacteria > Bacillota > Clostridia > Saccharofermentanales > Saccharofermentanaceae > Saccharofermentans. Next base: position 8,376 of record JAAYFK010000070.1, on the reverse strand, counting down.
CGACTTCATGCAAAATTTCTGCTGGAGTAAACTCTTTACCGCAAAAACCACATGTGACCATCTGAGAAGCGGCGTCAAAATAAACATTAGCCGCACAACGAGGACACTTAATCGTATCAGCCATTTAAATACCATCCCTCAAATATTCTTACCAAACACGCCTTATTAATCGTTCCCTTAGTAATAAATCAATAATTTACTTAAAACTTAGTCGCGGAATGAATCAGAAGTGTCCGCCACCACCACCAGAATGGCCGCCACCGCCGCCGCCACCGCCGCCGCTACTACTAGAACTATGGTGTACGACAGTAACGGATCGATTAACGAAAGCATCCGTTGCTTCCATTTTTCCGCATTTTCCAGCATTAAGATATACTGCACCGTCTGGATATGCATCAAGCTTCTTAGGCTTGAATGCAAAGAAATAGAACAAAACAACAATTAGCAAAGGTACTATTACCATTATTGCTCCAGAAATAATAATGCTCCCAAAATCATAGTCCTTATTCGTGAGTTCACTAAGAACCGAGCAGACTACACTTGAATACTTGCCTTGCCTCAGCTCCGGTTTGTGTTGCTCAAAAATATCAGTCACTTCCGCGTCTGATGCGGAATAAAAAGCAGTACCGTAGGTATAGATGTAGAAGTATTTTCCTCCTACATCCATATTAGTTAAATCAAGAAAAATAATAAATCCAGAATTGTCTTGAAAAGGAGTGTCGATAAAATTCTCGCTATAATAATCGTCTACATACGCCTGATAACCATCGTCATCATCCGAATACTCCCAGCCCTTATCATCTGTAACAACTACAGCTACATTCTGATTACGTTCCTCGGAAAGATCATTCGCCAATTCCTCAATTTCATCAAGTTCAGAGGACGTAAATAGATCCATTTGATCGTCAATAATTACATGCTTCGGAGGTGTCTTTTGCATATATGCATATAGACCAACAGATAGTGCAAGCAGAGAAATCAGTACTATCGTTACAATAATTGAAGCTCCTCTTAGCTCGCTTAGAAATTTGGTGTTCCCCGAAGAGTTCTTATTTGTATTAGTGTCGTTAAAGTTCGTCATCCTACAAAACCTCCTAACATGAGGCTTACTATTATCTTGACAATTACCGCAGCAATAGCAAGCACTACCGCAGATGCCATTATCTTCTTTACAATGCTTTGAGGAGGTATTCCTGCGACCTCACCTGTTTGGCCATTCATTACAAATTCATAAGTCTTGCCTAGATACTTATATCGTAAGAACCATACAGGAAAAAGCGCATAGTCGTGGTCATAAACATTGTATTCCGAATTATCTTGGCTAATTGTTGACGAGTTATATTCTGTAGTGTACTCCTTGAAAATCTTCTTAGCGTACTCCTTTGAACGATATACAACTCTGTTGGTCAAGTCTTCAGCTGAAACATCGTACTTCTCGGAGAAGAAGCCTGGTAAATACATAGGACTGAACTTAACCAAATCATCATAATTGTAAGGTTGAACTGCTGCCATTAAATCATCGTCGATTCGATCAATGCCATCAAAAGGCATATTATTCCAACAAGCGTTCATCTTACGAGTAACATTGTAGACATCGGTAATAGTTGTAGTTTCATTTCCACTATTAGTTACCAATACCTTCTTTCCAGTGCCTACCATGTCAAGTTTTGCATCAACATCAAACAGCCAGAAAGGAACGTATAAGCCCTTCATTTTCGCAATATTCTTAGGCGATACAAAATTAAAAGGAGTCATAAGACCACCCTTGCACCACTTAAGGAACTTCGTTGTCGCGGTATCCTTGTCAATCTTGAATGGAATAATGTAGTCAGGTTCAAACTCGCCTGTAAATCGCTCAGCTATAATAGCCGGCGATCCACAAAACATGCAAAAAGTAGTGCTCGTATTCACATCCGCAAATACCGTAGCGCCGCAGCTGTTGCATGCAAACTGCTGCTTCTCCCACTCTAGTTTATTAGCAGTAGGTTCTTCAGCCTTCGCATGCTCGAAAAGCTTCTCTTCATTGATTTCCTTCATCAGCTCCTCAGGAGCAAATTCCGTACCACAAAAAGCACATGTGATTTTCTGCTTTGAAACATCAAAAACCACGTTTGCAGAACAACGTGGACACTTAATAGTATCAGCCATATTTTTCCCTCTTCCAGATAAATCTTAATTACATGCCGAATTAAGCAACTATGAGTTGCTCACTATATGCACCTTCCGCCTAATCGCCATGTATTCCCTTATTTTCAATCCAAAATATATTATAAACGAATTTTTAAATCTTGCATCAATAAATAAATCTACCGTTAAAAAATGAAGAATATTACACTCATGTACAATATTGCAATACAGATTACCGATGCCATTGAGATGTAGTCCTGTATCTTCAGCCTCAAACCGCGGCGGAAGATTAAATAACCAACGTAAAGAGCTATAGAAGAAAAAATCGTATATGCAACCCCAAATACAGAAGAATCTCTACTGGAAATAATTGGCACAATAAATGCTAGTGGAAGAAAAACTGGATATCCAAAGATGAACTTGGACACTCCTCCAATATCCTCAGCACGCTTCTTCTTATACGTAATGTAAATTAATAATGGGCAAGCAATTGTAACCAAGAATATGATAACTAGTTCGACAATATCAGACACTTGAGGATATTTAAGCGTCTCTTGGATACTGTACTCAAGCTGTTCATTCATCAACGAAGAATTAATTCTGTCTTCGTAAGAAGAGTACAGATTAATTAAAGGACTGAAGAAATTACATTGAGAACACTTATCCAAGTCATTTGATGACCAGAACGGAAGTAAAATTAATCTAGCAATTAGCATAGGATAAACAGAAAACATCCCAATAAACATTAAACCATCAACGGTATTCGTTGCTAAGCAAAATGCAAAGGATGCAAATAAGTAGATCATCAAAGAGATTCCAATAATCAAAAAACATACTTGCATAGTCTCAAAAAGTCCTGTTTCTAAAACAGCATCAAATGAGCCGACGATTTGAACAGCTGAAAGTGCCAAAGCAACAATATATACGCCAATTCCGCCAACAACCAACTTAGTCATAACAATCTTTGTTTTACTCAACGAAACCGAGAATAAAGCATCTATATTTCGACGATTGTTAAGTTCGTCGAAAACAAAAGTAGCCATTACAATAGCTGTTATCAAAAGGCACCCAAATAGACTATCCCCACTAAAGTAGTAACTTATGGTATTTGAAGATTGCATCGAATAATAGGGAAAAAACAAGGATTTATATGTGAATGTAGAGAACAAGACAATCAGAATACATATTGGAATTATCGTTTTAACGAATTGATACTTAAAATACCTTAGCACGATATTCATTTATTGACCTCCGTCACAGAAGAATTATGCTTTACATCAAAAATAAAAGTCTCACTTAACGATGGTGATACTTCCTCTAGCACCGTCGCGTTTAGCGCCTTGATTTTACTCTCTATTTCCGGAATATCACTTCGAACAATCACATTGATAAAACGACCTTCACTCTCAATTTTGCTTGCTCCAATTTGCTTAAGTGCCGCTATAGCTGTCACACACGCAGTACCTTCAGTAAAGGCCATGTTAAACTTCCTTACTCCGGAATCTTTGGTCTTAAGTTCTTCAGAAGTAACGATTCTACCAGTATCAATCATAATGGTCTCATCGCAGAAATCCTCAACCTCGAGAAGCGAGTGACTGGAGATTAGGATGGTCATACCACTTGACTTCACCATTTCCTTAGCTTGATTCTTGAAGGCCTCTCGAGCTAGAGGGTCAAGCCCATCGAAAGTTTCATCCATAAGTAAATACTTAGGCTTAATCGCGAAAGCTAAGGCAACATACAATTGCCTTCTCATTCCTTTCGAAAAAGAACGAACGCCCTTTGTCATGTCCAAATTCAATGTGCTCATAGCACTATAAAACTCATCATAGATGAGATTTGGATAAAACACCTTATACATATCGAATATGCTCTTAGCCGTTGCATGCGTAGTGTAATATGGATCATCTGGTAAGAAGAACAATTGCCCTTTTAACTTCTCTTCACTTGGCTTCCGACCATCATACTCGATGCTTCCTCCCTCGATTTCATACACCCCTGACATCAATCGAAGAAGTGTGGACTTACCCGCACCATTGATTCCAACAAGGCCAACAATGCGACCACTCTCACAAGAGAACGATACATCCTTAAGAACCTTACAATTCTCAAACGCAAAACTAATGTTACTAACACTAATCATATATGCCATTCTCCTCTTCATCCTCTTTAGCCTCTTTATCCGATATCTCAATAAAGTATCCGTTGAGCATTAAATTGCCCTTATCATCCTCCGAAATGTGGTAGTAGGTTTGTGTAGTAAGATAATTATCATCACCGGCAAAAAAGCGCATCTTAATGGGACATGTTTGTCTTGTCTGAATTGCTTTCTTGATTAAAAGGGCTACATTCGGTATATCATCAGGATGGACTCGTAGGTATGGTTCTTTAATGTAGTAGTCAAGGATTTCTTGTCGAGTCATCTTAATCATACTGCAGAAAGAATCATTTATGATTACATTCGCCGGATCAAACCTTCTCTCTCTATTTACAGGTACACGCGTGAAACCTATTGGTGTCTTCTCGATTAGAGACATCAGTTGGGAGTTTTCAAACTTAACTTTGCGCTCAAGATCTCGCCTTGCAAGTAAAAAAGAAACGTAGTCTCCTAAGGCTTCAAGATTCTTGTTATTTTTATTCAATTGCTTGGGGCTCTCTACTGTCATTATGCCAAATATATCGTCTTTCTTATGTAAAGGCATAACTATAAGAGACTCGATACCGAACCTCTCGTATCGTAGTTTTTCTGCTTCACGGGATTCATCTAGTTCACTAGTTGTAATCGTTAATACTTCCATATCTCTTAACTTAGGTATCCAATACTCAACATAATCAATTGGTAAGTCCTGAAGTTGATCAATAAGGGGAGGGACATTCGGAGCACATATTTCATACTCGCAGTTGAGGTGTTTTCTCGTCTTATCGAAAACATAAGTGTGAACGATTTTTCCTTCGCAGTAATTCATTATTTCAGTCATAACATTAGTGAGAGCAGTCTCCGGGTCGGCCTCAGAAAGCATTCGCCCTGATAATTCAATAAGCATACGGTTTTGTTGCTCGGCACGCACTTGAGATGACACATTATCTACAAGAACATAGCATAAGGCATAGGTATCAGTCTTCGCTATTACTCTAGCCTTATACCTTATATATTCATTGTGTGTAGGAGTCTCATGATTAAAGAAAATATGACAAACTCCTTTTCGAGAATCGCCAAGATTAATACAGGAATTGACTATCTCTGTTAATTCCTCACGATAACTTGGATCAACTGCATCAAAGACATCATATCCCATCAATGCATCCCATGCGTGATTTGTGTTAAGTACCTCTTTGAAGGATTTGTTCATTCGCAGAATCTCAAGCTTGTTATCGTGATATTCCAATACACAAGCGCCACCTACATAGCTCGAAAAAAGCAAAGTCTCAATTGATGAAGGATTCCAGAACTGTCCCCTATCCATTCCTTCAATTGTCTCCATGGATGTTAAAATTGAATCATGGTTCTCTTGACTAAGAAGCAACTCATACTCCTCCACGGTCATAGGCTTACCAAAGAAAAAGCCTTGAACATAATTGCATCCAATGGATTGTAGAAAACTAACATGCATCTTGGTTTCTACGCCCTCGGCAATTACAAGCATTCCAAGCCACTTGGCCATTCTTACTATCGACTCAATTATCGTACCGCCGCGTTGGGTCATTTTCTTATCGGAAAAGAAGTGCATGTCAATCTTAATTACTCCAGCTGAAACATCCTTAAGCGTACTAAAGGACGAGTATCCACTACCAAAGTCATCAACTTCGACAAGGAATCCCACTTCTCTAAGCTTATCCACTATCTCGACTATGTGACTTACGCTCGAAGAAAATGCAGACTCAGTTATCTCAAGATTAATCAAATTGAAAGGAACATCGTACTTCTTAGGCAATGCAATAATTGTATCTAAGAACTCCTCGCGGACTAGGTCATAGCGTGAGACGTTTACCGAAACTGGAATAACTTCCTTTCCTAAGTCTAGTTGCTTTCTTTGAAAAATGCATGCCTTTTCCCAAATACTCCTATCTAGCTCAAAAACAAATCCATTCTTCTCAAACAACGGAATAAAGCTATTAGGCAAAAGCATTTGACCATTCTCCTTGACCCAACGAACGAGAACCTCAGCACCAATTAGCTTGCCATTACTAATGTTATATTGTGGCTGGAAGTAAGCTTTGAACTCGTCATTTAATAAAGCTTCTTCCATCTCAGCTACTATTTTATGTTCTTGTTTTAACGTAACCCAAAGACTTGGGACAAACCACTTGTATTCTACGCCATAGCGATTCTTAGTGGATTTCAATGCAAGAAGTGCGCAATCGCACATTAGAGTGATGTCCAATGTCGGATCATCAATCAAGTATAATCCCATACGAGGTACAAACTCAAACGCCGACGTTTTAACATTCTCAAGGCAATCTATTAATGATTCGCACATTTTCGTGATGTCAAAGGACTTCTCTTCTACCAGGAAAATGAAGTGGTCAGCATCGAATCGGCATGCTATAACTGGCTTGATCTCGAGATCTTTAGATGACCAATAGTCTCCTATCTGCCTCAAGTATTCATCTCCACTAGAAGAACTAAAAACCTCATTATATAACTTGAAATTATCTATATCCCATCTCACTAGAATGTACTGATTAGGCTGAGCTTTACTTAACAACAATTCAGTATGTCTAATGAAAGCATTTCGATTGAAAAGCCCGGAAACAGGATCCATCTCGGAACGTCTTAATTCTTTTTCGGTCTCATCAGCTCGCTCTGCCCTCTTTAATAACTCAATTCGAGAAAGAATATTCCTAATGCGGAGTCTCATAAGCTGATCATTCAAGGGCTTCATAATCACATCGATTACGCCCTTCGCCATTACCTTTATAAGATCATCTTCATTAATTGAATCAGCTACTACAATAATTGGAATCTTCTCAAGTTCCTTATCGTCAGAAACAACATCGAGAAATTGAAGCCCGTTCATTCCTGGCATATCCAAGTCAAGAAGTACTGCGTCGACCTTCATTGAGTTAAGAATCTCGAGTGCTATAAAACCATTTTCGGCTTCAAGAATAATGTATTCTTCACTGAATACACTAATCATCTGTTGACGGTTAATCTTCTCATCGTCAACAACAAGTATCGTTCTATTTTCAACTACAGAGGTCACTTTCACGTCCTCCTGACTTCAATATAGTATGAAGTTAACTTTGTCCTAGACGATAGCTTGATTGCTTCAAGTGCCTGCGCATTCTATGCCTCAAGCTGCCCCCAAAAGCTCATTCTTCGTGTCATATATCATGTGACCATGAGAACGAAGTGCCGTGCAAAATATCAAAGAATGATTCTGCTTAAATATATTTATAATTATTATACATTATAAATAAAAAAACTATTATTTAATTCTTTTGGCAAACAATATGCTCATGCATTAAAGATACATGAGCATACAGAAGTCCAAGAATATTTCATTAAGGAATCAACTAAGTCCTTCAAAAAGCTTTGTCTTTACCAAAAGCCAGATTAATGCATAAGTTTAGCACGAACAAAATTATTATGAATTAGCAAGAAAACAGGATCACCTATTCTTAATGAATTCCACTCTTTCTTGGTGATTAGACATTTACGAACGTATCTTTCACCGTCTTCTATCGCTACAGCAACATAATAGTTTGTTCTACTAGATTTACCAGAACTAGTTACGATTCTGTAGAAATGGACTACTTTACCTGTCGCTACTTGACTATCTTGTTTGATAATGCACTTATTTGCAGTAAATATCATAGAAACTGATGCTATAAGAAGAACTACAACAGTCATACCTATAGCCATCAAGGAAAACTCAGCTTCAATCCTATCGGACAAAGCCATAGGAACCATAAACATGGATACCATTAACACTAATGCAATTACGCTAAAAAACGAAAAATTTGCCCAAAGGCTCTTAGAAATGCGCGGTAACTCCTCGTATTCAGTATCGCTAATCTGTCGCGTCTCTATTGAAGAGTATACCAAAATGCTACGAGCTTGAACCTGCTCATAATTATCCACAGCACTTTCAAGATTAGTATCACTCTCTTGTTTCAAAAATCTCGTCTTAATTTCGCCCCATAGTACTTCTCCAGCACCAACTTGTGACTCATTCTCAAGCTCATAAATTTCCAACTCAGAAGAGCTAAGTCGAGCTAGTTCCGCCTCTGTCGGATAGTTCTTGT